>NZ_NEUF01000175.1 GCF_002910915.1 Streptomyces sp. SM10 | reverse complement strand
CCCTTCACGGTGCCGGTGCGGTGGGCGTTGAGGGGTTGTTCCATCTTCATGGCTTCGAGGACGACGATGAGGTCGCCTTCCTTGACTTCCTGGCCCTCTTCGACGGCGATCTTGACGATCGTGCCCTGCATGGGTGAGGCGAGGGTGTCGCCGGAGGCGGCGGAGCCGGTCTTCTTCGCGGCGCGGCGTTTGGGCTTGGCTCCGGCGGCGAGTCCGGTGCGGGCCAGGCTCATGCCGAGCGAGGAGGGCAGGGACACTTCGAGGCGTTTGCCGCCGACCTCGACGACGACGGTCTCGCGTCCGGATTCCTCGTCGGTGTCCTGGTCGGCGGGGACCTGGAAGGGCTTGATGTCGTTGACGAACTCCGTCTCGATCCACCGGGTGTGGATCGTGAAGGGGTCGGCGGTGAACGCGGGGTCGGTGACGACGGCCCGGTGGAAGGGGATCGCGGTGGCCATGCCCTCGACCTGGAACTCGGCCAGGGCGCGGGCGGCGCGCTGCAGGGCCTGCTCGCGGGTCGCGCCGGTCACGACCAGTTTGGCCAGGAGCGAGTCCCACGCCGGGCCGATGACGCTGCCGGACTCGACGCCGGCGTCGAGGCGGACGCCGGGGCCGGTGGGCGGGGCGAAGAGGGTGACGGTGCCGGGGGCGGGCAGGAAGCCGCGGCCGGGGTCCTCGCCGTTGATGCGGAACTCGAAGGAGTGGCCGCGCACCGCGGGGTCGCCGTAGCCGAGTTCCTCACCGTCGGCGATCCGGAACATCTCGCGCACGAGGTCGAGGCCGGTGACCTCCTCGGTGACCGGGTGCTCGACCTGGAGGCGGGTGTTGACCTCGAGGAAGCTGATCGTGCCGTCCACACCGACGAGGAACTCGACGGTGCCGGCGCCGACGTAGCCGGCTTCCTTCAGGATGGCCTTCGAGGCGGCGTAGAGCTCGGCGTTCTGTGCCTCGGACAGGAAGGGGGCCGGGGCCTCCTCGACGAGCTTCTGGTGGCGGCGCTGGAGCGAGCAGTCACGGGTGGAGACGACGACGACGTTGCCGTGGGTGTCGGCCAGGCACTGCGTCTCGACGTGGCGGGGCTTGTCGAGGTAGCGCTCCACGAAGCACTCCCCGCGGCCGAACGCCGCGACCGCCTCACGGACCGCCGAGTCGTAGAGCTCCGGGATCTCCTCAAGCGTGCGGGCCACCTTCAGACCACGCCCGCCCCCGCCGAAGGCCGCCTTGATCGCGATCGGCAGGCCGTTCCTCTCCGCGAACTCCACGACCTCGCCCGACCCGGACACCGGGTCGGGGGTGCCGGCCACGAGCGGGGCACCGGCACGCTGGGCGATGTGCCGGGCGGCGACCTTGTCACCCAGATCCCGGATCGCGTGCGGCGGCGGACCGATCCACGTCAGACCCGCGTCCAGCACCGCCTGCGCGAACTCCGCGTTCTCCGACAGGAACCCGTACCCCGGATGGACCGCGTCCGCCCCGGAATCCTTCGCCGCCTGCAACACCTTCGCCATGTCCAGGTAACTCGCCCCCGGAGTGTCACCGCCCAGAGCGAACGCCTCATCGGCCGCCCGCACATGCAGAGCATCCCGGTCCGGATCGGCATAGACGGCCACGCTCGCGATTCCGGCATCCCGGCAAGCCCGAGCAACACGGACAGCGATTTCACCACGGTTGGCGATGAGCACTTTACGCACGATGAACGTCTCCTGACTCGCTCGGAGTCACCAGACTGTTCGATCCCCGCCCTTGTGTTCAACGCATGGGGGTACAGAACTGGGTGGACATTCCCAGGAGTCGTCCAGCTGTGTCGAGAGACTGGCAGGAAATGGTCAGACGCCCGTCAAAAGTCCCCGAAGAGCGGGGAGTTCTCCCCAGAATGGCGGATGCGGCAGCCGGTACGGCCGCCGCATCCGGACAGGACGGTGACGCTCAGGCCGCCCGGACCACACGTCGGTACCACTCCCGCGACTCCGCGAAATCGCTGTCGAATCCGGGGCCCGGCGTCTGGTCCAGATCAGCCCACAGCGGGGCACTGTCGAACCAGTGATCGGTGGCCAGCATGTCCAGTGCGTGCAGCGGCAGACTCGCCGCGGTGAGCCGTTCGCGCGCCTCCCCGAGGGACATACGGCCGTGGGCCGGGGGCAGTTCCATGCACCCGGAGACGGCGCGCAGCAGATCGGCCGCGGTGACCGGCCGCGGGTGCGCGGCGTGGTAGACGGACGCGGTCAGCCTCCCGGCAGGCGCGGACCCCACCCCCATGACCAGCCGGGCCAGTTCGGGCGCGGCGACGGCGGACATGCGGGCGTGCCACCCCGCTGAGGCGCCGGACAGGGCCCGCAGCAGCCACGCCATTGCGGGGACGACCCAGGTGTCCCCCGTCCCGTACACCAGATGGGGCCGGAGCACGATCCCTCCGGCGGCGCGTACGACGTCCTCGGCGACGGCCCGGGTCCTGGAGGTGGGCGACCCCGGGCGGCGTTCGAGCCCCTCGGGGCCGGCGCTGCGAAAGGTCCCGCGGCCGTACACGGAAGCGGTACTGAGATAGACGACGCGCCGCACCCCCGCGCGCTCCGCCTCCGCGACCAGGGCCGCGGTTCCCCGGGCGTTGACCGCTTCGTTGACGTCGTCCGCGCCGCCGATCTGCGAGGCGCAGTGCAGCAGGACGTCCACTCCTTCGCAGGTGCCCCGGAGCGACTCCGGCCGAGCGAGATCCGCCACGACCTCCTGCACGGGGCGGGACCCGGTGCGCGCGGTCCCGGCCGGGACCGGCCGGGGGCGGCGCGACATCAGTCTGAGCGGTACACCCCTGCTCCGGGCCTCCTCGGCGACGTGACGGCCGATGAATCCGGTGGCCCCGGTGATCATGGTGGTGTGCACGCGGCACTCTCCAGTCGACTCGACGCGGGCGGGCTTCAGCGGTCGCGGGGCCGGAGCACGAGGTCGGCCGAGTACACGGTCTGGCCCTGCTGGGTGCCCTCCACCGTCACCCGGACGACGCCGGACGCGTCGGGGCGGCCCGGGGTCGCCTCGATCAGACAGGGCGCGTCGAGCTCGGCGTAGCGGGTGAAGGTGCTGTCGAGGGCGAGGACGAGCGCGTCGGCCATGCCGGTGGAGGCGTGCGCGGCCTGCCGGGCCGCCTCCAGGAGGACCATGCCCGGGACGTGGTCGACCGGGTGGTCGAAGAAGATCGGGTGCGTGGTGTCGACGCGCAGCGCCCACCGGTTCGCTCCGGCCTCCGCGTCGCCCTCGGCCAGGACCACGTGCCCGGCCCCGGTGCGACCGACGCGCGCCGGGTCGATCGGGCGGCCCGGTATGTAACCCGTGCTGGTGGGGCGGTCGCCCCGCAGCCGCCGGTGCACAGCGGGACTGGTGCAGCTGAAGCCCGCGCGCCCGGTGGCCAGGGCCACTCCGTCGACGACGGCGGTGACGTCGTACCGCATGCTGCTGAGCGTTCTCCCTCGCCGGACCACGTCGCTGCAGACCGTGTGCAGCTCGAGCTCGGTCGGCGCGGGGCCGGCGACGAGCATCTCCGCGGTGGTCGCGAAGGACATGTCCCACATCAGGAACTGGTGCCCGAAGGGAGCCCCGAACTCCGCGTGGGACAGCAGTGATCCGATCTGCCGGACCGACTCGATCAGCAGCATCGGGTCCTGATAGCCCGCCACCTGCGAGAAGAGGGAGTGCCCCCGGGGCCACTGCGCCCGCACGACGAAGGATTCGGCCCCGTCGGCAGGGCTGTCCGGGGCCTGCTCCCATCCGGTGAGCAGCACCTCGGAGACGGAGGCGCGGTGGACGTACTGGCGCGGCACGGTCGTGGTGAGTTCCGGACGCGACACCGCGGGGCGCGGGGTCAGGGCGATGCTGCTGCTGGGCTCGTACGGTGCTGAGGCAAGGGACGGCATGCGTGGCACTCCCGATCTATGTCTCTGGACAGGGGTGAGCAAGCCTGACGCCGGCAGCCACCCCCGTGGCCGACGATTCGTTGCTGGGTCCCAAGATACAGACAGGTCGGTTCGTAATATCAAGTAAAAACTTGGTCTGCCCGCCTGCAGAATCGGATGTACCGCACAGGCACCACCCTCCTCGGGGATCGACAGCAGAGCTCTCGACTTCGGGCGAAAGTGGACCGCTGGTGACATACACACCACACACGCCGGACATTCAGTCACTTCGCGCCCTCACGCTGTCCCTGTTCGAAAAACAGGCAAGCTTGCCGGATAAGTCTTCTGATCAGGCATCCAGACACCCGAGGGGCACGCGGAGCGAGCCTCGCGAATTGCCGACCAATTCCCCATAAAATGACAGACGTTGCAGTTCACAGAGGGGTGGCGACACCCAGCCTCGCCGAGCCGCTTCGCCGTTGACAATCAGACAAGTCTGTTTGCTATCTTCGGTGAGCGTGAGCATTCAGCAGTCCGTGATGTCACGTCTGTGCCTCAGGAGGAGCAGATGAACCGGCAGGCCTCAGATCTACTCGAACCCCGGACCACTCAGCATCGCCCCGGGGTTCCCCAGCCGCACCGCATCACAGCCCTGCCCCAGCCACCCGGCGCCGGGGACCGTGACGTACTGCGGGTGCTGGTCGTCGAGAACGAGGAACGCGCCGCCGACACGCTCGTCCAGGCCCTGCTCCGGCAGGGCTACGACGCCGAGAGCGTGGCCACCGGCGGCAAGGCCCTGCAGGAGCACCACCAGGCCGACCTGATCCTGCTCGACCTCGATCTTCCCGACCTGGACGGCCTCGAGGTCTGCCGCGGCATCCGGGCGGTCAGCGACACCCCGATCATCACGGTCACCGCCCGCGGCAGCGAACTCGACCGCGTGCTGGGGCTCCAGGCCGGCTCGGACGACTACATGGTCAAGCCCTACGGCTTCCGCGAACTGCTGGCCCGGATCGAGGCGGTGATGCGGCGCTCCCGCCCCCGGCAGGAGATCGCCCGGACCGTCGACCACGGCCCGCTGCGCATCGACGCCACCACACGCGAGGCCACGCTCGACGGCCGTCAGGTGGACCTCACCCGCAAGGAGTTCGACCTCCTCCACCTGCTCGCCTCGCAGCCGGGGGCGGTCATCTCCCGGCGCCAGCTGATGACCCAGGTCTGGGAGGACACCTGGTCGCAGCGCGGGCGCACGATCGACACCCATGTGAGCAGCCTGCGCGGCAAGTTGGGGTCGAGCAGCTGGATCATCACCGTACGGGGGGTCGGCTTCCGCCTCGGACACCCCTGAGGTGCTCCCGGCGGCGGCCGAGGCCCGGGGGCGGCGCGGCCGCAGCCCCGGCGCCCTCGGCACCCGCACGGCCGGCCGCCTCCGGAACGCTCGCCCCGGCCTTCGCGCAACCCTCGCCCCCGGGGTCTTTCCGGAATGCCCGCCCCCGGGTAATGACGTCACCCGGTGTTTCGCCGTAGGATGCAGACAAGTCGGTTTGATATCCAGTGGCGAGCGCAAGGATCCGGGATGGGTAAGCAGGAACGCGGAACACGGTCGCGACTCTCGATCCTGGAAGCCGCCGCCCGGGTGTTCGACGCCCGCGGCTTCGACGCCGCCAGCACCAACGAGATCCTGGCGAGCACGGGCCTGACCCGAGGCGCCCTGTACCACCACTTCCCCTCCAAGGAAGCCATCGCCATCGCCCTGCTGGCCGCGCACGACGAGGCACTGGTCGTCCCGGAGCGGCAGGTGAAGCTCCAGTCGGTCATCGACCTCACCTTCGAGTTCGCCTTCCGCCTCCAGCGCGACCCGGTCCTGCGGGCGAGCGTGCGCCTGGCCGTGGAACAGACGTCTTTCCCCCGCCCCGTGACCACGCCGTACGAGCAGTCGAGCGCGGCCATACTCGAGCTGCTGAGGCAGGCGCAGCAGCAGGGCGAGATCCTGCCGGGCGTGGACCTGACCGAGGCGACGTCGATCATCATCGGCGCGTTCACCGGGATGCAGGTGATGTCGCAGATGTATACGAACCGGAGCGACCTCCCGGAGCGCATCAGCACGCTGTGGCGGTTCCTGCTTCCGGGGCTGGCCAACCCCGGCATGATCAGCCACCTCCGGATCACCGCGCTCCAGCCCCCGGCCGAGCCACCCGCCACCCGGACCCCGGCGGCGGCTCAGGTCTGAGCCCGGACTCGCCGCCTGGCACCTGATTCAGGTCTGCCTGGTTCGGGGCTGGGCCCTGGCTCGAGCCCGGTCTCGGCTCAGGCCTGGGTCCCGTCAGGTTTGGGTTCCGGCTCAGGCCTGGGTACCGGCCGCCTCTTCGGCCCCGGCGAACAGCGGCCGCAGAATGCCCCAGAGCCGCTCCGTCTGCCGGGGGTCCCACCACCCGCTGTCGGTGTACCCGAGCGACTCGAGACCGGCGGTGACCACCACGGCCAGATCCGCCAGCGCGTCGGGGGCCGCGCCGCCCCGGGCGTCCGCGACCATCCGGTCACGGACCATCCCCAGGACCTCGTCCCGCAGCAGCGGCGCACTGTCCGTTCCGTCGGCGCCCAGCCCCATCCCGGCACAGATGAGTTGGTCCTTGGCCATCGCGGCCCCGAGCGCGACGCTGAACCGCGCGGGGCCGTCGGCCGCCGGCCCCGCGAAGGAGTCCTCGACGAGAACCGTCGCCCGCTCGCGCGCCTGCGCGTACACCTCGGCCACGAGCTCCGCGATGGACGCGAAGTGGTGGTAGAGCGCCCCCCTGCTCACGCCGGCGACCCGGCAGATGTTCACCAGCCCGGCATCGGCGAAGCGCCCGGTGGCTATGAGTTCCGCCGCAGCGCTGACGAGAGCCTCGCGGGTCTGCTCGGACCTCTTGTACATGGGCCTGCGCCTGCCTCTTCCTCGAAACGGCACCCAGAAAAGGTCGGGGAAACCTACCGGCGCCACTGCCTAAATCGGAATCATACAAGTCTGCCGGTATCCCGGACCACCCTCTGACACGACTCTGTTCATCGCCCACCAGCCGAACCCGACAATTTCCCTCAGCTATCCCTATATGACCGGAGTTGACCGAGAACGACCCTAAGAGTAATAGAATTGAAAACAGACCACCCTGTCCGTTACCCGGTCACCACCCCCTTCCCCGCCGAGAACAACATCCGACAGGACCCCAGGTCGCCACGGCCACGCCCCGCCACCCCCGCACCTGGCGGACCCACCCGCTACACTGATCCCGGCGCACGGCCTCGGCCGGGCACCACACGGCTCACGGGAAACCGAGTGCCCGGGTCCACCGGTCCCGACACACGTTGCCGGGGCCCCGCCTTCGTAGCTCAGGGGATAGAGCACCGCTCTCCTAAAGCGGGTGTCGCAGGTTCGAATCCTGCCGGGGGCACCATGCCTGAACAGGCACGACGCCAAAGGCCCCGGACCGATCATGGTCCGGGGCCTTTGGCGTGCACGAGCACAGTCACTGACGACCGGGACGCTTCCCTGCTCCTCCGATCAGTCTCCAAATGGCGCCGGGATCAGCGAATCACCTGGAAAGGGGTGCTCCACCCACGGAGCATCGAAACGCGTCAAAATCAGGCACTCATGAGCGAATGGTCTGAGACGGGCAGGCACAGCGGAGCCCCCTCACCGGTCGAGAGGGGGCTCCATCAGCGCTCGGTCAGCGGGACGCGGGCGGAATGCTCTGGTCGTACTGTCCGTGGGCGCGTCCCGCAGGAACGAGGAGATCACGTCAATCGCCCTGCTCGGAACGGCTTGCTGGTGAACCGGGAGTAGGACGTTCAGTTCACGGGTTCGTTCTTGGCAGGAATCTGGAATCCCGAAGACACCTCGCCCGAGTTGCCAACGTGCACCGACACCTGGGGGCTCCCGACCGAATTCTGCCGCGCCCAGGTCAGAGCGTTGCGGCCTGGCACCTACGGATTTCCGCAGGTGCCAGGCCTTTTGCGGTGATACGTGACGGCAGTCGTGCCCGAGGCCAGGGGCCCGCCGATCGGATCGCTGCCCCCGGCACGAGGCCCTCGTGAAAGCCCATGACTGTCACTGAGCGTTCTGCCAGACTCCGGGCATGAAACTCGACCAGGACCTCGTGGAAGCGGCCGTGGAACTCATGGACCGCCGCTGGCCCGCGGGGGAACCCGGCGGCGCTGCCGCCGTACGGCTCGCGGACGGCGGCATCCTCACCAGCGTCGGCCTGGACAACATGCACGGATCGGTCGCGCTCTGCCAGGAGACCGGGGCGTTCGTCCAGGCCTACACCCAGGACCGGATCGTCACCGCCTCGGTCTGCGTCTGCCGTGATCCGGAGCGCGACAGGATCCTGATCCTGCCGCCCTGTGGCGTCTGCCAGGAGCGGCTCGCGCTCTGGGGGCCGTCCGTCGAGGTCGCCGTCCCTCAGGAAGGCGATCCCGTCCGTTGGGAGGCACGGACCCTCGCGGAGGTGAACCCCTACTACTGGGGCACGCAGTTCGCCGACGGAAAGTGGCCCTCGGGGGCGCAGCACTCCGAGTGATGCATGTGCGCGTCTCCCGTGCGAGGGGAGGGGCAGCCCGTGGCCGTGACCAAGGCCCCGGCCACGGCGAGCGGTGGCCTCGTCCGGTGGTCTGTGGCCCCGCAGGTGCGATCATCCACGGATGGCAGACGCACGACTCCCCGCCGGGTGGACCCTTCAGCAGATCCGCGACGTGTCCGGGGACCAGGGAGCCGTCGTCCTGGATCCGGACCGGCCCGTGAAGTGGGTCGTCCCCGACGGCGCCGACGAGGTGATGCGCCCCGAGATCGTGCTCGGGTTCCACGGCCTGTGCCTCGTGAAGTCCGTCGACGACGGCGACTGGTACATGGGCAGCCTGTACGACGACGGCAGCATCGGCTGCTGGGCGGGCTGCGCGAACCTGTACGAGGGGCTGCGCGGCCTGTAGGGACGCGGGCCGCGTCGGCGGGGCCGGATGTCCGCGCCGGGCGGACCGGGCTCACCCCCGCCCGTCGACCAGGCCGGATTCCCAGGCCCAGGCGGCGATCTCCACGCGGTTACGGGCGGACAGCTTGGTCTGCACGTTGGCGAGGTGGGTCTTCACCGTGCCCACCGAGATGGTCAGTCCGACCGCGATCTCCGCGTTGGTCAGTCCTCTGGCCACCAGACGCACCAGGTCCGTCTCCCGCGCCGAGAGCGCCGTCCGCGGCTCCCGGCGAGGGGGCGCGGCGGTGGTGAGACGTCGCAGCAGCCGGACGGTGACGGCCGGGCTCACCAGCGCCTCTCCGGAGGCGGCCGCCCTGATGGCCTCCACCAGCAGGGCCGGGCCCGAGTCCTTGATCAGGAAGCCGGAGGCGCCCTCGCTCAGGGCGCGCTGGACGTACTCGTCGTCGTCGAACGTCGTGACCACGACGACCTTCGGCGGATTCACGGTCCCGGGGCGCGTCAGCCTGCGCAGCGCCTCCAGCCCGTCCATGCGGGGCATGCGGATGTCCATCAGGACCACGTCGGGCCGGTGACGCTCGGCCAGTTCGACGGCGAACAACCCGTCCGCGGCCTCCGCGACGACGTCGATGTCGTCCTCGGCGGCGAGGATCATCGCGAACCCCGCACGGACCATGGCCTGGTCGTCGGCGATCAGCACCCGGATCGTCATGAGGCCACCGCCGCTGCCGCGGTCACCGGGAGCACCGCCTCGACGCCCCAGCCGCCTGACGTCACCGGGCCCGCCTGGACGGTCCCGCCGATCAGGCCCACCCGCTCGGCCAGGCCCTTCAGCCCGAAGCCGCTCCGGGAGCCCTGGCGCGACCGGCCGTCGTCGCCGACCCGTACGGTGAGCCGGTCTCCCGCGCGGTCCACGCGCACCCGCACCTCGGTGCATCCGTGGGCGTGTTTGCGTACGTTGGTGAGGGCCTCCATCACCACCCGGTGTGCGGTGGTGGTCACCTCCACCGGCAGGTCGTCGAAGGTCCCCTCCAGGTCGAGCCGGGCCCGGGCTCCGCCGACGGCCGAGAACTCCTCGACGAGCGAACGCACTTCGCCGATGCCGGCCAGCGGCGTCAGTGCCACTTCTCCGTCGGCGTCGCGCAGCATCCCCACCATGTGGCGCATCGACGTCAGCGCCTCCGAACCCGCCTGCTCGATGCGCTGGAGTGCGGGCGGTACCAGTTCGGGCCGCCGGTCCGCGATCGCATGGGCTCCCTGCGCCTGCACGACGATGCCGGTCACATGATGGGCGACGAAGTCATGGAGGTCCCTGGCGAACTCCGTCCGCTGCTCCAGCCTGAGCGCCGCCGCCTGCCGCCGCCGGTCCACCAGGAGCAGGCGCATACCGAGGCCGGTGCCCAGCGCGACGACCGCCACCAGGGCGAAGATCAGCGCCATGATGGTGGTGGACTGCCTCACCTCCACCGACACCGGCCGCAGCACGATCGCCGCCAGGAGCGCGGGGACGGCCACCGCGGCCCACGACGGCCTGCCCCGTCGGGCGACGATCAGCAGGAGCCACACCAGCGACGCCGGTTCGGCGAATCCCAGGGCCTGCGAGCCGACCGACGCTTCCAGGTGCAGCACCGCCGAAAGGCACAGTGACACGGCCGCGAGGGCGCTCCCGGCCGCCGGGAGCGCGCGGCTCCCGAGCCGGGACGAGGCACCGACGAGGGCGATGCCCAGCAGGGCGCCACCCAGCTTGGCGGGGCCGAGCGCGGAGGGGCCGTTGTCCGGGAAGCGGTAGAAGTCGCCGCCCGCCCAGTCCATCACGACGAGGGCGGCCAGGGCCCCGACCAGCAGCAGCCGGGCCGTGACGGGCAGCGGGTGCTGCCGTCCGATTCCCCGGGTGGCCGCGACCACCTCGTTCGCCGCCTTCGGCATCCCTCTCACGGTCCCTCCCGCCGACCGGCCGAAAGTCCGAGCCGGCCGCTCATGATCTGTCTTTCGCCCGATCCGCCGCGGCGCGTGGCGGAGAAGAGTGGTCTCCACCGGGCGGCGATCGCCTTTCCTCACCCAAGGAGCATGTCATGATCACGGCCGACCACACCCCGGCGGGGAACCCCCGCGGGTACCGGTGCGCAGGTACCGGTGCGCGCGTCGGGGCCCTGCCTCCCCTTCCCGTTCCGGCGCGTCGTCCGGGTCGCCGTGACCCGTGCCTCGGCAGACCTGTACGGGCGGACGTGCCGTGACCCGTGCCTCGGCACGACCGTACGGGGACGGGAACACCCCGGCCGCCCTCCCCCGGCCACGTCCGCCCGTCGGCGGACCGGAGCCGGACCCGAGCCCGACCCGAGCCGGACCGGAGCAGAGCCGATCCGGACCCGAGCCGGCCCTGCCGGCCCCACCGGCCGCCCGCGCAGGCGCAGGCGCTTTGCCCCGACACACACAACCGGCCCCTCCTCCCCGTACAGGGCCGTTCCTCCCCCACGCTCAGGAGCCCACCGATGGAATACCCGGACATGCACCACGGAAGTGGAGCGGGTTTCGCACCCCGCTCGGGCGAGCCCGCGATCGAGGCCCGTGGGCTCGGCAAGGAGTACCGGCGCGGCTGGGCCCTCCAGGACGTCTCCTTCCGGCTGCCGGCCGGGCGGGTGTGCGGCCTGGTCGGCCCCAACGGGGCCGGCAAGAGCACCCTGATGGGGCTGGCCACCCACATGATCCGGCCGACCGCCGGCGCCCTGCGGGTCTTCGGTGCGGCGCCGGGGTCGACGGAGGCCGTTTCGCGGACCGCGTTCCTGACGCAGGAGAAGCCCCTGTTCCGGCGCTTCACCGTGGCCGAGACCCTGCGGCTGGGAAGCGAGTTCAATCCTCGCTGGGACCAGGAGGTCGCCGAGGGCATCGTCCGCGCGGGCCAGGTGCCGCTGAAGGCGAAGGTCGGAACTCTGTCGGGCGGGCAACGCACCCGGGTCGCCTTCGCCCTGGCCTTCGGGAAACGCCCCGACCTGCTCATCCTCGACGAGCCGACGGCCGATCTGGATCCGCTGGTCCGCCGCGAACTCATGGGCACGCTGAAGGCGGAGGCCGCCGAGCACGGCACGACGGTGCTGGTGTCCTCGCACATGCTCGCCGAGCTGGAGCACATCTGCGACTACCTCCTCGTCGTGGCGGACGGCGGACTGCGTCTCGCCGGCGAGGTCCACGAACTGCGCGCCGCGCACGCCCTGCTCGACGTCCCGGCGCGTGACCCGTCCCCCGCCGCCGCCCCGCACACGGTCATCGACTCCCACCGCGGCGAAGGCCGCCCGGGCGTCCTCGTACGTTTGGGCGGACCGATCGCGCACGACGGACCGGCGGCCGAGCCCCCCACCCTGGAGGAGCTCCTGCTCGCCTATCTCCGATCGCCCGACGCGCCTGCGCTGATCACCCCCGGCGCCCGGCCCGGCGACATCCACGACATCATCACCCGCGACCGGACGAAGGCTGTGACCGTATGACCACCCTCACCCGGGACCCGGCTCACGCGTCTCCCGCAGGTCGCCCGCACGACGGACGGGGCTCACGGCCGACCGGATTCCGGCTCGGCGGTCCTGCCTGGCTCGTGTGGCGCCAGCACCGCGCCGCGTTCTGGACCGTCATCGCGCTCACCCTCGTCGGCGTGGTCGTCATGATCCACCAGCGCGGACAGATGACGGACTACCTGGCCGCCCATGACGCATCCGGGGCGAAGGGCGGCATGCCGGGCGAGTTCGAGAAATACGCCGACCGCGTGTTCAGCGTCGGAAGCTGTCTCGGCTACCTCCCCGTCCTGGCCGGCGTCTTCCTCGGTGCCCCGCTCATCGCGGGTGACCTCGAATCCGGCACCGCCAAGCTGGTGACCTCGCAGTCCGTCGGCCGGCTGCGGTGGCTCACCGTGAAGCTCGCCGTGCCCGCCGCCCTGCTCGCCCTGTGCACGGCGCTGCTCACCACCGCGTTCAGCTGGTGGTGGAGCCCGGTCAAGGGGCGTTCCGCCTCCCTGTCATGGACCTCCTTCTTCGACGTCACGGGTGTCATACCGGTGGCCTACGTCCTGCTCACGTTCGCCGTGGGCGCGGCGGTGGGCATGCTCCTGCGCCGCACGCTGGCGTCGATGGTGGTCACGCTCGGCATCGTCGTGGCGATCGGGTTCGTCTGGGACGAGTGCTGGCGGAGCCTCGGGAACGTCCGGTCGATCAGCACCGACCAGGGCGTCGGGCCCGGCGCCGTACGTCCGGAACTGCCCGCCCAGGCGGAGCAGCAGGGGCAGGGCACCTACTTCCTCACCGGCACCGGGGACCGTCTGGACTGGACGACCTGCCTCGACACGTCGGAGAACGCCCAGGACCACGCCTCCTGCCTGGACTCCCGGCACGTCATCGGCTGGTCCATCGACTATCTCCCCGCCTCCCAGATGCAGACGATGCAGTGGCTCGGAGCCGGCATCATGCTCGCCGTCACCGCCGCCGTCGTCGCGTTCGTCCTGATCCGGGGCCGGACGCGTCTCCTGTGACCCACGGGACGGCCTGGCTCTCCCTCGCGCCTTCCAGGACCTCCGCGATCACCTGCCGGGCCGTCGCCGCCATCACCGGGTTCGACGTCCGGTGGGACGAGAGTTCCATCAGCGCGATCGAGAGTGCCCAGCCCCTGCCCCGCGCCCGCATCGGTCTTCGTCTCCTTGGCGTGCACCCGCCCCGTGGAAGCCGGACCCCGCCGCGCTGTCGAACGAAATCCGGTGGTCCGGGGACCCCCGCTGCGGCAGGATCCGTACGCATGCCCCTCATCCTCCCGCCCCGTCTCACCGACTCCGCCCGGACGCTCCGCGACACCGCCCGGCGCCGGGGTCTGCGAACGGTCCAGCTGCCGGATCACACGGTGCCCGGGGAGCTGCCCGACGGGGACGCGTATCTGCACGCCGGTCCGTCCTTCGCCGATGCCGTGGCTCCCGCACTGGGCATCGCACCGCTCGAAGCGCCCGCCGACTGGCTGTCCCGGCTGCCCCCGGCGTTCCTCCGGCGCGAGATCCGTGCCGTGCCCATCCGTGAGGCGTACGGGCTGCGCCGCCCCGTCTTCGCCAAGTCGCCGAACGACAAGAGCATTCCGGCGCTGGTCTACACGGACGGGTCCCGGCTGCCGGGGCCGGACGCGGTCGATCCGGAGACGGTGGTGCTGGTGAGCGATGTCGTCGTGTTCGAGGCGGAGTACCGGCTGTATCTGCTCGACGGCCAGGTCCACACCGGCAGCCGGTACGCCACCTCGGGGCGACTCGACCTGGCCCCCCTGTCCCCCGGGGCACACGCCTTCGGATCGGAGCTGCTCGATGCCGTCGGGCCCACCCTGCCGTCCGCGATCGTCGTCGACGTCGGAGTCACCGACGCGGGGCAGTGGGCGGCCGTCGAGGCCAACGCCGCCTGGGCCAGCGGCTGTTACGCCGCCGACCCGGAACGTGCGCTGGACGTGGTGCTGAGGGCGGCCGGCCCTGCCGCGCACCTGACGGAACGGGACCGCGCGTACGTCCGGTGAGCGGGCGGACGGTCACCGGGCACGCATCGTTCAGCGGTGCGACCAGTCACGGGGCCACCCGGTCACCGGGCCACCCGCGCTGCTGGAGAGGCTGGGCGCGGCCCTCGTGGCCCGTCACCGGCCTTCCGGGCCCGCTCCCACCGGGTCACCGGGTCACCGGGTCACCGGGTCACCGGCACGACGCCTTCAGCTGCGCCGCCGCGTGGTGCGCGCCCACCAGCGCCGCGTCTCCCCAGTCCCGGCCCCGGTCGACCAGCTGCACGGCGAAGGTGTCCCCCTTGACCGGGTAGGTCCGTACGTCGACGGCCGTGCCCCGGTGCTCGGGCTGACTCACGGCGAAGCCCGTGTAGGCCGAGTCGGTGTTCCGAGGGTCGGAGAGGACCCGGTACACGGTGGGGTCTCCCGCCACATCCCGGTCGCGGACGCTGCTGGGGACGAAGACGGTCAGCGCGCACTCGCGGAAGCCCTCACCGAGGTGCCAGGACCAGACGGCGCTGCTCCCCCGGTCCTGGCCGGGGCTGCCCGACATCGGGACGGCGCTGAACCGGCCGTCGCAGGAGCTGTCCGTGAAACCCCCCGTGTCGACGGTGTACCAGCCCGCGTCGCCCTTCTCGAAGCGCCCGTACTCCGCGTAGCCGCCCGTGGTGCACCCCGGTCCCGCCCACTCCGTGAAGCGGTATCGGCCCCCGTCGTCAGGGGGTTGAGGTGCGTCGTCACCGGGCGGCCCGGTGTCCTCGGGCCCGATCCGGGTCGGCGCCCCGCCGCCGATCGGCACCGGTGCGGCGCCGGCCCGGCCCGTGGCCTCCGGGCGGACGCCTCCGGCCCCCGCGGCGAGCAGGGACACGGCGGTGGCCAGCCCCCCCACGGCCACGGCGACCCCCGCAGCCAGCAGCACCTTCCGTCTCCTGGGCAGGGTGGAGACGCGGCCCGTCAGCGTCTCCCGGGCGATCCAGGAATCGCTCCCGCGCGGCGCGCGTTCCGCGGAACCGCACCCGGGACAGACCATGCCCGGCAGCGGACCGATGTGTTCGCCGCCGCAATGTTGGCACCTCATGGCAGCACACCTTGCCAGTGCTGCCTGCCCGTAGGGAGGGTTCCCGCACTATTGACGCAGTTCCTCAGGACACGGCGTGCCCGGTTGCAGCTGGTACGGCGCCGCCAGGCGGTAGACACCGGGGCGCGGCGCGAGGAGCTCGGTCCACTCGTCGCCGTCCCCGTCCTCGTCCACCTTGATCAGGCAGCCGTGGGCGTTCGTGAAGTCCTTGGGGGCGTCCCCGTCCTCCGCGGAGCGCTTCTTCGAGGCCTCCGTCTCCTGCGGGCGCTCCACGCTCTTGCCCTGGTCGTCGACGAGGGCGAGCCAGCGGGAGTACGGGATCCGGATCAGGACCCGTCCCGCCGACTGCACGCGGATCGTCAGCTTGTCGTCGCCGGCGCGCTCCACCGTCGCGGGCGGATCGGCGAGCGGCACCGGGTCCAGGACCCGGAAGAGCTTCCAGTTGGCGTCACTCCAGACCGCCCTCAGATAGGGCTGCCCCTTCTCGACGAGGGCCGCCTCCTGCTCGCCCCCGGAGTCCGGCTTCCCCTTCGGCAGCACCACGTAGTGCACGGCCCAGCGGTCCAGCCACTCGCGGTAGTTCACCGCGTCGAGGGTGTCGTCGTAGAAGAGGGGGTTGCGCTTCATGTCGGCCTGCCGGTTCCAGCCCCGGGCCAGGTTGACGTACGTGTCGAGCGCCGAGGCCTCCCGGTGGCTGCTGGGGGGCACCACCTCGACGCGCCCCTTCTCCGCGTCGACCTTCTGGAGCTGGTCGACCAGCGGGGCCAGTTCACGGGTCCACGAGGCGGTGGGGGCGGTACGGACGATGTCGTCGATCCCCTTGAAGCCGATCCAGAAGTTCAGCCCCACGAAGACGAGGACCAGCGCGTACCAGCGCCGGGTGCGCGGAGCCGTGTACGGCAGCGCGGCGAGCAGGACGACACCGGCGAACAGCATCGCCATGCGTGACACGTTCGAGCCGATCTGCGAGTCGACCACGTAGGTCAGCAGCGTCCCCGATCCGTAGACCGCGGCGGCCGTGCGCACGGTGTGCCAGTCGCGGGGCACCAGGACGAAGACGAGGACGGCGTACAGGAACGGCAGCGAGAGGGTGCCCAGCGCCATCGGCTGCGTGCCGGAGAACGGGAACAGCCACGCGGAGAGCACCACCACCAGGACGGGCGGCAGCCCGATCGCGTACGCCCCGGGACGCCGTTTGTTCAGGAAGAGCGCCGCGGCGACCACGCCGAGGAAGAGCCCGGCTACCGGGCTGCCGGCCGTCGCGAGACCGGCCAGCGGCGCGGCGACGACGGCTTTCGCCCACCTCTTGTACCGCCAGCGATGGGGCCAGCAGAAGACGGCGGCGACGGCGCCGAGCGCGAACATCATGCCGAGCCCGAACGTCACCCGGCCGGACAGGGCGTTGCACAGGTACGCGAAGACACCGGCGAGCGCGCACGCCAGCGGGTTACGGACGGCGGGAACCCGCACCAGGATCAGGGCGGTGAGCGCCGAGGACACCGTGCCGGCGATCATCATCGTCGTACGGACGCCCAGCACCGACATCAGGTAGGGCGACACGACGCTGTAGGAGACGGGGTGCATGCCCCCGTACCAGGCGAGGTTGTACGCCGTGCCGGGGTGACGGCCGACGAACTCGGACCAGGCGTCCTGAGCGGCGATGTCGCCGCCGCTGTTCGCGAAGAAGAAGAACCACAGGATGTGCACGGCGGCGGCGACCGCGGTCGTCACCAGGACCGGGTGGCGACCGAGGCGGCTCCGTGCCGAGCCGCGGGAGCCGTCGTCGTCCCCGACGGGCTGCGCCGGGATCCGGACGGACCGTGCTGCGGCGGGAGGCACGGGCGGACTGTCGTTGGCCCGTGTCGGCTCAGCGGTGGTCACTGCGACTCTCCCCGTCCCTGCCCTGGCCTGCCGAACCGTCGGTCTGCCGCGCCGGCCTCATCCGTACCCGGAAGGACGCGTCCCGGCGCCCCACCGTTGCTCGGGACGCTAGCACGCAGCATTTTCTCCGCGCCGGTCTATCGCCGGACAGTTCCCCGCCCCCGCGTGGCGGGGGCGGGGAACCGGCCGGTCACTCAGGTGATGCGGGTGAGCTTGTCGCCGAAGGCCGGTTCCGTCATCTCGCTCTGCAGGGCCACGGGGACCGAGACCTTGCCCGTCCCCGTGCCGACGGTCACCTCGCCCACGACCGTGCCCGCCGCGGCCTGCTGCGCCGGGACCGCGCCTCCGTCGGTCAGCTTGAGATCGACCTCGAGCCCGCCCCATCCGACGGCCTTCAGTTCCTTGGTGGCGACCAGGGGGGTCTGCTTGCCGAAGCCGTTGTCGACGTACCCGACGACCTGGCCCTTCTTGAGGACGGTGGCGGAGTCGACCCCCTTCTGGGCGGCCTGGATGAGCTGGAAGCTGTTCTGGATGGCGCGATCCAGCTTGGCGTACAGGGTGCCGTCGGTGTTCGCGCCCATCACCGCACCGATGATCCGGCGGGACTTGCCGTCGACGACCGTGTCGGCGGTCCAGAGCAGGTTGCCGCCGGCCGGGGTCGACGATCCGGTCTTGATCCCGCTGACCCCGTCCTTCAGGAGGATGGTGTTGTTGTTGTAGATCTTGCCGACGCCCGGGATGTCCGCCTGCGGCATGTTGACGATCTCGCGGAAGATGTCGTTCTGCATGACCGCCTTGCCCAGGTTGATCTGGTCGGCGGGCGTGGAGACGGTGGAGGACTTCAGACCGCTCGGATCCGTGTAGGTCGAGTTCGTCATGCCGAGGTCCTCGGCCGCCGCGTTCATCTTCTCGACGAAGGCCTTCTCCGTGGTGGCGTCCCAACGGGCCAGCAGCCGAGCCACGTTGTTGCCCGACGGGATCATCAGCATCTGGAGCATCTGGCGCTCCGTGTAGGTGTCGCCCTCCTTGATCCCGGCCGTCGACTCGTCCGTGATGGCGGCCTCCTTGGCCGCCTGCTTGTCGACCTCGATCTTCTCGCCGGTCTGCTCACCGGTGATCGGGTGGCCCTTCAGGATCACGTAGGCGGTCATCACCTTCGCCATGCTCGCGATCGGCGCGGACTTCTCCTTGCCGTACGAGCCGATGGTGCCGACGCCCTCGACCTCGACGGCGCCCTGGCCCTCCGCCGGCCACGGCATGTCCAGCTTGTCGCCCCCGAAGGTGTACGTCGGGGAGGCGGACAGCGTCAGCGTCGGGTCGGGAAGCGGGCGCACCGACTGCGCGATCGCAAAGACGATCAGGGCGAGCAGGACGAGCGGCGTCCAGATCTTGACCCGGCGGACCGCCGTGCGCACCGGTGTCTCCGGGGGCGGCGGGGTGTTCGTGAGCTCGGCCAGCAGGTCGAGCGGTGGCCTGGGCGGCATGGGCTGCTGCCGGGTCCGCTCGGCCTCGGCCGGACCGGCCCCGGGGCTCGCGGGCGTCCCCGGCCCCGCGGTGACGTCCGGGGTGACGGTGGGGCCGACCACGGCAGCGGGGGGCACGTCGTCCGAGCGCAGCGGCACGAACGTGCTGGTCCGCTCGGCGGGCGCCTCGGCAGGGGTGGAGCCGGAGGCCTTGGCGGCCCAGGACGCGGGCTTCCGGCCGGCCTCCGACTCCTTCGGAGGGAGCTTCAGCGCGGTCGTCGGCTGGTCGACCTGCTCGGTCCGCAGGGCCTTGAAGACGGCGGTCGGATGATCGATTCCTCGCCCGTCACGCGCGGGCTCCGCGTCCTCGGCGGGCGAGGATTCCCCGCGGGTCCTCGGGACGCGCGGAGCGTCCTCGGAGGCGCTGACGGCCGGCACGTCGGCGGTGTCGGGGGATGCCTCGGACCCGGCGGCGGTGTCACTGCCGGCATCGGGCTCGGACTCGGCATCGGCGTCGGACTCGGCGTCGCTGTCGGACTCGGCCTCGGACTCGGACTCAGCCGTCGCGTCGCGCCCGTCGGCGTCCGTCGTCCCGCCGTCGTCCGCCGACGCCTCGGCGCCGGCCTTCGCCGGCTTCCCCTCGGCGGCTGCCGGGCCGTCGTCGCCGCGGACCGCTTCGTCCTCGCGCCCGTCCCCGTCCTCGCCGTCACTGCTCCGAGCCGCGGATTCGTCGTCCGGCCCGGTCGCCACCCACGCCGCGACAGCGGCGCGCAGCCGTGCGTCGGTCGGGGTCGACTCGGCAGCGGGCTCGGCGCCGGCCCCGGAGGAACCGGAGGCCTCGGAGGCCCCGGAGTCCGCGCCGGAGTCCGGGTCGGAGTCCGGGTCGGAGTCCGGGTCGGAGTCCGGCTTCGCCGAGCCCGACGCGGTCTCGGCCCGCTCGCCGGAGTCGCCATCCGCATCCGGGTCGGCAGCGGACTCCGGGCCGGGTGCGGCCTCGGCCTCGGAAGCCGGAGCGCTTTCGGACGCGGCGTCCGCGTCCGCGCCGGAGTCCGGGTCCGCCCCGTGGGCCGAAGGTCCGTCCTCGTCCGCGGAAGCCTCAGGCGCCGCCGTGGCCGCCCCGGTCGCGTCCTGCGCCTCCGCGGGCCCCTCTGCCTCCTCGCGGGGCGCAGAAGCCCCCTCAGGGCCCTCAGAGCCCTCCGAGGGGGCCGCCGCACCCTCGGGCGCTTCGGACTCCCCGGAGTGCGGGAGGCGGAAGACAGCGGTCTCCCGGTCCGTCTCGGCGCCGGTCGTCCCGTTCGCCGTATTCCCGTCCGCCCCGGCGCCCGGTTCGCGGAACACGGCGAGGCGCGGATCGCGCTCCTCAGCCGTCCCCGACGACTTCCGCTGCTCCGACTTGTCGGGGGACTCGCCCGCCACCGATTACCTCCTTGATGCGCAGCGGGGCCATGCCCGCACTGTCCGAACCATCTACCAGTGTCCTGTGTGAACCCTTGGCCGAACCGCTAGACGAGGACGACATACCTAACGGTTCCCTCACAAAGCACCCAGGCACCCTCGACAGACCAATGTGAGAGGGGTCACCCTGTCACTCATCCACGCGGGGAGGCATGGATGGGCAGGAGCCGCAGAACGATTCCGGAGGAGCTTCTGCTGCTCGCTCTGGACCCGACCACGGGTACCACAGCGCAGCCGCAGTCGCTCGACCTCGGCCTGGCCGGGGCACAGCTAGTAGAGCTGGCTCTGGCAGGACGGATAGCCCCTGACGGGGATCGTATAGCCGTGGTGATGCCACGGCCGACAGGAGATCCGACTCTGGACTCCGCACTGGAACTGCTGCGCCGTCGTGGCAGTCCGGTTCGGGCGGTCCACTGGATCGGCGGACCCCGACTGGGACTTCGCCAGATCTATCTCGCTCACCTGGAGCGGTGCGGCATGGTTCATGCCGTGGCGGGCCAGATGTGCGGAGTGCTGCCGACGACTCGCTACCAGGCGACGGACACGGCGATCAGCCGGGACATCAGAGCCCGGCTGGACAGTGCGATCCGCACCGGCGTACCGCCGGACCCGCGGACCGCGGCGCTCGCCGCACTGGCCCACGCGGTCGGACTCGGCAAGCACCTGTACCCCGGTAACGAGGGGCGCTCATCGCGCTCCCGGCTCCGGGACCTGATCAGACACGACCCGATGGGCGGTCTCGTGGCGCACGCCGTGATGGACGTCCAGAACGGTGTGGCCGTCCAGCCACGCCGTAATCAGCAGACGGCGGGCGTGCCGTTGCAGCCGCAAGCGCAAGCACGGCACGGCAGCATGGTGCACACCTCCGTCCACTGACAGCACGACCGCGCGGACACCTGCGCGGAGTACCGAATACCGCCGTACCGACGTCCCCATGACCCGGTTCGGGAGCCGCACCAGGCGCGGGGCAGCCGGATCCACCGGCTGCCCCGCGCTCTTGCGTGCCCCCGGCGCGTGTGGCGATTTCCCAGCGCGGCCGGGTGCACGAGTGGCAATCTGCTGAGCAGTAGACACACACAGCTACGACAGCTGCATAGCCGGAGGTGCCGTTCCCGTGCCGACCAACGTCAATCCCACCGTCAGGCGACGCCGGCTGGGCCAGGAATTGCGCCGCCTCCGCGAGATCAAGGGCATGACGGCCGAGGAGGTGGCGGAGCGGCTGCTGGTCTCGCAGTCGAAGATCAGCCGCCTGGAGAACGGCCGCCGCTCCATCAGCCAGCGCGACGTGCGCGATCTCTGCGGGGTGTACGAGGTCGAGGACCACCGCGTCGTCGACTCCCTGATGCAGATGGCCAAGGACTCCCGCCAGCAGGGCTGGTGGCACGCCTTCGGTGACATCCCGTACAGCGTCTACATCGGGCTGGAGACCGACGCCGAGTCCCTCCGCGTGTACGAGCCCCAGATCGTCCCGGGGCTTCTGCAGACCCGGAGTTACGCGGAGGCGCTGATCAACGGAGCGCTGCCCGAGGCGCCGCCCTCGGACATCGAGAAGCGGGTGAACGTCCGGGCCCGCCGCCAGGACCGGGTCAACGCCCCCGAGCACCCCCTGCGCCTGTGGGCCGTCATCGACGAGTCCGCCCTGCGCCGGCTCGTCGGCGGCAAGCAGGTCATGATCGAGCAGTTGGAACACCTCGTGGAGCAGTCCCAGCTGCCCCACGTCACCGTGCAGGTACTGCCTTTCGACATGGGAGCGCACCCCGGCATCAACGGCCAGTACGCCATTCTGGAATTCCCGGACGCTGCGGACTCCAGCGTCGTCTACATCGAAGGGGTCACCAGCGACCTCTACCTGGAGAAGGCGAATGACGTGCAGCGCTACAGCGTCATGTACGAACATCTGCGGGCACAGGCGCTGAATGTGGACCAGACCCGCCAGTTCATCAGCGACATCACCAAGGGATACACCCGCTGACAGCGTCCCGGCGGCCCGCCGGAACCCGTCGGACACCCACGAGAACAGGACAGTCCGACAACGACTGATGTGCAGGAATTGCTCTGATGTAAGTGAGGTGGGGGCGGAAAGATACACCGTCACCACCTCATAGCGGAAGACCTGCATGGAATATGCCATCCGGTCGAGTGAACGGCCCCACCACCAAGCGATGTTGGCGAGTAGCGTCGATCACGCCAACAGGAACGAAGTTGGTGCCACTCACATCAACTCTCTGAACCGGAGTGAACATGGCTATTCTTCAGGGTGCTACGGAAAACTGGACGAAGTCGTCGTACTCCGGCGGCAACGGGGCATGTGTCGAAGTGAAGTCACCCGTCACGCAGGCCATCGCCGTGCGTGACTCGAAGGCCCCCGAAGGGCCCTCGCTCTCCTTCGTCTCCGGAGCGTGGAACACCTTCGTGCGCGACGTCGCGTCGGGTTCGATCAACGCCTGACCGGTACGCCGGTCACCATGCGCCGCACCGTGTCCGGTCGTCGCGCACGACCGCCAGGCGCCCTCTCGACCGGCCCGCCGTCCTGACCGAGAGGGCCCGGACCACCACCGGACACAGGGTGACGCCGATCGGCGTCACCGCACACCTCACAGCTCAACAGCCGGCACGGACAGCGCATGGAGCGCCGTCGGTGCGCAGGCATCGCATGGTTCAGCATTCCCCCTTCTTCGGCCGCACGGGACCCGCATCCCGTGCGGTCGTTTCTGCATTCTCGGGCGTTCCCGCCTTGCGTCGTTCTCTGCACAGCCTGACGAAGTGCCCGATCATCGTGTGGCCGTGGTCACGTTCACGACAACGCCCCACAAGGTCAAGAACACGTAAAATTGTTCGGCTTGCTGATCTGCGTTCACATCTCTGATCGAGAAAACCTTGACCGAGGCCCCGGGCAAGCGGTTCAATCCCCGAAGTCCCCCGTTCCCGCGCGGGGGCACCGCTGAACGGCCGTACTGACGAAGCGCGTTCCCGTTCACAAGGCGGACCCCTGGAGGGGGCACATGAACAGTCTCGACTGGGCCGTGCTCATCGGATACTTCGGTGTGATGGTCGCGATCGGACTCTGGTCGCACAAGCGCGTGGACAATGTCAGCGACTTCTTCACCGCCGGCGGCAAGATGCCGTGGTGGCTCTCGGGCATCTCGCACCACATGTCCGGCTACAGCGCGGTGATGTTCACCGGCTACGCGGGTATCGCGTACCAGTACGGCGTCACGTCCTTCGTGACCTGGTCCCTGCCGATCGCGATCGGCATCGGCATCGGCGCGAAGCTCTTCGCGCCCCGGCTCAACCGGCTGCGCTCGCGACTGCACGTCGCCTCGCCGCTCGAGTACCTCAAGAACCGCTACAACATCCAGACCCAACAGGCCCTGGCCTGGTCCGGTCTGCTCCTGAAGATCGTGGACGTCGGTGCCAAGTGGGCGGCCATCGCCACCCTGCTCTCCGTCTTCACGGGCATCACCCTCACCCAGGGCATCTTCATCACCGGCATCATCACCGCCGTGTACTGCACGGTCGGCGGGCTGTGGGCCGACGCGCTCACCGAGCTCGGGCAGTTCGTCATCCAGCTCTTCGCCGGTCTCGCCATGCTGGTCATCGCGATGAGCAAGCTGGGCGGCTTCAGCTCGCTGTGGACGGTCTGGGACAAGCTGCCGGAGGGCCACTCGGACCCGACGGCCGGCCCGTACACGGTGACCTTCCTGCTCGCCTACCTCTTCATCAAGACCTTCGAGTACAACGGCGGCATGTGGAACCAGGCCCAGCGCTACATGGCCACGGACTCCGCGGCGTCCGCGACCCGTTCGGCCCGGCTCTCGGCGATCCTGTGGCTCGTCTGGCCGACGGTGCTCTTCTTCCCGATGTGGGTCGCCCCGCTGCTCGTCGAGGCCAAGAAGCCCGACGCGTCCGACAGTTACGCCCTGATGACCGAGCAGCTCCTGCCGCACGGTCTGCTGGGCCTGGTCGTCGTCGGGTTCTTCTCGCACACGATGGCCATGTGCTCCTCCGACGCCAACGCCATCTCCGCCGTCTTCACCCGGGACATCGCCCCGGTCTTCTCCAAGGCGGCCCGCACCTGGAGCGACCGCAGCGGTCTGCTGGCGGCGCGGCTGTCGACGCTCGCCTTCCTCGGCCTGTCGATGGCGCTGGCCACCCAGATCAACTCGCCGACGTTCAAGGACATCATCTCGGTCGTCATCAAGTGGGTGGCCGGTCTGATGGGTCCGATCGCGATCCCGTTCATGCTGGGCCTGCTGCGCAGGTTCCGCAGGTCCGGTCCGACGGCGGCGCTCACCAGCTGGGCGGCGGGACTGCTCGCCTTCTACTTCACCAACTACAACTTCGACGGTTCGGTGAAGACGACGGTCGCCCTGCAGTACCAGGTGGCCCTGCCGCTCGCGATCTCGCTGGTGCTCTACGTCGTCATCGGGTTCGTCAAGCCCGAGGACACCCCGGAGCGCGACGCCCTGATCGAGATGATCAACACGGACGGCGACGGCCCTGCCGGCGGAACCCCGGTGGCGGCCGTTCCCCAGCAGAAGCCCGGCCCGGAGAGCACAGGAGTTCCGGAGGGTGTGAAGGACTGACGGGCCCCCGTGCGGGGGCGCATGAACGGCGGGCGGGCGCGGCGGCGTCCGCCCGCCTCCGTCCTGCGGGACGGTGCGCCCCCGATCCCTGCCCTGTACGCCTCAGTCCCTCGGGTAGCGCGCCAGCCAGCCGGGCGCGACGGCCGCCGGACTGTGCAGGGCCGGGCCCTGGGTCATCTCCATCGCGAAGTCGTCGGAGAGTTCGAGGAGGGTCGGACGCCCCTCCAGTTCCGCCAGCCAGGCCGGCGGCAGCGCCGTCTCGCCGTGGAGGGCCCCGAGAAGGGCCCCGCAGACGGCCCCTGTCGCGGCGGACGGCCCGGAGTGGTTCACGGCGAGCCGCAGCCCGTGGCGTACGTCCTCGCCGACCAGCGCGCAGTACAGCGCCACGGCGAGGACCTCCTCCGCCGAGTCGGTGTCGCCGAGCGCCTCGATGAGGACGGGGCCGGGTATCCCCTGCCGCACGGAGCCGAGGGCCTGCCGGAGCGCGTCGGTGATCTGCTCACTGCCAGGACGTTCGGCGAGCAGGGCGAGAGCGTGCTGGACCGAGCCGTCCAGTGTCCCGCCCCGGGCCAGTCCGTGCACCAGGAGGGCGAAGGCTCCGGCCGCGAGCTGGGCGGTGGCGTGACCGTGGGTGTGGGCGGCGCACTCGACGGCCAACTGGAGGACGAGCTGGGGCTCCCAGCCGACGAGCAGCCCGAAGGGCGCGGAGCGGGTGAGGGCGGCCGAGTCGCGTGCGGCGGGGTTCTTGGGCACGGCCAGGGTGCCCATGGTGTCGTCGCCGAAGCCGGCGAGGCACTCGCGGGTGGGCGCGCGGCGGGTGTACAGCCACTCCTCCCTGGCCAGCCAGCCGTTGTCCTTGCGGCGCTCGTCGGGCCCCCAGGCGCTCTGGGTGGCCGCCCAGCGCAGATGGGCACGGTGCACGTCGGTGGGCGGATGCCAGGCGCCGGTGTCGCGCCGGACCTGGGCCCGGATCAGACCGTCGACGGTGAACAGGGTGAGCTGGGTGACGGCGGTGACGGCCCCCCGTCTCCCCTGGACGGGGACGAAGTCGGCCACCCCGTCGACGCCGTGGGCCGCGCGGATCGCCTCCAGGGTGAGCCCCGAGACCCCGGCCCCCAGCGCGTCCCCGATGGCACCGCCGAGCAGGGATCCCCGTACCCGGCTGCGGAAGTCCTGCTGCTGTGCACGGCCCCAGACAGCTGTGGTCCCTGTGCTCACCGTGCCCCCTCCGTCCGCGCCCGCCGCCTGCGACTGCGCAAGCACTGTAATCGAACGGGAAGGGGCGGTTCAGGGCCGGAACGGAATGTACTGACTGGTACGCGAGAGCACTCGTGCGCGGCATTCCTCATGGTTTCCGGCCCGTGCCCCCGCGGCCGGGAACGTCTTCCCGCCCGCAGGTGAGGAGGTCAGCCGAACATCCCCGGCCGGTAGTCGCCCGCGGGCTGCTGCACGATGACGTTCAGGCGGTTGTAGGCGTTGATGACGGCGATCAGCGCCACGAGGGCGACGAGCTGGTCCTCGTCGTAGTGCTTGGCGGCGTTCGCCCACACGTCGTCCGGCACCCCGCCCGCCGCGTCGGCGATGCGGGTGCCCTGCTCCGCCAGCTCCAGGGCGGCGCGCTCGGCGTCGGTGAAGACGTTGGCCTCGCGCCACGCGGCGATCAGGTTGAGCCGGAGCTGCGTCTCCCCCGCCTCCGTGGCCTCCTTGGTGTGCATGTCGGTGCAGAAGCCGCACCCGTTGATCTGGCTGGCCCGGATCTTGACCAGCTCCTGGGTCGCGGCGGGCAGCCCCGAGTCGGAGACCACCTTCCCGGCCGAGTTGATGTGCCTGAGGAAGCCGGCGGCGGCCTTGTTGCGGAACAGGTCGATTCGCGCGTTCATGGTCAGCTCCTGAGCTGTCGCGGATGCTTTCACCCCTACGACGGACCGGCCCCGGCGGAGTGTGACATCGCGACGTGTGACCTGCGCCTCACCTCGTCGAGGCGGGTCACCCCGTCCGAGCCGGGTCACCCCTCGTCGGCCAGGGCCGGACAGTCCGTGTAGCCCGTCGCCCCGCCCACGTACATCAGGTACGCGTCGCTGGCCTGGTTCACCGGAGCGCCCGCCCGCATGTGGCGGACCAGGTCGGGGTTGGCGAGGAAGGGCGGCCGAGCGCGATCAGATCCACCGAGGCGCGCTGCGCGTAGTACGTGGCCATGAGCGGGGTCGGGACACCGTCGGCGGACGGCGGCCCCTCCGCGATCGCCACCCCGCGCCTGGTCAGCGACCTCTCCGTGAAGTGCGACCGCATCGACCGGAAGATCGACGAACTGCGGCGCTCCCGGGAGGTGCTGGACGACGCGATCTCCACGGCCGCGGGCGAGGGCACGGACAGCTGAACTGGGCACTGACGAGGCTCAGAGGCCCTCGGGCAGGACCCGGGAGTGGACGTACAGCCCGGCAAGCGGACGCAGGCACGAAAACCCGACGGTCCTCGGGAAGTCGCCTCGGTCGAGGTGCTGCCTACTCCTCGGCGAAGACGTCCTCGGCCGACCGGGCGGTGGGAGCCCGCAGAAGCCAGCGGTTCAGGGTCTCCAGGTCGCCGCAGGTGGTGATCCGTCCGCGCGCCTCGTCCGATACGTCGACGCCCGCTTGCGCGAGGAAGAGCAGGATGCCCTGCGCGATGCCCTCCGTCCGGCCCTCCGTCCGGCCCTCCGTCCGGCCCTCGTCCCGGATTTCCTCAGCCATGAAGGACTTGTAGAAAGAGAGGTCCACGGCCACCAGGTTCCTCCACTGTTGGGCGGCCGGGCGGTTGCCCAGGCCTTGTGCGGTGAGTTCGACCAGGGGATCGGCGATGATTTCCGGTACGTCCCGCAGGGCGGTCGACAGCGTTTTCAGTATGGCACCGATGTCCGGATCGGCGGCATGTGTGATCGCCGCCAGTGTCGTGAGTGCCAGGTCCTTGCGAGCCTCGGCGACATCGGTGATCACCGGCATGTTGTGCGGGCCCGCGACGAGTGGGCGCAGGGTGAGCGCGGGCCACTGGCGGGGGCCGATGGGGACAGGGCTGGAGGCCCATTCCGCGGTGGCACGGTCCTGGCAGACGACCAGCAGCAGCGGCGGAAGCCGGTACTTCGTGTACAGGTAGGACAGGTAATAGGCCCAGCTCGCCGGCTTGTCCGTGTCCTTCTTTCCCTGGGCCTCGATGGCCAGGAGGAGCGGCTCGTCGTTCTCCGTGTCCAGCCGCAGCAGGGTGTCCACACGCCGTTCGAGTGGACGGTTCTCGGTCAGGTCGGTAGGCATCACGGTGACCGAGACGGGTGGGTCGATCGTGATCCCCAGTACTTCCGAGACACGGGAGAACAGGCCCGGGTGCTCCTGGAAGATGCGGTGCATCGCCTCATGGGGCGAACTGACCATGCGGGACTCCTGCGAGTGGCTCTTGATGCTCGAAGCACTCCGAGCATCGGGACCGATCTTGCCGGGAGCATATGTCCGCAGTGTCACCCATCCCCGCCCGAAAGGGTTCGGATCACCCATGTGAGTGACGTATGCAGAGCGGCAGTTGCGAGCAACCGCTTCCGGAGCCCGGCCGTGCGGCTCCGGAAGCAGCCCGCGTTCCGCTACTGCGGCAGCACCGGCAGCAGCTCCGGCAGGTGGCCGTCCGAGGCTGCCGCCGCCGTGATCCGTTCCTCCGGGACCTCGCCGTAGAGCGTGGTGCGCGGCTTCGCGGGGCGGCCCGCGAGGTCGGCGATGGCGACGAGGTCCTGGATCGAGCGGTAGGAGCCGTAACCGGATCCCGCCATGCGCGAGATGGTCTCCTCCATCAGCGTCCCGCCGAGGTCGTTGGCGCCCGAGCGGAGCATCTCGGCCGCGCCCTCCGCGCCGAGCTTCACCCAGCTGGTCTGGATGTTGGTGATGTGCGGGTGGAGCAGCAGGCGGGCCATCGCGGTGACGGCCCGGTTGTCGCGGTCGGTGGGGCCGGGGCGGGCGATGCCCGCCAGGTAGACCGGGGCGTTGGTGTGGATGAAGGGGAGCGTGACGAACTCCGTGAAGCCGCCGGTCTCCTGCTGGAGGCGGGCGAGCGTCCTGAAGTGGCCGAGCCAGTGGCGGGGCTGGTCGACGTGGCCGTACATCATCGTGGACGAGGAGCGCAGGCCCGTCTCGTGGGCGGTCCTGATGACCTCCAGCCACTCGGCGGTCGGCAGCTTCCCCTTGGTGAGGATCCAGCGGACCTCGTCGTCGAGGATCTCCGCCGCCGTGCCGGGGATCGAGCCGAGGCCGGCCTCCTTGGCGGAGGTCAGCCAGTCGCGGATGGACATGCCGGTGCGGGTCGCGCCGTTGACGACCTCCATCGGTGAGAAGGCGTGGACGTGCATGCCGGGGACGCGCTCCTTCACCGCCCGCGCGATGTCGAAGTAGGCGGTGCCGGGCAGGTCCGGGTGGATACCGCCCTGCATGCAGACCTCGACCGCGCCGACGTCCCAGGCCTGTGCGGCACGGTCGGCGACCTGGTCCAGGGAGAGGGTGTAGGCGTCGGCGTCCGTACGCCGCTGGGCGAAGGCGCAGAAGCGGCAGCCGGTGTAGCAGACGTTGGTGAAGTTGATGTTCCTGGTGACGATGTACGTGACGTCGTCGCCGACCACGTCGCGGCGCAGGGTGTCCGCGATCCGGCACAGCTCGTCCAGCGCCGGGCCGTCGGCGTGGAGCAGGGCGAGGGCCTGGGCGTCGGTGAGCTTCGTGGGGTCGTCGGCGGCCTGGCTCAGGGCCTGGCGTACGTCGGCGTCGATACGGGAGGGCACCATGCCGGGGGCGGCGGCCTCACGCAGGGCCTCCCAGTCGCCGTAGACCTCGTCGAAGTCGTCACGCCGGTCGCCGGTGCGGCCGTCCGTGTCGATGGTGCGGTGCAGGTCGGTGCGGCCGGAGGCGTTGAAGCCCTCGTCGGGCTCCTGCCAGGGCAGCCCGGCCGGGATCGCGCCCTCCTTCGCGAGACCCGTCTCCGGGTCGGCGAGGGCCCGCACGTGCGGGAGGAGGCGCGGGTCGAGCCAGGGCTCGCCCCGCTGGATGAACTCCGGGTAGATGGTCAGGCGTTCACGCAGCTGGAATCCGGACTCAGCGGTGCGGGCCGCGAGTTCGTCGATGTGCGGCCAGGGGCGCTCGGGGTTCACATGGTCCGGGGTGAGGGGCGATACGCCGCCCCAGTCGTCGATGCCCGCGCCGATCAGCAGGGCGTACTCGGCGTCGACGAGATTCGGCGGGGCCTGGATTCGGGCCGAGGGGCCGAGGATGTGGCGGGCGACGGCGATCGCGGCGGCCAGCTCCTCCAGCTCGGCATCCGGCATCCCGCGCATCGCGGTGTCGGGCTTGGCGCGGAAGTTCTGGACGATGACTTCCTGGATGCCGTGGTAGGCGCGGGCCGTCTTGCGCAGCTCGAAGAGGGAGTCGGCCCGCTCCTCGTACGACTCGCCGATCCCGATCAGGATGCCGGTGGTGAACGGCACGTTGGACCGGCCCGCGTCCTCCAGCACCCGCAGGCGGACGGCCGGCTCCTTGTCCGGGGAGCCGTGGTGGGGGCCGCCCTTCTCGGACCACAGCCGGGTCGCCGTCGTCTCCAGCATCATGCCCATGGAGGGGGCGACGGGCTTCAGCCGCTGGAGGTCCGTCCACGTCATGACACCGGGGTTCAGGTGCGGCAGCAGCCCCGTCTCCTCCAGCACCCGGACCGCCATGGCCCGGACATACGCCAGGGTGTCGTCGTACCCCTCGGCCTCCAGCCACTCCCTCGCCTCGGGCCATCGGTCCTCGGGCCGGTCGCCGAGCGTGAACAGGGCTTCCTTGCAGCCCTTTTCGGCACCCTTGCGGGCGATGTCGAGAACCTCGTCCGGTGACAGGAACATCCCGTGGCCCGCCTTGCGGAGCTTGCCCGGCACGGTGACGAAGGTGCAGTAGTGGCAGGTGTCACGGCAGAGCCGGGTCAGCGGGATGAAGACCTTGCGGGAGTACGTGATCACTCCCGGCCGGCCCGCCGCGTCGAGCCCCGCGTCCCGCACCCGGGCGGCGGACGACGCCAGGTCGGTCAGATCGTCCCCCCGCGCCTGGAGCAGGACGGCGGCCTCGGCCACGTCGAGGGCGACACCGTCGCGGGCCCGCCGGAGGGCGCGCCGCATGGCGTTGGTCGTGGGGCGCTGAGGATCGGTCATGATCCGAGCATACGAGCGCGCCTCTCCTTCCGGACCAGGGCCTCTGTCCTGCGTAACCACCCCTTACGCCCTGGCGCCTTGGCCGTTATGTCCCTCTTGCCCCGTAGGCTCGGAGGGGTGATGAAAACGATCGTCTTCGACATCGGCGAAACCCTCGTCCGCGACGACCGCCACTGGGCCGCGTGGGCCGACTGGCTCGGTGTCCCGCCGCACACCGTCAGCGCGCTGGTCGGCGCCGCGGTCGCGCAGGGCCGGGACGGTGCCGACGCGCTGCGCATCCTGCGCCCCGGCATGGACGTCGCCGAGGCGTACCAGGCCCGTGCGGCGGCCGGCCGCCGCGAGCACCTGGACGAGACCGACCTCTACCCCGACGTCCGCCCCGCCCTGGCCGAACTGCGCTCGCTCGGCATGCGGGTCGTCGTCGCGGGAGACCGGACGGCCCGCGCCGGAGAGCTGCTGCGGGCGCTGGACCTGCCGGCGGACCTGGTCGTCACCTCGGAGGAGTGGGGCGTCTCCAAACCGGACCGGGAGTTCTTCGCCCGCGTGCTGGAGGTGTCGGGCGCGGCACCGGAGGACACCCTGTACGTGGGCGACCATCCCGCCGACGACCTGTTCCCGGCGAAGTCCTCGGGACTGCGTACGGCCCACATCCGCCGTGGCCCGTACGGCCACTGGTGGGCGGACCACCCGGACGTCGTGGAGACGGCCGACTGGTGCGTCGGCTCCCTGACCGAACTGCCGGTGCTGCTCGGCAGGGCCGCCGCAGGACGCCGGAAGCCGTACGCGGTCCCGGAGCCGCCCGCACCGCGCGAGGAGCCCGCGCTCCCGGCACGGTCCGCGCCTCCCGAGCCGTCCGCGCCTCCCGAGCCGTCCGCGCCCACCGGGCCGCCTGCGCTCACCGGGCCGTCCGGAGAGGCCGATCCGGCCCCGCCCTCCGAGCCTTCAGAGCTCTCCGAGGGCCACGGCTGCTCCGAGGGCTCCGAGGGCTCCGAGCAGCTCTCTCCCCCGGAGGTACCCGCGACGTCCGAGACCTCCGCGCGCTCCGAGAACCCCGACCCGCCCGGGGCGTCGCGGGTCTGAGCCGACGCGCCGCCGTGATCCACACGTGATCACCACCCCGTAACCTCCCATCCGCCAGGGGGAAATCACGGGGTGCATCACATCGGGGGACGTCCATGACCTACAGACGCGCGGCGATACCGGTACTGGCCGGGGGACTGCTGCTCACGGCACTCCTGTGGTGGGCGGGTGCGAGTGTGAACGCGCTGCACCTGCGGGGCACCGCCGACGTCCTCGGCGGGCGGGTCGCCGCCGACCTCGAACACTGGCTGTCCCCCTGGTCGTTCGACCTCCCGGACCCGGTGCGTTGGGGCACCGGATCGGTGAGCGCGTCGGGAGACCCGGGGGGGACCGACGGGTCCCGCTACGTCGCCCTGTACGAGACCGCGATGCAGATCCGTATCGCCGCCGTCTTCGCCTTCTTCGTGCCGGGGGCGCTGCTCCTCGTCCGCAGGCTGCCACCGCTGAACGGCCGGACAGCGGCCACCCTGCTGGCCGTCTGGGCCTGGGGCATCGTCGCCGGGACGCTGGCGGTGACCGTCTCCGCGCCCTGGCTGATCGTCGCGCAGGGGCGCGGCAGTTACCGCTTCCTCCCGCAGCTGGCGGGCATGGCGTCCGCCGGCCGGCAGATCCTGGTGATCACGGCGCTCGTCGCGGCGGTGGTCACCGTGCTGACCGCCCGGGTCACTGTCAAGGGGGCGGGGGAGCTGCCGCGGACGGCCGTCCCGGCCGGCCCCGCCCGCCTGGCGGCCACCACCGGGACGCTCGTCGTCGCGCTGTCCCTGGTCGTCCTCTCGTACCAGCGGGTCGCCGCGGAGATCCAGGGCTTCTCCCCGGCCGGCGGGCTGCTCTCCGAGCCCGGCGAGCTGCTGCGCCAGTGGCTCCTGCTCGGCGGCTGGGACGGCCCGGCGGGGACGCCGCTCGACCGGTGGCTGCTGTACCGCGCCGCCGACGGGCTGCTGCTCCTCGTGGTGTGGTGGGCGCTGCGGTGGCTGCCGGGGCTGCTGACCCGGGCCACGGTCCCCGCGATGGCGGCGGGGGCCGTCTGTGCGACCGTCACCGGGCTGCTGGCGAGCCAGCTGCTGCGGATCGCGCTCGACGCGGCGGACTCGGGCATGCGCTGGGGCCTGGTGCAGATGGCGGCGAGCATCGGCAACGGCGTCCCCGCAGCCCTGACCGTCGGTTCGGTGGCGGGAGTCGTCGCGGTCGTGACACTGCGGTCGGCGGGTGGCCGGGCGGAGCGGCCCGAGGCCCCCGAGCTGCCTTCCGCGCTGCCGGACCGCCCCGCCGCCGTATGACGCGACCGCCCGCCCGGCGATGCGCCGGGCGGGCGGTCGGGGCCGGACGGTCCTACTTGCCCAGCACCGCCTTCATCACGTTCCTGGCGATCGGGGCGCCCAGCCCGCCACCCGAGATGTCCGAGCGGGAGATGTCCATCGCCGTCGGGTCGATGAAGACCGCGACCGCCACCGAGCGCCCGTCGGAGTTCTTCCCGTAGGAGACGAACCAGCCGTACGGGACCTCCTTGGTCACGTCGTTGCCGCGCTGCGCCGTGCCCGTCTTGCCGCCCACCGTCACACCGTCGATCAGGGCGCGCTTGGCGCTGCCCTCCTTGGCGGTGAACTCCATCATCTCCTGGACCTTCTTGGCCGTCTCCTCCGAGACCGCCTGGCTCATGAGCTGCGGCTCGTGCTCCTCCAGGACGGACACGTCCGGGCCCCGCAACTGGTCCACGACGTACGGCTGCATCAGCTTGCCGTCGTTGGCGAGGGCCGCCGTGATCATCGCCATCTGCATCGGGGTGCTGGTGAGGCTGCCCTGCCCCATGCCGGTCAGGGCTGTGCCCGGCTTGTCCAGCTTCTCGGGGTAGAGGCTCTTCGTCGCGAGCATGTCGCCGAAGGCCTCGGAGTAGACGTCCTCGTTGAAGCCGAACTTCTCGGCCGTCTCCCGCATCCCCTTGTCGCCCACCTTGAGGGCGGCGTCCAGGAAGACGTTGTTGCAGGAGTACTGCATGGCCGTCTTCATCGACGCCTTGTCGCACGTGGCGTCGCCCGCCTCGCTGCTGATCGTGCTCGACGACAGCGGCAGCCGGTACGGGGAGGCCGCGTCGGTCCGGGCGTCGACGTCCGTGACGACACCGTGCTCCAGGGCGGCGGCGGCCGTGAGGATCTTGAAGGTGGACCCGGGCGGAAAGGTCTCGCGCAGCGGGCGGTTGGCCAGCGGCTTGCCCTTGTCGTCGACCAGCGCCTGGAACTTGTCGCCCTCCTTGAAGGAGTTGCCCGCGAAGACCGAGGGGTCGTACGAGGGCGTCGAGACCATGGCGAGCACCTTGCCGGTCGCCGGTTCGAGGGCGACGACCGCGCCCCGGGCGTCGAGGTCGGTCAGACCCTTGTAGGCCGTCTCCTGCGCCTTCGGGTCGATGGTGGTGACCACGTCGCCGCCCTTGCGCTCCTCACCCGTGAGGATGTCCTTGGCCTGCTGGAACGCGAAGCGCTCGTCCTGTCCGCTGAGGACGGAGTCGTACGTCTTCTCCAGGAGGGACATGCCCTGCGCCTGGGAGGCGTAGCCGGTGACAGGGGCGTACATCGCGCCCTGCTTGAAGGTGCGCTGGTACTTGAAGTCGGTCCCCTGGACCTCCTTCGACCCCGTGATCGCCTTGCCGCCCACGATGATGTCCCCGCGCGGGGTGGCGAACTGGGTGATCTTGACCCGGCGGTTGTGCTCGTGGGTGGCGAGTTCCTCGCTCTTGGCGTACTGCAGCCAGTTGGTCCTGATCAGCAGAGCCAGCATCAGCAGCCCACAGAAGATGGCTATGTGCCGCAACGGCCTGTTCATCGTGCTCCCGCTCCCAGGCAGCCGGGTACACACGCACACGGGCCGCACCATTGATGTCCGGAGGTGATAGATGCGATTTTAGCGCCGGCGGTTGCACCGGACGATCACCTCCGGTGGCTTTCCGGCCACAGGTCTCTCACAGATACGCCGCGTACGCGTCCAGTGCGCGCAGCACCTCGGCCTCCCCGGCCGGGGGCAGTTGCAGGACGACCTCGTCGACGCCCAGGTCCGCGTAGTACGCGAGCTTCCCCGGAGCGGGCCGGACGGCGTAGGGCACGACCTGGAGCTGCTCCGGGTCGCGGCCGGCCTCCTCCCAGGCCGCCCGCAGCTTCGGCACGGAATCCGAGAGGCGGCGCCCGCCGATCGGCAGCCAGCCGTCCGCGTCCCGGGCGATCTGCGCGAACAGCTTCGGTCCGGCCGCTCCGCCGATCAGCGTGCGCGGGCCGTTCACCGGGCCGCGCGCCTTCTGCACCGGCTTCGGATGGGCGTGGCTCGCCCGGACCGAGCCGAACTCGCCTTCGTACGCCGTCGGTTCCTCCGCCCACAGGGCCCGCATGAGGGCCAGCCGGTCGCTGCCGAGGGCGCGTCGGGTCGCCCAGTCCACCCCGTGGTCGGCGGCCTCCTCGACGTTCCAGCCGAAGCCGATGCCGAGCGTCAGGCGGCCTTGGGAGAGGTGGTCGAGCGTGGCCGCCTGCTTCGCCAGGTCGATGGGGTCGTGCTGGGCGATGAGCGTGATGCCGGTACCGAGGGCCAGCCGCTCGGTGACGGCCGCGGCCTGCGCCAGCGCGACGAAGGGATCGAGGGTACGGCCGTATTCGGCGGGCAGTTCGCCGCCCGCGGGGTACGGCGTCTCCCTGCTGACGGGGATGTGCGTGTGCTCCGGCAGATACAGACCGGCGAATCCCCGCTGCTCCAGCTCGCGAGCGAGCCGGACCGGCGTGATCGTCGCGTCGGTGAGGAAGATCGTTGTGGCGATCCGCATGCGAGGCACCTCCGTCGTCGTCCCTGACGGCTCCACGGTATGCGGTGGGCCGGACCTCCGCCCCCACCACGTACGGGCCGCCGGTCGTTTCCGGCCCGCAACCCCCTTCTTCTCGGTGCCCGAACCACGGCCCGCGCGGTTCTTCGTGATCGGGGACGCGGCCTCGCTCCCGGCCGTCAACCCGCTGCTGGACGGCCTCCCCCGCACCCCTGCGAGGGTTGCGGCTACTTCCGGTACAGCTCCTCGATCTCCGCGTCGAAGTCCCGCGTGATCGCGTCCCTCTTCAGCTTGAGCGAAGGCGTGAGGTGTCCGCTCTCCTCGGTGAAGTCCCCCGGCAGGACGGTGAACCTGCGGATCGACTCGGCGCGCGAGACGAGCCTGTTGGCCTCGTCCACCGCGCGCTGCAGCGTGTTGCGCAGCTCCTCGTCGTGGACGAGCTCCCGCATCGGGACGCCCTCCTTCTTCCGCATACGGCGCCAGTGGGCGAGCCCGTCCGGCTCGAGCGTGATCAGGGCGCTGATGAACGACCGGTTGTCGCCGACGACCATGCACTGACTGACCAGCGGATGGGCACGCAGCCAGTCCTCCAGCGGGGCGGGGGTGACGTTCTTGCCGCCGGACGTGATGATGATGTCCTTCTTGCGGCCGGTGATCGTGAGGTAGCCGTCCTCGTCCAGGGCCCCCAGGTCGCCCGTGGGGAACCACTCGCCCTCCAGGTACGGCGTGGCCTCACCGCGCTCGGTGTCCCAGTAACCCCGGAAGACCTGCCCACCGCTGAGCAGCACCTCCCCGTCGTCCGCGATCCGCACCGCGGTGCCCGGCAGGGGCCAGCCCACCGTGCCCAGGCGGGGCTTGAGGGGCGGGGTGACCGTGGCGGCGGCGGTGGTCTCGGTCAGGCCGTAGCCCTCGAAGATCTGGATGCCCGCGCCGGCGTAGAAGGCGGCGAGCCGGCGCCCCAGCGGGGAGCCCCCGCAGATCGCGTATCTGACGTGCCCGCCCAGCGCGGCGCGGATGCGGCGGTAGACCAGCGGGTCGTACAGGGCGCGGGCGGCACGCAGCCCGAGGCCCGGGCCGGGGCCCGTGCCGTGCTCGGCGGCCTCGACCGCCTCGCCGTAGCGCTGCGCGATGCGGGCGGCACGGTCGAAGGAGGAGGCGCGGCCCATCCTCTCGGCGGTGGCCCGGCCGGTGTTGTAGACCTTCTCCAGGACGTACGGGATGGCCAGCAGGAACGACGGCTCGAAGCCCGCCAGATCGGCGAGCAGGTCCTCGGTCTGGATGGACGGCGCGTGCCCGAGCCGCACCCGGGCTCGCAGACAGCCGATCGCGACCATGCGGCCGAATACATGGGAGAGGGGAAGGAACAGCAGGGTGGAGGCGGGGTCCTTCGACACCGACCTGAAGACCGGGTGGAGCAGCTCGATGGCGTTGTCGACCTCGGCGAAGAAGTTCCCGTGTGTCAGGACACAGCCCTTGGGCCTGCCCGTGGTGCCCGAGGTGTAGATGAGGGTGGCCGGGCTGTCCGGCCCCAGGGCGGCGCGGCGGGCGGTGACCGCCGCGTCGGGGACCTCCTTGCCGAGCGACTTCAGCCGGCCGATCGCGCCGGTGTCGAACTGCCAGAGGTGGGCGAGGTCCCCGAGCTGCTGCCGCTCCTGGCTGACCAGCCGGCCCTGCTCCTTGGTCTCGACGGCGCAGGCGGCGGCTCCGGAGTCCTGGAGGATCCAGCGCGTCTGGAAGGCCGACGAGGTGGGGTAGACGGGCACGGTGACCAGCCCGGCCGCCCAGGAGGCGAAGTCGAGCAGCGTCCACTCGTAGGTCGTACGGGCCATGATCGCGAGCCGGTCACCGCTCTGGAGCCCTTCCGCGATCAGCCCCTTGGCGACCGCCTGGACCTCCTCGGCGAACGCGGCGGCGGTCACGTCCTGCCAGCTGCCGTCGGCCTGCTTACGGCTGAGGACCGCCTCGGACGGGGCCTGGCGGGCGTTGTCGAAGACGATCTCCGCGAGCGAGCCACGCCGCACGGTCGGGGCGAGCGGCGGCACGGACACCTCCCGTACGGAGCCGTCGGCCGCCCTGATCCTGGTCGGCTCGACCAGGACGGGAACGGTGGGCGTGGCGGATACGTCGGCGGGGGCTGGCGTGGTCACGAGCGGCTCCTCGGCATGGGGTCCGGCGCCGGGCCCGTCCCTGGGGCCCGGCGCCGAGGCGGCTACGGGTGCGCGGGTCGTTCACGTACGAATGGAAGGGGGGTGCCTCGGTGGCCGCGGCACAGATCCGGTGCGGCCCGGGGGCGTTCCAGGATGCAGGGGACCTGTGGAGGCCAGGGCGTTCCCGCATGCAGGTCCTGTGTGGGTCAGGGCCTTCCCGCAGCCGGGTCCGGTGCGGGTCGGCGCGCTCCCGCAGCCGGATCCGGTGCGGGTCAGGGGCGCTCCAGGATGGCGGTGACCCCCTGCCCTCCCGCCGCGCAGACCGAGATCAGGCCCCGGCCGGGCGCGCCCCGCTCCGCGAGGAGACGGGCCAGGGTCGCCACGATCCGGGCGCCGGTCGCCGCGAAGGGATGACCGGTGGCGAGGGACGAGCCGGCCACGTTCAGCTTGTCCCTGTCGACGGGGGCGAGCCCCTGCTTCTCCCAGGACGCCAGGGTGGCGAGCACCTGGGAGGCGAAGGCCTCATGGATCTCGAAGAGGTCGAAGTCTCCGACGGACAGCCCGGCACGCTCCAGCATCCGCGGCACGGCGTACGCGGGAGCCATCAGCAGGCCGTCCTCCCCGCCCACGTGGTCCACGGCGGCCGTCTCGTACAACGACAGGTACGCCAGCGGCTCCAGGCCGTGCGCCTCGGCCCACTCCTCGCTCGCCAGCAGCACCGTGGCCGCGCCGTCGGTGAGCGGGGTCGAATTGCCCGCCGTCATCGTCGCGTCGGGGTGACCGGCACCGAACACCGGTTTCAGCGTCGCGAGTTTCTCCACCGTGGAACCGGGACGCAGATTCTGGTCGCGGTCCAGGCCGAGGTACGGGACGACGAGGTCGTCCAGGAAGCCCCGGTCGTACGCGGCCGCCAGCCGCTGGTGGCTGGTGGCGGCCAGGAGGTCCTGGTCCTCGCGGGTCACGCCCCACTTCCGGGCGGTGACCGCCGCGTGCTCACCCATCGAGAGACCGGTACGGGGCTCGGCGTTGCGCGGGATGTCCGGGACGAGGTGGCGGGGCCGGACGGCGGCCAGTGCCTTGACCCGGGCGCTCGCCGACTTCGCCCGGCGGGTCTCCAGCAGGATCCGGCGCAGACCGTCGTTGACGCCGAGCGGCGCGTCGCTCGCGGTGTCCGCGCCGCCCGCGACGGCTGAGTCGACCGCGCCGAGCGCGATCTTGTTGGCCGCGGCGATGACGGCCTGCAGACCGGTGCCGCACGCCTGCTGTATGTCGTACGCGGGCGTGCGCGGGTCCAGGGCGGAGCCCAGGACCGTCTCGCGCGCCAGGTTGAAGTCCCGGCTGTGCTTGAGGACCGCGCCGGCGACGAACTCGCCGACCTGCTGTCCCCGCAGGCCGAAGCGCTCGACGAGCCCGTCGAGCGCGGCGGTCAGCATGTCCTGGTTCGACGCCTGTGCGTAGGGGCCGTCGGAGCGGGCGAACGGGATACGACTGCCACCGATGACCGCGACCCGGCGCGGCTGCGGAAGTGCGAGGGGAATCAACTCGACCAACTCATCTCGACAACTACTGACCCTTGAGTAACCTTACTCTGGAGTAAATCTACGACCGAGCAGGAGTCCAGACAATGGCCGACCGCTATCTGCACGTCACCGGCACGGCACCCGGCCGCTTCCTGACCCGCAGGCTCGGCCTGCCGCAGCCCGCTCCGCTGCGCCGCTGGACACTGGAAACCCCCTCCCTCGACGGGCCGTTGCTCCACCTCACGGCAGGAAGCTCCGACCGCACCGAGGCGCTCGGTCCGGTACTCGCCGCGACCGGCCTCGACGTCACCGGCCGGGCCGGGCGCCCGGCCGCGATCGTCCTGGACGCCACCGGCGTCACCACGGCCGCCGGGCTGGCCGACGTGCACGCCGCGCTCCACCCCGTCGTACGCTCGCTCACCGTCGGGGGCCGCGTCGTCGTCCTGGGCACCACCCCCTCCCCCGACGACCACCATCAGGCGGCGGCCCAGCAGGCCCTCGAAGGATTCGTGCGCTCGCTCGGCAAGGAGATCGGCAAGGGCGCCACCGCGCAGCTCCTGCGGTTCGCCCCCGGCGCCCACACCGCGTCGGCCGGGTCCACGCTCCGCTTCCTGCTGTCGCCCCGGTCCGCCTACATCAGCGGCCAGGTGGTCGAGCTCACCGCCGACGAGCCGGGCACGGTGGCCGACTGGGACGCCCCGCTGTCCGGGCGCACCGCACTCGTCACCGGCGCCGCGCGCGGCATCGGCGCCTCCGTCGCCTCCGTCCTCGCCAGGGACGGCGCCCGGGTGATCTGCCTGGACGTCCCGCAGGCCGAGGAGGAACTCGTCCGCACCGCCGGCCGGCTCGGCGCCACCGCGCTGCCGCTGGACATCACCGCACCCGACGCCGCGGACCTGATCGCCGCCGCCGTCCCCGACCGCCTCGACATCCTGGTCCACAACGCGGGCATCACCCGTGACCGCCGGCTCGCCAACATGCCCGCCGACCGCTGGGCCTCCGTCATCGACGTCAACCTGGACAGCGTCCTGCGCACCACGGACGCCCTCATCGGGTCGGGCACCCTGCGGCGCGGCGGCAGGATCGTCGCCACCGCGTCCATCGCCGGGATCGCGGGCAACAACGGCCAGACCAACTACGCGGCCAGCAAGGCGGGCATCATCGGCCTCGTCCGCTCCCTCGCCCCGCGCGCCGCCGCCGAACACGGCATCACCGTCAACGCCGTCGCACCCGGCTTCATCGAGACGAAGATGACCGCCGCGGTGCCCCTCTTCATCCGGGAGGCCGGCCGCCGTATGAACTCGCTGTCCCAGGGCGGGCTCCCGGTCGACGTCGCCGAGACCACCGCCTGGTTCGCCCAGCCCGCGTCCGGCGCCGTCAACGGCCAGATCGTCCGGGTCTGCGGCCAGAGCCTGCTGGGGGCCTGATCGTGACCGGCCTCACCCTCTCCCTCGTACGCGGAGCCGTCACCTCACCGTTCAAGCGGGCCGGGCGGCCCGGCGCCACCCTGCCCACCGGCCGTGCGGTGCTCCCGCCCGCTCCCCCGGCACCCGGCCCGCTGGCCGCCTACAGCAGGATCTGCGGCTTCGCGGAGTCGGGCCCGCTGCCGCTCACCTACCCGCACGTCCTGGGCTTCCCCCTGGCCATGCGGCTGATGACGGACCGCGGCTTCCCCCTGCCGGTGCTGGGACTGGTCCACACCTGGATCGAGATCACCGGGCACCGGGCCCTGCAGCCGACCGACGCGCTCGAACTGACCGTGTACGCGGCCGAGCTGACAGCGCACCGCCGCGGCACCGAGGTCACGGTGGTGACCGAGGCGCGGCTCGCGGGCGAGCTCGTCTGGGAGTCCCGCAGCGGCTACCTCTCCCGCCACAGGACCGGAACAGCCGAAGCGCCCGGAACAGCCGGAACCGACGGAAAGGCCGGCACGGACGCTCCTCCGCCCGGCCGGGCCACCCACCCGGAGCTGCCCGCCGTCGCCGAGTGGCATCTCCCCACCGACCTCGGGCGCCGCTACGGCGCCGCGTCGGGCGACCGGAACCCGATCCATCTGCACCCCGTGACGGCACGGCTCTTCGGCTTTCCCCGGCACCTCGCACACGGCATGTGGACCGTCGCCCGCTGCCTCGCCGAGGCCGGGGGCGGGCCCGGCGGGCCGGGCCGCGTCCGCTCCGTGCGGGCGGACTTCAAGGCCCCCGTGCTGCTGCCCGCCACCGTCACGTACGCCACCGACGGCACCGCCTTCCAGATGCGCGGCGGCGGTCGCCTCCACCTCACCGGGGGCGTGACCCGGGAGGGATGAGCCCGCTCCGCTCAGTCCCCCCGGGACTGCCAGCCGCGCCCGTGCATGAGGTTCTCCAGGCCCGCCCACGAGAAGTTCATCAGGGTGGAGGCGGCCTCCTTCGCGGAGACTCCGGGGGTGACGTTCGCCCACCCGGCGAGCGCCTCCGCCGCCCCGACCAGCGCCTGCGCGAGCCCTGCCACATCGCGGTCGGGCAGCGCGGGATCGCTGTGCGCCTCACGCGCCGCCGCTCCGATCAGACCGGTCACGAACGCAACGATCTCTTCCCGCAGCGCCCCCACCTCGCTGACGAACGGCTCCCCGTGCGAGCTCGCCTGCTGGTGCAGCACCGCCCAGCCGTCCGGGTTCTCGGCGGTGTGCCTGAAGAACGCCCGCAGCCCCGACCACAGTTGCCCGTCGGCGGGCAGGCCCGGTTCCACGCCCGCCTGCACGGCCTCCACCAGCGCTTTCGCCTCCCGGCGGATGCACGCGCTGAAGAGCTCCTCCTTGGAGTTGAGGTAGAGGTAGACCAAGGGCTTGGACACACCGGCCAGTTCCGCGATCTCGTCCATCGAGGCGGCCCGGTAACCACGCTGGGCGAACGTCCGCACGGCGGCGTCCATCATCTGCTGCTCACGGACCGCGCGCGGCATCCGTTTGCTCTTCACTGCACTCACGTCAGACATCCCTCCCGCCCCCACTGCGCTACTCCTCGGCAAGAGTACGGCGCGGCCCTGCCCCCCGTCGTACGGAGAGGACGCACCCCGGCCACGATGGCCCGTAGTCGTCCACTACTTCTGGGCTACCCGTGCGTACGCCCCAGGTAGCCCACGGGATCACACCAGGGTCCGATGACTCACCGGAATCAGCCGCCTACCGTCCCTCACATGACGATCAGACTCCGCAGACGGACCGCTGTCGCCACCCTCGCCGCCCTGGCGCTGCTGGCCACGCCCACGGTCACCGCCCAGGCCTTGTCCGGCCCCGCGCCCGCCCCGGCTTCGGCCTCCACGCCGCGCGAACTGCCCCGCCCGACCGGGCCCTATCCCGTGGGCGTCGAGGTGCTCCACCTCACCGACCACGACCGCGCCGACCCCTGGGTCCCCGAAGCCGGGGACCGCGAGCTGATGGTGTCGGTCCACTACCCCGCCCGGCCGGGCGGCCCCGGGGCCACCGCCCCGTACATGAGCACGGAGGAGGCCGAGGTCCTCCTGGCGCGCCTCGGGCTGGACGACGACGCACCGGCCCGGCTCAGCTCGCTCGCCACCCACTCCCGCACGGACGCGGGGACCGCCCGGGGCCGATTCCCCCTGGTGCTGCTCTCCCCCGGATTCGGCAACCCCCGGGCCACGCTGACCTCTCTCGCGGAGGATCTCGCGAGCCGCGGCTACGTCGTGGCGAGCGTCGACCACGCCTACGAGTCCCAGGGGACGGCCTTCCCCGGCGGGCGGATCCTCACCTGCGCGGCCTGCGACGCGGTCGAGGCCGCGCCCGACGAGGCGTCCGCACAGAAGGTGCGGGAGAGCATCTCCACCGGACGGGCGGCCGACCTCTCCTTCGTGCTCGACCGGCTGACCGGGCACCGTCCCGCCTGGGCGGGCTCCCGCACGATCGACCGGCACCGGGTCGCCGCCGCGGGCCACTCCATCGGCGGCAACGCCGCCGCCTCGACGATGCTCGCCGATCCCCGCGTCGACGCGGGGATCAACATGGACGGCGCCTTCTTCGAGGAGATCCCCGCGTCCGGCCTCGACGGGCGTCCCTTCATGATGCTGGGCACCACGTCCCTCCACACCCCCGGCGGCGTGGACGGGTCCTGGGACCGGGGGTGGCAGCGGCTGGACGGCTGGAAGCGCTGGCTCGGCGTCGAAGGCTCAGGCCACTCCAGCTTCACGGACCTGCCCGTACTGGAGGACCGGCTGGGGGTCACGCTGGACCCCACGGTCACGCTCTCCACCGACCGGCAGGTCCGCATCACCCGCGCCTACGTCGCCGCCTTCGTCGACCTGCACCTGAAGCACCGCCCGCAGCCGCTCCTCGACGCCCCGACGCCGGAGAACCCCGAGGTCGTCTTCAACCGTCCGTGACCTCGCACGGGAGCGCCCCCGGCCTCGTGCGGCCGGGGGCGCTCTCCTGTGTGCGGGTTCCGCTAGACGGTGACGGGCACGCCCGGCGCCTTCGCGTCCTCGGGCTCGGACACGCTCTCGGAGTCCGGGACCGGGGAGGACGTGGCCGAGTTGTACGCGTCGTGGTCGAGGATCTTCTCGCGGGCCGAGACGATCACCGGGATCAGCGCCTGTCCCGCGACGTTCGTCGCCGTCCTCATCATGTCCAGGATCGGGTCGATGGCGAGGAGCAGGCCCACGCCCTCCAGCGGGAGGCCCAGGGTCGACAGGGTGAGGGTCAGCATGACCGTGGCGCCGGTGAGACCGGCGGTGGCGGCCGAGCCGATCACCGAGACGAACGCGATCAGGATGTAGTCGCCGATGCCCAGCTGGACGTCGAAGATCTGCGCGATGAAGATCGCCGCCAGCGCCGGGTAGATCGCGGCGCAGCCGTCCATCTTGGTGGTGGCGCCGAAGGGGACGGCGAAGGAGGCGTACTCCTTCGGGACGCCGAGGCGCTCGGTGACCTTCTGGGTGACCGGCATCGTGCCGACCGAGGAGCGGGAGACGAAGGCCAGCTGGATCGCGGGCCAGGCGCCCTTGAAGAACTGCAGCGGGCTGACCTTGGCGACCGTGGCGAGCAGCAGCGGGTAGACGCCGAACATCACCAGGGCGCAGCCGATGTAGACGTCGGCGGTGAACGTCGCGTACTTGCCGATCAGGTCCCAGCCGTAGTCGGCGATCGCGTAGCCGATGAGGCCGACGGTGCCGATCGGGGCGAGGCGGATGACCCACCACAGGGCCTTCTGGAGGAGCTCCAGGACCGACTCGCTGAGCGTGAGGATCGGCTTGGCCTTCTCACCGAGCTGGAGCGCGGCGATGCCGGCGACGGCCGCCATGAAGACGATCTGCAGGACGTTCAGCTCGGTGAACGGCGTGATGACGTCGGTGGGGACGATGCCGGTGAGGAAGTCGATCCAGGAGCCGGCGCTCTCGGGCTTGGCGCCGTCCTTCGGGGTGAGGTCGGTGCCGGCGCCCGGGTTGGTGATCAGGCCGATCGCGAGGCCGATGGCGACGGCGATCAGCGAGGTGATCATGAACCAGAGCAGGGTGCGGGTGGCGAGCCTGGCGGCGTTGTTGACCTTGCGCAGGTTGGTGATCGACACCAGGATCGCGAAGAAGACGAGGGGCGCGACGGCCAGCTTGAGCAGCTGGACGAAGAGGCCGCCGACCTTGTCGAGGGTCGTGACGAGCCAGCTGATGTCCTGGCTGCGGGCGAGCCAGCCGAGCAGGACACCGAGGACCAGACCGGCGACTATCTGTACCCAGAAGGGGATGCTGGGCAGGCGGAGACCGGACCCGGACGGCTTACCGGCTTCGGTCTCGGCGGTGGGCGCGGAATTCGCGGACACGGACACACTCCAGATGTGACGCATCGGGACGTACGGGGACAGACGTACGTGCGTGCGGTCTAACAGGGGGACGGGGGTGCGGCGCCCGCGTCAGGGGCGGCGCCGCTGCATGATGCCGGTTCAGACGTTGCGGCAACAGACCGCGGACATACAGCGGCAGAGATCGACATGCAGGCGCACCACGAGCGGGACGCCCAAGGCGTGGTGGGTGCGCACATCTGTCGTCATGCCGAATACGTTAACACTGCAACTTTGAGAACCTCAAAGGTCCACTTCTTGATCATCTTGGGGCTCCCGCACCCGGACACGCCGAAACCCCGGTACGGGAGCGGCTGCTCCGGTCCGGGGTTTCGTCCGTACGGGGTGCGGGTGTGAGGAACCTTACGCGGCGCCTACTGCGTCACGCTGTCCTCGCGCGTGCGGTTCGCCTCGAGCCTGGCCTTGGTGCGGTCGACCGACGAGACGAGCTGCTGCGACATCTCGTCGCGCTGCTTCCTCAGCAGGATGAAGCTGAGGGGCGCGGAGAGAAGCAGGCCGAGCAGGATGACCCAGACGACGTTGGAGCCGCCGACGCCCGAGGGCAGCACGCCGAAGTGGACCGCCACACCGGAGACGAAGAAGCAGCCGACGAAAATCAGCAGGCGCATGGCGGTGTACCGGATCGTTGCGCTCGGCTTGGCAGCGGACACGGCTGGCCTTCTCTCTACGTCCGACGTTCCTGCGGTCGTGCAGTCTGGGTCCTGCCCGACCAGTGAAGCATGCCCCGAATTCGATCAGTTCGCGGGGTTCCCCACGGGGCTCGCGCCCACCTCTACCGGAAGAGCGGCAGCAGCATGATGACGTCGTCCCGGTAGTCGCCCTCGGCGACCCGGATGGCGTCGGGGACCCGGCCCACCTCCTTGTAACCGCAGGAGGCGTAGAAGCGGTCGGCCCCGGTGCCGCCGCGGCAGGTGAGCCGGACGGCCTCGATGCCCTCGACCCCCTGGGCGGCGCCGGCCGTGGCGGCCATCAGTTCGCGGCCGAAGCCCTTGCCCTGGTGGCGCGGGTGGACCATCACGGTGTAGACGCCGATCCAGTGGCGCATGAGCCGGTGGGTGTTGTGGGTGAGGAAGGCGGTGGCGGCCACCGTACCGTCCTCGTCACGCCCGACGACCAGGTGCGTGCGGCCCTCGACGATCCCGGCGAGGTGCTTGACCAGCTCCGGCCGGACCGTGTCGGCGGTGACGGGCGGGACGAAACCGACGGCCCCGCCGGCGTTGCTGACGTCGACCCAGAGCGCGGTGATGCCGTCCCGCAGAGCTCGGTCGAATGCGGGATCCACTTCAAAGGTAAGCGCCATTCCCGTAGATTAACCCTTACGAATGAGGCGCTTCAAACCCGTCCACCACGCGAGAAAGCCCCGGCCGGGGGACGGCGGGCCGGGGCTTTCGTACAGCGGGACGCCCGGAGGAACACCCGCGGCGGGCGGGCGTGGGGACGGGCGCTCGGGCCTCAGACGCGCATCGGCTGCGGCGTCTCACGCCGGCCGGCGTCCGGGCCGGGGTACTCGCGCAGGATCTCGTACCGGGTGTTGCGCTCCACCGGCCGGAAGCCCGCGTCACGGATGAGGTCCAGCAGGTCCTCGCGGCCGAGCTTGTTCGGGGTGCCGTAGTCGTCCGCGTCGTGCGTGATCTTGTACTCGACGACCGAGCCGTCCATGTCGTCCGCGCCGTGCTGGAGGGCGAGCTGCGCCGTCTGCACGCCGTGCATCACCCAGAACACCTTGACGTGAGGGACGTTGTCGAAGAGCAGCCGCGAGACGGCGAAGGTCTTGAGCGCCTCCGCACCGGTCGCCATCGACGTCCGCGCCTGGAGGGTGTTGCGGACCTTGCCGTCCTTCATGTCCACGAAGTCGTGCTGGTAGCGCAGCGGGATGAAGACCTGGAAGCCGCCGGTCTCGTCCTGCATCTCCCGCAGCCGCAGCACGTGGTCGACGCGGTGACGGGGCTCCTCGATGTGCCCGTACAGCATCGTCGCCGGGGTCTTGAGACCCTTCTCGTGCGCGAGCCGGTGGATGCGCGACCAGTCCTCCCAGTGGGTGTTGTGGTCGACGATGTGCTGGCGGACCTCCCAGTCGAAGATCTCCGCACCGCCGCCGGTCAGCGACTCCAGACCGGCCTCGATCAGCTCGTCGAGGATCTCGGAGGCCGAGAGGCCCGAGATCGTCTCGAAGTGGTGGATCTCCGTCGCCGTGAAGGCCTTGAGCGCGACCTCCGGGAGGGCTTCCTTGAGCGCGCTGAGCGAGCGCGGGTAGTAGCGCCACGGGAGGGTGGGGTGCAGCCCGTTGACGATGTGCAGCTCGGTGAGGTTCTCGCCGCGCATCGCCTGGGCGAGGCGGACGGCCTCCTCGATGCGCATCGTGTACGCGTCCTTCTCGCCCGGCTTGCGCTGGAACGAGCAGTACGCGCAGGACGCGGTGCACACGTTGGTCATGTTGAGGTGACGGTTGACGTTGAAGTGGACGACGTCGCCGTTCTTCCTCGTACGCACCTCGTGGGCCAGCCCGCCGAGCCACGCCAGGTCGTCGGACTCGTAGAGCGCGATCCCGTCCTCGCGGGTCAGTCGCTCGCCGGCCCGGACCTTCTCCTCCAGCTCGCGCTTGAGTCCAGCGTCCACTAGGGCGCCTCCCATATCTCTACGTAACAGACTCCGGCCACCGTACTCCCCCGCCCTCGGGGCCCGGGCACCCCCGTCCCCGCCGGCGGCTACTCCTCGTCGGGGAGTTCCCCGACCCGGTTCTCCCACTTGGTGGAGAGCACGACCGTCGTACGGGTCCGGGAGACGCCCCTGGTGCCGCTGAGCCTGCGGATCGTCTTCTCCAGGCCGTCCACGTCACCGACGCGGACCTTGAGCATGAAGGAGTCGTCGCCCGCGATGAACCAGCAGTCCTCGATCTCGGCCAGGTCCTTCAGCCGGTGCGCGACGTCCTCGTGGTCGGCGGCGTCGGAGAGCGAGATGCCGATCAGCGCGGTGACGCCGAGCCCCAGCGACGCGGCGTCGACGGTCGCGCGGTAACCGGTGATGACACCGGCGGTTTCCAGCCGGTTGATGCGGTCGGTGACGCTGGGCCCGGAGAGCCCCACGAGCCGTCCCAGCTCGGCGTACGAGGCCCTGCCGTTCTCTCTGAGGGCCTGGATGAGCTGCCTGTCCACCGCGTCCATATGACTGAAACCTTCCATTGTTCAGCAGTACCGCGAGTTTACGTGTAGAATTTAAGGCACAACAGGGTTTACGCCCTGCGAATCTTCCTCATGACCCATGAAACGCTTTCGAATCTTCAGGAGTGAACCACACCGTGTACTCGATCGAGATGGCCTACGCCCGGATGCGCGAGCTGCAGGACCTGGCCAACCGCTCGCGTGCCCACCAGCCCGCCGCCGCCCTCCGTGTCGACCGCGCCCGCGCCATGCGCACGGGCCGGAAGAAGCGCTGACCCCGGGGGTCAGTCCCGGGAGGCGCCACCGAGCTCCCCTTCCCATCGGCGGTACAGCCGGTGCGGCACTCCCGCCGCGTCCAGCACCCGCCCGGCGACGAAGTCCACCAGATCCTGGATGTGCGTCGCCCCCGCGTAGAACGCCGGAGAGGCGGGCAGCACCACGGCGCCCGCCTCGTCCAGCGCCACCATCTGCTTCAGGGTCTGGCCGCTGAGCGGTGTCTCACGCACGGCCACGACCAGCTTCCGCCGCTCCTTGAGCGTCACGCTCGCGGCCCGCTGCAGCAGGTCCTTCGAAAGGCCCAGCGCCACCCCGGCCACGCACGCCGTCGACGCCGGTACGATCAGCATCCCCTTCGCCGGGTAGGACCCCGAGGACGGACCCGCCGCGAGATCGCCGGCCGCCCAGTGGCGTACGCCGTCGATGTCCGGCCGGAAGGTGTCCGGCCTGCCGTCCGCGCCCCGCGCCAGCCAGCTCAGGAGATCCTCCTGCCAGTGGGCGTCACGGAAGGCGATCCCCGTCTCGTCCAGGAGCGTCAGCCGCGAGGCGCGGCTGACGACCAGATCGACCTGCTCCCCGGCGGCCAGCAGCCCCCGCAGCACCGAGGCCGCGAAGGGCGTGCCCGATGCGCCCGACACCCCGACAATCCAAGGCCTGCGCTGCTGCTGACTCATCGAAGTCCCGGTTCTCACGCCTGCGAGCCTATCCGGCACCCGGCTCCAGGAACCGAGGCAGGGGCTCCGCACGTTCCCACCGGTGAGGGAACAGCCATGGACAGGGGGTGACCATGACGGTCACACGCACGAGCGCCACCGCGCGGGCCGTCACGGCCGGCGGCGTCATGATCGCCTGGGTCGCCCTGCTGTGGCTGCTGGAGGGCATCGACATGGCGACGGGCAACTCCCTCGACGCCTACGGGGTCAGCCCGCGCGAGCCGGCCGAGCTGGCGGACGTCGTCCCGTCCGCGTTCCTGCACAGCGGCTGGGAGCACGTGGCCTCCAACAGCCTCCCGTTGCTGGTGCTCGGCTTCATCGCCGCCCTCGGCGGGATACGCAGGTTCGCCGCCGTGGTCCTCGTGGTGATCGTCACGGCCGGCCTCGGAGTCTGGCTCACCGCACCGCCGAACACGGTGACGCTCGGCGCGTCGGGCGTGGTCTTCGGGCTCTTCGGCTATCTGCTGGTCCGCGGCTTCGTGGACCGGCGCCCTCTGGACATCGTCGTCGGCGTGATCATCGCCGCGGTCTACGGCTCCCTGCTCTGGGGCGTCCTGCCGACCGACTCGGGCATCAGCTGGCAGGGCCACCTCTTCGGCCTCCTGGGCGGGGTGGTGGCTGCGTTCGCCTTCCGCCGCCCCCGCCGCCCGGAGGGCCCGAAGGGCTACGTCACGGTGTGAGGCCCCGCACCAGCAGGTCGAGCAGCGCACAGGCGAAGAGCGCGATCCCGATGAAGCCGTTGACCGAGAAGAAGGCCCGGTTCAGCCGGGACAGGTCGTGCGGCCGCACGACCCGGTGCTCGTACACGAAGGCCACGGCGACGATCACCATGCCGATCCAGTAGAAGATCTCGGCGTCCGTCGCCAGCCCGAACCACACCAGGAGTCCGGTCGTCACGACGTGGCAGACCCGCGCGCCCCACAGGGCGGCCGGAATCCCGAACCGGGCGGGGAAGGAGAGCACTCCGTGGGCCCGGTCGGCCCGGACGTCCTGGCAGGCGAAGATCAGGTCGAAGCCGCCGATCCAGATACCGACGGCCAGCCCCAGGATCACCGCGTCCCACGACCAGCTCCCGGTCACCGCCAGCCAGGCGCCGATCGGGCCGATGGCCTGGGCGAGACCCAGGATCGCGTGCGGGAAGTTCGTGAACCGCTTGCCGTACGGGTAGACGACCATCGGCACGACGGCCACCGGCGCCAGCACCAGACAGAGGGGGTTCAACAGGGCGGCGGCGCCGAGGAAGAAGGCGAGGGCCACGATCGCGCCCGTCCACGCCGACTTCACCGTGACCGCGCCGGTCACCAGCTCCCTGCCCTCCGTACGCGGATTGCGGGCGTCGATCTCGCGGTCGATGATCCGGTTGGCGGCCATCGCGAACGTCCGCAGCCCGACCATCGCGACGGTCACGAGCAGCAGCGTGCCCCAGTGGATGTTCTCGTCCAGCCGGAACATCGCGGTCAGCGCGGCGATGTACGCGAAGGGCAGCGCGAAGACCGAGTGCTCGATCATCACCAGCCGCAGGAACGCGCGGGACTTGCTGCGGGGCTGCGGGACAGCCGCGGCCGAGGCCGATGCGCTCACAGGCCGTACTCCTTCCACCGGCGGTCGACCTTCGCCGCCGTCTCCGGGTCGGACTCGACCATCTCCGGCCAGCCCCCGTCCCGCGTGTACCCCTCCTCGGGCAGCTTGCGCGTCGCGTCGATGCCCGCCTTGCCACCCCAGAACTGCTGGTAGGAGGCGTGGTCGAGATGGTCGACCGGTCCCTCGGTGATCATCAGGTCCCGGGCGTAGTCGGTGTTCCCGAGCGCCCGCCAGGCGACCTCGTGCAGGTCGTGGACGTCGCAGTCGGAGTCCACGACCACGATCAGCTTGGTCAGCGACATCATGTGCGCGCCCCAGATGGCGCTCATGACCTTCTGTGCGTGCTTCGGGTACTTCTTGTCGATCGAGACGATCGCGCAGTTGTGGAAGCCGCCCGCCTCGGGAAGGTGGTAGTCCACGATGTCCGGCACGATGATCTTGAGCAGGGGCAGGAAGAACCGCTCGGTGGCCCGCCCCAGCGGACCGTCCTCGGTGGGCGGCCGGCCCACGACGATCGACTGGAGGAGCGGACGCTTCCGCATCGTCACGCAGTCGATCTTCAGCGCGGGGAACGGCTCCTGCGGGGTGTAGAAGCCCGTGTGGTCGCCGAAGGGCCCCTCGGGCAGCATCTCGCCCGGCTCCAGCCAGCCCTCGATGACGACCTCGGCCTGGGCCGGGACCTGGAGCGGGACGGTCTTGCAGTCGACCATCTCGATCCGCTTGCCCTGGACGAAGCCGGCGAAGAGGTACTCGTCGATGTCCCCGGGCAGGGGTGCGGTGGAGGCGTAGGTGACCGCGGGCGGCGCGCCGAACGCGATGGCGACGGGGAGCTTCTCACCGCGCCTGGCGGCGACCTGGTAGTGGTTGCGGCTGTCCTTGTGGATCTGCCAGTGCATGCCGATGGTGCGCCTGTCGTGGCGCTGCAGCCGGTAGAGCCCGAGGTTGCGGATCCCCGTCTCGGGGTCCTTGGTGTGCGTGAGGCCCAGGTTGAAGAAGGAACCGCCGTCCTCCGGCCACGTGAAGAGCGCGGGCAGCTGGTCGAGATCCACGTCGTCGCCGGTCAGGACGGTTTCCTGGACCGGGGCGCTGTCGCCCTTCACCTTCTTCGGCGGGAGGTGGGTCACCGCGCCGAGCTTCCCGAACGCCTCGCGGATCCCGACGAAGCCCTGCGGCAGCTCCGGCTTGAGGAGGCCGCCGATCTTGTCGCTGATCTCGGCGTAGGACTTCAGCCCGAGCGCCTTGAGCAGTCGGCGGTCCGTCCCGAAGACGTTCATGGCCAGGGGCATGGACGCCCCCTTGACGTTCTCGAAGAGCAGAGCGGGCCCGCCCGCCTTGTTCACCCGGTCGACGATCTCGCCGACCTCCAGATACGGGTCGACCTCGGCCTTGATGCGCTTGAGATCGCCCTCGCGCTCCAGAGCCCGGAGCAGGGAACGAAGATCGTCGTAAGCCATACGGTCAAGTATCGGACACCCGCTACCCTGGGCCCGACAGCGGGGGCGGTCCGTGCGCCCCTCACCTCACCTCGGGGGATCTTGCACAATGCTCAGGGCCCTGATCTTTCTCCTGCCGCTGGCGCTGACGATCTTCGCGTTCATCGACTGCCTGAACACCCCTGAGGACGAGGCGAAGCACCTGCCGAAGGTGGCCTGGGTCTTCATCATCCTGCTGTTCTGGATCGTCGGCCCGGTCGTCTGGCTCGTCGCCGGCAAGAAGCGCACCGCCCCGGCCGACGGCCGGGCACCCTCGGAGTGGCACCGCGGGCGCCGCACCACCTGGGTGGCGCCCGACGACAACCCGGAATTCCTCAAGTCGCTGAAGGACGAGACCGGCAGGGACGAGACCGGCAAGGACCGGAGCCGGACGGACGAGTCGCGCCTCGAGGACTGGGAGGCCGACCTGCGCCGCCGCGAGGAGGAGATCAAGCGACGGGAGTCCGGCGCCGGACCCGAGGACCCGGCCCCGCCGACGTCCTCCTGACCCCGTCCGTCAGCCGGGGAGCCCTGTCCGTCAGCCGGGGAGCCCGCAGCGCCCGGGCCGCCCGGGAGACCCCCGGGTCATGAGGACAGCAGTCGTCCCAGCCGCTCCAGCAGGGGCAGCAGCACGGTGCGCTCCCCGGGGGTGAGGGCTTCCAGGGCGCCGTGCACCACCCTCATCTCGGCGCGGATGCGCCGGGCCAGCTCCGTGCCCTCCTCCGTGCGGGAGGCCACCTTGGAGCGGCGGTCGCCGGGCGCGGGTGTGCGCGTCACCAGGCCTCGGGCCTCCATGCGGCCGATGAGGCCGGTGGCGTTGGACGCGTCGCACACCAGATGACTGGCGAGCGCGCTCATGGGCATGGGCTCGGTGAGGGCGATCAGCGCCCGGGCCTGCGAGGTGCTGAGGCCGTGGCGCCCCGCGACAGCGGTGAGGTCGTCGTGGTGGCCGCGGACGACGACGGCGAGGGGTTCCAGGAGTTCGTCCGGCGTAGGGACGGCGCGGGGCGCCGGTTCCTTCGTCATGGTCGGTCATCCTTCGATCGGTACGCGTGGTCCGGAGGTCCGGACCACGTCCGCCACGCACCCGCATTCATTTGACATGCTCAACTTTGACCCGTTACATGAAGGGTATTGCTTGAGCATATCAAGCTTCATGTTTCACGCGTCGTACGTCCGCGTCTCGTAGGGAGCACCCCCCATGACTTCCGTACTCTTCGTCCTCACCGGTGCCGACCGCTGGACCCTCAACGACGGCACCACCCATCCCACGGGCTTCTGGGCGGAGGAGCTCGCGGCCCCGCACCGCGTCTTCTCCCAGGCCGGTTTCGACATCACCATCGCCACCCCGGGCGGCGTCGCCCCCACCGTGGACGCCGCCAGCCTCGCCGCCGAGGCCAACGGGGGACAGGAGCAGGCCGACGCCGTCGCCTCCTACCTCGCCTCGATCGACGAGACGCTCCGCATCCCCGCCCGGCTGGAGGACGTGGTCCCCACCTCGTACGACATCGTCTTCTACCCCGGCGGCCACGGCCCCATGGAGGACCTGGCCGTCAGCGAGGTGTCCGGACGGCTCCTCACCTCCGCCCTGGACTCCGGCACCCAGGTCGCCGTCCTGTGCCACGCGCCGGCCGCCCTGCTGCCCGCCCGCCGCGAGGACGGCAGCTGGCCGTTCGCCGGCTACCGCATGACGGGCTTCAGCAACGCCGAGGAGACCCAGGCCGGCTTCGCCGCCAAGGCGCCCTGGCTGCTGGAGAGCCGCCTCACCGAGCTCGGCGCCGACTACGCCGCCGCCGAGCCGTGGGCGGTGCACACCGTGCACGACCGCAATCTGCACACCGGCCAGAACCCCGCCTCCTCCGAGCAGCTGGCCCGCGAGATCCTGGAGGCCCTGTGAGCACCGCCGAAACCGTGCGCGAGTCCCCCGCCGACATCGTCGCGCGCCTCCGCGCGGCCTTCCGCACCGGACGCACCCGCGACCTCGCGTGGCGCACGGACCGGCTGACCCGGCTGCGCGCGCTGCTCACCGAGCGCGGTGACGAGCTGGCCGAAGCGCTCACCGCCGACCTCGGCAAGAGCCGCAAGGAGGCCTACCGGACCGAGATCGACTTCACGGTCCGCGAGATCGACCACACCCTGGAGCACCTGGCGGACTGGCTGCGCCCCGAACCGGCCCCGGTGCCGGCGGCCCTCGCGCAGGCCACCGCAAGCACCGTGCAGGACCCGCTCGGTGTCGTCCTCGTCATCGCGCCCTGGAACTATCCGGTGCAGCTGCTGCTCGCGCCGGTCGCGGGAGCACTCGCCGCCGGGAACACCGTGGTGGCGAAGCCGAGCGAGCTGGCGCCCGCCACCTCCGCCGCCCTGGCCCGCCTGCTGCCCGAGTACCTGGACGGCGACACGGTCACCGTGGTGGAGGGCGGCGTCCCGGAGACCACCGCGCTGCTGGCCGAGCGTTTCGACCACATCTTCTACACCGGCAACGGCACCGTCGGCCGCATCGTGATGACGGCAGCGGCCCGGCACCTCACCCCGGTCACCCTGGAACTGGGCGGGAAGTCACCGGTGTTCGTCGACCGTGACACCGACCTGAGGACGGTGGCCGCCCGGCTGGCCGCAGGGAAGTTCCTCAACGCCGGCCAGACGTGCGTCGCTCCCGACTACGTCCTGACCGACCCGGAGACGGCGCCGGCCCTGGCCGACGCGCTCGCCGCGGCGGTCGAGTCCCTCTTCGGGCCGGACGCGTCGGCCCACCCGGAGTACGGCCGGATCGTGAACGAGCGTCACTTCGACCGGCTCGTGGGGCTCCTCGGATCCGGCCGCACGGTGACGGGCGGAGACCACGACCGCTCCACGAAGTACATCGCGCCGACGGTGCTGGCCGACGTGGAGCCCGGCTCCCCCGTGATGGGCGAGGAGATCTTCGGCCCCGTGCTGCCGATCGTGACGGTGGACGGCCTCGACGAGGCCATCGCCTTCATCAACGACCGGGACAAGCCGCTGGCGCTGTACGCGTTCACCACCTCCCCCGCCGTACGGGAGCGGCTGCTGGCCGAGACCTCGTCCGGAGGCGTCGGCCTCGGCCTGCCGCTGGCCCATCTGACCGTGTCGGACCTGCCGTTCGGCGGGGTCGGCGAGAGCGGCATGGGCAACTACCACGGCCGGTACTCCCTGGAGACGTTCAGCCACCGCAAGGCGGTGCTGGACACCCCGCTCGGCTGACCACGCACACGACGACGGGAGGGCGCGACCACAGAGGGTCGCGCCCTCCCGTCGTACGCGGGTGTACCCGTCAGACCCCGGCGTAGGAGTGCTTGCCGGTGACGAAGATGTTGACGCCGTAGTAGTTGAAGAGCCAGCAGCCGAAGGCGATCAGCGCCAGGTAGGCCGCCTTGCGTCCCTTCCAGCCGGCCGTCGCGCGGGCGTGCAGGTAGCAGGCGTAGGCGACCCAGGTGATGAAGGACCAGACCTCCTTGGGGTCCCAGCCCCAGTAGCGGCCCCAGGCGTCGCCCGCCCAGATCGCGCCCGCGATGATCGTGAACGTCCACAGCGGGAAGACGGCGGCGTTGATGCGGTACGCGAAGGTGTCCAGGGTCTTCGCGGCGGGCAGCCGCTCCAGGACCGAGGTCGCGAACTTCCCGGGCGTGCCGCCGCCCGCCAGCTTGTTCTCGTAGCTGTCGCGGAACAGGTAGAGGAGCGTGCCGACGGCACCGAGGTAGAAGACTGCGCCGCAGATGATGGCGGTGGAGACGTGGATCCACAGCCAGTAGGAGTGCAGTGCGGGGACCAGCTGGTCGCTGTCGGTGTAGAGCGTGGTGGTCGCGATGCCGAGGTCCAGCAGGACCGTGGTGACCAGCAGCAGGCCGATCCAGCGGACGTTCTTCCGCAGCGCCAGGAGGATCAGGTAGGCCCCGACCGCCACGGTGGAGAAGGTGATCGAGAACTCGTACATGTTGCCCCAGGGGGCCCGCTGCACCGACAGGGCGCGCGCGACGACTCCGCCCGCCTCGACCGCGAAGGCGACGACGGTCAGGGAGACCGCGATCCGCCCCCACAGATCGCCCTTGAAGGTGCCGCCCGCGGCGCCGGGGCCGTCGGGGACGTCCCGGGTCCCCGCCGCCGAGCGCGTGACGACCGTGGGGCGCTCCAGCATGGCGGTGTTGCCGGCCTTCTGCGCGACCCGCACCTTCACCGCGGCGCCTGCGGACTGCCCGTTCAGCGCGGCGGCCGTGCGGCCGACCTTGCTGCGGCTGCCGAACACCCACTCCGCGATGTGCGCGAAGAAGGCCAGGGTGTAGACGGCCATCGAGGAATAGATCAGCGTGTTGCTGATGTGCGCCAGGTTCTCGTTGGTTGCGGCGGCGAGATTCACTTCTCAGCCCCTTCGGCAGGTGCTTCGGCAGATGGTCCGGGCTCGGTGCCGGGATCGGGTGTGGGGCCGGGCGCGGTCGGCGCCTCGGTGTGGAGGGCGACCGCGAGGTCGCCCAGCTCCTCGGGGAGCTTCGCGGACTCGCTGCGGCCGAGGCCCGCCATCTCGACGACGGTGACGCCGTCCGCCCCCCGCACGGCCCGGACCCACACCCGGCGGCGCTGGATGAAGAGCGAACCGGCGAGTCCGAAGATGGCGGCGACGGCGCCGCCCAGGGCCCAGCCGGCGGCCGGCTGGCGCGAGATCTGGAAGCTGGCCCACTCCTCGACGCTCTCGAAGGTGACCGAGCCTGCCCCGTCCGGGAGCTTCATGGTCTCGCCGGGGCGCAGCCGCTTCTTGAGCTTGTCCCCGTTGCTGTCCTTGAATTCCTTCATCTTGGACGTGTCGAGCTGGTAGACGTTCTGCGGCAGCCCGGAGTCGACGCCGAGGCTGCCGTAGTAGCCGTTGAGGGCGAGGACCGGGTAGTCGAGGCCGGGGTACTGGGAGAACATCGTGCCCTTGCCGTCACCGGCGAACGTCGGCACGAAGAAGGCCTGGAAGCCGAGCTGTTCCTTCGTGCCGTCGGCGCCCTTGTAGCCGTCCATCACCTTGATCGCGCCGGTCGAGGTGACGTTGTTGTCGATGGGCAGCAGGGGCACGGCGCTCCGGTAGACCTCCTTGCCCTTGCCGTCCTTGACGGAGATGACCGGCGCGTAGCCGTGCGCGTTGAGGTAGACCTTCGTCCCGTCGACGACGAGCGGCTTGTTGACCTCGATGACCTTCTTCTTCGGCGCACCGTCCGCGCCCTCGGAGTACGTCACCCGGGCCTCGTAGGTCCGGGGGGTACCGCGCTGCGGCCCACTGCGCTCGTACGTGCCGACGAAGTCCTCCAGGTCGAAGCTGAAGGGCTCGAGGTCGTCGTTGTGGAAGAGCGAGCCGGACTTGAAGTCGTCGTACTGGGTGATCGTGTTGGCGAAGCCGTCGCCCTCGACGATCAGCTTGCCGCCCTCGGACTTGAAGAGCTGCCCGCCGGCGAAGGCGACGAGCATGACGATCAGCGCGATGTGGAAGAGCAGGTTCCCGGTCTCGCGCAGATAGCCCTTCTCGGCGGCCACCGCGTCCCCGGACGCCTGCGAGCGGAAGCGCCGCTTGCGCAGGATGCGCAGGGCGGCCTCACGGACCTGCTCGGGTTCGGCGTCGGTGCGCCAGGTCGTGTAGGCGGGCAGCCGGGTCAGCGTCTTCGGGGCGCCCGGCGGGCGGCTCCGCAGCTGGCCGACGAACTGGCCGGTGCGCGGGACGATGCAGCCGATCAGCGAGACGAACAGCAGGATGTAGATCGCGGAGAACCACACGGAGCTGTAGACGTCGAAGAACTGCAGCTTCTCGTAGACCGGGGAGACCACGGTGTGGGCTTCCTTGAAGGTCTGCACCTTCAGCTCGTCCACGCTGTTCTGCGGGATCAGCGAGCCGGGGATCGCGCCGAGCGACAGCAGGAAGAGCAGGATCAGCGCGACGCGCATCGAGGTGAGCTGCCGCCAGAACCACCGGGCCCAGCCGATGACGCCCATCGCGGGCACGGAGGACGCGGACTCCTCGCGCGGGGCGGTGGAGAGCTGCTCCCCGGCCTCGCCGAGGTCGCGCTCGTCCGTGGTGTTCGTGTTGCTCATGGACTCAGATCCCTACAGTGAAGCCGTTGGACCAGCTCTGCGTCTGCTGGATGAGCGCGTCCCAGGCACCCGTCAGCAGGAGCAGTCCGGTCACGATCATCATGCCGCCGCCGATGCGCATGACCCACGCGTAGTGCCGCTTGACCCAGCCGAAGGCGCCGAGCGCCCGGCGGAAGGCGATCGCCGTCAGGACGAAGGGGACGCCGAGGCCGAGGCAGTACGCCACGGACAGGATCGCCCCGCGACCCGCCGTCGCCTGGTCGAAGGCGAGCGTGTTGACGGAGGCGAGCGTGGGGCCGAGGCAGGGCGTCCAGCCGACACCGAAGAGGGCGCCGAGCAGAGGCGCTCCCGCCAGCCCCGTCACCGGCCGCTTGTGGATGCGGAACTCGCGCTGCGTCATCCAGGGCATGAGCCCCATGAAGAAGATCCCCATGAGGATCATGAGGACGCCGAGGACCTTGGAGAGCGTCCCGCCGTACTCCTGGAGCGTCTGTCCGAAGAAGCCGAAGAGCGCGCCGCCGGACACGAACACGACCGTGAAGCCGAGGACGAAGAGGGAGGCGCCCGCGACGGTCCTTCCCCGCCGGGCCTCGGCCAGGTCGGTGCCGCTGACCCCGGTGACGTAGCTGAGGTAGCCGGGGACCAGCGGCAGCACGCACGGGGAGAAGAAGGAGACGAGGCCGCCGAGCAGGGCGATGGGCAAGGCCACTATGAGGGCCCCGCCGAGGACCGTCTCGTTGCTCGCGGCGAGCTCAGGCACCGCGGTCACTTCTCGGCGACCAGCGGGTCGATCATCTCGCGCAGCTTGTCCGCGTCGAGGGCCGCGAGCGAACGCGCGGCGAGCTTCCCGTCGCGGTCTATCACCACGGTCGACGGGATGGCCTGCGGGTTCAGCGTGCCCTTCGGGAAGCGCAGAAGCAGCTTTCCGGTCGGGTCGTAGAGGCTCGGGTAGGTGATCCCGAAGTCCTTCTCGAAGCTGACGGCGAGGCTCTTCTGGCTGTCCCGGGTGTTCACCCCGACGAACTGGACGCCTTCGCCCTTCGTCTCCTGCGCCACCTTCTCGAAGTGCTTGGCCTCGGCGCGGCAGGGGCCGCACCACGATCCCCAGAAGTTCAGGACGACGATCTTGCCCTTGTAGTCGGCGACGTCGAGGTTCCGGCCGTCCAGGGTGGCGCCGTCGAGCTTCGGCGCCTCGGCGCGTTCGCCCCGGGCGACGGTGGAGATCCCTCCGCTGCCGGTGACGAAGTTGGTGTTGCCGCCGCCGCCGGCCTTCGTGCCGTCACCGCTGCAGGCGGACAGGGTCAGGGCACCGGCCACTGCCGTGGCGGCGAGCAGGGTGAAGCGGCGTCGGGGTGCGCGGCCAGAGCTCATGTGAAAAGTTTCGCATGGCAGTTCCGGAGATCTTGCGCACCCCCCTCGGTGCCCGTAAAGCCCCTTGTCAAGCCTGTTTAAAGAAGGTGTTCCAGCCGCCCTCGGGCGCTTGTCCGACCTGGAGCGTGCGGAGCTTCGCAAGCACGGCCGGGTCCTGTGCGTCGAGCCAGTCGACGAACTGCCGGAAGGAGACGAGGCGCACATCCGGCTTGCCCGCGATGTGTGTGAGCGTGTCCTCCACGGCGTCCATATAGATACCGCCGTTCCACTCCTCGAAGTGGTTACCGATGTAGAAGGGCGCGCGATTCGTCTCGTAGGCGCGGTCGAATCCCGCGATGTACGCCTCGGTGGCCTGGGTGCGCCACCCCGGATAGCGCGAGGGCATGCCGTTGGTCGAATTCTTCGACTGGTTGGCGAGGATGTTGTAGTCCATGGAGAGGACTTCGAAGGTGTGGCCGGGGAACGGAATGCCCTGGAGCGGAAGATCCCAGACTCCCTGCCGCTTCTCGGGCCACATCTGGACGCCGCCGGGTGAGCTCGCGTCGTAGCGCCAGCCCAGCTGCTTCGCGGTGGGCAGGAGATTGTCCTGGCCGAGCAGGCAGGGCGTGCGGCCCCCGACCAGTTCCTTCCGGTAGTCGAACGGCAGCGGGTCGAGATCCTGCCAGCCGCCGTTCGTCCGCCATTCGGTGACGAAGGAGACCGCCTGATCGATCTCGCTCCGCCATTGCGCGGGCGACCAGTTGCCCACCGATCCCGAACCACCGCAGAAATGCCCGTTGAAGTGGGTTCCGATCTCGTGGCCGTCGAGCCACGCCTGGCGGACGTACTTCAGCGTCTGCTTGACGTGGTCGTCGCTGAGATATCCGATGTCCGAGGCGCCCCGGGGGTTGTTGGGCGGCCGGTAGAGCGACTTCTTCGCCTCGGGCAGCACATAGAGCCCGGAGAGGAAGAAGGTCATCGCCGCGTCGTGTTCCTCGGCGAGTTCGAGAAAGCGCGGGAAGAGACCGTTGCCGACCTCGCCCGCCCCGTCCCAGGAAAAGATCACGAACTGCGGCGGCGTCTGTCCGGCTTCGAGCGGTACGGGAGCGGCCGGTTGCTTCGGCTGCTTTCCGGTGTCGGCCGTGGAGCCGTCACCGATCAGCCTGACCTGTTTTCCGGGAGGCCCTCCCTCATTCCCGTGCGCCTCTTCGCCGCCGTGGGAGCCCTTCTCGGGATCCTGGCGGCCGCTGCCGGAAGAACCGAGGGAGCCGCAGCCCGTCATCGACAGTGCGGCTGCGGCTCCGAGTCCGGCCCCGAGCAGGCCCCTTCGGTTGATTTCACGCATGGCGTCCCCATCTGCGGTCGTATTACCTCAAGACCATACAAACTGGCGATGGCTTAGATGAGGAAAGCAACACGACGGTTCCGCCGATAATCACAAAAGTTGTCACGTGAACAGACCCTTACAGGTGCTGCACATGACATACAGAACGGCGGTACGGACGGAGCGCCACGCGCGGCGTACGGGCGGCTACGCCCCGAACGCCTTGGACTTCCCCTTGACCGGCTTCGCACCCGCGAGCAGGTGCGCCGGCACCAGGTCACGGGCAGGCTCCGTGTACCCGACGGAGACGATCTTGTCCCCCTGGTACGTGAAGCTCGTCAGCGAGGCGAGGGTGCACTCCCGCTTGCGCGGGTCGTGCCACAGCCTGCGCCGCTCGACGAAGCTCCGCACGATCCAGATCGGCAGCTGGTGGCTGACGCAGACCGCCTCGTGGCCACGCGCCGCGTCGCGCGCCGCGTCCAGGGCACCCATCATCCGTACGACCTGCTCCACGTACGGCTCGCCCCAGGACGGCTTGAAGGGGTTGGTGAGGTGCTTCCAGTTCTCGGGCTTGCGCAGCGCGCCGTCGCCGACCCCGAAGGTCTTGCCCTCGAAGACGTTGGCGGCCTCGATGAGGCGCTCGTCCGTGGCCAGCTCCACGCTGTGGGAGGCGGCGATCGGCGTGGCCGTCTCCTGGGCGCGCTCCAGCGGGGAGGCGACGACATGGGTGATGTCGCGCTTCTCCAGGTGCTCGGCCACCCGGTCGGCCATCCGGCGGCCGAGGTCGGAGAGGCTGTAGCCGGCGCGGCGTCCGTAGAGCACGCCGTCGGGGTTGTGCACCTCACCGTGGCGCATCAGGTGGACGACGGTGATGTCCTTCTCGCTGGACCCACTCATGCGGTGGCCTCCGATGCGGCGCGGGCGGCGGCGGGCAGCGCCGCGGCGATCCGTTCGACGGCCCGCGCGTCGTGGGCGGTCGAGACGAACCAGGACTCGAAGGCGGACGGCGGCAGGTACACACCCTGCTCCAGCATCGAGTGGAAGAACGCGGTGAAGCGGAAAGCTTCCTGCTTCTTCGCGTCCTCGTAGTCGCGGACGGGCTCCTCGGTGAAGAAGACGGAGAACATGTTGCTCGCCGCCGACACCGTGTGGGCGACGCCCTCCTTGGTGAACGCCTCGCCGACCAGCGCGCGCAGCTGCGCGGAGACCGCGTCGACCTTCGTGTACGCCGCGTCGTCGAGCAGCCGCAGCTGCGCGAGGCCCGCGGCGGTGGCGACCGGGTTCCCCGAGAGGGTGCCCGCCTGGTAGACGGGACCGACGGGGGCCAGGTGGGCCATCACGTCGGCACGGCCGCCGAACGCCGCGGCCGGGAAGCCGCCACCCATGACCTTGCCGAAGGTCATCAGGTCGGGCCGCACCCCGTCGATGCCGTACCAGCCGGCCTTCGACGTACGGAAGCCGGTCATCACCTCGTCGGAGATGTACAGCGCGCCGTCGGCCTCGCAGATCTCCTTCAGACCGGCGTTGAAGCCGTCCAGCGGCGGCACGACACCCATGTTGCCCGGCGACGCCTCGGTGATCACGCACGCGATCTCACCCGGCTGCGCGGCGAACACGGCGCGCACGGCCTCCAGGTCGTTGTACGGCAGCACGATCGTGTCGCCGGCCTGGGCGCCGGTCACCCCGGGCGTGTCGGGCAGCCCGAACGTGGCGACCCCGGAACCCGCCGCGGCCAGCAGCGCGTCGACGTGCCCGTGGTAGCAGCCGGCGAACTTCACGACCTTGGCGCGCCCGGTGAATCCGCGGGCGAGCCGGATCGCGGACATGGTGGCCTCGGTGCCGGACGACACCAGCCGCACCTGCTCCACCGGCTCGATCCGGGCGACGATCTCCTCGGCGAGCGCGACCTCGCCCTCGCCCGGCGTACCGAACGAGGTACCCCGGGCCACCGCCTCCTGGACGGCCGCGATGACCTGGGGGTGCGCGTGACCGAGGATCATCGGCCCCCACGAACACACGAGGTCGACGTACTCACGGCCGTCGGCGTCGGTGAGGTACGGACCCGTACCGGACACCATGAACCGGGGCGTACCGCCCACGGCCCGGAAGGCACGCACGGGGGAGTTCACGCCGCCGGGCGTCACGAGGGACGCACGGTCGAAAAGCGTCTGCGAAACTGGGGCTTCGTATGAATACGCCACTTTGGTCCTGATCTGCGATTCGAGGTTCGGGGGGACCGGCCGGAATTCCCGGCCGCCGGTGAGCAGGGAGCGCGCTCTCCCCGTATGAGGCTCGTACAACGAAAGGGCGTCAGTCTCCTCGCGTCTGCGAAACTGGGGCGTCATAGGGAAAGCTCACACATGCCATGGTGTCAGAGGCGTCGACGGTCTTGCGGACAGGTGTTTCACCGCACGCCCGTGGGGGAGGTCACTGACGATGATCGGGTTGCGCGGCGGGGCTGTGTCTCCTAAGAAGTAGTCGGGTGGATGAGATATGCATCGCGGTGGCGGAGTGGGCGAAGGGACCGACGACCTGGGGCCCGAGCCTGCCCGGCGAGGGCGGCACCGGCGCGAGGCCGAGCGGGTACGGGACGACCGGGCCGAGCGGGGACAGGACGGCCGGGCGGGCGGGGCCGATGGGTCCGGGAGCAGGAGCAGTGGACGGGTGGGGGTGACCTACAAGTACTTCGGTGCCCCTGACGGGGCCACCGCCGCACGCGTGCCCATCTCCATGCGTCCCGAGGAGCTGGGCGGCGACGAGCTGGGCATGGGCGGCATGTTCAGCAAGATCAAGCCCGAGACGGTGGCCGCCATGGTCCTCACCGGCATACAGGGCATACCCCTGAACAAGGTCCCCCCGCTGGAGCTGGTCGTGCTCCATCCCGACTACGCGGTGGTCAAGCTGCCGATGACCGTGGTCGACCCCCTGCGGGACGTCGGCGAGGAATCGGTCGGCGCGGCGGCGTTCATCTGGTCCACGGTCCCCGACCGTGGCGGCCCGCGCGACGCCTTCAACGTCTACCAACTGCTCCACGAGTGGCAGGACTTCTCCCACCGGCTGCACGACGCCGGGCACCAGGCGTACTGCCTGGTGTGGCCCTGACCCGGCCGCGGGGGAGGCGAAAGGGCAGGCGGGCTCCACAGCTCCGCGCCGGTGTAGCACCATATGGCGCATGACGGCGGATGAACTGCGTGTGGTCGTGCAGACCACGGACGACGGTGTCGTGCTGGTCCGTGTCCGGGGCTGCCTTGACGGATGGTCGGGCCCTTCCGGACTGATCGGGGCGCTGGAGGAGGCTGCCGGGCGCGGCGGACGGCTGACCGTGGCCGATCTGTCCCTGCTGGAGTTCGCCGACTCGACCGGACTGCACGCCTTGCTGAACGCCCAGCGCCGCCACGACGAGGCCGGGGTGCGGCTGGTTCTGGCCGGGCCGCTGGGGACGGGCGTGCGCCGGCTCTTCGAGGTCTCGGGCACGCTCGGTGCCTTCACGTTCGCCGACACGGTGGACGCGGCGCTGACATGCTGACCGGCCGCGGACCGCGCCGCCCGGCAGCCGGTACCCCGGCGGTGCGTGTGATCCGGTCCCGGTCGGGCAAGCGCAGAAGGTAATGGACGGGGAACGAGAAGTGCTGTGGGACGGTGTGCGTCCGGCCGATGGGCCGGCGGAGGCCGTCGGCCCGGCCGCGCCGGGACGGCCGGGCCGACGGCCTCCGCCCGGTGTGCCGAGGAACGCGGCCGCCGCGCGGGATGTCGTCACCCGACTCCTGGAAGCGCAGTTCTGCGGGCTGGCCGGCGAAGGTCCGGCCGACGTCGTGGTCGCCGACGCCCTGCTGGTGACCTCGGAGCTGGTGACCAACGCCGTCCGGCACGGCGGTGGCCTCACCGGGTTCACGGCGGAGGTCACCGACGACGGCCTCCTCCTCACCGTCGCCGATGCCAGCACGCGGGCACCGGTCACCGAGGAACGCTCCCCGGGCGTCGTCTCCGTCGGCGGCTACGGCTGGCTGCTGGTGCGCAGGCTGGCGAAGCGGGTGTCCGTCACGTATCTGCCCGGCGGCAAGCACATCGTCGCGCTGGTCGCCCTCGCCTGAGCGGCGCTCCGCCCGGGCCGCCCCCGCCGTTCTCCCCGGCAGGGGTGTACGCGCGGACGGCGGCCCGTTGGCATAATTTCCCGCATGGTCCGCGAGCCCCTCGACAACTCCGCACCGGCCGACCTGTCCGTGGTGGCGTCCGAGGGCGGGAACGACGGCTGCTGGATCGTCCACGCCCGGGGCGACATCGACTCGGACAGCGTCGATCCGCTCTTCATCGCCCTGTGGCAGGCCTCGGCCGGACACGAGGTCGTCGTGCTGGAGGCGTCGGCGGTGACCTTCGCGGACTCGTCCGTCCTCAGTCTCCTCATCGAGCTGCACCAGCGAACGGATCTGCGCATCGCCGCACCGGGCGCGGCCCTGACCAGGCTCCTGCGGACCGCGGGTCTCGACCCGGTGCTCCGGAGCTATCCGTCGCTCGACGCCGCCCTCGGCGCGCCCCCGACCGCTTCCTGACCGCCCGGCCCCGGCCTGCCCGCGCGTGAGCCCTGTCGTGTCAGCTCTGTCGTGTCAGCGCCGCCGCGTCAGCCCTGTCGTGTCAGCGCCGCCGCGTCAGCCGGAAGGCGCCGGCGGGGGCACGGCCTGGTGCCGGCCTCCGCCGGGCGGCTGCCCGTCGTCCGACTGCTCGGCCTGCCGGTCCTCCCCGCCGAGGGCGAAGAGCTGCCCGGTCCCGGTGACGTCCAGGACCTTGCGGAGGAAACCGGGCGGGTTCTCCAGGTGCAGCACCACTCCCCGGGACGTCGTGCCGCGGTGGATCAGCAGCAGGCAGGAGAGGCCCGTCGAGTCGCACACCCGCAGCCCCGCGCAGTCCAGGTAGAGGTCGCGCAGGCCGGGGTCGTCGGCGAGGCACTCCTGGGCCCGTTCCACGAGCTGCTCGCCGGTGTCGTAGTCCAGGTCGCCGACGAGACGCAGTCGGGCGGCGCCAGGAGCGGCTTCGACCGCCAGGGCGAGGGGCGGGCAGGGAAGTTCGGTCATCCCAGGTCTCCGTGGTCATGGCCTGCGGCGGCGAGGGAGGCGTCCAGGACGGTGCGCGCCCGGCCGAGCAGCCGGGTGGACCGGGGGAAGTCCTTGAGTTCCGTCCCCAGGACGTCGAGGACCGGCCGCAAGGACACGGCCGGGACCCGTCGGGCCTCGAGGATGCCGGCGGTCCAGGACAGGAAGCCCGTGAACAGGTCGTCGTCGTCCGTGTAGAGGGCCACACCCAGGTATTCGACGATGTGGGCGATGTCCTGCGCCGTGTGCTCGCGCTGCTGCTCGGTGTAGCCCGCCGCCTGGGGGAAGCGGCCCTCCAGCTGTGCCAGCACCTCCCGCACGAGATGCGGCCTGCTGCGGACGACGAGGGTGTACTCCTGGTCGGCGAGGTGCGGCAGGCCGTCCGGGCGCCGCCCTCCGGCGGCCGGCGCCGGATCGGGGATGCCGTCCGCGATGCGGCTCGCCGCGGAACGCGCGTCGGGGGCCCAGGCGTCGGCACCCAGCAGGCGCGCGTACCGGCCGTCGGGGCCGAAGGCCGCCCCGCCGGCCAGGACCGGTACCCCCGCGGCCTGGCAGGCGGTGATCGCCGCGTGCGCGGTGGGCAGCCGGGTGGGGATCGAGGAGGACAGCGCGACCACGTCGGCACCGTTGCTGTGCAGGTGGCCGATGAGGTGCGGCGTGGGCACCTGGGCCCCGAGGAAGTCGACCCGCCACCCGCGCAGCGTGAGGACCTCGGCCAGGAGACGGGCGGGCAGGACGTGCCACTCCTGGTCCACACAGGCCACGGTGACCCTGCCGAGCCGCGGCGTGACACGCACGGCCGGGTGGTGGGCGAGCGCGGCGATGACCCGCTCGGCGATGGCGCTGGCCGCGTGCTCCTGCGCCACACCGAGGCGGTTGGCCGCCCATTCGGTGCCGACCCTCGCCTGCACGGGGGCGATGACCTCCAGCAGCGCCGTCTCCGCGTCGATGCCGTCGTCCAGGGCGCCGAAGACCACGGCGGCGGCAGCGTGTTCGTCCCGTTCGGTCACCGCGGCCCACATCCGGTCCTGCAGGCCGCGTATCCGGGGCGCGGCAAGGCTCTGTGTGCTCATCCCGTGTACCTGCCCCGAGTATGGCCGTCCACCGCACTCAGATGTGTGGTCTGCGGCGCGGTGATCGCGACGAGCGCCATGTCGTCGTGCCTGCCGTCGTGCAGCCACTGGGACGCGAGCATCTGGACGCGCTCGACCACGGCCGCGCCCGGCATCCCCACGCACTCCGCCACGGCCCGCATCAGCCGCTCCTCGCCGAACATCTCGTCGCCGAGGGGCCCTCCGCGGGCCTCGGTGACGCCGTCGGTGTAGAGCAGGCACGTCTCCCCCGGGAGGAGATCGGTCTCCACGGTGCGGGTCTCGATGTGGGGCAGCGCCCCGACCAGGGTCCCCTGGGTGTCGATCTCCTCGACCCGGCCGTCGTTGCGGATCACCAGCGGGGCGGGGTGGCCGGCCGACGTGAGGCGCAGGCGTACCCGGCTCTCCTCGCGCCGGACCGAGGCCAGCACCAGGGTCGCGAAGCGCGTGTGGTGCGAGGTGAGGAGCGCCCCGTTGAGCAGCCGCAGCATCCGTTCGTGGTCACCCGCCATCGGCGTCAGCGCCTGGAGCGTGTTGCGGATCTTGCCGGTGAGCACGGCCGCGTCCAGGCCCTTCCCGCAGACGTCGCCGAGGACCGCCAGGGACGCGTCCTCCGGTGTGCCGCCCGGGTGTACGTCGTAGAAGTCACCGCCCACCCGGTCGCGTGCGGCGGCGGGCTGGTAACCACCGGCGAACTCGACCCCGTTCACCCGGTTCAGCGGGGGCGGCAGCAGGTCCCGCATCAGGGTCCGGGTGATGTCGCTCTGTTCGGCGTACAGCCGTGCGGCGGACAGCGCGGCACCGGCACGCGCGGCGAACAGCCGGGCGAGCATCTCCTCGTTCTCGTTGAACTCCGTGGAGCCCGTGCCGCGCAGCAGGACCAGGACGCCCGCCGGGACGCCATGGCCGGGCAGGGGGGTGACGGCGGCCGACCCGACCGTTCCGACGAAGCCCTCCGGCAGGAGCCAGCCGGGCAGCGAGGCGGGGTCGATCCACCGGGAGGGGACGGGCGGGAAACCCTGCAGCGCCTCGCTCAGGCCGGGGACCTGGGCCGGGTCCGCCGTCACCGTGGCGCGGACCGCGGACCCGCCCTCGACGGCGTACGCCAGAGGCAGCTTCCGCCCCGACGGGGGCAGGACCACGACGGCCGCCTCGGCGAGGTGGCGGGAGGCGAGTTGGGCGGTGACCTGCATGCAGCGGTCGGTGTTCAGCGAGGACAGGAGGGTGTTCGACGCCTCGGCCAGGAGGACGGTCCGCTCCCGCTCGGTGGCCAGCTCCTCCTCCACGCGCTGCCGGCCGGTGTCGTCCACCAGCCACCACACCGTGTCGCCGCCCCGGTGCGGGACCGGGTGCGCCTCGAAGCTCCGCGCGCCGATCCGCCCCCGGAACGCAGGCAGGACCGCCGCGCCGTCCGGGCCGGCGGGAGGAACCACCGTCTCCTCATGGGCACGTGTCAGCCAGGCGGGCACCGCCTCCGGCAGGGTGGTTCCCGGTCTCACTCCGCCCAGGAGTGCGTCGGCGGCAGGGTTGAGGTCGACGACCGTCCCTGCCCTGTCGACGACGATCGCGGGAGAGGGGGCTGTCGCCCACAGACCGGGCGTGGGCCGTTGACGTGTTTTCGTGGCGATGTCTTCCTTCGGAGGAGCCATGAGGGGGGACCCGCCCGAAGCGAGTCGCACCACCTTCCAACTGGACGAAAGTTACTTTCCCTTCGGCAACCATTGCCCAGCCGAGCGGCTGATGGCAACCCACCCCCTCCGCGACGGGGGGCACGGCCCGCCCTCCCCGCGAGAGGAACGTCACAGCTCGCGCCTGCTCCCCGTGTCCGGTTCGCGGGGCCCTGCCGCCCGGGAAGAACGAGGCCCGGCACACCGCCGGCGGACGCCCAGGAGGAGCCTGGCCCGACCGGTCCCCCGGCATCCCCGGTCCGCCGGCCGCGGCACTCCGGGCGGGCCGGCCGTACCCGCTTCCGGGCCACCCGCCGACGGGCGGCCCGCCTGGGCCGAGGCGGCCGCCGAGGGAGCCGTGGAGGTCGGCACTCCGCGTCGAGACCGATGATCTCCACGCGCTTGCCCCGCTGTTCGTACGTGGTGGTGACGGCGTCCGGCGTCGCCACCTCCGACGCGTCCCAGATGTGCGCGGCGGGTCAGGTCGATGACGACCTCTCCCGGATCGCCCGCGTGGTCGAACCGGCCGACGAGGTCGTCGGAGGAGGCGAAGAACAGCTCGCCGAAGACGGATCGGACGACCCTGTCGACCTCCCGGTCGGTGACCGACGTGACGTCGGTCAGGTGGGCGACCCGCCGGGCGAGGACGACCATCGCTGTGACCGAACCCACGACGACTCCGACGGCGAGATCCTCCGTGGCCACGACGCAGAACACCGTGATCACCATCACGGCGATCTCTCCCGCGGGCATCCGCTTCAGGGTCCTGGGCGCGGTGGAGCGCCGGCCGAAGGTCGCGATGCGCACCATGACCATGACCGCGACGAGGGCCGCCATCGGGATGTCGGAGACGACCGGCCCGAACGCCGGGCCGGAGGCCTGACCTCGGAAGGCGCCCTCCGGCACACGCGGAGGAGGGCCTTCCAGCGGATACGGAGATCGTTCTTCGGCCATTCATTGGCCGAAGAACGGTCTCCAGCCGCACCACGGGGGCTGCCGATGCAAGGGGCACGACGAGCACGCCCCGAGGAGCCCCGCCATGGACGACCTGCTGCTGGCCCTGACCGTTCCGGCCGTGGCCGTCGCGAGCGGGGTGTACGCCGTCTGCGACTGCCGGCGTCTGCGCCGGGACCCGCCGTCCCCCTACACCCGCCGGGCCGCCCGCCTCGCCGCCCGCGAGGCGGTGGCCCGGGCCGAGGCGCTCGTCGACGGTGCGTACGCCGCCCTCGGCCGGCTCTACGCCGACCCGGCCACACCGCTCCCGGCCGTCAGCGGCCTGCCGGACTCCACCCCGGATCGCGGCCCGTCACGGCCAGCACCCGCTCGAAAGCCGTAGCTCCGGGCCGCACGGGAAAGGGCTCGCCGAACACCTTCATCTCCCGCGCCTGCGGGGCCATCGCCTCCAGCCCCGGCCCCAGTTCCGCCACCACGGCGGCGTCCGGCTCGAAGTCCTGTCCCGTCGCCCGGGCCAGGTCCCAGGCGTGCACGGTCAGGTCCCCCAGCACCATGAGCCCCACCGTCCTGGCCGGGATCCCCATCTTTCCGGGTGTTCCCTCCTCGGCGCCCGGCTGGGCCCATGCCGTCACCAGCAGCGCCGCCGCCTCGTCGAAGCGGCCGCGCCAGTCCCCCGTGACGACGTCGTCCGTCCGGCTGAAGTCGGTGGATCCCTTGACCGCGAGGGCCCTGAAATTCTCGATCACGAGGAAGAGATGGTTCAGCAGGGCCCGGACGTCGTACTCGCTGCACGGCGTGGAGTCGGCCAGCCGGTCGTCGTCGACGCCCCGCACGACGGGGACCGCCCGCGCGGCGGCACCTTCGAGGAGTTCGCTGATCGTCTTCATGTCTCCGACCATGCCCCCGCCGCCCTGCGGCGTCTTGAAGAAACACGACAGCGCGGCGGTTCGTCCGACCTAGGATCCGACCATGGCAGGGCCTGAACGCGAGACCAGGGGCATCGTCGACGCCCCCGACCTGTTCACCCACGTCCGCTTCCGGCTCCGCGACCCCGCGCCGGCGCTGCGGCACCACCTGGAGCACTACTGGCTGATCGACTGGGACCTCCCGCGGCCGTACACCTCGCACGTGGTGCCGCACCCGAGCGTCCACCTGGTCTTCCAGCGCACGGAGTCGGGCAGCGTGGCGGAACGGGCCGGCTCCGCCGAGGTGTACGGCGTCGTGGAGGGCCTGTTCAGCCAGCGCCTGGAGGGCAGGGGGCGGGTGTGCGGCGTGAAGTTCCGGCCCGGCGCCTTCCGGCCGTTCGCCCCGGACCGGCCCGTGTCGGAGTGGACCGGACGCCGGGTCCCTGCGGACGAGGCGCTGGCCGCACCCGTGGCCGGGCCTTCGGCCTCCGCGACGGCGCGGGCCGTACTCGATCCGGCCGACGAGGACGACCGGGTCGCGGCGCTGGACACGTACCTGCTCCCCCTCGTTCCGCCGCCGGACGCGCAGGCGGAGCTCGCGACGGAGCTCGCCGAACTCGTGCGCACGGACCGCTCGCTGCTGCGCGTGGACGCCCTGGCCCGGGCGGGAGGCATGTCCGTACGCTCACTGCAGCGGCTGTTCTCCGCCTACGTGGGGGTGGGGCCCAAGTGGGTGATCCTCCGCCACCGCATCCACGAGGCGCTGCAGCGGGCCGGGGCGGACCCGGAACCCGACTGGGCGGCACTCGCCGCCGATCTCGGCTACAGCGATCAGGCCCACCTGGTCAGGGACTTCACGGCCACGGTGGGCGTACCCCCTGCCGCCTTCGCACGGCGCTGACCCCCGCCCACCGGGGGATCCCGCGGGCCCGGCGGCCGGGGCGGCCGGAAACCCGTCGCCGCCGCGCCCCGCCGGTGGCATCCTGACCGGGTGAACGGACCCGAGATCTCCCTCGAAGTAGCCCCGGAGCTGCGGCTCTTCGTCGCACACGACCGCCGGCAGGGGACCACGGCCGTCGTCACGGACGGCTCGTCGACCCTCGGACACGTCGTGGAGTCACTCGGCATCCCGCTCACCGAGGCCGGGGAGCTCCTCGTCGACGGCCGCCCCGTGCCCGTGTCCCACATCCCCGCGGCGGGCGAACACGTCGGGGTGCGGCCGGTCCGGCGCCCCCAGGAGGTCCCGGGGGCGCCGCTGCGCTTCCTGCTCGACGTCCATCTGGGCACGCTGGCACGGCGTCTGCGACTCCTGGGCGTGGACGCGGCGTACGAGAGCGAGGACATCGGCGACCCGGCACTGGCGGCCCGCTCGGCCGAGCAGCGGCGCGTCATGCTCTCCCGCGACCGGGGACTGCTCCGGCGCAGGGAGATCTGGGCCGGGGCGTACGTGTACAGCGACCGGCCCGAGGAGCAGCTCCGCGACATTCTGGGGCGCTTCGCTCCCGCCCTCGCACCGTGGACCCGCTGCACCGCCTGCAACGGGGAACTCTCGAAGGCGGACAAGGACTCCGTGAGCGCCCTCCTGGAGGAGGGCACGCAGGCGTCCTACGACGTGTTCGCGCAGTGCACGGCCTGCGGCCGGGTGTACTGGCGGGGCGCCCACCACGCCCGCCTGGAAGCCGTGGTGGCCGATGCCGTAGGCGAGTTCGGCGTGGCGGGGCGCCGGACACCGACCGCCTGAGCGGCTCGGCACCGGCTCCTCCCCCCGCGTGACACCCTGGCCCCATGCTCGTCGCCCGCTCCGTCGCCCTCTTCGTCGTCGCCGCGCTCTTCGAGATCGGGGGCGCGTGGCTCGTCTGGCAAGGGGTGCGCGAGCACCGCGGCTGGATCTGGATCGGCGCGGGCGTCATCGCCCTCGGTGCCTACGGATTCGTGGCCACGCTCCAGCCCGACGGGGACTTCGGCCGCATCCTCGCGGCGTACGGCGGGGTGTTCGTCGCCGGTTCGATCGCCTGGGGCATGGTCGCCGACGGCTACCGCCCGGACCGCTGGGACGTGACCGGCGCGCTGATCTGCCTGGCGGGCATGGCGTTGATCATGTACGCCCCCCGCGACCACTGAAACCGCCCCGGCACCGCCCGCCTATCCTGGCCCCGTACCGATCAGCTGTCCGAGGAGTTCGCATGGCCGCCACCCCCATCGCCGTCATCACCGGCGCGAGCAGCGGCATCGGCGCCGCGACCGCGAGGCAGCTGGCCGCCGCCGGATACCGCGTGGTGCTCACCGCACGCCGCAAGGACCGCATCGAGGCCCTGGCCGCCGAGATCAGCGAAGCGGGTCACCAGGCCACGGCCTACGCCCTGGACGTCACCGACCGCGCCGCGGTCGACGAGTTCGCCACCGCGTTCCGGTCCCTGGCCGTCCTGGTCAACAACGCGGGCGGCGCACTGGGCGCCGACCCCGTCGCCACCGGCGACCCCGCCGACTGGCGCCAGATGTACGAGACCAACGTCATCGGCACGCTCAACGTCACCCAGGCCCTGCTCCCCGCCCTGACCGCGAGCGGGGACGGCACGGTCGTGATCCTCTCCTCGACGGCCGGCCTCTCCACGTACGAGGGAGGGGGCGGCTACGTCGCGGCGAAGCACGGCGAACACGTGCTCGCCGAGACCCTCCGGCTGGAGATCGTCGGAACCCCGGTCCGCGTGATCGAGGTCGCGCCCGGCATGGTCAAGACGGAGGAGTTCGCCGCCACCCGCTTCCGCGGCGACACGGAGAAGGCCGCCAAGGTCTACGCGGGCGTCGACGCCCCGCTCTCCGCCGACGACGTGGCCGACACGATCACCTGGGCCGTCACCCGCCCCAGCCACGTCAACATCGACCTCCTGGTCGTCCGCCCCCGCGCCCAGGCCTCCAACTCCAAGGTCCACCGCACCGGCTGAGGACCGACGACTGACGGCCGAGCCCCGGATCCCCGCTGCGGGAGCCCGGGGCTCCACAGCGGCAGGCCCCGGACCACGATGGTCCGGGGCCTGCCGCTCGTGCGGGGTGGGGGGCCTCAGCCCTTCACACAGACGATCTGCTTGATCTTGGCGACGACCTCGACGAGGTCCCGCTGCTGCTCCATGACCTGCTCGATCGGCTTGTACGCGGCCGGGATCTCGTCCAGGACGCCGGAGTCCTTGCGGCACTCCACCCCTCGTGTCTGCTCTTCCAGATCGCGCGTCGTGAAGCGGCGCTTGGCCGCGTTCCGGCTCATCCTCCGACCAGCGCCGTGCGAGGCCGAGTTGAACGCCTTCTCGTTGCCGAGGCCCTTCACGATGTAGGAACTCGTCCCCATGGAGCCGGGGATGATCCCGTATTCGCCGGCGCCCGCGCGAATCGCGCCCTTGCGGGTGATCAGCAGCTCCATGCCCTCGTACCGCTCTTCCGCGACGTAGTTGTGATGGCAGGAGATCTCACGCTCGAAGAGCGGCTTCGCCTTCTTGAACTCCTTGCGAACCACGTCCTTGAAGAGCGCCATCATGATCGCGCGGTTGTACTTGGCGTACTCCTGGGCCCAGTACAGATCGTTGCGGTACGCGGCCATCTGCGGAGTGTCCGAGATGAAGACCGACAGGTCCCGATCGACCAGACCCTGATTGTGCGCCAGCCCCCGGGCAATCCCGATGTGATGCTCGGCGAGCTCCTTGCCGATGTTCCGGGACCCGGAGTGCAGCATCAACCAGACCACCCCTGCCTCATCGAGACAGAATTCGATCATGTGATTGCCGGATCCGAGCGTTCCCATCTGCTTCGTCGCACGCTCCTGACGGAATTTGACCGCTTCGGCAATCCCGTCGAACCGCGACCAGAAGTCGTCCCAGCCGCTCGTCGGGAAGCCGTGCAGCTTGCCCGGGTCGACGGTCTCGCCGTGCATGCCCCGGCCCACGGGAATCGCCTGCTCGATCTTCGACCGGAGCCGCGAGAGATCGCCCGGCAGGTCGTTGGCCGTGAGCGACGTCTTCACCGCCGACATCCCGCAGCCGATGTCCACGCCCACCGCGGCCGGGCAGACCGCGCCGTGCATCGCGATCACCGAGCCGACGGTCGCCCCCTTGCCGAAGTGGACGTCCGGCATGACGGCGAGGCCCTTGATCCAGGGCAGCGTGGACACGTTCCGCAGCTGCTGCATCGCGCCGTCCTCGACGGACGCCGGATCCGCCCACATACGGATGGGAACCTGCGCACCCGGCACCTCTACATACGACATAACCCCTCGATTCCCCCGAAAAGACTGAAAGCGCAAAACCGGTGCCTAGGTCGGCATACAGGTCGGCCGACCGGCATTCACAGCGGCGCGTGCGATACACATTGTGTCCACCGGCCGCCGTCGAGCGGCAACCCGTTTTCGTACCGAAGGGAGCCTGGGACCGTGCGACACATGGCGTACGTACCCGGCGTCGCGCTTCTCGTGGCGCTCGTCGCCGGCTGCAGCGCCGGCTCCGACGCCGACGACCCCGCCGCCGACAGCAAGCCCGGCAGCCCGACGGTCACGGCAGCGCCTCCCGGGAAGTACCGGACGCTGCCCGAATCCTGCCGTGCCGTGCCGCGTTCCACGCTCAAGGACCTGCTGCCGGGCGCCGCCGAACTGCCCGAGGAGCAGCAGGAGAAGGTGTACGAGGGCACGGCGGCCGTCACCTACGACACCGACCGCAAGGTCGGCTGCCGCTGGGCGTCGGACGCCCCTGACGCCTCCCGGAACCTGTCCATCGACTTCGAACGCGTCGTGTCGTACGACCCCTCGGTGAGCGACGACGACCGCGCCCGGGAGGTGTACGCGAAGAAGGAGGAGGCCGCCGCCCTCCCGACGTCCGGCGGAGTCACCCCCAGCGAGAAGCCCGGCGACAAGCCCGGCGGGTCCTCCTCCGCCTCACCGAGCAGCACGCCCTCCGGCTCGCCGGGCGGCAAGCCCTCCGCCACCCCCTCCACCGAGCCCTCGGGCAGCGCCACCGACGCCGGCCCCGACGAGGACCTCAGGCCGCGGCTGCTGGACGAACTCGGCGACGCCGCGTTCCTGGACGACGCGCTCACCCAGGCGGGATCCACCGCGCAGCACCGCACCGTGAGCGTGGTATTCCGCACATCGAACGTCATCGTGACCGTGGTGTACACGGAACAGCCCGCCCTCTTCACCGCGGTCCCCGACAGCAGGGAACTGCAGGAGAAGGCGCAGGCCCTGGCGCGGAAACTGGACGAGACCCTCAGCTGATGACCGGTCCCCGGCGGCCCTCGGCCGGGGCCGCCGTCACACCCCGGCCCTCCGGCCGGAGGCGGCATCCGGTCGCGGTCCGTCGTACCGTGGCCCCGACCGGCGTACCGGGCGGTGATCCACCGCGACGTACGGCCCGGTCCCGCCCGACCGACGTACCACCCGCCCGCCCGCACGACCGACACCGCCGTGCCGTCCGAGTGAAGGAACCATGCACCGATCAGCCCCGCGACTGTCCCGCATACTCGCCTGCGCCGCCGTTCCGGTGATGCTCGTCGTCGCCGGCTGCTCGTCGGACTCCGGCGACTCGAAGGACTCGGGCTCCTCGTCCTCCCCGAGCACGAAGAAGGCCGAGCCGACCGTCGAGCCCGCGAAGTTCTCCTCGCTGCCCGACGCCTGCTCCGCGATCTCCGGGAAGACGATCGAGGCCCTGGTCCCGAAGACCAAGACCAAGGGCGGTACCCCGGGCAAGTCCAGCGACACCGCGGCCCGCGGCGGCTGCTCCTGGAACGGCCTGGACGACAACGGCGTCAAGGGTTCGCAGTACCGCTGGCTCGACGCAGGCTTCACCCGCTTCGACTCGGACCAGTCCCTGGGCAGCGGCGCCAAGCGCGCGACGGACGAGTACACGAAGCAGGTGGCCAAGGCGCAGGCGACCGAGGGCGCCGAGAAGCCCGCGGCCAAGCCCGCCACCGGTCTCGGTGAGCAGGCCACCGCCATCACGTACGGCCTGAAGAAGTCCGGCGAGGACTTCGAGTACGCGACGGTCATCGCACGCACCGGCAACGTCGTCGTCAGCGTCACCTACAACGGGGCCGGGTTCGCGGGCGCCAAGTCGCCCTCCTCCGCCGACATCCTCAAGGACGCGCAGAAGGCCGCCGGGGAAGCCGTCTCCGCCGTCGGCGCCGACGACGACGGCGACTCGAAGGAGTCCACGGCCTCCCCGTCCCCCAAGACGTCGTCCAAGACGACCGACAAGACGACCGACAAGACGTCAGCGAAGACGACCGGCAAGGCCACCGCGAAGGCGGACGGCTAGTCCGACACGGAGTCGTGACCGGAACGGGCAGGAGCACCAACTCCCCTGCCCGAAGGCGCCTTGACGAAGCCCGGTGCTCCTCCGAGTACCGGGCTTCGGCCCCTCCCCACGCAACACGCCCGGCGGGCATGTGCCAGGCTGTGCCCGCGCCGGATGCCGAAGTGGAGCCGGTTCGTCGAAGTCGGGAGGGGATCGCGGGTGGCCGCCATGCAGCTGACACGCACACACCGCGTACTCATCGGGGTCGTCGTCGCGGGCGCCGTGCTCATCGCGGCGATCGGTTTCGCGGGCTCGTACGCCGCCGTCCGTGAACTCGCGGAGGAGAAGGGCTTCGGCGACTTCTCGATCGTCTTCCCGATCGGCATCGACGCGGGCATCTGCGTCCTGCTCGCGCTGGACCTGCTGCTGACGTGGATGCGCATACCCTTCCCGCTGCTGCGCCAGACCGCGTGGCTGCTGACCGCGGCGACGATCGCCTTCAACGGCGCCGCCGCCTGGCCCGACCCGCTGGGCACCGGCATGCACGCGGTGATCCCCATCCTGTTCGTCGTCGCCGTCGAGGCCGCACGGCACGCCGTGGGCCGCATCGCGGACATCACCGCCGACAAGCACATGGAGGGCGTCCGTCTCACCCGCTGGCTGCTCTCCCCCGTCCCCACGTTCAAGCTGTGGCGTCGGATGAAGCTGTGGGAGCTGCGCAGTTACGAGCAGGTCATCAAGCTCGAACAGGACCGCCTGATCTACCAGGCCCGCCTCCAGGCCCGCTTCGGCCGCAACTGGCGCCGCAAGGCGCCCGTCGAGTCGATGATGCCGCTGCGCCTGGCGAAGTACGGCGTCCCGCTCGCCGAGACCGCCCCGGCCGGCCTCGCAGCCGCCGGCATCGAACCGGCTCTCCTGCCCCCGGCCCCCGCCGCCGCCGTGGAGAGCGCGCAGCACCCCCAGCTCCCGTACGCACCGCAGACGCAGGACGCGCAGGAGCAGGCCCCCCTGCAGGAGGAGCACGACCGGCCGGACCGGCACCGGCAGGACGCGTACGAACAGGAGGAACGGTTCGTACAGCAGGACGAGTTCGAGCAGCAGTACCCCCAGGAGGGTCCCGGCTCGCACGACAGCCCCTGGTTCGCCCACAAGGTGCCGGACGAGGCCTACGAGGGCGCGTACGACCCGACCTACGAGGAGGGTGTCGAGAGCAGCCCCGTGATGGTCCCCTCGGGAGCGCCCGGCAGGACCCGGCCGCTCGGCAACGTGGGCACCATCGGCGCGTTCCCGCGCCCCCGCACCACGGAGCCGGGGACCGGACCGCAGGAGCAGGGACAGCAGGAGCAGGTGCGGCAGGAACCGGCCCAGCAGGAGGCCGACCCCGCCGAATGGGCCCAGACCGAGATCGAGTTCGGCGAGATCGCGTACGACGTGTTCACGGCGTACACGCATCAGCACCAGGACTACCCGAGCGCCGAGGTGCTCGACATCCACCTCTCGGACGGACACAACGTCCGCCACCCGCACAGCGCCGCACTGCTCCGCAAGCTGCTCCCCGGCTTCAAGCAGCGCTTCGACAACGAGATGGCCGCCGACCACATCGCGTAGGGGCGAGGGCAGACGACGAGACGGGCGGGCCGCTGAGCGGCCCGCCCGTCCTCACATCCGGTGTGTCACGCGCCGAGCAGCGTCCGCACCCGGTCCGCCCCGACCGCGAGGAGCAGCGTGGGCAGGCGCGGGCCGGTGTCCCGGCCGACGAGCAGCCGGTAGAGCAGCGCGAAGAAGGAGCGCTGGGCCACCTTCAGCTCGGGGGTCGGCCTGGCGTCGGGCGCCAGCCCCTCCAGCACCTTCGGCACCCCGTAGACCAGCGTGGTCAGGCCGTCCAGCGACCAGTGCGAGTCGAGCCCTTCCAGGAGCAGCCTGAGCGACTCGCGGCCCTGCTCGTCCAGGGAGCCGAGCAGTTCCTTGTCCGGCTCGTCACGGACGATGGTGCGGGCCTCGGCCGGAACCTGGGTGGTGATCCAGCTCTCGGCGCGGTCGAGCCGGGGGCGTACCTCGTCGAGCGAGGTCAGCGGGCTCGAAGGGTCGAGCTCGCCGAGGATGCGCAACGTCTGGTCCTCCGCGCCGGCGGTGATGTCGGCGACCGAGGCGAGCGTGCGGTACGGCAGCGGGCGCGGGGTGGCGGGCAGCTCCCCGGCGGCCGTACCGACGGCCCGTGCGTAGGCGGCGGCGTCGGCGGGCAGCACCGAGCCGTCGGCCACCTTGCGGGCCAGCGAGTCCCACTCGTCGTAGAGCCGCTGGATCTCCTGGTCGAAGGCGATCTTGAAGGACTGGTTCGGCTTCCGGCGGGCGTAGAGCCAGCGCAGCAGCGGCGCCTCCATGATCTTCAGCGCGTCGGCCGGGGTCGGCACACCGCCCTTGCTGGAGGACATCTTCGCCATGCCGGAGATCCCGACGAACGCGTACATCGGCCCGATCGGCTGGACGCCGTCGAAGATCTCGCGCACGATCTGGCCGCCGACGACGAAGGAGGAGCCCGGCGAGGAGTGGTCCACGCCGCTGGGCTCGAAGATCACGCCCTCGTAGGCCCAGCGCATCGGCCAGTCGACCTTCCAGACCAGCTTGCCGCGGTTGAACTCGTTGAGCCGCACCGTCTCGGCGAAGCCGCAGGCCGAGCACGTGTAGTTCAGCTCGGTCGTGTCGTCGTCGTAGGACGTGACGACGGTGAGGTCCTTCTCGCAGTTGCCGCAGTAGGGCTTGTACGGGAAGTAGCCGGCCGAGCCGGAACCGCCGTCGTCCTCGTCCGCCGCGCCGGAGCCCTCGGCTGCCTCCAGCTCGGCCTCGTCGACCTTCTTCTGCTGGGGCTTCCTGCCGCCCTTGGCGCCCGCCGCACCGTCCTTCTTGGTGCGGTAGCGGTCCAGGACGGCGTCGATGTCCGCCCGGTGCCTCATCGCGTGCAGGACCTGCTCGCGGTAGGTCCCCGCCAGGTACTGCTCGGTCTGGCTGATGCCGTCGTACTCGACACCCAGCTCGTCGAGCGCCTCGGTCATCGCGGCCTTGAAGTGCTCGGCCCAGTTCGGGTACGCCGACCCGGCCGGGGCCGGCACCGAGGTCAGCGGCTTGCCGATGTGCGCCTGCCAGGAGTCGTCGACGCCCTCGACGCCGTTCGGCACCTTGCGGTAGCGGTCGTAGTCGTCCCACGAGATCAGATGGCGCACGGTGTGACCCCGGCGGCGGATCTCGTCGGCGACGAGGTGCGGGGTCATGACCTCGCGGAGGTTGCCCAGGTGGATCGGGCCCGACGGGGAGAGGCCGGACGCGACGACGACCGGTTTGCCAGGCGCACGTCGCTCCGATTCGGCGATGACATCGTCCGCGAAGCGGGAGACCCAGTCGGTCTCGGTGCTGCTCTGACTGGAAGCCACGGTCGGCACGTCCTTCTCTCGTGTAGGACTCGTAGGGGCACCCCCATGAGGGGCACCCCCATTCTCCCAGGTACCACCCGCAGCGCGAAAACGGCTTTACGCCCCGTGGGATACTGGGGTGATCCTTTGTCTCCTACGGAAACGGCAGCCGGCTCATGGCTTCGGTCCCTTCCCTCGCTTCCACGCTCCAGCAGCAGCTGGCGGACGCCCTGACGGCAGCACTGCCGGATGCCGGCACCGCGGACCCGCTGCTGCGCCGAAGCGACCGGGCCGACTTCCAGGCGAACGGCATCCTCGCGCTCGCCAAGAAGCTCAAGGGCAACCCGCGCGAGCTGGCTTCCCAGGTCACGGCCGCCCTTCCGGCCGGTGAGCTGATCAAGGACATCGAGGTCTCCGGCCCCGGGTTCCTGAACATCACCCTCACCGACCGGGCGATCGTCGAGACACTCGCCGCGCGCGCCGCCGACGGCGACCGGCTCGGTGTGCCGCTGAAGTCCGCCGCGGGCACCACCGTGATCGACTACGCCCAGCCGAACGTGGCCAAGGAGATGCACGTCGGCCACCTGCGGTCGGCGGTCATCGGTGACGCGATGGTCCAGATCCTCGAGTTCACCGGCGAGAACGTCGTCCGGCGCCACCACATCGGCGACTGGGGCACCCAGTTCGGCATGCTCATCCAGTACCTCTTCGAGCACCCGGGAGAGCTGGAGCACGAGGGCGGCAAGGCGGACGGCGAGGCGGCCATGTCGTCGCTGAACCGCGTCTACAAGGCGTCGCGGGTCCTGTTCGACTCCGACGAGGAGTTCAAGGCCCGCTCCCGTGACCGGGTGGTGGCCCTCCAGGCCGGCGACCCGGAGACGCTGGCGCTCTGGCAGGGCTTCGTCGACGAGTCGAAGATCTACTTCTACTCCGTCTTCAACAAGCTCGACATGGTCATCTCCGACCCCGACATCGTCGGTGAGTCCGGCTACAACGACATGCTCGAGGAGACCTGCCGGATCCTGGAGGAGACGGGCGTCGCCGTCCGCTCCGAGGGCGCGCTCTGCGTGTTCTTCGACGACGTGAAGGGCCCGGACGGCAACCCGGTCCCGCTGATCGTCAAGAAGACCAACGGCGGCTACGGCTACGCGGCCACCGACCTCTCCGCGATCCGCGACCGGGTTCAGGGCCTCAAGGCCGACACCCTGGTCTACGTCGTGGACGCCCGGCAGTCCCTTCACTTCAAGATGGTCTTCGAGACGGCCCGCCGCGCCGGCTGGCTCAACGACGACGTCAAGGCGCACCAGCTGGCCTTCGGCACGGTCCTCGGCAAGGACGGCAAGCCCTTCAAGACCCGTGAGGGCACCACCGTCCGGCTGGAGGACCTCCTCGACGAGGCCGTCGAGCGGGCCACCGCCGTGGTCCGGGAGAAGGCCGAGAAGGTGGGCCTGTCCGAGGACGAGATCGTCGAGAACGGCCGGTACGTCGGTGTCGGCGCGGTGAAGTACGCCGACCTGTCGACCTCCGCCGTGCGGGACTACAAGTTCGACCTGGACCAGATGGTGTCGCTGAACGGCGACACGTCGGTGTACCTCCAGTACGCCTACGCCCGGATCCGCTCCATCCTGCGCAAGGCGGGCGACGCGAAGCCCGCCGCCCACCCGGAGCTGGAGCTGGCCCCGGCCGAGCGCGCGCTGGGCCTGCACCTGGACCAGTTCGGCGCGGTCCTGGAGGAGGTGGCCGAGGGGTACGAGCCGCACAAGCTGGCCGCGTACCTCTACCAGCTGGCCTCGCACCTCACCACGTTCTACGACCAGTGCCAGGTCCTCAGCGACGAGAACGCGCCGGAGGTCGTCGAGAACCGGCTCTTCCTCGTCGAGCTCACCGCCCGCACCCTCCACCAGGGCATGAAGCTGCTCGGCATCCGGACGCCCGAGCGCCTCTGACCCTGCACGGAGAGCACACCGATCGCCCGTGCGGGACACGCTCCCGCACGGGCGATCGCCTGTGGGCACTCCATCGGCCGGCCGGGAGCCGTCAGTTCTCCTCCGGGACCCACTGGGCCGTGTCCGAGCGGTAGTAGTACTTCGGCCGGGTGGTGAGACTGCTCGTACGGAACGGTTTGCCCCCGTCGTCGATGCGCAGCGTCCCGCTCCGGCCCCCGCTGGTCCACTCCAGCTCCAGGTACCAGGTCACGTCGTGCCCTTCCACGTGCGCGTCCAGGTGGAACACCTCGACGTCCGTGGAGCTCACCCGGTACGGGAAGTCCTTCGCGGGCACGACCGTGTCACCGTCCGTCCCCGCGACGGGGGTCGAGCGCGGCCGGCTGTCGTCCAGGTCGATGTCGAAGCTCTGCGGCGTGACGCCTCCGCCGCACCCGCTCCCCATCGAGTACGCGGACCGGGCGAGAGCCGCGTCGCGCCCCAGCACCCGCACGTGCAGCCCCTCCAGCACGACCGCTTGGCCGGACGTCCCCTGGAGGGTGAGCGCGAGCAGCATGGCACCGCCGTCGACGCCTCCGAGGGCGCGCGCCCATCCGCGGGTGTCCTGAGGTGCGGGCGGCGGCGGCACGTCGTCGGGCTTCTGGTCGAGCAGGTAGTACTGCCCGCAGGGCGCTTCCCAGTTGTACGAGCTGATCGTGGCGTGCACGGGAACACCGCCGCCCTGCTGTCCGCCCGAGGACGGCGAGGTGGTGGTCCCGGTCCCGGCACCACCACCGCCCGCGCCCGGTGAGGAAGCGGTGGCGCCGGGAGCCGCGGAGGGGCTGCTGCTCCTGCTCGGCTTCCCGCTCGGGCTCACCTCGCCGCTGGGCACCACCTGCGTGGGACTGAACTCCGCGTCCGCCCGCTTGTCGTCGGCGCCTTCGTCGTTCCCGGCCCCCCGCACGACGAGCGCGGCAGGCACAGTGAGCGCGACGACCGCCACCGCGGTGAGCAGGACCCGCAGCCTCCTGCTGGTGCGCCGACGGGCAACGGGCGCGGTACCGGGGCGGGGTCCCTCGGGCGTCACGTCCCCCGAAAGATGCGCGGTTTCGGCTACCGAAGTGGATTCCACCTCCGCCTGCGGCTCCGGCTCCGCTTCAGCTCCCGCCTCTACAGCCCCACCGCCGATGTCCGCGCCCGCCTCCGGCCCCGGCCTCCGCGAACCCCGCCGCTTGGCCTCGTCCGCGAGGATCCACTTGCGGTGCAGCGCCATCAACTCGTCGGCGGACGCCCGGCACACCCGCGCGAAGCGCTCGACGGGCGCGTAGTCGTGCGGGACCGCGTCCCCGTTGCAGTAGCGGTGCACGGTCGAGGTGCTCATGTGCAGCTTCTGCGCGAGCGCCCCGTAGCTGAGCCCGGACCGCTCCTTCAGCTCCCTGAGCAGCGCCGCGAAATCCTGGATCTCTGTGCCCACCCCGACCGTTCCCTTTCCGTTCCTTCCCGGAACGGCGTCCCAGGGAGGTGATGTCCGCGCAGGTCAGAGCAGGTAAATGCGTTCCAGCGTCCCGCATGCCCCGGCAGCCGTTGCGACCGGATTCCGGAGCGGAGAAGGATGTGGACACACCGCGGCGTTCCCCGCGACCCGTACATCCCACCCCCACTCCGTCCCGGGAGCCGCCGTGCGTAGCCGACCCGAGATCAATCTGACCGACGCGGTCGCCACGGGAGTCCTGATCGCCTGCATCGCGATCGTCCTGTCGCTCCTGTAACGCCTCTGATCATGCGTCACCGCTCAGTACACCCGCCCGTACCTCACGGCGCCAACCCGGCGCCCCGGGCCCGCACCACCTTCGAACGGGGAGAACCACTCATGCGCGACCTTCGCTTCCGCCGTGCCACCCGCACCTCCGTCCTGGGCACCACCGCACTGATCGCCGCCCTGTCCCTGACGGCCTGCCAGAGCGGTGGCACGGAGTCCGCCGGCGACGCCGGCGACTCGGCGGCCTCCGGCACCTCCGCAGTCCCGGTGGCCGACACCGGCAAGGCGGCCGAAAAGCCGAACTCCGGGGATTCCGGTTCCTCCTCCGTGACGGGTTCCGGTTCCTCTTCGGGCAAGACCCCCGCAAAGCCGGTGGCGGAACAGCGGCAGGGCGGCGGCAGCAACGCCGGGGGCAGCGCGACCCTGCCCACCTGCACCGGCGCGAACACCAAGCTCACCATGACGGCCGTCCAGCGGCCCATCAACCACATGTTGCTCACGGCGACCAACACCGGCTCGAAGTCCTGCTACGCCTACGCCTATCCGTTCCTCCGGTTCGGCGAGGCGCAGGCCGTGCCCCAGGTCACCGAGGACAGCCGGCCCCAGTCGGTCGTCGTCATCGACCCCGGCGAGTCCGCGTACACCGGCGTCATGACCTCCTCCGCCGACGGCAGCGGCATCGGCGGCTACTCCACCAAGGACCTGGGGGTGCACTTCCAGGACGCCGAGGGCGGCTCCACGGGGACGTCGGTGCGGGTCCCGCTTTCCAAGAAGGTCTACGTCGACAGCACCCTTACGGTCACGTACTGGCAGACCGAGAGGGACGACGCGCTGATGTACTGACCGGCTCCGAAGGGCGGGCAGGACCCGCGACGGGATCGCCCGGAACGTCGCGGGCCCACCCCCTGTGGCATTGATCACAGCGAAAGCACAGGAAGAGAAGGCAACTGCACCCATTCGCCTTTTCTGTCTGCCCCGCCGATGTGGTAGAGGCCGGAACGCGTGAAGAAGGTGTGATGCCCGGATGTCCCTCCGGTCATACGATCACCTGAAGTCGCCTCTGCGTGTCCCATTCCGCAGCGACTTCCTCTTCTTCTTGTCTCGCACCCGAAGGGCCCATGTGAAGATCCGCCGCGTTCTCGCCACCGCTGTTGCCGCCGCAGTGACCACGCCCGTCCTCCTGCTGTCGGTCACCCCCGCGTTCGCCGACGACAAGCCGGCGGCGCAGACGCAGAACAAGCCGTCCATCGCGGAGTTGGAGAAGGCCGCCGCAGCGGCGCAGGCGGCGTACGACGACGCGGTGGCTGCCGTGGACGCCGCCAAGGCGGTACTGGACGCACTCGAAACCGACGACTCCCCCCTGAAGGCGGCCTCCGACGCCGCCAGGATGGCGGCCGACCAGGCCGCCACCACGAAGGCGACCGCCGACCAGGCCGTCATCGACGCCCAGACCGCGCTGAAGGCCCTCCCGGGAGACGCCACCGAGGAGGAGAAGACCGCGGCCACGACCGCGGTCACCGAGGCCGAGGCCGAGGCCGAGGCAGCCGGCGAGGCCAAGGTCGCCGCGGACACCAAGGCCACGGAAGCGCTGGCCGCGTGGAACGACGCCCGCGTCACCGCGGCACAGGCGATCGACACGGCACAGGAGGTGGCCAAGACCGCGCTCGCCGACAAGGACGCAGCCGACGCTGCCCTGGCCAAGGCCAAGGAAGAGGAGGCCGAGGGCGGCGAGGACGGCAACGAGGACGACACCTGCGTCCCCGAGCCCAAGCTCACCACGGTCGTCACCGGCCTGCCGTCCACGGTCGTCGCCGGCACGAAGACCGACTTCAAGCTCCGGGTGACCAACGGCACCGACAGGACGCTGGACGAGGTCTACCCGTTCGTCTACGTCCACGCGACCGACACGTCCGGCCTCAAGGGCCTCGACGACCTGGTGCATCTCCAGTGGTCCTCCGCCAAGTCCTCGACGTGGAAGAACGTCGACAACGAGCACTACATCGACCGCGTCAGCCCGCTGAAGGCCGGCGCCCACGCCGACATCAAGATGCGCCTGACGGTCGACGCCAAGGCCCCCGCGGGCAACGGCGTCACCTTCGTCGCCGGTGACTACTGGAACGAGGACGGCACCTGCGGCGGCAGCCCGGACCTCGAGGGTTACGAGTTCATGATCGCCGCAGCCGGCAGCAAGCCCGGCAAGGTCCCGGACGCCACGGTCAAAACCACCAAGCCCAAGGACTCGAACCTCACGACGCAGACCGGCGCGTCGGCCAGTCCGGTGGGCGGCACCCTCGCCGCGACGGGCTCGTCCGACGCCACGTCGCAGCTCGCCCTCGCGAGCGGCGCGGCGCTGGCGATCGGCGCGGGCGCGGTGTTCGTCGTACGCCGCCGCAAGGCCGGCTCCCACGCCTGACGCGTGAGCCGGGGTGCCCGCCGGGCGCCTCGCTCCAGGCGCTGATCCACCCAGCGGGCCCGACACCGGACAACGGTGCCGGGCCCGCTGCGTCGGTGCATGTGGTCGACGCTGCCGTCAGGAGCCCGTCACCCCGACGATGCCCTCCCGCAGCAGGTCCGCGTGGCCGTTGTGGCGGGCGTACTCCTCGATCATGTGCACAAGATCCAGCGGAGCGACAGCCCCTCGCCCCCGGCCGGTCACCAGCGCGAAGCCGTCCTCGCGCCCCTCTCCCGCGTAGACCGGCGGCAGGTCCTTCCCTCCGAAGATCCGCCGGAACCAGTTGCGCTCCACCTCGGCCGCGTGCTGCACGAGCCCGAGCAGTGTCATCTCCGACAGCGCGACCGACGCGGTCCGCACCTGACGGTCGTCGAGCCCCTCACACTTCAGGGCGAGGGTCGCCCGGTGGAAGTCCAGCCAACTCATCAGCATGGGACGCTCATCGGCGTACGCGGGGGGAACGGCACGGCCATCGGGCAGAGTAGCCATGCGGCAGGATCCTCACATCGGTCCGAGCCCGGACTCCGGCAGCCCCGGCTTCGAAAAGACGCACCACACGACCTTCCCGGGGTCCCGCTCCCCGACACCCCACCGATCGGCGAGCGCCTCCACGAGCAGCAGCCCCCGCCCCGACTCACCGCACGGCTCCAGGACCACAGGATCCCCGCCCCCGCTGTCGTGCACTTCGAGGACGAGCTCCCGGCCCTGCTCCCCCAGGGTCAGCCGTACGAGATAGCCGCGCCCCGGCGGCACCCCGTGCAGCAGCGCGTTGGTCGCCAACTCGCTCACACAGAGCAGCACATCGTCCAGCCGCGCCCCGAACCCCCAGTCGACCGCAGCGGCCTCCGCGAACTCCCGTACGGCGGGCACGGACCTGCGCTCACGCCGGCAGAACCGCTCGCGCAGGAGGGAGGGTTGCATCGTCTCGTTCATGAGACAAGGGTCACTCTGCGTACATACCCTCAAGCAGTATGTGAGCCCGTACAGATCTCTTGTACGGGCCGCGCATGCGTGAAGTACGTACGAGGGCGGGGAGTCCGACCGTATGCACCCCAGGAAGCGCCGCAGCAGGAACGCGTCGGCGATGAAGCTCGTCGGCAAACTGGTCGGCCTGTTCCGCGTCGCAGCCGACCTGACCCAGGCCCAGCTGGCCGACCGGGCCGCCGTCCAGCTGGAGACGATCGCCTCCATCGAGCAGGGCCGCCGCACCCTCCTGCCCGACCTCGCCCGCCGCCTGGACCAGCTCCTGAGCACGAAGGGGGCCTTGGAGACGGCAGTGGAGAACATGCCGGAGGTGGACCTGATCCCGGCGTGGGCGGAGCAGTACATGGACCTGGAGCGGGAGGCGCTGGCACTGTCGTGGTTCGAGAACCAGGTGCTGCCGGGGCTGCTCCAGACGGAGGGCTATGCGCGAGCGGTGTTCCGCACAGACGTACCTGCCCTCAGCGAGGACGAGATCAGCCAACGGGTCTCAACGCGACTTGAACGTCTGCAGATCCTGCACCAACACGAGCCCCCGACTGCCAGCTTCGTTATCTCAGAGGCGACTCTGATCGACCGCCTGGGCGGGGACGAAGTACGTGCGGGCGCCCTTCGTCACGTACGTGAGTGCACTGAAATCCCTGGGGTCACCGTGCAGATCATGCCTCTCGGGCGGCGCACGCACGCAGGCCTTTCCGGGCCTTTCATCCTCCTTGAAACACCTGAGCACCAGCGCCTCGCCTACACGGAGACGCAGCGCGGAAGCCAGCTCATTTCAGCACCGGATGACGTGAGTATCCTGGAACGCAAATATGCGATGCTGCGGACTCAGGCCCTCAACACCGAAGAATCGCGGGGCCTACTGGACCGGCTGCTAGGAGACGTATGAGCACCGAACTCACCTGGTTCAAGTCGACCTACAGCAGCGAGCAGGGCGGCGCCTGCCTGGAAGTCGCCTACGACTGGCGCAAGTCCAGCTACAGCGGCAGCGACGGCGGCCAGTGCCTGGAAGTCGCCGCCCACCCCAACGCCGTCCACGTCCGCGACTCCAAGAACCCCGAAGGCCCCACCTTCGCCGTCACCCCCACCGCCTGGTCGGACTTCGCCGTGTACGCCGCCCGGAACTGAACGGCGCACCCGTGGCGGAGGAAGCAGCCGAGGTCGAGCTGAGCACGCAGGACCTCCGCGAGGTGACGGCGTACGCCGCAGCGTGCGCGGAGACGGTGCTGGAGGTCTTCGAGGCCGACCAGCCGGACGACGCACGGCCCCGTGAAGCGATCGGCGCCGCCCGGGAGTTCGCCCGGGGCGGCGCACGCGGAAAGGCCCTGCGCGACACCGCGTGGGCTGCGCTCAAGGCGGCGAAGAGCGCGGGCACCCCGGCCGGTGGCGAAGCCGCGCGTGCGGCGATGGCGGCGGCGGGGGCCGCCTATCTGCACCCCCTGGCCAAGGCCACCCAGGTCAAGCACATCCTCGGCGCAGCCGCCCACGCGGCCAGGGCCGCCGAACTGGTCGCCGGTGACGATCGGACCATCGGCGCCGCGCACATCGAGCGAGCGGCACGGCGCGCAAGACCGGAGGTCACCCACGTACTCGCGCGTTATCCGCACGCCCCGGCCGCCGGCGGCCGCGTCGGCGAGCTGACCCGCCTGCTCGACGCCGCACTCCGCCGGTGACGCACCGCCCGACCTCAGCCGGCGGCGTCACCGCCCCCGCAGCGCGCCGAACCAGCGGACGATCGCCGACGTGGCCGCGACGTTGGAACCCGAGTGGCGCGACCCCCCGGGCATGCTCCCCCCACGTCGCGTACCCGGGCTGTCCGGCGCTGCCGCCGCCACGGCGACGGGCCCGCTCACCAGCGCCGCGCAGCAGACGGCCACCACAGGCGCCCTCAGCCGGCGGTACACCTTCCGGCGGTGCGACGACGTTGCGGTGAAGACGGCCATGCTTCCCCCAGGCGAATCAGGACTGCTGTCGTCCCTCCAGCCTCACAGGCACCGGCCCCCGGACGCACTGGTGCGGCCCCCCGAGCCCATGGGGGGCCCGCCCCCGGGCCGTGGCGCAGGGGGAAGGGCGTACTCGCACTCCCTGAGTAGAAGCGCTCATGTGGCCTCCTTCAGCGCCGCGTTGACTCGTACGCATGTCGGATGAACTTCTCAACCCCCGTGCGCCGCACGCCTGGGCCGCCCCTCTGGTCTCCACGCTCATCACGCTCCCCGCGGCGGGGGCCGCCCTGCTCTACGGCGGGCTGTCCCCCATGGCGTGCGACTCCTGCAACGGCGCACAGGCCGAACGCTTCACGGACTCGTTCAACGCGGGATGGGCCGTCCTCTGCACGGGGCTCCTGCTGTCCCTCGCCGTCCTGCTGGCGAGCTGGTCCCTCCCCTGGCGGCAACGCCAGGCGGCCACCCGCGCACTCCTCTCGGTGGCGGCGCCCGCCGTCGTGTTCGTCTCCGTCATCGCCTTCATGGCCCTCGTGGACTGGCCGTAGGAGCCCGTCGTTCCCTTGCGGGCTTGTTCCGGACGGGGTCCGCACCGGGAAGATCGCCGATTATGCGCCTCGACGAACTGAGCGTCTCCGAACGCCGGTTGTGGACCTCGTACGCCCAGGGCCGCTCCGTCGACGCCCGCGACGAATCAACGGGGGCAGGACCCTCCGTACCGGCCGACGTCATCGAGCACCGGCGAAGCCATGTCGGCGCGCTCCAGACGCGGTTGCCGGGCCGGCATCGCCCGGTTCGGCGCAGGGGCGTCCAGGACGGTCACGCGGACGCCGCCCCCCTCCCGGCCGCCACGGCCCGCAGCCTAGGCGACGCCCGGCCACGTATGCCGGTTGCCCGCCCAGCACCAGCCGACCTTGGGGCTGTGACCGCGGGCTCGGAAACCGGGGCTCCCTCGGTTCGGCGGGCGCGGGGCAGTCGGCGGGCGAGCAGATCCCGGAGCCCGGCGACGTACGCCTTCCAGCGACACAAGCCCGGCCTCGGTCGGCCTGAAGCCGCAGGCATCGAAGCAGAAGGAACCTCGCAGGAGGAGATGCCATACGAGCGGGGCGTGAGGAGAGGAGCAGCGCATGTGGCGCGTCATTCTTCACCTGACACCCACAACGGTCCTTCTGGCAGTGGCGCTTGTCTTCCTGGGAGCGCTCACCGCCCACCTGGCCAAGGCGCGGTGGCCTCAGGTCGTTCGACGCGTCGCGACTCTCACGTTCACCCTGTGGCTCGCCCTGATCCTTCTGGCCACGCTGGCCGCCTCCGACAGCAGTACCGGAGGCGGCGGCGTCTGGCTGAGCCCCGGCATCGACACGCTTCGAGCGAGCAGCGAGTACGTCACCCCGGGCGAGAAGGAGATGGTCGTCCGGCAGTGGGCGGCGAACGCCCTGATGTTCATGCCGCTCCCCGTGCTCCTCTCGCGCCTCCGTCCCGGCTTCTCGGCGATGAAGTGCTTCGTGCTGTGCGCCGGTCTCGGATTCCTCATCGAGTCCACGCAGCTGCTCCAGGGCAACGGTCGGGTCGTCGATCTCGACGACGCGCTCTGCAACGCGCTCGGCGTGGGGGTGGGCCTGGCCCTGAACGCGGCGGCGACGGCCCTGGTGAACCGCCGCGACCGTGGACGCGTCGCCGCCGCGCGGTGACCGACACGGAACGGGTCGCCGTCAACCGTCAGCCGTCACCGCCTGAAACGTCACCGCCCCAGCCGCTGCGCGACCTCCGTCGCCCAGTACGTCAGGATCATCTGCGCGCCCGCGCGACGGATGCCCGTCAGGCTCTCCAGGATCGCCGCGTCCCGGTCGATCCAGCCCTTCTCCGCGGCGGCCTCGATCATCGCGTACTCGCCGCTGATCTGGTACGCCGCGACCGGCACGTCCACCGCGTCGGCGACCTTGGCCAGGACGTCCAGGTAGGGCCCGGCCGGCTTGACCATGACCATGTCCGCGCCCTCTTCCAGGTCAAGCGCCAGCTCCCGCAGCGACTCACGGCTGTTCGCCGGGTCCTGCTGGTACGTCTTGCGGTCGCCCCGGAGCGAGGAGCCCACCGCCTCGCGGAACGGGCCGTAGAAGGCCGAGGAGTACTTCACGGTGTAGGCGAGGATCGACACCTCCTCGTGGCCCGTCTGGTCCAACGCGTCGCGGATCACGCCGACCTGGCCGTCCATCATCCCGCTGGGGCCCACCACGTGCGCGCCCGCGTCGGCCTGGACCTGGGCCATCTCGGCGTACCGCTCCAGCGTCGCGTCGTTGTCGACCCGGCCGTCCTCGGTCAGCACCCCGCAGTGCCCGTGGTCGGTGTACTCGTCCAGACAGAGGTCGGACATGATCACCAGGTCGTCGCCGACCTCTTCGCGCACCGCGCGCAGAGCGACCTGGAGGATGCCGTCCGGGTCGGTGCCCGCCGTGCCCCGGCCGTCCTTCTTCTCGTCCAGCGGGACCCCGAAGAGCATGATCCCCGAGACGCCTGCCGTGACGGCGTCGACGGCGGCCTTCCGCAGCGTTTCCAGAGTGTGCTGCTGGACACCGGGCATGGCCGAGATGGCGACCGGGGCGTCGATGCCCTCGCGCACGAACGCGGGCAGGATCAGATGCGCCGGGTCGAGCCGGGTCTCGGCGACCATGCGCCGCATGACGGGGGTCGTCCGCAGCCGGCGGGGCCGCGAGCCGGGGAAGTTTCCGTACTCAGTCATCCTTCGAGACTAGACCCGTACACATCACCGGTTTACCGACAGCCGACCCGGAAAAAGCGGCCTCTGGAACGACCGGCCGGACCGTCGGGGTCCGCCCGGCGCCACGGCGTCGACTGACGGACCCGCGGCAGGGAAAACAGGTCGACAGACCTCGCGGGCGCCCGGCAGAGTGCCCGCTCGTGACCAGTAGTGAACTGTGGAACCACGCGACCGCCGACCGCTACGACGCCGAGGAGGCCGAAAGATCCTCCGCCGCGTTCCTCGAACCGAACCTCGCCTTCCTCGCCGACCTCGCCGGAAGCGGTCGCGCCCTGGAGTTCGCCATCGGAACGGGCCGCGTGGGCATCCCGCTCCGTGAACGCGGCGTACCCGTGACCGGCATCGAACTGTCCGAGCACATGGCAGCGGTGCTCCGGGCGAAGGTCGACGAGGAGACGCTGCCGGTGACTCTGGGGGACATGGCCACCACCGTCGTGCCCGGTTCCTTCGCCCTCGTCTATCTCGTCTACAACACCATCTCGAACCTGCTGACACAGGACGAGCAGGTCGAGTGCTTCCGCAACGCGGCACGTCATCTGGAACCCGGCGGCCGGTTCGTCATCGAGCTGGGCGTGCCACCCCTGCGGCTCCTGCCGCCCGGCCAGGTCGCCGTGCCCTTCGACGTGTCCGAGCACCACCTCGGCTTCGACACCTTCGACCTGGCCGAGCAGATGCTCGTCTCGCACCACTTCACCCAGGACGACGACGGCCGCTACCGCCGCGGCGCCTCCCGCCACCGGTACGCCTGGCCGGCGGAGCTCGACCTGATGGCGCGGATCGCCGGGCTCCAGCTGGACCGCCGTGTCGCGGACTGGGACGGGACGCCGTTCACCCAGGACTCCACGCATCACATCTCCGTGTGGCGGAAGCCGGCCTGAGCCCGGGAGCCGGCCTGAGCCCGGGCGTCGGCCTGAGGCCCGGAGCCGGCCGCCCGCTCCAGCGGGCGGGAGGGGAGATCCCGGACGTCAGCAGCCCGGCCCGGCCCCTCACCCATCCCTCTTCAGGGCCGCCATCAGCTCCCTCATGTCACTGATCATCGCTGCCCGGTAAGGCACCAGGTCGAGGAGGCCGGCCCCGCGCCGCCCCTCCGCGGCCTCCGCGTCCTCGTACACGCGAAAGGCGTGCAGCTCCAGCGAGAAGACCGCCCCGCCCTCCAGCACCCGGATCTCCTGCCGGGCGTTCCCGGCGCGCGAGGTCAGCAGATACGCCAGATCCCCCAGATCCGGTACGGACTCCAGCTCCGCCCCCGGCTCGTACCCCCGCCCGGTCACCCGTTGCCGTGCCTCGAACTCCGCCCGAGGATCGGTCTCCTTGTGCAGTTCGACCCTGACGACGACGGCGTAACCGGCCCTCTCGCTCCCGGCCCCCGCAGACCGCTCCCTCAGCGGGATGTCGCACCGGATCTCGTCGAGCGCGGGGTGCCGCAGCAGTCCCGACGGATTCGGCGCGGTGGGCTCACGCGGTCCGACCGCCGTCCGGATCGAGGAGAGCCGCAGGGAGGGACAGGGATCGGCGTCCAGCCGGTAGCCGTGGGTGTCCGGCCTCCCCCCGCCGTCGGCGCCGTACACCAGAACCGCTGCCGCCCACAGGGCGGAGGCCACGGCCATCCCGCCCAGGGCCCACATCCAGTGGCTCCGTGGCCGGCGCTCCCCGAGCACCCGGTCGCCCACCACGTCGTGGGCTGCCGCCGCACCGGCCGCCCCGTCCATCTCCGGCTCGGAAATCATCAGCCCCCCTGGCCATCCACCGACACCACCCGCGGATGATCTCACCGCTCCCCCGGCGCGCCAAGAGCGCTCAGCCGCAGCCGCCCACCGCCTCCGGCACGCACAGGGGCCCGGCCGCCTCCCGAAGGAAGCGACCGGGCCCCGCACATGAACGTGCCGAACGGGTCAGGTGGTCGTCCGGCGACGGCGCGCACCCGGGCGCCGCTCGCTCGGCCGGGTCACCGGGTCACCGGCCTCCTTCGCCGCGTCCCGGCGCTGCGCGCCGAAGTCCGCCAGCGCCTGGGCCAGCTTGTGGACCGACGGCTCCGGGGACAGGACGTCGACCCGCAGGCCGTGCTCCTCGGCGGTCTTCGCCGTGGCGGGACCGATGCACGCGATCACCGTCACGTTGTGCGGCTTGCCCGCGATGCCGACCAGGTTGCGGACGGTCGAGGACGAGGTGAAGAGCACCGCGTCGAAGCCGCCGCCCTTGATCGCCTCCCGGGTGTCGGCCGGCGGCGGCGAGGCGCGGACCGTGCGGTACGCGGTGACGTCGTCGACCTCCCAGCCCAGCTCGATGAGCCCGGCCACCAGGGTCTCGGTGGCGATGTCCGCACGCGGCAGGAACACCCGGTCGATCGGGTCGAAGACCGGGTCGTACGGCGGCCAGTCCTCCAGCAGACCCGCGGCCGACTGCTCGCCGGACGGCATCAGGTCCGGCTTCACACCGAAGTCGACCAGGGCCGCACCGGTCTGCTCACCGACGGCCGCGACCTTGATCCCGGCGAAGGCACGGGCGTCGAGCCCGTACTCCTCGAACTTCTCCCGGACGGCCTTCACCGCGTTGACCGACGTGAAGGCGATCCACTCGTAGCGGCCCGTGACCAGACCCTTGACCGCGCGCTCCATCTGCTGGGGCGTGCGCGGCGGCTCGACGGCGATCGTCGGCACCTCGTGCGGCACCGCGCCGTACGAACGCAGCTGGTCGGAGAGCGACGCCGCCTGCTCCTTCGTGCGCGGCACGAGCACCTTCCAGCCGAACAGCGGCTTGGACTCGAACCACGCGAGCTGGTCGCGCTGGGCGGCGGAGCTGCGCTCCCCGACCACGGCTATGACCGGCAGGTGCCCGTCGGGCGACGGGAGCACCTTCGCCTGCTTCAGGGCCTGGGCGATCGTCCCCAGGGTCGCCGTCCAGGTGCGCTGGCGGGTCGTCGTCCCGGCGATCGTCACCGTGAGCGGGGTGTCGGGCTTGCGGCCCGCCGAGACCAGCTCACCGGCGGCCGCGGCCACCGAGTCGAGCGACGCGGACACGACGGCGGTCGCGTCGCTCGCGCCGACCTCGGACCAGCAGCGGTCCGACGCCGTACGCGCGTCGACGAAACGCACGTCCGCACCCTGCGCGTCGCGCAGCGGCACACCGGCGTACGCCGGCACACCGACCGCGTTGGCGATGCCGGGCACGACCTCGAAGGGCACACCCGCGGCAGCGCAGGCGAGCATCTCGGCACCCGTGTTGCCGTCCAGGCCGGGATCGCCCGAAACGGCACGCACCACCCGCCTGCCGCCCTTCGCTGCCTCCATGACAAGATTGGCGGCATCCCTGAGGACGGGTACTCCGGCGGGTGTTGACGCCTCGTCAACAACCGTCATCTCAGGTGTGCTTACCCCTGCCCGCGCATGGCAGCGAACGACGTCGAGAACCTCGGGTTCCGCGACAAGGACGTCCGCGCTCGCAAGCGCTTCAACAGCGCGCAGAGTCAGCAGTCCCGGGTCGCCGGGACCGGCGCCGAGGAAGGTGACGTGCCCTGAAGCCAGGACAGGGAAGTCGGATACGACAGGGCCGGTGGGGCTCAAAGTGCTCGCTCCCCCATAAGACCGGCCGCACCCTTGGCGAGCATCTCGGCCGCGAGCTCGCGACCGAGGGCCGCCGCGTCGTCGAGCGACGTGGGGACGGGACCGGTGATGGACAGCTGCACCAGGGAAGCGCCGTCGGTCGAACCGACGACACCGCGCAGGCGCAGTTCGTTGACAACCTGCCCATCGGCCAGGAAGTCGGCCAGCGCACCCACAGGTGCGGAACAGCCGGCTTCCAGGGCGTTGAGCAGGGCACGCTCGGCGGTCACGGCGACCCGGGTGTACGGGTCGTCGAGCTCGGCGAGCGCCGCGGCGAGGTCCGTGCTGCCTGCAGCACATTCGATCGCCAGTGCTCCCTGGCCGGGAGCGGGCAGGACGGTGTCGGCCGGCAGGAAGCCGGTGACCTCGTCCGTACGTCCGAGGCGGCTGAGCCCGGCCGCGGCGAGTACCACCGCGTCCAGCTCCCCGCTCCGCACAAAACCAATGCGCGTATCGACATTGCCGCGGATCGCGACGGTCTCTATCTCGAGGCCGTGCGAGCGGGCGTACGCGTTGAGCTGCGCCATGCGGCGCGGCGAACCGGTACCGATGCGGGCACCGGACGGCAGCTGCTCGAAGGCCAGTCCGTCCCGCGCCACCAGCGCGTCGCGCGGGTCCTCGCGCACCGGCACGGCGGCCAGGACGAGGCCGTCGGGCTGCGTCGTCGGCAGGTCCTTGAGCGAGTGGACGGCGAAGTCCACCTCGCCGCTCAGCAACGCCTCGCGCAGGGCCGCGACGAACACGCCGGTCCCGCCGATCTGCGCCAGTTGCTCCCGGGAGACGTCTCCGTACGTGGTGATCTCGACGAGCTCCACGGCGCGCCCGGTCACCTCACGGACCGCGTCGGCGACCATGCCGGACTGCGCCATGGCGAGCTTGCTGCGCCTGGTGCCCAGCCGCAGCGGTGTGGTGGTCTCCCCGCCCAGGGGTGAGTTGTCGGTCATGACCGCCCTCGATTCGGGTCGTTCAGGTCTGCCCGGGAGACGGCGGCCACCGTCTGCGGGTCGAGGTCGAAGAGTTCCCGCAGCGCATCGGCGTACCCGGCACCGCCGGGCTCGCTGGCGAGCTGCTTGACCCGCACGGTGGGCGCGTGCAGGAGCTTGTCGACGACACGGCGCACGGTCTGCGTGATCTCGGCGCGCTGCTTCTCGTCCAGGTCGGGGAGGCGTCCGTCGAGCCGCGCGATCTCGCCGGCCACCACATCGGCGGCCATGGTGCGCAGGGCGACGACGGTCGGAGTGATGTGGGCGGCGCGCTGCGCGGCTCCGAAGGCGGCGACCTCGTCGGCGACGATGGTGCGCACCTGGTCCACATCGGCGGCCATCGGGGCGTCCGCGGACGCCTCGGCGAGCGACTCGATGTCGACGAGGCGCACACCGGCGACGCGGTGGGCCGCTCCGTCGATGTCGCGCGGCATCGCGAGGTCGAGCAGATGGATCCGGGCGGGGCCGACGGCGGCCGGCCGCACAGGGGCCCGGCGCACGGTCCGGTCCTGGGCGGCGGAACCGTTCTCCACCCACGCGGCGTGCTGGTCCAGCTCGTCGGGTACGGCGGACGCGGGAGCCTCGGGCGCATGCGCCGCACTGTCGAAGTCGACGCCGAGCGCCTCGGCGACCGCCTCCGCGGTCAGGACGAGCCCCGTCGCGCCGGTGCAGGACACCACGATGTCGGCACGTGTCAGTTCACCCGCCACCCGGCCCATCTCCACGGCACGCGCCGTCGGGACACCGGCCTGGCCGAGGATCTCGACGAGCCGGTCGGCACGGGCCCGGGTCCGGTTGGCGACGACGATCTCCTCGACACCGGCGCGGGCCAGGGTGGCCGCGGCCAGCGAGGACATCGAACCCGCACCGATCACCAGGGCGCACTTGCCGGCCGCCCACCCGGTGATCTCGGCGCCCTCGGCCAGCTGCTCGAGACCGAAGGTGACGAGCGACTGCCCGGCCCGGTCGATCCCGGTCTCGCTGTGGGCGCGCTTGCCGACCCGCAGGGCCTGCTGGAAGAGGTCGTTCAACAGACGGCCGGCGGTGTGGAGCTCCTGCCCCAGCGCGAGCGCGTCCTTGATCTGGCCGAGGATCTGGCCCTCGCCGACGACCATCGAGTCCAGCCCGCACGCCACCGAGAAGAGGTGGTGGACGGCGCGGTCCTCGTAGTGCACATAAAGATAAGGAGTGAGCTCGTCCAGGCCGACCCCGCTGTGCTGCGCGAGGAGGGTGGACAGCTCGGCGACACCCGCGTGGAACTTGTCCACGTCCGCGTACAGCTCGATGCGGTTGCAGGTCGCCAGGACCGCGGCCTCGGTCGCGGGTTCCGCGGCGAGGGTGTCCTGAAGCAGCTTCGTCTGCGCCTCGACCGCCAGCGACGCCCTCTCCAGCACGGAGACGGGAGCACTGCGGTGGCTCAGCCCGACGACCAGGAGGCTCATGCCGGCATCACGGCGGGCATGTCCCCGTCAGGTCCCTTCCGGCCGGTGGGGGTGGCCCGCATCGGCGGCGCCCCTTCCTCGTCGGCGTCCACGGCCGCCCTGCCGTCGGCAGCGGCTTCCTCGCCGGCCTTGCGCTGCTCGTGGAAGGCGAGGATCTGCAGCTCGATCGAGAGGTCGACCTTGCGCACGTCGACGCCCTCCGGCACGGAGAGCACCGTCGGCGCGAAGTTCAGGATGGAGGTCACACCCGCGGCGACGAGCCGGTCGCAGACCTGCTGGGCCGCGCCGGGCGGGGTGGTGATGACCCCGATGGACACGCCGTTGTCGCTGATGATCCGGTCGAGGTCGTCGGTGTGCTGCACGGCGATCCCGGCCACCGGCGTACCCGCCATCGCGGGGTCGGCGTCGATCAGGGCCGCGACGCGGAAACCACGGGAGGCGAAGCCGCCGTAGTTGGCGAGCGCGGCGCCGAGGTTGCCGATGCCGACGATCGCGACCGGCCAGTCCTGCGTGAGGCCCAGCTCACGGGAGATCTGGTAGACGAGATATTCGACGTCGTACCCGACACCACGCGTGCCGTAGGAACCGAGATAGCTGAAGTCCTTCCGCAGCTTGGCGGAATTGACTCCTGCCGCCGCGGCGAGTTCCTCGGACGACACCGTGGGAACCGAGCGCTCGGAGAGCGCCGTCAGTGCGCGGAGATACAGCGGAAGCCGGGCGACGGTGGCCTCGGGAATTCCTCGGCTACGGGTCGCCGGTCGGTGAGTTCGGCCAGTTGCCACGGTGCTCCTGCGGGATGAGCGGGGCTGCAGGCGGCCGTATGTCCTATGACCGCCCCGTCGACAGCAGGCTATGTCTTTGTGAACGCGTGCACAAAGATAGTGTCCGTTTTGTCCGGTCAAAGTGACCGGGGTCACGCATATTCCCTGCGCGGTCCCGGAACCCGGGGCGCCATCAGCCCGTTGCAGGCCCGAAGGGGGCAAGACGGTACACACTCCTCATGTCCACGCCCCCGAGACCACTCAAAACGCCCACGATGTTAACCGGGTTTCGCCGGAGAAGCCCCCTCACGTACGCAGGGCCGTGCGCAGCCTCGCCGGGTCCACACGCCAGAAGGTGTGCTGCTCACCGTCGATCAGGACCACCGGGATCTGCTCCCAGTACTCCTGGTGCAGCGCCTCGTCCCGCGTGATGTCCTTCTCCACCCAGGAGGCACCGGTCTCCTCGCAGACCGCGCTCACCACCGTGCGCGCGTCGTCACAGAGATGACACCCGGGCTTCCCCACGAGGGTCACCACCCGGTCCGCGGGCTTCTTCTTCGTCCGACGCAGCAGTGCACTCATACCTTCATTCTGCGCCCCCGGACGGACCCGCGGACCCGCGGAATCACCCGTTTAACGCCCCGGTCCCGGAGAGTTCACACCGCCGCATCCCGCCGGGTCGGGAAGAGCCGAACAGAATGGCTATGCTCACGACATGGCCGCTCTTGGATGGCTCACCACCCGCAGGCGCCCCGCCACGGCACGCAGCGTGCTCGCAGGCGAGGCCGCAGCCGAAGCAGCGCGGAAGTCGGCACTCCCCACCGGCGCCGAAGAGCCGCCGGCCGCCTCCGAAGAGGCCGGGGAGCCCCCCTTCCCGGTGGCCGGGGACACCCGCGCCGCCGCCTTCTTCGACCTCGACAACACCGTGATGCAGGGCGCCGCGATCTTCCACTTCGGCCGCGGCCTGTACAAGCGGAAGTTCTTCCAGCGCCGCGAACTGACCAGGTTCGCCTGGCAGCAGGCCTGGTTCAGGCTGGCGGGCGTCGAGGACCCCGAGCACATGCAGGACGCCCGCGACAGCGCCCTGTCCATCGTCAAGGGCCACCGCGTCTCCGAGCTGATGTCCATCGGCGAGGAGATCTACGACGAGTACATGGCCGACCGCATCTGGCCCGGCACCCGCGCCCTGGCCCAGGCGCACCTCGACGCGGGACAGAAGGTCTGGCTGGTCACCGCCGCCCCGGTGGAGACCGCCACGATCATCGCCCGCCGCCTGGGCCTCACCGGCGCCCTCGGCACGGTCGCCGAGTCGGTCGACGGCGTCTACACCGGCCGGCTCGTCGGCGAACCCCTCCACGGCCCGGCCAAGGCCGAGGCGGTGCGCGCACTCGCGGCGGCCGAGGGACTGGACCTCGACCGGTGCGCGGCGTACAGCGACTCGCACAACGACATCCCGATGCTGTCCCTGGTCGGCCACCCGTACGCGATCAACCCGGACGCCAAGCTGCGCAAGCACGCCCGCTCCCTGGACTGGCGGCTGCGCGACTACCGCACCGGCCGCAAGGCGGCCAAGGTGGGCATCCCGGCCGCGGCGGGCGTCGGCGCCCTGGCCGGCGGCACGGCCGCCGCCGTGGCGCTCCACCGCCGCCGCCGCTGACCCTCCCCTTCACCACGCACCCCGCCCGCCCCGCCGTCCTCGCGCGGGGCGGAAAGCGGCACGCCCGGAGACGTACGGCCAATCGGGAGCGGAACAGCGGGCGGGGACACCCATCGCCCCGGCCAGTCGCGTTGCGTGCGGACGACCACAACCCGTCGCCGCCGCAGGCAGATCACGAAGCCATTCGATCAATAACCGGTCACGATGTGCCACTTGAACCGTCACTGAGAGGTTACGGAAGCGACGGAATCGGTGATTTGAGCAACTGGGTGTAGCACGGCCTGTACGAAGCGTTATTCTCCTCAGACGCACAAGGAGCCCGCCTCTCGCTACCACGAGTGACGGTTTTCGAACTGCACGTGATGGAAGCTCTGCCTCTGGGAGTCCCGTGTACCCACACGTCGGGGTTGACACCTCGGGCCTGGCTACGCTCCGCGCAACGGTCCTCGACCACTTGCGCGGCTTCGTCCCCACCGCGTACGCCGTCCCCCAATGTGCCACCCCTGTACCTGCCGGTCCTTGCTATGCGCTGGCCGAACGCAGCGCGGCCGTCGGAAGACGGAGCAACCGCGTCGCCGCGACCACCGCGTCGTCGGCTCCTGCCCGCCGGCCGGCAGCCGACAGCGACAGCGCGCGCATGATGGATCTCGTCGAGCGCGCGCAGGCCGGTGAGGCCGAGGCCTTCGGCCGCCTGTACGACCAGTACAGCGACACCGTGTACCGGTACATCTACTACCGCGTGGGAGGGAAGGCGACAGCGGAGGACCTGACCAGCGAGACGTTCCTGCGGGCGCTCCGCCGCATCTCCACCTTCACCTGGCAGGGCCGCGACTTCGGCGCCTGGCTGGTCACGATCGCTCGCAACCTGGTCGCCGACCACTTCAAATCCAGTCGTTTCCGGCTGGAAGTGACCACCGGCGAAATGCTCGACGCCAACGAGGTCGCGCGGAGCCCGGAGGACTCCGTCCTGGAGTCCCTCTCCAACGCCGCGCTGCTGCAAGCCGTACGACGGCTCAACCCGCAGCAGCAGGAGTGCGTGACCCTGAGATTCCTTCAGGGCCTCTCGGTCGCCGAGACCGCCCGGGTCATGGGAAAGAACGAGGGCGCGATCAAAACCTTGCAGTACAGAGCCGTGCGAACGCTCGCACGACTTCTGCCGGACGACGCCCGCTGACGTCACCATCCGTGACGTGTCCGTGACACGCTGATCGGATCATCCGCCGTCCGTAACCCAACTGCCGCGCCACTCGTTGTGCCGGATGCAGGCCCCCTGTCGCCGCACCAGGCCGTTTCCACTCGCTCGATCGTGTGGAAACGCCTCCGGTGGGCAACCTTCCGGACCCTCAGGGGAGTCGACCGTCATGACGAGAGGAGGTGCCGCCAGTGATCGCAAACGTTTCGGCACACCGGCGGGCGAACGCCTTCGCCCAGGCCCTGGAGGAGCAGTCCCCCCAGGGTGAGGCGGCCGTACAGCCCGAGGACCCGGCCCCACCGGCCGACCACGGAACGCTGTTGGCCCTGGCGAACGGCCTCGGTGAGCTACCGGCGCCGGAATTCGATCCCGAGGTCAAAGTGGTGCAGCGAGCCCAGCTCGTCGCGGCCATGGAGACCATGTTCGCCGAAGGCGGTGCGCCCACCGGCCCTACGGTGCCCGAGCAACGGAGCAAGGGAGCCCACCGGGCCTCCCCGATCCGGAGGCTGCGCCCCCGCTCCCGCTGGGCGAAGGGTCTCACCGCGGGCGGGCTCACCGTCGGTGTGGCCGCGGGAGCATTCGGCGGAGTGGCAGCCGCCAGTTCCGACGCCCTGCCGGGTGATTCCCTCTACCCGCTCAAACGCGGGATGGAGGACATCAGCCTCGGCATGGCCGACGGCGACGCCGACCGGGGCGAGGCCTATCTCGACCAGGCCTCGACCCGCCTCAGCGAAGCCCGCCGGCTGATGGAGCGTGGACGCGCGGGCGAGATGGACCACGAATCGATCGGCGAGGTCAGGCGCGCCCTCGACAGCGTGACCCACGACGCCACCGAGGGCCACCGCCTGCTCCACACCGCCTACCAGCGCGACGGAGCCATCGGCCCGATCCAGACCCTGGACTCCTTCTCCCGCTCGCACCGCGCGGGCTGGAGCAGCCTCCGCGAGCGGCTGCCCGTCCAGCTGACCGACGTGGGCGACAAGGTCAGTTCCGTCTTCGAGGCCATGGACCAGGAGGTCGCACCGCTGAAGTCCCTGCTGCCCCGCACACCGGACACCGGCGGGGACGCACCACCGGCAGGCTCCCCGCGGGAGGACGACGACTCCACGGCCCCCGGCCGCAGGGCGCCTTCCTCCTCCGCGGCCCCGCACGACAGCGCGTCCACCAGCACCGCACCGAAGCCGTCCGGCTCCGACAGCAGTCCGGCGGACGGCCTGCTCGACGGCGGCACGGACGGCCTGCTCGACGACCTCCCGACGGACGGCACCACCCCGTCGTCCCCGGGCGGCACCTCCGGCACGTCCCCCGCGCCGGACGTCACCCTGCCGCCGCTGCTCCCGGGCCTGCTGCCCGGTCTGGGCATCGACGGCGAGGACGTCGAGCCGTAGGGCGACCCCACGGAGGAAGGGAGGGGCCGTCCTGACCGGACAGCCCCTCCCTTCCTCCGTGGGCGACCCGGCGCCCGTCAGAAGAAGACCGACCTGCGCTGCACCAGCAGCTTGTACAGGGTGTGCTGGATCTGCTCCCGCACCTGGTCCGTCAGGTTGAACATCAGCATCGGGTCCTCCGCCGCCTCCGGCGGATACCCGTCCGTGGGGATCGGCTCCCCGAACTGGATCGTCCACTTCGTCGGGAGCGGCAGCATCCCCAGCGGCCCCAGCCACGGAAACGTCGGCGTGACCGGGAAGTACGGAACGCCCAGCACCCGCGCGAGCGTCTTCGAGTTCCCGATCATCGGGTAGATCTCCTCCGCGCCCACGATCGAGCACGGCACGATCGGCACCCCGGCCCGCAGCGCCGTCGACACGAAGCCGCCCCGGCCGAAACGCTGCAGCTTGTACCGCTCGCCGAACGGCTTCCCGATCCCCTTGAAGCCCTCCGGCATCACCCCGACGACCTCACCGGCCTGCAGGAGCCGCTCCGCGTCCTCCGCGCACGCCAGGGTGTGCCCGGCCTTCCTCGCCAGTTCGTTGACCACCGGGAGCATGAAGACCAGGTCGGCCGCGAGCAGCCGCAGATGCCGCTCGGCCGGGTGGTTGTCGTGCACCGCGACCTGGAGCATCAGCCCGTCCAGCGGCAGCGTCCCGGAGTGGTTGGCCACGATGAGCGCACCACCGTCGGACGGGATGTTCTCGATGCCCTTGACCTCGACCCGGAAGTACGTGTCCGCCAGCGGCCTCAGCATCGACATGAGGACCTGGTCGGTCAGCTCCTTGTCGTACCCGAACTCGTCGACGTCGTAATCCCCCGTGAGCCTGCGCCGCAGAAACGCGAGCCCGCCCGCGATCCGCCGGTCCCAGCCGCTCACCGGCCCCGCCCCCTCGTCGCGCGAGGGGGCACCTGCGGCCTCAGCGGCCCCTTCCGGCACCTGACCGCCCGGCAGTGCGCTGACGGGCGCGGGGGCGGCCGACGCGGGCGCCTGGACCCGCCCTCCGCCCGGCAGCAGACCTCTGCGCCGCCCCGCACCGGAGCGCGAGCGGTCGTCGTCGAAGGGAATGACCTTGGCGTCCGCCATCGTCGGTCGCGCTCCTCTACCTGGCGCCGTGAGTCGAATGTGTCCTGCGGGCCGGCCCGCCGCCGATCGGCAGCTCCGCCAGCCTGCCGACGGCCCTGCCCACCCGCTCGGGCGGCAGCAGCCCCGGCCCCCTGCTCCGCGCGAACTCCGCGAACGTCTCGGCCGTGGTGAATCCCGGCCGGAAACCCAGCGTCTCCCGCATCTGCACGGTCGAGACCACCCTGCCGTGGGTGAGCAGGCGGATCTGCTCCGGCGAGAAGTCCGTCATACCGATCGTACGGAGCGCCGATCCCACCCAGGTCACGGCCGGCAGCAACACCGGGACGGTCGGCCGCCCCAGGCGCCGCGCGCACTGCGAGAGCAGCAGCACACCGTCGCCGGCGATGTTGAACGTGCCGCTGTTCAGCGTGCCGCGCCGCGGTTCACGCGCGGCGATCTCCAGTACGTCGACGACGTCGTCCTCGTGCACGAACTGCAGCCGGGGGTCGTACCCGAGGACCGTCGGCAGGACCGGAAGCGTCAGGTAGTCGGCGAGCGGCGAGTCCGGCTCGGGTCCCAGGATGTTCGCGAACCTCAGCACGCACACGGCCACGTCGGGCCTGCGTCGCGCGAAGCCTCGGACATAGCCCTCGACCTCCACCGCGTCCTTGGCGAACCCGCCGCTGGGCAGGGACTTGGGGGAGGTCGTCTCGGTGAAGACCGCCGGGTCGCGGGGGGCGGAGCCGTAGACGTTCGTGCTCGACTTCACCACCAGCCGCTGCACGGACGGGGACTTCTGGCACGCACCGAGCAGCTGCATCGTGCCGATGACGTTGGTCTCCTTGACCGTCGTCCGGCCACCCGCGCCGAGCGCCTTCGCGGACACGTCCAGATGGACGACCGTGTCGACGGAGTACTCGGCGAGGATCCGGGCGATCGCCGACTGCCGGATGTCCGCGAGGACGAACTCGGCGTCACCCAGCTGATGCGCGGGCGCCACCGCGTCCAGGGCGATCACCCGGTCCACACCGGGATCACGCTGGATACGCCGCACGAAACGGCCTCCCAGCTGCCGGGCCGCACCTGTGACGAGCACGATCTTCCCCAAGATCAGCGCCTTCCGTCGATCGTTCACCGGACGGGGTGTTCCCCTGGCCGTCACCGTAGTCGGTGGATGTTGCCCTGTGATGACCCCAGGCGGGCTTTACCGAACCGATGGCGGGAATACCACCGGAACCGCCGCACGGGCGGACAGCCGGGCACAGGCCCCGCGACCGCCCGACGAGCGCGGAACACCGCCCCCGGAACGCACCGAGGCCCTCCCGCCATGACGACGGGAGGGCCTCGGTCTCACGAACTGCGTTCGCCTACTTCTTGTTGCGACGCTGAACGCGCGTGCGCTTGAGCAGCTTGCGGTGCTTCTTCTTGGCCATCCGCTTGCGCCGCTTCTTGATAACAGAGCCCACGACTACCCTCGCTCACTTCTTCTTCACTGGTGCGGGGCGTCTGGGCCCACACGACCTACGTCGGCCTAGCCTACCCGCCACCGGGTGAGGGACGTAATCCGAGGGCAACGTCAGGCCGACTCCACCCCCACGAAGGACTCACGAAGGTACTCGTGAACCGCTTGCTCCGGGACCCGGAAGGACCTTCCCACCCTGATCGCCGGCAGATGACCGCTGTGCACCAAGCGGTACACGGTCATCTTCGACACCCTCATGACCGAGGCGACTTCCGCCACGGTCAGAAACTTGACCTCGTTGAGAGGCCTCTCGCTGCCAGCAGCCATGACCCACCTGTACCTTCCGCACGAGACGCGCACCGGCTTCCCCTCCGGTGACTCTTCGTCGTTGTGCGCTCACTCCCCAGATTAGGGGCGGGTGATGCAGTGGGGAAGAGGTGAGGCGATCGGCCGCCTACTGTGACAGAGCAGCCCGATTGAGTACATACCGAGCGAGAGGCCGGTAGTGGTCCGCGTGCACACCGTCATCAAGCGGAACGGCGACGGACACCCGCCCCTCCGCCTCACCCACGAACACCGCGGGGTCGTCCGTGTCCGCCAGCCCGATGGCCTCGATGCCCAGCTGACCTGCCCCGCAGACCCACCCGTGGTCCCCGACCACCAGCTCGGGCAGCACCCCCCGGGCGTCCACCGCCTCCTCCAGGGCGGCCCGGACCGGCAGCGGCGAGTGGGTGTGTGCGCCGGTGGCACTCCCCGGAACCCGCACGCCCGGTTCGCGCACCAGCGCGACGCCGTGTACGTAGTCGAGGTTGTACGTACGTACGCCGAACCGGGTCGTCATGTCGACACATCGCCCCTGCGCGGGGGTGAGTACCGCGCACCCGGCCGCCGACAAAGCGTCTGTCAGACCGGCGTAGAACCCGAGCAGCCGGTGCGGATGCCCGGTGCCGAACAGCACCGGAGACCGCCTCTCCGCAGCTCCCGCGATCCGCTCCGCGAACGCGTCCAGAGCGGCCAGGGTCCGCTCCGGATCGATCACATCCGGCCCTGACACATGATCAGGATCTCCCGACACACCGCACTTGTCCGCCATCAGCCGCAGCAGGTCACGCTCCCCCCATGCACGGTCCGGATCGAGTCCGAGCATCACCCGGGGGTCCCTCGCCGCGAACAGCCGGTACCTCCGCAGGCTCGTCTCCCGCGGCGTGGCCACGGGCCCGGCCAGCCGGGCTGCCAGCAGATGAGCGCGCAGCGCTCCGGTGCTCAACACCCTCCCGATGCTGCCGCACCGGCAGCGCCCCCGTGCCGGAACCCCGATACCGACCCACCGTTGGCGTAACCCTTCCTCAGGCCAGCAGCCCCCGCAGCGGGAACGCCGAGCGCCGCGTCGCCAGCACGGCCTGGTCCAGCCGGTCCGCCGGGTCGTAGCCGTCCTCCCACGGCTTCCACATCGGCGTACGGCCGTCCGTCATCCGCGCCGGACCCAACTGCCGCGTACGGGCGTAGACCTCGTCCCGCCACGACGACGGAATCACCGACTCCGGGTCCACCGGGGCGTGGGCGGCGATCCCCACGAGATGGGTCCAGGAGCGCGGCACCACATCCACCACCGCGTAACCGCCTCCGCCGAGCGCCACCCACCGCCCTTCCTCCGCGTAGGCGTGGGCCAGCTCGTGGCAGGCCTCCATGACGGCCCGCTGGGCGTCCAGGGACACCGCGAGATGCGCCAGCGGATCCTCGAAGTGCGTATCCGCACCGTGCTGGGTCACCAGCACCTGCGGCCGGAAGTCCTCCAGCAGCTCAGGCACCACCGCGTGGAACGCCCGCAGCCACCCCGCGTCACCCGTACCGGCCGGCAGCGCCACGTTCACCGCGCTGCCCTCGCCCGCCCCGGACCCCGTCTCCTCGGGCCACCCCGTCTGCGGGAACAGCGTCCGCGGGTGCTCGTGCAGCGACACGGTCAGCACCCGGGGATCCTCACGGAACGCCGCCTCCACCCCGTCGCCGTGGTGGACGTCCACATCCACGTACGCCACGCGCTCCGCGCCCAGCTCCAGCAGCCGGGCGATGGCGAGGGCGGGATCGTTGTACACGCAGAAGCCCGATGCGCTCCCGGGCATCGCGTGGTGCAGTCCGCCGGTGAAGTTCACGGCGTGCGCGCTCCTCCCGCGCCACACCGCCTCCGCGGCTCCCACCGAGAGCCCCGCGATGAGCGCGGACGCCTCGTGCATCCCCGCGAAGGCCGGATCGTCGACGGTCCCGAGCCCGTACGCCTGGTCGGCGGACCCCGGATCGGCCGACGCCGCCCGGACGGCCGCCACGTAGTCCTGCCGGTGCACCAGCCGCAGCGTGGAGTCCCCGGCGGACTTGGCCGAGCTGACGTCCACCGACCCGTCCAGGCCGAACGCCCGCACCAGCCCCATCGTCAGGGCGAGTCTGACCGGATCCATGGGGTGACTGGACCCGAAGTCGTATCCCGTTACTGCCTCATCCCACATCAGCTGCGCGCGCCCGCTCATGCCCGCCACCGTATCGGGCGGGTTCCGCGCCGAACGACCGGGCGTACACGAGCGTCGCGAGGACGAGCACCATGGGCACCAGCATCGCGCCTCGGTAGCTCCAGGCGTCCCCGAGCGCCCCCACGAGCGGCGACCCGACGAGGAAGCCCACGTAGTTGAAGACGTTCAGCCGGGCGACGGCCACATCGCTCGCCCCGGGGAACATCCTCCCCGCCGCGGCGAAGGTCTGCGGCACGATCACGCACAGCCCGAGCCCCAGCAGCGTGAAGCCGAACATCCCCCACCAGGCCCCGGGCGCCAACGCCACCACCGCGAACCCTGCGGCGGCCAGCACACTGCCACCCCGCACCACCGCGACCGCCCCGAACCGCCGCACCCCCAGGTCCCCGACGGCCCGCCCCAGCAACGTCGTCACCATGTAGACGTTGTACGGAACCGTCGCCAGCTGCTCCGAGCTGCCCAGCACGTCCTGCAGATACTTCGCGCTCCAGTTGGAGACCGTCGAGTCCCCGATGTACGCGAACGCCATCACCATGCAGAGCGGCAGCAGCAGCCTGAACGGCACCGACGCTCCCTGTGCGGGCTCCGCCTCCACCGCGCCCGCGCCGCTCCTGCCCTCCGCGTACCACCGGCTCCCGATCAGGGCCGCGGGCAGCAGGACGGCCACCGCCGGGAGATAGGACACCAGCAGCGAGAGATCCCAGTGCGCGCCCGCCCACGCCATCGAGGCCCCGGCGATCCCGCCCAGGCTGTACGCCGCGTGGAACCCGAGCATGATGCTCCGGCCGTACGCCCGCTGGAGGCTGACGCCCATCATGTTCATCGACGCGTCCAGAGCCCCGACCGCCAGGCCGAAGACCCCGAGCGCAAGAGCCACCTGCCAGACCTCGCTGCCGGCGCCCACGCCCAGCAGCGCCAGCATCACGACGGGCTGCGCCCACCTGAGCACGACTCCGGGACGCACCCGCGCGACCACCTTCTCGGTGACCACACTGGCGACCCCCGCCAGGACAGGCACCGCGGCCAGGAAGGCGGGCAGCAGCCCGTCGGATATCCCGTACCGGTCCTGGATGGCGGGGATGCGCGTCACGAGCAGCGCAAAGGTCACCCCCTGCACCAGGAAGCTCAGCGCCAGGGAGGCTCTGCCGTACCGCAACCGCGCATCCGTCATGGCCGCGAGCGTAGAGCCCTGGTCTACCGCTGGGTAGATCGATCAGGCGAGAAGTTTGGGGAGCTGGGACATGTCGGAGAAGTGCCCGGTGACGCCGACGAGCCGGTCCGCCGGCATCATCGAGGTGAAGCCGTACACGTCCATCCCGGCGGCCCGGGCTGCCTCGACGCCGAGGGGGCTGTCCTCGATCACGACGCACCTCTCGGGGGCGACGCCCATCCGTTCGGCGGCGTGGAGGAACAGGTCCGGGGCCGGCTTCCCCCGCCCCACGTCCTCGGAGCTGAAGATCCACTCGTCCTCGAACCACTGGTCGAGCCCGGTGTTCAGGTGCCCTGCCGCGATCTTCTGGTGGCTTCCGGACGAGGCGACGCAGTACGCGACCCCGTCGGCGACGAGGCCGCCGAGCAGATCGTGGACCCCGTCGACCGCGGCCAGCCTCTCCTGCTGGAACACGGAGAGGGTCCGCCGGTGGAGCTCCTCGTCGAAGTCCGCGGGGAGCTTCTGGCCGGTCCGCTCCTCCACGAGGTCGTGGACCCGGTGGATCGCGGCCCCCATGTAGTCGCGGAGGGACTCCTCGTACGAGGTGGGGTGGCCGAGCTCGGTGAGGTAGCCGGCCAGCACGGTGTTGGAGATCGGCTCACTGTCGACGAGCACGCCGTCGTTGTCGAAGATGACCAGTTCGTAGCGCATGGTTCGACCCTAGACGCTCCGAACGCAGAAAAGCCCCGTGCCACAAGGGCACGGGGCTTTCCCGGAATAATTGTTCGGCGGCGTCCTACTCTCCCACAGGGTCCCCCCTGCAGTACCATCGGCGCTGAAAGGCTTAGCTTCCGGGTTCGGAATGTAACCGGGCGTTTCCCTAACGCAATGACCACCGAAACACTATGAAATTAACCAACACCGGAACACAACACGGCCGTTCGTTATTTCAGAACTAACACAGTGGACGCGAGCAACTGAGGACAAGCCCTCGGCCTATTAGTACCAGTCAGCTCCACCCGTTACCGGGCTTCCACATCTGGCCTATCAACCCAGTCGTCTACTGGGAGCCTTAACCACTCAAGGTGGTGGGAATACTCATCTCGAAGCAGGCTTCCCGCTTAGATGCTTTCAGCGGTTATCCTTTCCGAACGTAGCCAACCAGCCATGCCCTTGGCAGGACAACTGGCACACCAGAGGTTCGTCCGTCCCGGTCCTCTCGTACTAGGGACAGCCCTTCTCAATATTCCTACGCGCACAGCGGATAGGGACCGAACTGTCTCACGACGTTCTAAACCCAGCTCGCGTACCGCTTTAATGGGCGAACAGCCCAACCCTTGGGACCGACTCCAGCCCCAGGATGCGACGAGCCGACATCGAGGTGCCAAACCATCCCGTCGATATGGACTCTTGGGGAAGATCAGCCTGTTATCCCCGGGGTACCTTTTATCCGTTGAGCGACAGCGCTTCCACAAGCCACTGCCGGATCACTAGTCCCGACTTTCGTCCCTGCTCGACCCGTCGGTCTCACAGTCAAGCTCCCTTGTGCACTTACACTCAACACCTGATTGCCAACCAGGCTGAGGGAACCTTTGGGCGCCTCCGTTACTCTTTAGGAGGCAACCGCCCCAGTTAAACTACCCATCAGACACTGTCCCTGATCCGGATCACGGACCCAGGTTAGACATCCAGCACGACCAGAGTGGTATTTCAACGACGACTCCACAACCACTGGCGTGGCCGCTTCAAAGTCTCCCACCTATCCTACACAAGCCGAACCGAACACCAATATCAAACTATAGTAAAGGTCCCGGGGTCTTTCCGTCCTGCTGCGCGAAACGAGCATCTTTACTCGTAGTGCAATTTCACCGGGCCTATGGTTGAGACAGTCGAGAAGTCGTTACGCCATTCGTGCAGGTCGGAACTTACCCGACAAGGAATTTCGCTACCTTAGGATGGTTATAGTTACCACCGCCGTTTACTGGCGCTTAAGTTCTCAGCTTCGCACACCCGAAAGTGCACTAACCGGTCCCCTTAACGTTCCAGCACCGGGCAGGCGTCAGTCCGTATACATCGCCTTACGGCTTCGCACGGACCTGTGTTTTTAGTAAACAGTCGCTTCTCGCTGGTCTCTGCGGCCACCCCCAGCTCACCGAGTAAATCGGATCACCAGTGATGGCCCCCCTTCTCCCGAAGTTACGGGGGCATTTTGCCGAGTTCCTTAACCATAGTTCACCCGAACGCCTCGGTATTCTCTACCTGACTACCTGAGTCGGTTTAGGGTACGGGCCGCCATGAAACTCGCTAGAGGCTTTTCTCGACAGCATAGGATCATCCACTTCACCACAATCGGCTCGGCATCAGGTCTCAGCCTTAATGTGTGACGGATTTACCTACCACACGGCCTACACCCTTACCCCGGGAACAACCATCGCCCGGGTTGGACTACCTTCCTGCGTCACCCCATCGCTTACCTAGTACAAGTCTGGTTCGTCGGCTCCACCACTACCCTCAACTCCGAAGAGATCGGGCCGGCTTCACGGACTTAGCATCGCCTGATTCAGTATTGGGCGTTTCAAAGCGGGTACCGGAATATCAACCGGTTGTCCATCGACTACGCCTGTCGGCCTCGCCTTAGGTCCCGACTTACCCTGGGCAGATCAGCTTGACCCAGGAACCCTTAGTCAATCGGCGCACACGTTTCTCACGTGTGTATCGCTACTCATGCCTGCATTCTCACTCGTGAACCGTCCACAACTCGCTTCCGCGGCTGCTTCACCCGGCACACGACGCTCCCCTACCCATCCATACTCCCGTTGAGGATATGTGTATGAATGACACGACTTCGGCGGTACGCTTGAGCCCCGCTACATTGTCGGCGCGGAATCACTTGACCAGTGAGCTATTACGCACTCTTTCAAGGGTGGCTGCTTCTAAGCCAACCTCCTGGTTGTCTCTGCGACTCCACATCCTTTCCCACTTAGCGTACGCTTAGGGGCCTTAGTCGATGCTCTGGGCTGTTTCCCTCTCGACCATGGAGCTTATCCCCCACAGTCTCACTGCCGTGCTCTCACTTACCGGCATTCGGAGTTTGGCTAAGGTCAGTAACCCGGTAGGGCCCATCGCCTATCCAGTGCTCTACCTCCGGCAAGAAACACACGACGCTGCACCTAAATGCATTTCGGGGAGAACCAGCTATCACGGAGTTTGATTGGCCTTTCACCCCTAACCACAGGTCATCCCCCAGGTTTTCAACCCTGGTGGGTTCGGTCCTCCACGAAGTCTTACCTCCGCTTCAACCTGCCCATGGCTAGATCACTCCGCTTCGGGTCTAGAGCGTGCAACTCAATCGCCCTATTCGGACTCGCTTTCGCTACGGCTTCCCCACACGGGTTAACCTCGCTACACACCGCTAACTCGCAGGCTCATTCTTCAAAAGGCACGCAGTCACGACTGCATGTGCAAGCACATACAGCGACGCTCCCACGGCTTGTAGGCACACGGTTTCAGGTACTATTTCACTCCGCTCCCGCGGTACTTTTCACCATTCCCTCACGGTACTATCCGCTATCGGTCACCAGGGAATATTTAGGCTTAGCGGGTGGTCCCGCCAGATTCACACGGGATTTCTCGGGCCCCGTGCTACTTGGGTGGTTCTCAAGCAAGCCGTTGATGTTTCAGCTACGGGGGTCTTACCCTCTACGCCGGACCTTTCGCATGTCCTTCGCCTACACCAACGGTTTCTGACTTGCCGACCAATCGGCAGATTGATCAAGAGAACTCCCACAACCCCGCATGCGCAACCCCTGCCGGGTATCACACGCATACGGTTTGGCCTCATCCAGTTTCGCTCGCCACTACTCCCGGAATCACGGTTGTTTTCTCTTCCTGCGGGTACTGAGATGTTTCACTTCCCCGCGTTCCCTCCACACTGCCTATGTGTTCAGCAGCGGGTGACAGCCCATGACGACTGCCGGGTTTCCCCATTCGGAAACCCCCGGATCAAAGCTTGGTTGACAGCTCCCCGGGGACTATCGTGGCCTCCCACGTCCTTCATCGGTTCCTGGTGCCAAGGCATCCACCGTGCGCCCTTAAAAACTTGGCCACAGATGCTCGCGTCCACTGTGCAGTTCTCAAACAACGACCAGCCACCCATCACCCCACCCTTACAGGCGAGTTCACTGGGGCCGGCAACCAAAGGGACAGACTCAAACGAGCCCGTACCTTCAGATACCCAACAGCGTGCCCGACCCGACCGATCCATTCTCACTTTCCACGCCGAAGCAGTACTCGCAAAAACAACCTGTCGTGCCGAATAGTCAACGTTCCACCCATGAGCAACCACCGTCGAACATTTGCCGACGAAATGGCCTCTGGATTCCCCGAAGAGAATCTAGATGCTCCTTAGAAAGGAGGTGATCCAGCCGCACCTTCCGGTACGGCTACCTTGTTACGACTTCGTCCCAATCGCCAGTCCCACCTTCGACAGCTCCCTCCCACAAGGGGTTGGGCCACCGGCTTCGGGTGTTACCGACTTTCGTGACGTGACGGGCGGTGTGTACAAGGCCCGGGAACGTATTCACCGCAGCAATGCTGATCTGCGATTACTAGCAACTCCGACTTCATGGGGTCGAGTTGCAGACCCCAATCCGAACTGAGACCGGCTTTTTGAGATTCGCTCCGCCTCGCGGCATCGCAGCTCATTGTACCGGCCATTGTAGCACGTGTGCAGCCCAAGACATAAGGGGCATGATGACTTGACGTCGTCCCCACCTTCCTCCGAGTTGACCCCGGCAGTCTCCTGTGAGTCCCCATCACCCCGAAGGGCATGCTGGCAACACAGAACAAGGGTTGCGCTCGTTGCGGGACTTAACCCAACATCTCACGACACGAGCTGACGACAGCCATGCACCACCTGTATACCGACCACAAGGGGGGCACCATCTCTGATGCTTTCCGGTATATGTCAAGCCTTGGTAAGGTTCTTCGCGTTGCGTCGAATTAAGCCACATGCTCCGCTGCTTGTGCGGGCCCCCGTCAATTCCTTTGAGTTTTAGCCTTGCGGCCGTACTCCCCAGGCGGGGAACTTAATGCGTTAGCTGCGGCACCGACGACGTGGAATGTCGCCAACACCTAGTTCCCAACGTTTACGGCGTGGACTACCAGGGTATCTAATCCTGTTCGCTCCCCACGCTTTCGCTCCTCAGCGTCAGTAATGGCCCAGAGATCCGCCTTCGCCACCGGTGTTCCTCCTGATATCTGCGCATTTCACCGCTACACCAGGAATTCCGATCTCCCCTACCACACTCTAGCTAGCCCGTATCGAATGCAGACTCGGGGTTAAGCCCCGAGCTTTCACATCCGACGTGACAAGCCGCCTACGAGCTCTTTACGCCCAATAATTCCGGACAACGCTTGCGCCCTACGTATTACCGCGGCTGCTGGCACGTAGTTAGCCGGCGCTTCTTCTGCAGGTACCGTCACTTTCGCTTCTTCCCTGCTGAAAGAGGTTTACAACCCGAAGGCCGTCATCCCTCACGCGGCGTCGCTGCATCAGGCTTTCGCCCATTGTGCAATATTCCCCACTGCTGCCTCCCGTAGGAGTCTGGGCCGTGTCTCAGTCCCAGTGTGGCCGGTCGCCCTCTCAGGCCGGCTACCCGTCGTCGCCTTGGTAGGCCATTACCCCACCAACAAGCTGATAGGCCGCGGGCTCATCCTTCACCGCCGGAGCTTTTAACCCCGCCCCATGAGGGACAGAGTGTTATCCGGTATTAGACCCCGTTTCCAGGGCTTGTCCCAGAGTGAAGGGCAGATTGCCCACGTGTTACTCACCCGTTCGCCACTAATCCACCCCGAAGGGCTTCATCGTTCGACTTGCATGTGTTAAGCACGCCGCCAGCGTTCGTCCTGAGCCAGGATCAAACTCTCCGTGAATGTTTTCCCGTAATCGGGATCACAACACGAGAGCGGAACGACCAGGTCGGAATATGACCGGTCGTTCACAGCGTCCTCGCTGTTGTTGCCTACCGGACCGTGAAGGGCCGGCAGGACTTTTCAAAGGAACCACCAACCTGCCGAAGCAGGCCGGGGTATCAACATATCTGGCGTTGACTTTTGGCACGCTGTTGAGTTCTCAAGGAACGGACGCTTCCTTCGGTCCCGTTTCACCGGGCCCCTCCGGGCGCTTCCCTTCGTTCTTGCGTTTCCGACTCTATCAGACTCTTTCGTGTCCGATTCCCGG
>NZ_NEUF01000174.1 GCF_002910915.1 Streptomyces sp. SM10 | reverse complement strand
GGCCCGTGACGACCGTCAACACGACCGCGGCCATCATCACCCAGAAGCGCAGTGTCGCCAGGGGCCCTGTCAGCGCCAGGACGTACATGCCGACGGCGATGCCCTGGGCCAGGGTCTTCACCTTCCCGCCGCGGCTGGCCGGGATCACCGAGTGCCGGATGACCCAGAAGCGCATCAGCGTGATGCCGAGCTCCCGGAAGAGGATCACACCCGTGATCCACCACGGCAGGTCCCCGAGCCAGGACAGGCAGATCAGTGCGGCACCCATGATCGCCTTGTCCGCGATCGGGTCCGCGATCTTCCCGAAGTCGGTGACCAGGTTGTACGTACGTGCCAGGTGACCGTCGAAGACGTCGGTGATCATCGCGACGGCGAAGGCCGCCCACGCGAACGACCGCCACACCGGGTCGTACCCGCCGTCGTGCAGGAGCAGCATGACGAAGCCCGGGACCAGCAGCAGTCGAGCCATCGTGAGGATGTTCGCGATGTTCCACAGGCCGGCCTGGTTGACGGCCGCCGCGCCCAGCTTGCCGCCGCGGGGCGCCGGCGTCGCGCCGGAGCCGCCTGCCGCGGATGCCGGGGCTCCCGTCATCTGGCTGCCTCCGCAAGCTCGTGGTGTTCGGCCACGAGGTCCACTCCCTCGGTGCCCACTGCCTTGGCTTCGACCATACGGCCCGGCACGAGCCCTTCGCGTGCGGTGAAGACGACCTGGCCGTCCGTTTCGGGCGCCTGGTGGGCGGCCCGACCCACCGCCACGGGCCCGTCCTCGTCGGAGTCCACGGACTCGACGAGGACCTGGAGGGTCTCGCCGACCCGCTCTTCGGCACGCTGCGAGGTGAGCTCCTCGGCCAGCTGCGAGATGTGCGCGAGGCGCTCCGCGATGACGTCGGCGTCCAGCTTGTTCTCGTAACCGACGGCCTCGGTGCCCTCCTCGTCGGAGTAGCCGAAGATCCCGATGGCGTCGAGGCGCGCACCGGTGAGGAAGCGTTCCAGCTCGGCGAGGTCGGCCTCGGTCTCACCGGGGAAGCCCACGATGAAGTTGGAGCGCGCACCGGCCTGCGGAGCCTTGCCGCGGATGGTGTCCAGCAGTTCGAGGAAGCGGTCCGTGTCCCCGAACCTCCGCATCGCACGCAGGACCCCGGGGGCGGAGTGCTGGAAGGAGAGGTCGAAGTACGGGGCGACCTTGGGCGTCGAGGTGAGCACGTCGATCAGTCCCGGCCGCATCTCCGCCGGCTGCAGGTAGCTGACGCGGATCCGCTCGATCCCGTCGACGTCGGCGAGCTCGGGCAGCAGGGTCTCCAGGAGCCTGATGTCGCCGAGGTCCTTGCCGTACGAGGTGTTGTTCTCGGAGACCAGCATGACCTCCTTGACACCCTGCTCGGCGAGCCAGCGGGTCTCCTGGAGGACGTCGGAGGGGCGCCGCGAGATGAACGAACCGCGGAACGACGGGATGGCGCAGAACGAGCAGCGCCGGTCACAGCCCGAGGCGAGCTTCACGGAGGCGACCGGGCTGGTGCCCAGCCGGCGGCGCAGCGGGGCCCGCGGCCCCGAGACGGGTGCGACACCCTCCGGCAGATCGGCGGGGGCGGGCGCGATCTCCTGGGCGTGCCCGGGGAGCGCGACGGCGGCGTCCTGCCGCTCGGCCGGGCTGATCGGCAGCAGCTTGCGCCGGTCGCGCGGGGTGTGGGAGGCGTGGATGCCGCCGTTGAGGATGGTCTGGAGACGGTCGGAGATGTCGGCGTAGTCGTCGAATCCGAGGACTCCGTCGGCTTCCGGCAGCGCCTCGGCAAGATCCTTGCCGTAGCGCTCGGCCATGCAGCCGACGGCCACGACGGCCTGGGTTCTGCCGTGGTCCTTCAGATCGTTCGCTTCGAGCAGGGCGTCGACGGAGTCCTTCTTGGCGGCTTCGACGAACCCACAGGTGTTGACGACGGCGACGTCCGCGTCGGTGGCGTTCTCGACGAGCTCCCAGCCGTCCGCTGCCAAGCGGCCTGCGAGCTCCTCCGAGTCCACCTCGTTACGGGCGCAGCCAAGAGTGACAAGGGCGACGGTACGGCGTTCGGGCATGGACTCAAGACTACTTTGTCCCGGCACTCCCCCTGCCGTGCAGGGTTCAATGCTACGGGGAGTGACCGAACAGTCGGTGAATCCGCGGGAAAGCACGACGGTGGGCACCCGGCGTCTGCCGGATACCCACCGTCGGAAGAACACGGGCGGGGAGGTCAGCCGACCTCGGGGTCACCCTTGGTGTACGAAAGCCGTTCGACCTGACCCGACTCGAACTGGTCGTCGACTTTCTTGCCGTTCACGAAGAGGTCGATCGCTCCGGCGTCCCCGAGCACCAGGTCGACCCGCTCCTTGTCCTGGAAGGTCTTGGAGTCACCCTGCTCCAGCAGACCGTCGAAGAGCAGTCGCCCGTTGTGGTCCTTGGCGGAGATCCAGCTCTTGCCCTCGGTGGCGCTGAGCCTGACCGTCACCTTGTCGCGGGGGGCCGCGGCGATGGCGCTCTCGGACGGGGCGGGCTTGGGGTCGGCGGGCTTGGTGGCGGTGGGCTTGGGAGTGGTCTTGTCGGGGGTCGAGCCTTCGGCGACCGGCGCCGCGCCCGATCCCTCCTCGTCGCCGTTGAAGAGAGTGAAGCCGACGAAGCCGACGACTGCGACGATCGCGGCGACCATGGCGGCGGTCCAGTTGGGCCGACGGGGTTCGGAGCGGATGCGCTCCGCCTCGAACAGCGGGGCCGCGGGGGTGGGCGCGGGCCGGCCGCCGTGCTCGGCGTCGAACTCCGCGATCAGCGGATCGGGGTCGAGCCGGACGGCGAGGGCGAGCATGCGGATGTGACCGCGTGCGTACACGTCGCCGCCGCAGCGGGAGAAGTCGTCCTCCTCGATCGCGTGCACGATGGGGATGCGCACCCGGGTGGAGCTGCTGACTTCCTCGACCGTCAGACCTGCGGCGATACGAGCCTGCTGAAGCGCGCGACCGATCGAAGGCCGGTCGTCTTCGGGGGAGTTGCCGATGGACACGGGGGCGCCTTTCGAGCGTGAGCCACCTGCTGGATGTTCAGTCTAGGGGTGGTACGAAAGGGTGGGGCAACCGGGAGCGACGACTTTGTACGCCATCGGGTTCACCGGGCAGCCCCTCGGGCAGGACGGAGGGCGGAGAGCACAACGGATCATCCGCTGTTCCTCCCTTCAACTTGACGTACGGCCGGGCGAAACGGTTGCCCGCAAAACTCTTACGAAGCGGTTTCCCCGCGAATGACGGCCAACACACCGTCGAGTTCGTCCGGCTTCACCATGACATCGCGCGCCTTGGAACCCTCGCTGGGACCCACGATGTTGCGCGACTCCATGAGGTCCATCAGCCGACCGGCCTTCGCGAAGCCGACCCTCAGCTTGCGCTGGAGCATCGATGTCGACCCGAACTGGGTGGACACGACCAGTTCGGCCGCCTGACAGAGCAGATCGAGGTCGTCGCCGATGTCCTCGTCGATCTCCTTCTTCTGCTTGGTGCCGACCACCACGTCCTCGCGGAAGACCGGCGCCATCTGATCCTTGCAGTGCTGGACGACGGCCGCGACCTCGGCCTCGGTGACGAAGGCCCCCTGCATACGGGTCGGCTTGTTCGCTCCCATCGGCAGGAACAGACCGTCACCCTTCCCGATGAGCTTCTCGGCGCCCGGCTGGTCGAGGATGACCCGGCTGTCGGCGAGCGACGAGGTCGCGAAGGCGAGCCGGGAGGGCACGTTGGCCTTGATCAGGCCGGTCACGACATCGACCGAGGGCCGCTGCGTGGCGAGCACCAGGTGGATACCGGCGGCACGCGCCAGCTGGGTGATGCGGACGATGGAGTCCTCGACGTCGCGCGGGGCGACCATCATGAGGTCCGCCAGCTCGTCGACGATGACCAGCAGGTACGGATAGGGGGAGAGCTCCCGCTCACTGCCTTCGGGAGCCTTCGCCTTGCCCGTGCGCACCGCGTGGTTGAAGTCGTCGATGTGCCGGAAGCCGTAGGCTGCGAGGTCGTCGTAGCGGAGGTCCATCTCCCGGACGACCCACTGGAGCGCCTCGGCGGCCTTCTTCGGGTTGGTGATGATGGGCGTGATGAGGTGCGGAATGCCCTCGTAGGCCGTGAGCTCGACCCGCTTCGGGTCGACGAGCACCATCCGTACGTCCTCGGGTGTCGCCCGCACCATGACCGAGGTGATCAGACAGTTGATGCAGGAGGACTTGCCGGAGCCGGTCGCACCCGCGACCAGGACGTGCGGCATGTTCGCCAGGTTGGCCATCTCGTAGCCGCCCTCGACGTTCTTTCCGAGCGCGACCAGCATGGGGTGGTCGTCCTCCGCCGCGTCCGCCAGGCGCAGGACGTCCCCGAGGTTGACCATTTCCCGGTCGGAGTTGGGGATCTCGATGCCGACGGCGGACTTGCCGGGGATCGGGGAGATGATCCTGACGTCGGGGCTGGCCACGGCGTAGGCGATGTTCTTGGTGAGGGCGGTGATCCGCTCGACCTTGACCGCCGGGCCGAGCTCGACCTCGTAGCGGGTGACCGTCGGACCGCGTGTGAAGCCGGTGACGGCGGCGTCGACCTTGAACTCGGTGAAGACGTTGGTCAGTGACGCGACGACCGCGTCGTTGGCGGCGCTGCGCGTCTTGCCGGGGCCACCGCGCTCGAGCAGGTCCAGCGAGGGCAGCGAGTAGGTGATGTCGCCGGAGAGCTGGAGCTGTTCGGCCCGGGCGGGCAGTGGCAGCGGCCGCTCGGGGGCGGGCTTCGTCAGGTCGGGGACGCCTCCGGTGGACGAGGTTCCCTTGCCGGCGCCGGCCCCGTCGCCGGACGAGGGCTTCTCGGCCGACCTGGCACCGGGGACCGGGGTGCCGGTCCGCTCCCGGTCGGCGGAGACGCCCTGGGTCAGATCCGCGACGACCGGGGAAGGGGGCATGCCGTTGAGCACCGCCCCGTCGAGCGCGGCGGCAGCGGCGGCCGCGACGTCCACCGCGTCCATGGTGCGGTTCATCGCGGGCTGGGCGGACGGCCTGCGCGGCCGGCGCCGTTTGGCCAGGGCCGCGTTCTCGGCCTGGTCCGGGTCGTGGGCGCCGTCCTCAGGGCGGCGTCCCGAGGACCGACGGGAGCGCTCGGGCAGGGCGTCACGCCACTGCTCGTCGTACCGCTCGTCGTCGCTCCCGTCCTCCTCGCCCGGCAGGTGCACCGGATCGACGATGCCGAGCCTGACACCGAGCTGCCGCAGCCGCCGGGGGATGGCGTTGACCGGGGTGGCGGTGACGACCAGGAGTCCGAAGACCGTCAGCAGCAGGAGCAGCGGTACGGCGAGGACCTCGCCCATCGTGAAGACGAGAGGCTGGGAGGCCGCCCAGCCGATCAGTCCGCCCGCGTCCTGCATGGCGTCGGTGCCCTCGTCGCGTCCCGGCGCCCCGCAGGCGATGTGGACCTGGCCGAGCACGCCGATGACGAGGGCGGAGAGTCCGATGACGATACGGCCGTTGGCCTCGGGCTTCTCCGGATAGAGGATCAACCGCACCGCGACGGCGCCCAGCAGTATCGGGACCAGGAGATCGAGCCGGCCGAACGCCCCGGTCACGAGCATCTCGACGAGATCGCCGACGGGCCCCCGCAGATGCGACCAGGTGCCCGCCGCCACGACCAGTGCGAGGCCGAGGAGCAGCAGGGCGAGCCCGTCCTTGCGGTGCGCCGGGTCGAGTCCCTTCGCTCCGCGCCCTATGGAGCGGAACACCGCCCCGACGCCGTGCGCGGTACCCAGCCACAGCGCACGGACGAGCCGGTACACGCCCCCCGTGGGGGACGGCGCGGGCTTTTTCGCCGGCGCCTTCTTGGCGGGTGCCTTCCTGGCGGGTGCGGTCTTCTTCGCCGCAGCCTTCTTGGCGGGCGCCGCTTTCTTCGCCGGTCCCTGGGTACGGCCGGCGCGCTTCGCGGTGCCCGCCGTGCCCAGGGAACCCTTGCCGGACGTACGTGAGGCCATGTGACTGAGGTTACCGGTGCCGACGTCGGTGGACACGTGTGCCTACGGCTTCACCCGTCCGTGTCGTCCGTGCGCACACGCAGAACTGACGACCCCTCAGCCCGATACGGGTCAGCTCCGCGTGGGCAGAGTGGCCGCCGAGCCGCCCGCACCGGGCTCCAGCGCGTCGAGCGCACGGCGCAGCCCGGTGAGCTTGCGCTCGAGATGAGCGGCGGTGGCCACGGCTCCCGCGTCCGCCGATTCGTCGTCCAGCTGCTTGGAGAGCGCCTCGGCCTGTTCCTCGACCGCGGCGAGCCTCGCCGAGAGCTCGGCGAGCAGACCGGCAGGCTCCTTCTCGTCGACGCCCGGCTGGGCGCCGCCTTCGAGCTGGAGCCGCAACAGCGCCGCCTGTTCGCGTAGCTGACAGTTCTTCATGTAGAGCTCGACGAAGACCGACACCTTGGCGCGCAGCACCCAGGGGTCGAAGGGCTTCGAGATGTAGTCCACCGCGCCCGCCGCATAACCCCGGAAGGTGTGATGCGGTCCGTGGTTGATCGCGGTCAGGAAGATGATCGGGATGTCCCGGGTCCGCTCCCGCCGCTTGATGTGCGCAGCCGTCTCGAATCCATCCATACCGGGCATCTGCACGTCCAGCAGAATGACCGCGAAATCGTCCGTGAGCAGCGCCTTGAGCGCTTCCTCCCCTGACGATGCCCGGACCAGTGTCTGATCGAGCGCAGAGAGGATGGCCTCCAGCGCCAGCAGATTCTCCGGCCGGTCATCGACCAGGAGGATCTTGGCCTTCTGCACCATGGCCCGTCCTCCTCGCCCCGGAATCGCACCGGGTGCCGCCCCAGGGGACGACTCCCTTACGCCGTCCGTCCTTGTGCCGGTCATGGTAGCCGCACCCCGCCCGTCACCACACCCTGTCACCGCGATGTCACTGTGCACATAGCGAAAACGCGGTCGAAGACCAGAAGGTTCCCCGGAATCCGCCGACTCACACCCTCCTGGGCACAGCCGGTCGGCGGATTCCCGCAATCCCTTTCTGTCACGGTCACTCTCCGCGCATCCAGGTCTCCATCACCGACAGCAGATGATCGGAATCGACCGGCTTGGTCACGTAGTCGGAGGCGCCGCAGTCGATCGCCTTCTCGCGGTCGCCCTTCATCGCCTTGGCGGTCAGCGCGACGATCGGCATACCGGCGAACTGCGGCATACGCCGGATCGCCGTCGTCGTCGCGTAGCCGTCCATCTCGGGCATCATGATGTCCATCAGTACGATCGTCACATCGTCGTGCTGCTCCAGGACTTCGATGCCCTCCCGCCCGTTCTCCGCGTACAGGACCGACAGTCCGTGCTGCTCCAGGACGCTGGTGAGGGCGAAGACGTTGCGGATGTCGTCGTCGACGATCAGCACCTTCTCCCCGTGGAACCGGAAGGTCCTGCGGGGCTCCGAATCCTCCTGCGCGCTCTTCACCCACTCCTCGGGTACCGCGCCCGTCGCCTCACCGGAACTGCCGTTCGCCAGGGCGGGGCGCTGCGCCGCTCCCCCGAGGGCCTTGCGACGGCGCCTGAACACGCCTGCGGAGTTGGCGGGATCGCCCAGGGGCTGTTCGGCCCCGTTGCCCTGTGACGTCTCCAGGCGCAGGGTGCCGTCGCCGGAACCGCCCCGGACCTCGACGGGGCCAGGCCCCATCTGCGGATAGCCCTGCGGCGGCAGTTCGCTCGGGTGCAGGGGCAGGTACAGCGTGAAGGTCGAGCCACGTCCCGGTTCGCTCGCCGCGTGGATCTCGCCGCCCAGCAGACGGGCGATCTCCCGGCTGATGGAGAGCCCGAGGCCCGTCCCTCCGTACTTGCGACTGGTCGTGCCGTCCGCCTGCTTGAACGCCTCGAAGATCACCAGCATCTTGCTGGACGCGATCCCGATCCCGGTGTCGGTGACCGAGAAGGCGATCAGGTCGCCGTCGGCGTCACGCAGCGAACCGGCCTCCAGCAGGTGCTCCCGGATCGAGTTCGGCACATCGGCGCCGGCCGGCCGGATCACCAGTTCCACGGCGCCGCCGTCGGTGAACTTGACCGCGTTGGAGAGGAGGTTGCGCAGGACCTGCAGCAGGCGCTGCTCGTCCGTGTGCAGGGTGGCGGGCAGCTCGGGAGAGACCCGTACGGAGAAGTCGAGCCCCTTCTCCGCGGTGAGCGGCCGGAACGTCGCCTCCACGTAGTCGACCAGCTGCACCAGGGCGATCCGGGTCGGGCTGACGTCCATCTTGCCCGCCTCGACCTTGGACAGGTCGAGGATGTCGTTGATCAGCTGGAGCAGGTCGGAGCCCGCCCCGTGGATCGTCTCGGCGAACTCCACCTGCTTGGGCGAGAGATTGCCCTCGGCGTTGTCCGCGAGCAGCTTGGCCAGGATGAGCAGCGAGTTGAGCGGTGTGCGCAGCTCGTGCGACATGTTGGCCAGGAACTCGGACTTGTAGCGCATCGAGACGGCGAGCTGTTCGGCGCGCTCCTCCAGGACCTGGCGCGCCTCCTCGATCTCCGTGTTCTTCACTTCGATGTCGCGGTTCTGCTGAGCCAGCAGCTCGGCCTTCTCCTCCAGTTCGGCGTTGGACGCCTGCAGCGCCTTCTGCCGGTTCTCGAGCTCCTGCGAACGGTCACGCAGCTGCTCGGTGAGCTCCTGGGACTGCTCGAGGAGCTTCTCGGTCTTCGTGTTGACACTGATCGTGTTGACGCTCGTGGCGATCATCTCGGCGAGCTGGTTGAGGAAGTCCCGCTGGATGTGTGTGAACGGCTGGAACGAGGCCAGTTCGATGACACCGAGCACCTGGCCCTCGAAGAGGACCGGCAGCACGATCACGTGCGCGGGCGGCGCCTCGCCGAGACCGGAGGAGATCTTCAGATACCCCGGGGGCACGTTGTCCACCTGGATGGTCCGCTTCTCCTCGGCCGCCGTACCGATGAGCGTCTCACCGGGCCGGAACGAGGTCGGCATGGAGCCCGCCGAGTAGCCGTAACTGCCCCGCATGCGCAGCTCGTACAGGTTCTCGTCGGCACTGTCGGATCCCACCCCCTCCCCCTCACCGGTACTCATGGCCAGGAAGAAGGCACCGTGCTGGGCGGAGACGACCGGCGTCAGCTCGCTCATGATCAGCGAGGCGACGTCGTCCAGATCGCGGCGGCCCTGCATCAGACCGGAGATCCGGGCGAGGTTGCCCTTGAGCCAGTCCTGTTCCTTGTTCGCCAGCGTGGTGTCGCGCAGGTTGGCGATCATCGTGTTGATGTTGTCCTGCAGCACCTGGATCTCGCCGGCCGCGTCGACATCGATCTTGAGGTTCAGGTCGCCGCGGGTCACCGCGGTGGCGACGGCCGCGATGGCACGCACCTGACGGGTCAGGTTCCCCGCCATCTCGTTCACCGACTCGGTGAGGTCGCGCCACGTGCCGTCGACGTCCCGGACACGCGCCTGGCCGCCCAGCTGCCCCTCGGTGCCCACCTCGCGGGCCACCCGGGTCACCTGTTCGGCGAACGAGGAGAGCTGGTCGACCATCGTGTTGATGGTGTTCTTCAGCTCCAGGATCTCGCCGCGCGCGTCGATGTCGATCTTCTTGGTGAGATCGCCCTTGGCGATGGCCGTGGTGACCGCGGCGATCTGCCGGACCTGTCCGGTCAGGTTGGACGCCATCGAGTTCACCGACTCGGTGAGGTCCTTCCAGGTGCCCGAGACGCCCGGGACACGTGCCTGACCGCCCAGCGCCCCCTCGGTGCCCACCTCACGCGCCACCCGGGTCACCTCGTCGGCGAACGAGGACAGGGTCGTCACCATCGTGTTGACGGTGTCGGCCAGTTCGGCGACCTCGCCGCGCGCCTCGACGGTGACCTTCTTCGTCAGATCGCCGTTGGCGACCGCCGAGGAGACCCGGGAGATGTTCCGCACCTGACTGGTCAGGTTGTTGGCCATCAGGTTGACGTTCTCGCTGAGGTCCTTCCAGATGCCCGTGGCACCGCGCACCCGGGCCTGGCCGCCGAGGATGCCCTCGGTGCCCACCTCACGGGCCACCCGGGTCACCTCGTCGCCGAAGTTCATCAGCTGGTCGACCATCGTGTTGACCGTCGTCACCAGTTCGAGGATCTCGCCCTTGGCGTCGACGGTGATCTTCTTGGAGAGGTCGCCCTTGGCGACCGCGGTGGTCACCTCGGCGATGTTGCGCACCTGGAGGGTCAGGTTGTTCGCCATGCCGTTGACGGACTGGGTGAGGTCCTTCCACGTGCCGGAGACGCCCTGCACCTCCGCCTGCCCGCCGAGGATGCCCTCCGTGCCCACCTCCCGGGCGACCCGCGTCACCTGCTCCGCGAAGTTCGAGAGCTGGTCGACCATGGTGTTGAGGGTGTTCTTCAGCTCGAGGATCTCGCCCCGGGCGTCCACATCGATCTTCTGCGACAGGTCACCACGCGCCACCGCCGTCGCGACCTGCGCGATGTTGCGCACCTGGGCGGTGAGGTTCCCGGCCATGCCGTTCACCGAGTCCGTCAGGTCACGCCACACGCCTGCCACACCGGGCACCTGCGCCTGGCCCCCGAGACGGCCGTCCGTGCCCACCTCGCGGGCCACCCGGGTCACCTGGTCGGCGAAGGCGGAGAGCTGGTCGACCATCGTGTTGATGGTGTTCTTCAGCTCGAGGATCTCGCCCCGGGCGTCCACATCGATCTTCTGCGACAGGTCACCACGCGCCACCGCCGTGGTCACCTGCGCGATCTGGCGCACCTGGGAGGTCAGGTTCCCCGCCATGAAGTTGACGGAGTCGGTGAGCTCCTTCCACGTGCCGGAGACACCGTCGACGCGCGCCTGGCCGCCCAGGCGGCCCTCCGTGCCCACGTCGCGGGCCATCCGCGTCACCTGGTCGGCGAAGTTGGACAGCTGCGCCACCATCGTGTTGACGGTGTTCTTCAGCTCCAGCATCTCGCCGGCCACGTCGACCGTGACCTTCTGCGACAGGTCACCGTTGGCGACGGCCGTCGTCACCTGGGCGATGTCGCGCACCTGTCCGGTGAGGTTACGGAAGGCGGTGTTCACCGAGTCGGTGAGGTCCTTCCAGGTCCCCGCCGCCCCCGGTACCTCGGCCTGGCCTCCGAGACGCCCCTCGACGCCGACCTCCCGGGCCACCCGGGTCACTTCCGAACCGAATGCCTGGAGCTGGTCCACCATCGTGTTGACGGTGTTCTTCAGCTCCAGCATCTCGCCGGCCACGTCGACCGTGACCTTCTGCGTCATGTCACCGCTGGCCACCGCGGTGGTCACCTGCGCGATGTCGCGCACCTGCGTCGTCAGGTTCCGGAAGACCGTGTTCACCGAGTCGGTGAGGTCCTTCCAGGTGCCGGCCGCGCCGGGCACCTGGGCCTGACCGCCGAGCAGACCCTCGCCACCGACCTCGCTCGCCACGCGCGTCACCTCGTCGGCGAAGGTACGCAGCGTCTCGGTCATCTGGTTGATCGTCTCGGCGAGCTGGGCGACCTCACCGCGGGCGCTCACCGTGACCTTCTGCGACAGGTCGCCGTTGGCGACGGCCGTCGTCACCTCGGCGATGCCGCGTACCTGGGACGTGAGGTTCCCGGCCATCGTGTTGACGGAGTCGGTCAGGTCCTTCCAGACGCCGGCCACCCCCGGCACGGTCGCCTGCCCGCCCAGCTCGCCCTCGGTGCCCACCTCGCGGGCCACCCGGGTCACCTCGGAGGAGAACGACGACAGCTGGTCCACCATCGTGTTGACGGTGTTCTTGAGCTGGAGCATCTCACCGGCCACATGGACGGTGACCTTCCGCGACAGATCACCCTTGGCCACGGCCGTCGTCACCAGCGCGATGTCACGCACCTGCGCGGTCAGCCGGTAGGCCATCGTGTTCACGGAGTCCGTGAGGTCCTTCCAGGACCCGGACATGCCACGCACCTGGGCCTGACCGCCCAGTTTGCCCTCGGTGCCCACCTCGACCGCGACGCGCGTCACCTGCTCGGTGAACGCGGACAGCTGGTCGACGAGGTTGTTGACCGTGCGGGCGACCTTCAGGAACTCCCCGCGCAGCGGGCGTACGGTCTCGTCCGCCGCGTGGGTACGCAGTTCCATCCGCTGCTCGAGATCACCGTCGGCGACCGCGGAGAGCACCCGTCCGACTTCGGACACCGGTCGCGCCAGGTCGTCGACGAGCTCGTTGGAGGCATCGATGGCGGCCGCCCAGGAGCCCTCGCAGGCGCCGGTCTCCAGCCGCTCCGTGAGTTTCCCCTCGCGCCCCACCACGCGCCGCACACGGGCGAGCTCGCCCGTCAGGTGCAGATTGCGGTCGGCCACCTCGTTGAAGACCGCGGCGATCTCCGTGAGGACGCCGTCGCCGGAGACGGTGAGCCGCCTGCGGAAGTTGCCGTCACGCATCGCCACGAGGGCAGCGAGCAGTCTGTTCAGAGCCGCCGCGTCCACGTCGATGGTCCCATTGCGCTGCTTTTTCACGGACTGCCCGCCTTTTGTGCGCGTTCCTGAACCCCGCGCCGCCACGCCAGACTCCACCGTGTCCCTCCCGCAGGGGTTGACCGTATCGCTCGGGCCGTTATCGGAAGCTTGCCCACTTCCACTTTGGCTCACCGCCACAGCACACCGTCGACGGGTGACCATGCGGTCGTCAAATCGTTGAAACGTACCAGGCCGGGACGGGAGGGCGAGGAAGGTCTCGTGGTCGTCCCATTTCCCTCACCGGGGGCCCCATAGTTGTGCGCCCGGCGCACAACCACTGGATGCCCTGCGTACCCAAGTCTGCCCTCGTGTACCCGGGACACCTGGCGAGCGTCTAGCCTGGCAGGCGAATCGAAGCGGCGATATACGGGCACAGGACTCGGGGAAGCGACGAGACACCATATGGGGAGTGCTGTGATCACCGCGCGCGCGGCTGCCACCTTCGATCCGGTCGGACGCTCGGTCGCGACCGCCCGCGCGTTCGTCCGTGACACCCTTCAGGGGTGGGGTTACACGGACGTCGTTGACGACGCCGTCGTTCTTACCAGTGAACTCGTGACCAACGCCGTCGTGCACGCCGGGACGGCCGCGGACGTGCTGTGTCTGCGCACCGAGGACGGCGTACGCGTCGAGGTGGCGGACCACTACCCGGAGCGGGAGGTCCCGCTCCAGAGCTCCGGCCTCGATTTCGGCAGCCCGGACAGGGAGGGCGGCCGTGGGCTGCTGCTCTGCGCGGCGCTCGCCTCCCGCTGGGGAGTCGAGTACACCCCGACGCACAAGCACGTCTGGTTCCAGCTCGACCTTCCCGAACGCCCGGTGGGCATCCGCTCGGCGAGCCCCGTCCTGCCCACCGCTCTCCTGCCCGTCGCGGAACAGCGTGTGCGGGTGGCCGTCGTCCAGACCGACGGCTCCGGCTCCATCGCCTCGTGGAACGAGGACGCCTCCTACCTCTTCGGCTACGCCGCGGAGCAGGTCGCCGGCAAGCAGCTGACCGACTTCGTGGCATGGCCGCACACGCCGGGCACCAACACCGGCATCGCTGACGCGCTGCGGCTCTCCCGGTGGGAGGGCAGCTACGGCATCCGGGGCGCCGACGGCCGGGTCATCCCGGTGTACGCCTCGCACCTCAGAGTCCGCGACGCCGACGGCGAGCCCTCCACCGTCTGTCTCCTCGTGCGCGACTACGAGCGCGCCGTGCTCCAGACGCCGGTACGCGCCCCGGTCTCCGACTCCACGACCGAGAACCGCAGCACGGACCCGTTCGAGATCTTCATCGGCTCCCCCGCACCCGACGACCTCGACGGACTCCTGCAGCGCACGGTGGAGCGTGCCCGCGACATGCTGGACGCCGACGCCGCCTTCCTGCTCCTGGCCACCGACGACGAGACCGAGCTGGAGGTCCGGGCCACGACCGGTCTCCCCTCGGCCCGCCAGCGCTTCGCCCGGGTCCCTGTCGAGGCCGGTACGGGGCGCTACGGCTCGGCCCGCATGCCCGCCGTCCACGAGGACCTCACCGTCGTACCGGGCGCCGTACCGCTGCTCGGCGACACCGGGATGCGCTCGGTCGTCACCGTCCCCCTCAAGGTCGAGGGCCGCCTGACCGGCTCGCTGGGTGTCGCGGCCGAGGCGGCGGGGCGGTACTCAAACGAGGAGGCCCTGCGCCTGCAGTTCGCCGCCGACCGCATCGCGCTGGCCGTCGAGTCGGCCAGGCTCGGCGAGCTGGAACGCCTCCGCCGGGGTTCGCTGTCCTTCCTCGTCGAAGCGTCCGACCTGCTCGCCGGCACCCTTGACAGGGATCAGACACTGGCGTTGATGGCACAGATGACCGTGCCCACGCTGGCCACCTGGTGCGCCGTCTACACCATCGCGGACCAGTCCTCGGAGCCGTACCTCTCCTACGTCCTGCACGAGGACGAGGAGCGCATCGACGGCCTGAAGGCCCTGCTCTCCTCCATCGACCCGCCCGACCCCGTCCCGGCCCCCGGAGCACGCCTCTGGCCGGCTCCCACGGAAGCCGGCCACCAGGCCGCCCTGCGCACCTCCAAGCGCACTCTGGGCAGGGACGCGCCGCTCAGCATGGGTGCGGCCGCGCGCACGACCCTGGCCACGGCGGTCGCCGTGGGCGGGGAGACCGTGGTCCTTCCGCTGGTGGCGAGGAACCGCGTCATCGGCATGCTCACGCTCGGGAAGCCGTCCGACGAGCACTTCCGCCAGGAGATCCTGGAGCTGGCCGAGGACCTGTCGCGACGGGCCGCCCTCGCCCTCGACAACGCCCGCCTGTACTCGGAGCGCATGGCCATCAGCCAGTCGCTCCAGCGCAGCCTGCTCCCGCCCGGCCTGCCCGACGTACCGAACGTCGAGATCGAGGTCATCTACCGTGCGGCGGGCGAGGGCAACGAGGTCGGCGGCGACTTCTACGACGTCTTCCCCATCCGCGACGGTGCCTACGGCTTCGCCATCGGCGACGTCTGCGGTACGGGCCCGGAGGCGGCTGCCGTCACCGGGCTCGCCCGGCACGCCCTGCGCCTGCTGGCCCGCGAGGGGTTCGGCGGTCCCGCGGTGCTGGAGCGGCTCAACGCGGCCATCCTGGACGAAGGCGCCCGCAGCCGCTTCCTCACCCTGCTCTACGGGGAGTTGTGGCCTCAGGAGGACGGGAGCGCACTCCTGAAGGTGGTCTGTGCCGGACATCCCCTCCCCCTCCGTCTGCGCCAGGACGGTTCGGTGGAGGCGGCAGCGGAACCGCAGCCTCTGCTGGGCGTCATCGAGGACCTCGAGCTGTACGAGCAGGAGGTCACCCTGGAGCCCGGGGACGTTCTCCTGTGCGTGACCGACGGAGTCACCGAACGCCGCGAGGGAGCCCGGATGCTGGGCGACGACGGCCTGGCCGATGTCCTCGCCATGTGCACCGGCCTGACCGCGGGAGCGGTGGCGGGGCGCATCCTGCGGGCGGTGGAGCGCTTCGCTGCGGAGCCCGCCTCCGACGACATGGCCATCCTGGCCATGCGTGTCCCGGAGCCGCACACCTTCTAGCCGCCGCACAGGACGCCTCGTACGGGGCGGGCTCCCCCCGAGGGGGCCCGCCCCGCTGGACGTCCTGCAGCCGGTTCGGTGCGCCCCACTCCCTCGACGCCGGATGCGGCAACGGTCCCTCGGTCAGCCGCAGTCCCCCGTCGCCCCGTCGGTCCGCTCCCTCAGCAGGTCCGCGTGACCGTTGTGGCGGGCGTACTCCTGGATCACCGCGACGTGAACCCACCGCAGGCTGAGAGGGACGCCCCCGGACGACAGGAACGTCTCGTCGAGATCGCGTCCGGTGGCTGCCGCGTCACACAACCGGACCTCGGCACGGAACCGTTCGAAGGCCTGGGCCGCATGCGCGGGATCGACGCCGTCCAGCCCTTCGTTCCCGTCCTCCGGCCCTGTGAAGACGTCGCCGATGGCCACCTCTCCCGCGAAGCTGCGACGGAACCACCAGCGCTCGATCTCCGCCATGTGACGGACGAGCCCGAGAAGGGTGAGCGTGGACGGCTCCACGGTCGTCATCGCCAACTGCTCCGGCTCCAGCCCGGCGCACTTGGCCAGCAGCGTCTCCCGGTGCCACGCCAGCCAGCCCTCCAGCATCTGGCGCTCGGGCACGGTTCCCAGACTGCCGAGATGCACCGTCCGCTCGACAGGCGGCGCTGTCCATGTCATGCGCCCACGGTGCAGGCCGTGGCAGGAAGAATCAAGCAGGACAGCCCTCTCGGACCGTGACAGCATGCCGCCGTGGCCCTCCTTCATCCCACCGGTGACCACTCGATCACGACGATGTACTCGGTGCCCGACGACGCCTGGTATCTGGAACTAGACCTCGTGGCCACTCGACGGGCCCTTGTCCTGGCGATCGTCCCCGACGAGGATCCGGCACGGGAACCGACGGTCTGCTTCGACCGCACCGGGGAGCACCTGGACATCCCGTACTCGGTGATCCGTTGGTTCATGGAGCAGGTCGAGGCGGAGATCCGCACGTCCCGCGCCTGGATGCGGCTGCGACCGGCACTCGTGGAGGTCGTCCACGGGCTGCGTCAGGAGTACCTGGGCGTCATCAGCGACGACGAGTTCCACGACGTGCTGCGGCAGGTACGCACGGAGGTCCCCGAAGACGACCTGCCCGCGGTCCTCGCAGCCTCCTTCGGACGGAGACCGGACGGCACCACGACGGACGACGTGGAAGCGCTCATGCCGCCCGTCGCACCACGTGTGTCGGACACAGCGATGAGTTCGTGGGACTCGGAGAGTCGTATCAGCGTCGTCGAACAGGCAGGTGGAACACATGACACAGCTACTGCGGGTCCAGAATCTGAACGTCTCGAGTGAGGGCATCGGAGCGGGCGAGGACCAGACCTTCGAGAGACCGTTCGGCCATGTCGATCCCGAGAGGCTCTTCGGCTGGGCCGGCGCCACGGCGAGCTGGCCCATGCGCACCGAGACCGGGGGAAGCCGCGGCCTGGACGACTACTTCACGCGGGACTACGCGCGCCATATCGGCGCCGAGATCATGGGCCGCAACAAGTTCGGGCCTCAGCGCGGGCCCTGGCCCGACCATGAGTGGCGCGGCTGGTGGGGCGACGAGCCGCCGTTCCGCACTCCGGTGTTCGTCATGACGCACCACGAGCGTCCTTCGTTCACGCTCTCCGACACCACGTTCCACTTCGTCGGCGGTGATCCGGCTGCCGTCCTCGGGCGGGCGAAGGAAGCGGCAGCGGGTAAGGACGTCAGGCTCGGCGGTGGGGTCACCACCGTCCGGCAGTTCCTCGACGCCGGCCTCGTGGACACCCTGCACGTGGCGGTCTCGCCGGTGAAGCTCGGGTCCGGACTGCGGCTCTGGGAGTCGCCCGACGAACTGCTCGACCAATTCCACCTGGACGTCGTGCCCAGCCCGAGCGGGGTGACACACCACCTGTTCTGGCGAAAGTGACCCGAGGGCTCACCAGCCCATGGGTCTCCGTCGGTTCCGCGTACGAGAAAGGCCCCCGCCGATGGCGGGGGCCTTTCTCTTCCGGAGCCCCAATGCGGAATCGAACCGCAGACCTTCTCCTTACCATGGAGACGCTCTACCGACTGAGCTATTGGGGCCTGCTGCCTTGCGGCAACGAGGTAAAGCATACCCCGAACCGGGGGGTGCTCAGAACCACCTGTCCGAGGCTTCGGTGAACCGCCGGTCAGGGCCTTCGGTGCTCCGGCACTTCCAGGCGTCCCTCGATACGTCTCGCGGCCTGCTCCGGTCCCCTGGGCTCTCGCTGGTCGGGCACACCGCGCGCGCCGGCCGCCGCCCACCTGGCTGTGCCCCGAACGCAGAAAAGCCCCGTGCCACAAGGGCACGGGGCTTTCCCGGAATAATTGTTCGGCGGCGTCCTACTCTCCCACAGGGTCCCCCCTGCAGTACCATCGGCGCTGAAAGGCTTAGCTTCCGGGTTCGGAATGTAACCGGGCGTTTCCCTAACGCAATGACCACCGAAACACTATGAAATTAACCAACACCGGAACACAACACGGCCGTTCGTTATTTCAGAACTAACACAGTGGACGCGAGCAACTGAGGACAAGCCCTCGGCCTATTAGTACCAGTCAGCTCCACCCGTTACCGGGCTTCCACATCTGGCCTATCAACCCAGTCGTCTACTGGGAGCCTTAACCACTCAAGGTGGTGGGAATACTCATCTCGAAGCAGGCTTCCCGCTTAGATGCTTTCAGCGGTTATCCTTTCCGAACGTAGCCAACCAGCCATGCCCTTGGCAGGACAACTGGCACACCAGAGGTTCGTCCGTCCCGGTCCTCTCGTACTAGGGACAGCCCTTCTCAATATTCCTACGCGCACAGCGGATAGGGACCGAACTGTCTCACGACGTTCTAAACCCAGCTCGCGTACCGCTTTAATGGGCGAACAGCCCAACCCTTGGGACCGACTCCAGCCCCAGGATGCGACGAGCCGACATCGAGGTGCCAAACCATCCCGTCGATATGGACTCTTGGGGAAGATCAGCCTGTTATCCCCGGGGTACCTTTTATCCGTTGAGCGACAGCGCTTCCACAAGCCACTGCCGGATCACTAGTCCCGACTTTCGTCCCTGCTCGACCCGTCGGTCTCACAGTCAAGCTCCCTTGTGCACTTACACTCAACACCTGATTGCCAACCAGGCTGAGGGAACCTTTGGGCGCCTCCGTTACTCTTTAGGAGGCAACCGCCCCAGTTAAACTACCCATCAGACACTGTCCCTGATCCGGATCACGGACCCAGGTTAGACATCCAGCACGACCAGAGTGGTATTTCAACGACGACTCCACAACCACTGGCGTGGCCGCTTCAAAGTCTCCCACCTATCCTACACAAGCCGAACCGAACACCAATATCAAACTATAGTAAAGGTCCCGGGGTCTTTCCGTCCTGCTGCGCGAAACGAGCATCTTTACTCGTAGTGCAATTTCACCGGGCCTATGGTTGAGACAGTCGAGAAGTCGTTACGCCATTCGTGCAGGTCGGAACTTACCCGACAAGGAATTTCGCTACCTTAGGATGGTTATAGTTACCACCGCCGTTTACTGGCGCTTAAGTTCTCAGCTTCGCACACCCGAAAGTGCACTAACCGGTCCCCTTAACGTTCCAGCACCGGGCAGGCGTCAGTCCGTATACATCGCCTTACGGCTTCGCACGGACCTGTGTTTTTAGTAAACAGTCGCTTCTCGCTGGTCTCTGCGGCCACCCCCAGCTCACCGAGTAAATCGGATCACCAGTGATGGCCCCCCTTCTCCCGAAGTTACGGGGGCATTTTGCCGAGTTCCTTAACCATAGTTCACCCGAACGCCTCGGTATTCTCTACCTGACTACCTGAGTCGGTTTAGGGTACGGGCCGCCATGAAACTCGCTAGAGGCTTTTCTCGACAGCATAGGATCATCCACTTCACCACAATCGGCTCGGCATCAGGTCTCAGCCTTAATGTGTGACGGATTTACCTACCACACGGCCTACACCCTTACCCCGGGAACAACCATCGCCCGGGTTGGACTACCTTCCTGCGTCACCCCATCGCTTACCTAGTACAAGTCTGGTTCGTCGGCTCCACCACTACCCTCAACTCCGAAGAGATCGGGCCGGCTTCACGGACTTAGCATCGCCTGATTCAGTATTGGGCGTTTCAAAGCGGGTACCGGAATATCAACCGGTTGTCCATCGACTACGCCTGTCGGCCTCGCCTTAGGTCCCGACTTACCCTGGGCAGATCAGCTTGACCCAGGAACCCTTAGTCAATCGGCGCACACGTTTCTCACGTGTGTATCGCTACTCATGCCTGCATTCTCACTCGTGAACCGTCCACAACTCGCTTCCGCGGCTGCTTCACCCGGCACACGACGCTCCCCTACCCATCCATACTCCCGTTGAGGATATGTGTATGAATGACACGACTTCGGCGGTACGCTTGAGCCCCGCTACATTGTCGGCGCGGAATCACTTGACCAGTGAGCTATTACGCACTCTTTCAAGGGTGGCTGCTTCTAAGCCAACCTCCTGGTTGTCTCTGCGACTCCACATCCTTTCCCACTTAGCGTACGCTTAGGGGCCTTAGTCGATGCTCTGGGCTGTTTCCCTCTCGACCATGGAGCTTATCCCCCACAGTCTCACTGCCGTGCTCTCACTTACCGGCATTCGGAGTTTGGCTAAGGTCAGTAACCCGGTAGGGCCCATCGCCTATCCAGTGCTCTACCTCCGGCAAGAAACACACGACGCTGCACCTAAATGCATTTCGGGGAGAACCAGCTATCACGGAGTTTGATTGGCCTTTCACCCCTAACCACAGGTCATCCCCCAGGTTTTCAACCCTGGTGGGTTCGGTCCTCCACGAAGTCTTACCTCCGCTTCAACCTGCCCATGGCTAGATCACTCCGCTTCGGGTCTAGAGCGTGCAACTCAATCGCCCTATTCGGACTCGCTTTCGCTACGGCTTCCCCACACGGGTTAACCTCGCTACACACCGCTAACTCGCAGGCTCATTCTTCAAAAGGCACGCAGTCACGACTGCATGTGCAAGCACATACAGCGACGCTCCCACGGCTTGTAGGCACACGGTTTCAGGTACTATTTCACTCCGCTCCCGCGGTACTTTTCACCATTCCCTCACGGTACTATCCGCTATCGGTCACCAGGGAATATTTAGGCTTAGCGGGTGGTCCCGCCAGATTCACACGGGATTTCTCGGGCCCCGTGCTACTTGGGTGGTTCTCAAGCAAGCCGTTGATGTTTCAGCTACGGGGGTCTTACCCTCTACGCCGGACCTTTCGCATGTCCTTCGCCTACACCAACGGTTTCTGACTTGCCGACCAATCGGCAGATTGATCAAGAGAACTCCCACAACCCCGCATGCGCAACCCCTGCCGGGTATCACACGCATACGGTTTGGCCTCATCCAGTTTCGCTCGCCACTACTCCCGGAATCACGGTTGTTTTCTCTTCCTGCGGGTACTGAGATGTTTCACTTCCCCGCGTTCCCTCCACACTGCCTATGTGTTCAGCAGCGGGTGACAGCCCATGACGACTGCCGGGTTTCCCCATTCGGAAACCCCCGGATCAAAGCTTGGTTGACAGCTCCCCGGGGACTATCGTGGCCTCCCACGTCCTTCATCGGTTCCTGGTGCCAAGGCATCCACCGTGCGCCCTTAAAAACTTGGCCACAGATGCTCGCGTCCACTGTGCAGTTCTCAAACAACGACCAGCCACCCATCACCCCACCCTTACAGGCGAGTTCACTGGGGCCGGCAACCAAAGGGACAGACTCAAACGAGCCCGTACCTTCAGATACCCAACAGCGTGCCCGACCCGACCGATCCATTCTCACTTTCCACGCCGAAGCAGTACTCGCAAAAACAACCTGTCGTGCCGAATAGTCAACGTTCCACCCATGAGCAACCACCGTCGAACATTTGCCGACGAAATGGCCTCTGGATTCCCCGAAGAGAATCTAGATGCTCCTTAGAAAGGAGGTGATCCAGCCGCACCTTCCGGTACGGCTACCTTGTTACGACTTCGTCCCAATCGCCAGTCCCACCTTCGACAGCTCCCTCCCACAAGGGGTTGGGCCACCGGCTTCGGGTGTTACCGACTTTCGTGACGTGACGGGCGGTGTGTACAAGGCCCGGGAACGTATTCACCGCAGCAATGCTGATCTGCGATTACTAGCAACTCCGACTTCATGGGGTCGAGTTGCAGACCCCAATCCGAACTGAGACCGGCTTTTTGAGATTCGCTCCGCCTCGCGGCATCGCAGCTCATTGTACCGGCCATTGTAGCACGTGTGCAGCCCAAGACATAAGGGGCATGATGACTTGACGTCGTCCCCACCTTCCTCCGAGTTGACCCCGGCAGTCTCCTGTGAGTCCCCATCACCCCGAAGGGCATGCTGGCAACACAGAACAAGGGTTGCGCTCGTTGCGGGACTTAACCCAACATCTCACGACACGAGCTGACGACAGCCATGCACCACCTGTATACCGACCACAAGGGGGGCACCATCTCTGATGCTTTCCGGTATATGTCAAGCCTTGGTAAGGTTCTTCGCGTTGCGTCGAATTAAGCCACATGCTCCGCTGCTTGTGCGGGCCCCCGTCAATTCCTTTGAGTTTTAGCCTTGCGGCCGTACTCCCCAGGCGGGGAACTTAATGCGTTAGCTGCGGCACCGACGACGTGGAATGTCGCCAACACCTAGTTCCCAACGTTTACGGCGTGGACTACCAGGGTATCTAATCCTGTTCGCTCCCCACGCTTTCGCTCCTCAGCGTCAGTAATGGCCCAGAGATCCGCCTTCGCCACCGGTGTTCCTCCTGATATCTGCGCATTTCACCGCTACACCAGGAATTCCGATCTCCCCTACCACACTCTAGCTAGCCCGTATCGAATGCAGACTCGGGGTTAAGCCCCGAGCTTTCACATCCGACGTGACAAGCCGCCTACGAGCTCTTTACGCCCAATAATTCCGGACAACGCTTGCGCCCTACGTATTACCGCGGCTGCTGGCACGTAGTTAGCCGGCGCTTCTTCTGCAGGTACCGTCACTTTCGCTTCTTCCCTGCTGAAAGAGGTTTACAACCCGAAGGCCGTCATCCCTCACGCGGCGTCGCTGCATCAGGCTTTCGCCCATTGTGCAATATTCCCCACTGCTGCCTCCCGTAGGAGTCTGGGCCGTGTCTCAGTCCCAGTGTGGCCGGTCGCCCTCTCAGGCCGGCTACCCGTCGTCGCCTTGGTAGGCCATTACCCCACCAACAAGCTGATAGGCCGCGGGCTCATCCTTCACCGCCGGAGCTTTTAACCCCGCCCCATGAGGGACAGAGTGTTATCCGGTATTAGACCCCGTTTCCAGGGCTTGTCCCAGAGTGAAGGGCAGATTGCCCACGTGTTACTCACCCGTTCGCCACTAATCCACCCCGAAGGGCTTCATCGTTCGACTTGCATGTGTTAAGCACGCCGCCAGCGTTCGTCCTGAGCCAGGATCAAACTCTCCGTGAATGTTTTCCCGTAATCGGGATCACAACACGAGAGCGGAACGACCAGGTCGGAATATGACCGGTCGTTCACAGCGTCCTCGCTGTTGTTGCCTACCGGACCGTGAAGGGCCGGCAGGACTTTTCAAAGGAACCACCAACCTGCCGAAGCAGGCCGGGGTATCAACATATCTGGCGTTGACTTTTGGCACGCTGTTGAGTTCTCAAGGAACGGACGCTTCCTTCGGTCCCGTTTCACCGGGCCCCTCCGGGCGCTTCCCTTCGTTCTTGCGTTTCCGACTCTATCAGACTCTTTCGTGTCCGATTCCCGG
>NZ_NEUF01000173.1:79162-216693 GCF_002910915.1 Streptomyces sp. SM10 | reverse complement strand
GAGCGAGGTCATGACGTGCTTGATGCGGGTGTAGTCCTCGAAGCCGTAGGCGGAGAGGTCCTTGCCGTAGCCGGACTTCTTGAATCCGCCGTGGGGCATCTCGGCGACCAGCGGGATGTGGGTGTTGATCCACACGCAGCCGAAGTCGAGGTTCTTGGACATCCGCATCGCACGGGAGTGGTCCTTGGTCCACACCGAGGAGGCCAGGGCGTACTCGACGCCGTTGGCGAACTCCACGGCCTGGGCCTCGTCCGTGAAGGACTGGACGGTGATGACGGGCCCGAAGACCTCCTGCTGGATGATCTCGTCGTCCTGGCGGAGGCCGGAGACGACGGTCGGGGCGTAGAAGTAGCCCGTGTCGCCGACGCGGTGGCCTCCCGACTCGACCTTGGCGTGCGCGGGGAGCCGCTCGATGAAGCCGCTGACCTGCGCCAGCTGGTTGGCGTTGTTGAGCGGGCCGTAGAGCACGTCCTCGTCGTCCGGCAGACCGGTCTTCGTGTCGGCCGCCGCCTTGGCGAGCGCGGTGACGAACTCGTCGTGGACGGACGCGTGGACCAGGACGCGGGTGGCGGCCGTGCAGTCCTGGCCGGCGTTGAAGAATCCGCCGACCACCAGGTCCTCGACCGCCTTCGCCAGGTCGGCGTCCTCGAAGACCACTGCCGGGGCCTTGCCGCCGAGCTCCAGGTGGACGCGCTTGACGTCCTTGGACGCGCTCTGGGCGACCTGGATGCCGGCGCGTACGGAACCGGTGATGGAGGCCATCGCCGGGGTCGGGTGCTCCACCATCAGGCGGCCGGTGTCGCGGTCGCCGCAGACCACGTTGAAGATGCCGCGCGGAAGCTGCAGATCGGCGAGGACCCCGCCGACGATCTCGGCGATGAGCACGGTGGACGCCGGGGTGGTGTCCGAGGGCTTGAGGACAACCGCGTTGCCCGCCGCGAGCGCGGGCGCGAACTTCCACACCGCCATCAGCAGCGGGTAGTTCCAGGGCGCGACCTGCGCACACACGCCGACCGGCTCCCGGCGGACGATGGAGGTGAGCCCCTCCATGTACTCCCCGGCCGAGCGGCCTTCGAGCATCCGTGCCGCACCCGCGAAGAAGCGCACCTGGTCGATGGCGGGGGCGAGTTCGTCGCTGCGGAAGAGGTGGAGCGGCTTGCCGGTGTCACGGCTCTCGGCGGCGGCCAGCTCCTCCGCCCGCTCCTCCATCGCGTCGGCGATCTTCAGGAGCGCGCGCTGGCGCACGGACGGCGTGGTGTCGCGCCAGACCGGGAAGGCGGCGGCCGCGGCCGCCATCGCCGCGTCGACGTCCGCCTCGCCCGAGAGCGGGGAGGTCGCGTAGACCGCACCGGTGGTGGGGTCCACCACGTCGAGCGTGCGGCCGTCCGCCGCGTCGGCGAAGGAACCGTCGATGTAGTTGCGGAACGTGGTGCTCATGGAACGTCTCCCGGTCAGGCGGTGGTGCGGGCGGAAAGGTGTTCGTGGACAGCGGTCCAGCGGCCGTCGCCTCCACGGGCGAAGACGATGGTCTCCCGCTCGTGGACCGTCTCCTCCCCCGCGTGCGTGGCGACCCGCGTCTCCACGTCGTGGCTGAAGACGGCCGTGTCGCCGAAGGGCTGGATCAGCGGGGCGGACGAGGGATCCGCTCGGCACCATAGGTCTCGATTTCGGTGATCGAGGTCGTCACGGACGCTCCACCTTCCGTTCCTGCGTAGGGGCTCCCAGCAGTCTGTGGCCCTGGATGATCAGCGACAATTGTGTCCGACACAGAGATGTACGCTCCTTTCTGTGGCCAGCAACAAACTCACGATCGAGGATCTGCTCACCTTCCCGGCGCTCCAGCTCTCGGTGAAGGCCGGCAGCGGCGGCCTGGGCCGCTCCGTGTCGTGGGCGCACGCCAGCGAGCTCGCCGATCCCACGCCCTGGCTGCTCGGCGCCGAGGTGATCATGACGGCGGGTCTGGCGGTGCCCCGTGACGCGGCCGGTCAGCGCGCCTATCTGGAGCGTCTGGACGACGCGGGCGTGTCGGGCCTCGCGCTCTCGGCTCAGCTGCACATGCCGCCGCTCCACGACGCGTTCTTCGAGGCGGCCGAGGAGCGGGGCTTCCCTGTCCTCGAAGTCCCGCTCGCGGTTCCCTTCATCGCCGTCTCCCAGGAGGTCGCGGCCGCGGTCCAGGAGGACGCCCGGCACCGGCTGGGAGCGCAGCTCCAGGTCTTCGGGTCCCTGCGCTGGCTGGTCGCCGAGGACCTCGACACCCCGGCGCTGCTGCGCCGGCTCGAAGGCCTGTCCGGTTACGACGTGTACCTCTGCACGCCGCAGGGCCGCCCCCTCCTGCCGGGCGTCCCCACGCCGGATCCCGGTGTCCTGCCGTCGTCCGTCGACGCCCCGCCCACGGTGCCCGGCGGCTTCGTCCTCCCGGTCCCGGCGCCCGGCGGCCCGGCGGGCTTCCTCGTCGCGTACGAGCGCCAGGGCGCCCAGCCGGCGGGGCTCGCCGTCGTCCAGCACATCGCGACCGTGGCGGCGCTGCGGCTGGCGATGGTGCGCAACGAGCGCGAGGTGCTGCGCCGCGAGGGGGCGGAGACGCTGGCCGAGATGCTGCAGGAGGTGCTCGATCCGGAGGCGGCACGCCGGCGGCTCGCCCGGCACGCGATCAGGGGCGAGGCCGTCCTCCTGGTGGTCCGCCACGCCACGGACGAGGCGCTGCTGCGCTGCCTGGAGGGCCGCCCCCATCTGCTGCTGACCTGGGGTGAGGACCGCTACGTCCTGGGTGCACCGGAGCTGGCGGAGGCCGTCGGAGGACTGCCGTCCGTGGCGGCGGGGATGAGCCGCCCCTTCCTGCCGGGCGTCGCGCTGAAGGTCGCCGAACGCGAAGCGCTCTGGGCGGTCTCGAAGGCCGCTGAGTCCGGCCGCCCGGTCGTCCGGTACGGCGACGACGCGACGGGACGCTGGCTGCCCGACGACCCCGCAGTCCTGGCCGCGCTCGTCGAGCACGTGCTCGGCGAGGTCCTGCGGTACGACGAGGCCCACGACTCGCATCTACTGGTCTCGGCCCGCACCTGGATGGAGCGTGACCGCCGTACGGAGACGGCCGCGGCGGCGCTCCACATCCACCCGAACACCCTCGCCTACCGGCTGCGCCGCTTCGGCACGCTCGCCCGGCGCGATCTGACCTCGACGGGTGCACTCGCCGAGGTCTGGCTGGCGATCCAGGCGGCGGGCGCGCTGGGCCTCACCGACTGAGGGGCGGGCGGCAGCCCCGCCCTGGTGCCGCCTGCCCGCTCAGAGCGGAGCCTCCGCCTGCGCCCTCCCCCCGGCCGCCCGCAGGGCCAGGGTCACCAGGGCGGCGTCCTCGGGGCGGCGGACGTCCCGCCCGGTGAGCTCGGCGAAGCGGGCGAAGCGGTGCTGGACGGTGTTGCGGTGGCAGTAGAGCGCCGTGGCCGTGTCGGCGACGGATCCGCTGCCCGCCAGGTGGACGCGGACCGTCTCCAGTAGCCGTTCGGCCTCCCCCTGGCCCACCCCGTCCGCCTGGAGCCCGCCGAGGACGTCGTCGGCGAGGTCGCGGGCGACGTCGTCGGCCCGCTGCACCAGGACGTCGAGCCAGCTCTCCTCCAGCCGCCTCGGCGCACCCGCGTCCGGCGGCAGCACCCGGGCCGTCGCGGTCGCGAGCTGGACCGCCCGGGGGACGGATCCGAGTCCGTCCCGGGCGCACGCCACCCCGCAGGGCGTTCCCTGGAGGCGGGCCAGGACCTTCTCCACGGTCGTACGCCGGTCCAGCTGCACGGTGAGCACCATGTCGGAGGCGACCGTCTGGAGCTGCACCGGCACGTCCAGCGCCCTGAGGTCGGCGGACGCCTTGCGCATGCCCGCGCCGTGCTGGGGTGAGGTCACCGCGCACAGGTAGCCGGCCTCCTCGGTGAAGCCGAGGGCGTGCGCCGCGTCGCCGACCACGGTGGGGTTGCGCCCCTCGTTGTCCAGCAGTCTTGCGAACCACATCCGGCGCTCGTCCTCGGTGCGCCGGCCCATCTCCAGGACCGTGCGCTGGTAGGCGGTCATGATCCCGGTGACATGCCCCTCGACCGCCTCCCACACCTGGTAGGCGGAGTTGACGAGCTGGGCGCTGTCCTCCTCCCCCGCCTTGCGGACCAGCGCGGCCCAGACCACGCGGAAGTCGAGGCGGGCGGCCTCCAGCAGAGACGACAGGGGGACGCCCTGCCGGGCCCGCTGTTCGCCGACGCGCTCCGACACCGACGCGATCGTCTCGGGCACGGGGACGCGGGCCACGGTGCGCAGCAGCAGCTCGAAGGCCTGCCAGGCGGTCTCGCGGAACTCGTCGTCCAGGACGCGGTCCGCGTAGGTGGCGCGCACCGGCCGCACGTACTCCACCCACACCCCGACCAGGCTGTCGATCTCCTGGAGGCACTGCCGGGCGAGCTCCGTCACGCGCGGGTCGGGCGGCGGGAAGAGCCCGGGGGCCTGACGGGCGGCGACGAAGGACGGGTCATTGTGCATGTGCACCATCCTCGCCCGCACCCCGGTGGCATTTCAACGTTGGCTGAAACCGCGCCCCCATCAATGCTGGGGAAGTCCGACAGGCCATGGCCTGATCCCCATCTGCAGAGGGCGCCGCTGTGCACATGACTCCTCGCGAACGGGAGCGGCTGGAGCTGTTCACCGTCGCAGAACTCGCCCGGCGGCGCCTGGCGCGCGGCCGACGACTCAACGTCCCGGAGGCGATCGCCCTGATCTGCGACGAGGTGCTCGAAGCCGCCTGGGACGGACAGAGCCTGGACGAGGTCATCGAGACCGGGCGCGGGGTGCTGACCGAGGACGACGTGATGGAGGGCGTCCCGGAGATGATCCCCCAGGTCCAGGTCGAGGCGCTGTTCCCGTCCGGCACCTCCCTGGTGGCCGTCGACCGTCCCATCACCGCGGCGGGTGGTGCCCCCGCCCCGGGAGCGGTGCACACCGCGGCCGAGCCCGTCGAGATCAACACCGGACGGCCCCGCGCCCGGCTGACCATCCGCAACACCGGTGACCGCACCGTCCACCTCTCCTCGCACTACCCGCTCGCCGAGGTCAACGCGGCCCTCTCGCTCGACCGTGAGGCGGCCGCGGGCATGCGCCTCGACATCCCTGCCGGCACCGCGCTCGCCTTCGAGCCGGGTGAGGTGCGCGAGGTCGGTGTGGTCACCGCCCGGCACACGGCCGGCGACTCCCAGGAGGCCTCCGCATGACCCGCATCGACCGGCGCACGTACAACGCCCTCTACGGTCCGACGACCGGCGACCGCATCCGTCTCGGCGACACCTGCCTGTGGGTCGAGGTCGAGGCCGACGACGGGACCCCCGGCGACGAACTGCTGGGGGGCTGCGGCAAGACGGTCCGTGACGGGCTCCTCGCCTCGCCCCGTTCCGACCGCGACTCCGCGCTGGACATGGTGGTCGCCGGTGTCGTGCTCATGGACCCGGTGCTGGGGGTCCGCAAGACCGACATCGGGATCAAGGACGGGCGCATCGTCGCCGTCGGCGGCGTCGGCAATCCGGATGTCATGGACGTCGAGTACGCCGTCGACTCCCACACCTCGGTGGTGCCGGGCGAGGGGCTGATCGCGACTCCGGGCATCGTCGACAGCCATGTCCATCTCTCCTCGCCCGAGGTGGCCCCGGCCGCACTGTCCGCCGGGGTGACCACGCTCGTCGGGATGGGGCTCGGCGGCGTGTGGGAGATCGGCTGCAACCCGGCGCACAACCTGCACACCCTGATGAGCGCCTGGCAGGGCACACCGCTCAACATCGCCTTCCTGGCGCGCGGTTCGTCCAGCTCGCGCGCTCTGCTGGACGAGATCACGCTCGCCGGGGCCGGCGGATTCAAGATCCACGAGGACTTCGGGGCGACACCGCGCATCATCGACAACTGCCTCGACACCGCCGACCAGGCCGATCTGCCCGTCGCGCTGCACACCGACTCCATGAACGAGTCCGGCTATCTGCGCGACACGCTGGGGGCGACGCGCGGCCGCACGGTGCACGCCTACCACGTGGAGGGCGGCGGCGGGCACCCCGACCTCCTGGAGATCCTCTCCGAGCCGAACATCCTGCCGTCGTCGACGACGCCCACGGTGCCGTACACCCCCAACACCGTCGGCGAGCTGTTCCCGATGACGATGACCGTCCACCGGCAGAACCACCACTCCGAGAGCGATGTGACGATCTCCCGGAGCCGGATCCGGGGCCATGCCATCGCCGCCGAGAACGCGCTGCACGACCTGGGCGCGATCTCCATCGTCAACTCCGACTCCATGGGCATGGGCCGCATCGCCGAGACGGTGCGCAGGACCTGGCAGCTCGCCCATGTGCAGGCCCTCGCGAACGGCGGTGGCGGGGTGGAGCGCTCGGAGAACGCCCGGGCCCTGCGCTACCTCGCGAAGATCACGCTCAACCCGGCGATCGCCCACGGCCTCGCCCACGAGGTCGGGACCGTACAGGCGGGGCGGATGGCCGATCTCGTCCTCTGGGACCCCAAGTGGTTCGGCAGCAAGCCCGAGCTGGTCATCAAGGCGGGTTTCGTGGCGTGGGGCAACAGCGGCTCGGGCTCGGGCTCGACCCGCCTCACCCAGCCGCGGAGCTACCGGCCCTACTACGGCGCGCTCGGCGGTGCCCCCGCCCGGCTCGCCAAGGTCTTCGTCGCCGAGGCGGCGCTGGCCGACCGCGCGGCCCGGGCGGCTCTGCCCGGCGGACTCAGTTACGCGCCGATCCGCGGGAGCCGCGGTCTGACCCGCGCCGACATGCTGCACAACACGGCGACGCCGCGCGTCATCGTGCCCCGGGAGCCCGCTCCGGTCCTCGTCGACGGCGTGCCGACCGGCACGGCGCCCGCCACCGCTGTGCCGCTCGCGCAACTGCACCACCTCGCCTGAGAGGCACCCCGACATGCGACTGGACCTCATCGTCCGCAACGCCCGCATCCGCACCCTCGACCCCGCGCGCCCGGACGCCCACACGCTCGGTGTGCTCCACGGCACCGTCGTCGGTCTCGACGAGGACGTCGCAGACCTGCCCGCGCGGCGCGTGCTCGACGCGGGCGGCGCCACCGTCCTGCCCGGCTTCAACGACGCCCACTGCCACACGGCGTGGTTCGGCCTCACCCTCACCCAGCTCGACGTCTCCACGGCGCGTTCGGTCGATGAGGTGTACGCCTCCGTCTCCGCCTACGCGGACGGGCTCGCCCCGGACGCCTGGGTGACCGGCGCCGGGCTCGACCACCACCGGCTCGGCGGCTATCCGCACCGCGACGCACTCGACCGTGCGGCCGGGGGGCGGCCCGTCTGGCTCAAGCACACCTCCGGGCACGCCTGCGTGGTGAACACACCGGTGCTGCGGGCGGCCGGCGCGCTCGATCCGGGGTTCCGCGATCCCGACGGCGGAGTCGTCTCGCGGGACGAGAGGGGCCGCCCCGACGGCCTGCTGGAGGAGACCGCGCAGCGGCTGGTGCAGCGGCAGGTGCTGCCGTACCCGGCGGAGACCGTCGCCGCCGCGGTCGGCGCGGCGACCCGGCACTACCTGACCGAGGGCGTCACCAGCTTCACCGAGGCAGGGATCGGCGGCGGCTGGATCGGGCACACGCCGGTGGAGGCCGCCGCCTACCAGCTGGCACGGGAGACCGGACGGCTGCACACCCGCGCCCAGCTGATGGCCGCGTCCGACGTTCTGCACCCGCTGACCGCGCACGCCGACGACGGCATCACGCTCGGGCTCGACCTCGGGATGCGCACCGGCTTCGGCGACGACCGGCTCTCCCTCGGCCCGGTGAAGATCTTCCTCGACGGTTCGCTCCTGGGCCGCACGGCCGCGGTGAGCGAACCCTTCTGCGGGTGCCCCCACAACGAGACGCGGCCCACGGGCTACTTCCAGGGGGACGCCGACGCCATGGCGGACCTGGTCGTCGCCGCCCACCGGTCCGGCTGGACCGTGGCCGCGCACGCCATCGGCGACCGTGCCGTGGACCTGGCACTCGACGCCTTCGCGCGCGCCCACGGGGAACGGCCCCGCGGCGGCGTACGGCACCGGATCGAGCACGCCGGGGTGGTACGCCCCGACCAGCTGGCCCGCTTCGCCGAGCTGGGCGTGGTCCCCGTGCCGCAGCACAACTTCCTGCACACCTTCGGGGACGCCATGGCCGCCGCACTCGGCCCGGAGCGCACCGCGTGGTCCTACCGGATGCGCTCGTTCACGGAGCTCGGGCTGCCCGTCCCGGGCAGTTCCGACCGCCCCGTGGCGCCCGGCGCCCCTCTCCCCGCGATCCAGTCGATGGTCACCCGGCTGACCGAGACGGGTGTGCCGTATGGTCCGGACGAAGGAATTCCGGTTCTGGCCGCGCTCCGCGCCTGGACCGAGGGCTCGGCCCTGGCCACAGGCTTCGGCGGGCGCAAGGGGCAGCTCGTCCCCGGCCAGCTCGCCGACCTCGTCGTCCTGGACGGCGACCCCGTCCGCACGGACCCCGACCGCATCGGCGCGATCGGGATCCTCAGCACCGTCGTCGGCGGCGACCCCGCCCACGATCCGCACGGTCTGACCCGTGCCCCCGCACGCTCCGGTCCCCCGTCCCCTCCGGCCGCCGAGGCCGCCGCTCCCCAGGAGAACGCGTGAGCACCCCATCCAAGCCCGACCTCAAGGACATCCGAAGGCTGCTGACAGCGGCTTTCAGCGGCACCGCCCTGGAGTGGTACGACTACTTCCTCTACGGCACCGCCGCCGCGCTCGTCTTCAACAAGCTGTTCTTCCCCGAGCTCGATCCGACGGTGGGCACCCTCGCCTCGTTCGTCACGTTCGCCGTCGGGTTCGTGGCACGGCCCATCGGCGCCGCCGTCTTCGGGCACGTCGGCGACCGCTACGGCCGCAAGGTCTCCCTGATCATCACCGTGCTGATGATGGGGGCCACCACCGGCTGCATCGGCCTGCTGCCCACGTACGGGAGCATCGGGATCTGGGCGCCGGTGCTGCTGTGCGTCCTGCGCTTCCTCCAGGGCATATCCGTCGGCGGTGAGTGGTCCGGGGCGATGCTGCTCACCCTGGAGCACACGCCGAAGGAGAAGCACGGCAGCTACTCGTCGATACCGCAGCTGGGCTCGCCCGTCGGCACCCTGCTCTCCAGCGGTGCCTTCGCGCTCGTGGGCATGCTGCCGGACGACGCGTTCCTCTCGTGGGGCTGGCGCCTGCCCTTCCTCGTCGCCTTCCCCCTGCTGGGCTTCGCCCTCTACCTGCGCATGCACATCGAGGAGTCCCCGGCCTTCCGCGCCATGCTGGAGGACGCCGAGCGCAACGGCCCGAAGCCGGCCCCCGTCGTCGAGGCGTTCCGCCGCACCTGGGGCCGCATGATCATCGGCATCGGGGCCGCCTTCCTCGGCGTCGGCGGCTTCTTCCTGATGAGCACGTTCGTGATCTCGTACGGCACCGACGAGCTGGGCCTCGACAAGCAGACGATGCTCAACGCCACCGTCATCGGCTCCGTCGTCGAGATCATCGTGCTCGTCCTGGCCGGCCGGCTCGCCGACCGCATCGGCGCCTGGCGGGTGTGCGCCCTCGGGGCCGTCGCCACCATGGCCGTCGCCTTCCCGGCCTTCTGGCTCGTCGACACCAAGGAGACCGGCCTGGTCTACCTGGGCGTCTCGCTAGGGATCGGCGCGCTCTCGATCCCGTACGCGCCCATCGGCGCCGTCGTCTCCGGGATGTTCCCCGAGGAGTTCCGCTACAGCGCCGTCGCCATGTCCTACAACCTCGCGGGGGTCCTGTCCGGCTTCGTGCCGCTCATGGCCACCTCGCTCACCAGCGTCGCCGGTGGCGCCTCCTGGGGCGCCTCGCTGCTCCTCATGGCCATCGCCGCCTGCACCGTCGTGGGGTCCATCGCCGCCGGATCCGTCCTGCGGCGGCGCGGCCCCTCCCCCCAGCCCGTCCGACACGTCGAGGTCTCCGCATGACAGCGCCCCACCCTGCCCGCACCGGCGGCCAGGTCCTGATCGACCAGCTCGCCGCCCACGGCGTCGACACCGCGTACGGGGTGCCGGGTGAGAGCTACCTGGCCGCTCTCGACGCCCTGCACGACGCCCCGCTCCGCCTGGTGGTGTGCCGCCACGAGGGTGGTGCCGCCTACATGGCCGAGGCCCACGGGAAGCTCACCGGGCAGCCCGGGGTCTGCTTCGCCACCCGCGGCCCCGGCGCCACCAATGCGCTGGTGGCACTGCACACTGCATATCAGGACGCCACACCGCTCGTCCTGTTCATCGGGCTCGTCCCCCGCCGCCACACGGGCCGCGCGGGCTTCCAGGAGCTGGACCTGCGCGGGACGTTCGGTGCCAGCGCCAAGCTCGTCGAGACGGTCGACGACGCGGCCCGCATCCCCGAGCACGTGGCCCGGGCCTTCGCCGTCGCACGGAGCGGCCGGCCCGGTCCCGTGGTCGTCGGCCTGCCCGAGGACATGCTCACCGACACCGTGCGGGTCGGCGACGCCGTCCCGCTGACCGTTCCGGACGGCGGGGTGGCGCCCGGCGAACTCGCCTCGCTGGAGGCGCTGCTGGCGTCCGCCGAGCGCCCCCTCGTCCTGCTGGGCGGCAGCCGCTGGACGCCCGCGGCACGTACCGGTGTACGCGCCTGGGCCGAGGCATGGTCGCTGCCCGTCGCGGTGGACTTCCGCTGCCAGGACCTGATCGACAACGAGTCCCCCGTGTACGTCGGGCCTCTCGGCTACGGCCGGGACGAGGCGCTGGCCGAGCGGGTCCGCACGGCGGACCTGCTGATCAGCATCGGTACGGCGCCCGGCGACGTGGCCACCGACGGCTACTCGCTCCTGACGCGGGACGGTCCGGGGCCGCGCCTGGTGCAGGTGCTGGCGGACTCCCAGCCGCCCGGCGCCCTCTACCCCACCGCACTGACGATGCTCGCGGCCCCGGAACCCTTCGGCGAGGCGGTCCGCACCCTGCAGCCCTCCGGGCCGGTGCCGTGGGCGGTCCTCACCAAGCAGGACCGGGAGGCGCACCTGGCCTTCCGCACCCCGGTGCCCGAGCAGGACCGGCTCGACCTCGGTGCGGTCTTCGCCGCCCTGAACACCAGGCTGTCCGCCGACGCCGTCGTCACCTTCGGCGCGGGCAACCACGCCATCTGGGCGCAGCGATTCCTGGCCCACCGCGAGGGAGGGCGTCAACTCGCCCCGCGCAACGGCTCCATGGGCTACGGGATACCCGCGGCGGTGGCCGCCGCGATCGGGCACCCGGGCCGCCAGGTCGTGTCCGTCGCCGGTGACGGCTGCTTCCTGATGAACGGTCAGGAACTGGCCACCGCCATGGCCGAGGGTGCGGCCCCGCTGGTCCTGGTCCTGAACAACTCCACCTTCGGCACCATCCGGCAGCACCAGGAGCAGACCTACCCCGGACGCGTCAGCGGCACCGCACTGAGCAATCCCGACTTCGCCGTGTACGCCAGGGCCTTCGGGGCCCACGGCGAAACCGTCACGGAGACCGCCGAGTTCGTCCCGGCCCTCGAACGCGCCCTCGCCTCGGGCACGGCCGCGCTGATCGAGCTGAAGGTGACCGAGGGCCGGCTGGCCCCAGGCGTCACCGTGGACTCCCTGCGCGAAAGGAGCGTCACCCATGGCTGACCTGGATCTCCGTAACGTCGTCGACGGCCGGAGCACGGACACCGCCGACCGCATGGAGCTGACCGACCCGGCGACCGGGCAGGTCTACGGCACCGCTCCCCGCTCCTCGGCCGCCGAGGTGGACGCCGCCGTGGCCGCGGCACGCCGCGCGCTGCCGGCCTGGCGCCGCGGCACCCCGGCTCGCCGGCAGGAGGCCCTGCTGCGCCTGGCCGACCTCGTGGTCGCCCACGCGGACGACCTGCTGGATGCCGAGGTGCGCAGCACCGGGAAGCCGCGTGCGGTCACCCGGACGCTCGAAATCCTGCGGGGCGCAGACCAGTTGCGGTTCTTCGCGGGTGCGGCCCGGCTCCTGGAGGGCATCGCGGCCGGGGAGTACGCGGAGGGCCACACCTCCTACGTGCGCCGTGAGCCGGTCGGGGCCGTCGCCCAGGTCACCCCGTGGAACTACCCGTTCATGATGGCGGTGTGGAAGCTCGGCCCGGCGCTGGCCGCCGGCAACACCGTGGTGCTCAAGCCGTCGGACACCACGCCCTGGTCCACGGTCCTGCTCGGCGAACTCGCCCAGCAGGCCTTCCCGCCCGGGGTCGTGAACGTCGTCTGTGGGGACCGAGACACCGGACGCGCCCTCGTCGCGCACCCGGACATCGACATGGTCGCCATCACCGGCAGCACCCGAGCCGGTGCGGAGGTGATGAGCACGGCGGCACATGAGATCAAGAACGTCCACCTGGAGCTGGGCGGCAAGGCACCGGCCCTCGTCTTCGCCGATGTCGACGCGGTCCGGACGGCCCGCGCCCTGGCCGATGCGGCCTTCTTCAACGCGGGCCAGGACTGCACCGCCCTGACCCGCGTACTGGTCCAGCGCGAGGCGCACGACGCCCTGCTCGCGGCGCTCGTCGAGGCGGCACGGGACACCCGGGCGGGCCCGCCCGACGAGGAGGGCGTGTTCCACGGCCCCCTCAACAGCGCCGCCCACGCCGACCGGGTGGCTGCCGTCCTGGCCGGCCTGCCTCCGCACGCGCGGATCGAAGCGGGCGGGACCGTGCTCGACCGGCCGGGCTACTTCTTCCCGCCCACCGTCGTCTCGGGCGTGCGGCAGGACGACGACGTCGTCCAGGGGGAGGTCTTCGGACCTGTCCTCACCGTGCAGCCCTTCGACACCGAGGAGGAGGCCGTCGCCCTCGCCAACGGCGTCGACCTGGGTCTCGCGTCCAGTGTCTGGACCGTCGACCTGGGCCGTGCGATGAGGGTGAGCGCGGAGCTCGACTTCGGCTGCGTCTGGCTCAACTGCCACCAGGTGATCCCGGCCGAGACTCCGCACGGCGGCTACAAGCAGTCGGGCATCGGCCGAGACCTGAGCCGGTACGGGCTCGACGACTACACACGCGTCAAGCACGTCATGGCCGCCCACGCCGCGCCCTGAGGACCCACCACGCCGTGCCGGGGACGGCCCCCGGCACGGCGTGGCCCGAGTTCAGGAAGCCTGCTTCCTCAGTTCCGCGGCGAGCGAGGTGACGGCTGCGGGGTTACGGGGGCTCTCCACGAGGTCCACGTAGTCGAGCACGACGATCCGGTTGTTCCGGATGGCGGAGACGTTCGCGAGCGGTTCGTACGACAGGAGGAACGCCCGCTTCCGGTCGGCGGTGGTGTCCCCGTAGTTGTTGATCACGATCACCTCGGGGTCACGGTCGATCACCGTCTCCCATCCCACCGTCGTCCAGCTGTCCTTGAGGTCCTTCATGATGTGGTCGCCCCCGGCCTTGGTGATGATGTCGTGCGGCCCGGCGTAGACACCCGAGGTCAGGGGCTTGTCCCTGCCGTCGTCGTAGAGGAAGACGCGCGGGCGGTCGCTCCCCTTCGGGGCCTTCGTCTGCGCTTCGGCGATCTGCTTCCGGAAGGACTCCGTGAGTGCCTCGGCCCGGTCCTCGACGTCGAACACCTTTCCCAGGTTGGCGAGGTCCGTGTAGAGCGCGTCGAGCGGTGACATCACTCCGCGGGCCTTGCCCTGGCCGTTGCGGCACGACTCGCTGAGGAGGTAGGAGTCGATCCCCACCCTGCGCAGTCCGGCGGGGGTGAAGGCGTCCCCCTCGCTGAATCCGTAGTTCCAGCCCGCGAAGACGAGGTCGGCCCGCGCGTCGAGGACCAGCTCCTCGGTGATCCTGTCCTTCGAGAGCCACTCGGTCCTCCCGTAGGCGTCCTTCCACGGCACCGCGGAGAGATCGCCCTTGTCGTCGGGCATCACATAGCCCGCCATGTGGTCCTCGAGCCCGAGGGCGAACATGATCTCGGTGATACCCACGTCGTTGGTGACCACGCGCTGCGGAGCCTTGTCGTAGGTCTTCTTCTCCCCGCAGTTCTCGACCGTCACGGGGTAGTGGCCGTCCGCCGTCCGGGAGGTGTCCTTCCCGTCGGCCGTCCGCGTCACCTCCGCACCGCATCCGGTGAGGGCCAGGGCGGTGGCGAGCGCGAGCGCGGCGGGGCGCATGTACGTCGGCATGGTGGTGGGGCTCCTCAGGAGGTGGGGCGGACAGGGGGGAGGTCGAAGATCAGCTGAAGTGCGCCGGTCTCCGGGTGCGCCACGCGGTGGGCCCGTACGCCGAAGACGTCCGCCAGGAGTTCGGTGGTCAGTACGTCGTGCGGAGCGCCCGAGGCGACGATCCGGCCGCCGTCGATGACATGGACGAGATCGCAGTGGAGGGCGGCGAGGTTGAGGTCGTGGAGGGCGGTGAGCACGGTCAGGCCACTGGCGCGCACCAGGGCGAGGACCTCCAGCTGATGAGCGATGTCCAGGTGGTTGGTCGGCTCGTCCAGTACGAGGATCCGGGGCTGCTGGGCCAGCGCGCGGGCTATCAGGACCCGCTGCCGCTCGCCTCCGGAGAGAGTGAGGAAGCCCCGGTCGGCCAGGTGGCCCACGCCCGTCCCCCCGAGTGCCTCCTCGCACAGCCGGCGGTCCTCGTCGTCGGCGCGGGCGACCGCTCCCTGGTGCGGGAGCCGCCCCATGGCGACGGTCTCCGCGACGGTGAAGTCGAACTCCGCCACCGCTTCCTGCGGGAGGGCGGCCAGCCGCCGGGCTCCTTCGCGGGCGCTCATGGTGTGCAGGTCCTCGCCGCCGAGCCGTATCGCACCGGCCGTGGGACGCAGGGCCCGGTAGACACAGCGCAGCAGGGTGGACTTCCCGCTGCCGTTGGGCCCGACCAGGCCGACGAGCTGCCCGTCGGCCGCCCCCAGCGTGACCTCGTCCACCAGGCGCGCGCCCGCGACCTCGACCGTCAGCGCGTCGATCTCGATCCTCATCACATGCCTCCGAAGGAGTAGGTGCGGCGGCGCATGAGCAGGACGAAGCACGGCACGCCGACGACCGCGGTGAGCACACCCACCGGCAGTTCGGCCGGGGCGAGGACCAGTCGGGACAGGATGTCCACCCAGATCAGCAGGACGGCGCCCGCGAGCGGGGCGACGGCCAGCAGCCGGCCGTGATCGGCGCCGACCAGCATCCGTACGGCGTGCGGGACCATCAGGCCGACGAATCCGATCGCACCGCTCACGGCGACGACCGAACCGGTGACGGCCGCGGAGACGAGGAAGAGCTCCTTGCGCAGCCGCCCCGCGTCCACCCCCAGGGCAGCGGCCGTCTCGTCGCCCATCGCGAGCGCGTTCAGACGGCGCCCCGACCAGGCCAGGTGGGCGATGCCGCCGAGCACCGCTCCCGCGGCGATGGGTACCGAGGCCCAGTCCGCACCGCTCAGGCTGCCGAGCATCCACATCATCGCGGAGCGGGCCGCCTCTCCGCGCTCGGCCGCGAACACCATGAACGTGGTGACGGCCGAGAAGCCGTAGTACATCGCGGTGCCCGTCAGCACGAGCCGCAGAGGGGTCAGCCCACGCGGGGTACGGGCGATCGTGTACACGAGCGTCATGGCGAGGAGCGCGGAGAGGAACGCCGCCGCGGACAGCGCCCACAGGCCCAGAGCAGCGAACGCGCCGAAGATGAGCACCGCGTTGGCCCCGACGGCGGCGCCCGAGGAGATCCCCAGCACGAACGGGTCGGCGAGCGCGTTGCGGACCATCGCCTGGACGGCCACGCCGATCGCCGACAGTCCTGCGCCGACGACCGCCGCCAGGACGGCCCGGGGAAGGCGCAGCTCCCAGACGATGGTGTACGCCGAGACCTGGTCCGGGGAGATGGGCCCGCCGGTGACACCTGCCCAGAGGTACCGGAGGACCTCGCCCCAGGAGAGCCCGGACGCCCCCAGTCCCGCCCCGCAGACGAGCGAGAGGGGGAGCGCCGTACACAGGACGACGAGGAGGAAGGTGAGGGAGACGCGGCCGGGCGGCACGGGCCCGGCCCCCGTGCGTGACGATGCGTCAGGTATTCGGTCCAGGGATGTGGCCACAGGCCGGTCGCTTTCGCATCGGGCCGTGCACCCGCACCAGCAGGAGCAGCCCGGACGCGGGCGCCCGATGCAGCGCCTCTCGCAGTCCACGGCGATTTCCAGGAGCCTTCAGCACCGCAGGTGATCGGGCTCACGCAACCCTGTGGGGCTCCGCCTACCGTTGCGGGTCAGCGCCGGACTTCGACCGGACTTCCCCTGCGGGACGCATGCAGCTTAACGGGTCCGGGAGTGGGTGGCGCGACGCGGTACGGCCGCGCCCCCGGGGAGGGGGCGCGGCCGTACCGTGGGGTCGGGCTGCTCAGTAGGCCGAGTCGACGTTGTCGACGGAGCCGTACTTGTCGGCGGCGTAGTTGGCCGCCGCCGTGATGTTGGCGATCGGGTCCGTCAGGTCCTTCGACGTACCGTCGACGTGGAAGGCCTCGAACGTCGGCTGGATCACCTGCAGGAGGCTCTTGGACGGAGTCCCGTTCTGCGCGTTGACGTCCCAGCCGTTGGCCGCGTCCGGGTCACCGCCCGACTCACGCATGATGTTGCGGTGCAGCCCCTCGTACGAACCCGGCATCCCCTCGGCCTTCATGATCTTGAGGGACTTACGGATCCAGTGGTCCAGCTTCTCCGCGTCCGACGCAGCCTTGCCGGCCTTCTCCGCCTTCGCGGACACACCGTGCGGCACCGGCTCCGCGGCATGCGCGGGAGACGGAGCGAGAGTCAGGGCCGCTGCCGCGGCACCCGCGGCACACAGACCCGAAACCGAGAGCCTGCGGATACGGGAAGAACGGGCGGCGGACGTCATGGGCAGAGCGGACGTACGGATAGAAGCACTCCTGGCGAAGACAACAGGACAGCCACAGGACCGACAGAAACGGCAGGGACGGGCACGGCAGGATCCGTACGCACGGAACGTCCTGCGCTCGACCGGTGCGCTGCGTCTGCGGCGCCCCTGGGCATGACTCCATGGTTAGCGGCACACCGGAGGGCAGGCAAGGGTCGCTGTTACTACGTGTCCCCGTAGAAGAGCGCCGGCCGACCGGCCGGAGCGCTCAAGGGCCGGGGGCCCGCTCCTCGGCGCCTACTACCCTTCCCCGTATGTGATCTGCGACCTATGGGTCGTCTCACACCGCAGGGGCCCCGCCGGAGCCCGTCGGCTCACACCGCAGGGCTCCGCGGAGGCCGGATCCGTGCCCCGGGCGGGGCCGGCGCCCTTCCGCGGGCCCCGCCCGGGGCACGGCGTCAGCGGAAGGCCGCGTGTCCGGTCAGCGCCTGGCCGAGGGCGAGCGTGTGCATCTCGGTGGTGCCCTCGTAGGTGAGGACGGATTCGAGGTTGTTCATGTGCCGGATCACCGGGTACTCCAGCGAGATGCCGTTCGCCCCGAGGATCGTGCGCGCGGTGCGGCAGATCTCGATGGCCTCGCGGACGTTGTTCAGCTTGCCGAAGCTGATCTGCGCCGGGTGGACCCCCTCGTCCGAGTCCTTGAGTTCCGCGAGTCGGAGGGCGGTCAGGGTGGCCTTGTGCAGTTCGAGGGCCATGTCGACGAGCTTGGCCTGGGTGAGCTGGAAGGCGGCGATCGGCCTGCCGAACTGCTCGCGCTGGGCGGCGTGGTCGGCGGCGGCCTGCCACGAGGAGCGGGCCGCGCCGAGGACACCCCAGACGATTCCGTAGCGCGCCTCGTTGAGGCAGGTCAGCGGCGCTCCGACCCCCCGGGCCCCGGGCAGCATCGCGGAGGCCGGCAGGCGTACTCCGTCCAGCACCAGCTCGCTGGTGACCGAGGCCCGCAGCGACATCTTGTGCCGGATCTCGGGGGCCGAGAAGCCCGGTGTCCCGGTGGGCACCACGAAGCCGCGCACCGCGTCGTCGGTCTGCGCCCATACGACGGCGGCGGACGCGACGGAGCCGTTGGTGATCCACATCTTGCGGCCGTCGAGGATCCAGTCGTCGCCGTCGCGCCGGGCCCGGGTCCGCATCGACGCCGGGTCGGAGCCGTGGTCGGGCTCGGTCAGGCCGAAGCAGCCGATGGCCTCGCCGGCCGCCATCGGCGGCAGCCACTCCCGCTTCTGCTCCTCGGAGCCGAAGCGGTGGATGGCGAACATGGCCAGGGAGCCCTGCACCGAGACGAAGGAGCGCAGGCCGGAGTCGGTGGCCTCGAGCTCCCGGCAGGCGACGCCGTAGGCGCGTGCCGACATGCCCGCGCAGCCGTACCCCTCCAGGTGCATGCCGAGCAGGCCCAGCGCGCCCAGTTCGCGGGCGAGTTCACGCAGGGTGGGCATCTCGCCGGCCTCGAACCAGCCGGCGACGTGCGGTTCGACCTTGTCGTCCAGGTAGCGCCGCACGGTGTCGCGGACGGCCCGCTCCTCGTCGGTGAGCAGGTTCTCCAGGCCGAGCGGGTCGGAGGGGGCGAGCGGGGTCAGCGGGGAGCCGGTGGACATGGTGTCTCCTGAGCGGTGTGCGGGCCGGGTCTGCGTACGGTCGTCCCGCCCGTCAGTGCGGACGGCCGAGGATGCGGGCGATGTCGGCCTCTCCGTAGCCGAGTTCGGCGAGGATCTCGCCGCTGTGCTGACCGAGGGTGGGGGGCGCGCTCCGCACCTGCGGGCGCTCGCCCCGGAAGCTGACGGGGAAGGCGACCTGCCGGAGGGCGCCGACGTCGGGGTGGTCGACCTCCTGGACCATGCCCAGCGCCTCGGTCTGGGGGCAGTCGTAGACCTCGTCGAGGGAACGGATCGGTGCGACCGGGACACCGGCGGCCTTCAGCACCTCGCACCAGTGGGCGGCCGTGCGCGGGGCGAGCAGCGCCATCAGTTCGGCGTTCAGCTCGTCGCGGTGGTCGACGCGGGCGCGGTTGGTGGCGAAGCGCGGGTCGTCGGCGAGGGCGGGACGGTGCAGGACGGCGCAGAGCCGCCGGAAGAGCGCGTCGCTGCCGACGGCGATCACGAAGTGGCCGTCGGACGCCGGGTACGCCTGGTACGGGACGAGGCTGGGGTGACCCGATCCGAGCCGGCCCGGGCGCTCACCCGTCGCGAAGTAGCCGGTCGCCCAGTTGATGTGCAGGGCGAGCTGCGACTCGTAGAGCGACGTGGTCAGGTACTGTCCGCGCCCGGTGCGCTCGCGCTCGACGAGGGCTGAGGTGACACCGATCAGGCCGAAGAGCGCCGCGCCGAGGTCCCCCATGGCGTAACCGGCCTTCACAGGCGGTCCCGTGGGCTCCCCCGTCAGTGACATGAGCCCGGCGGACGCCTGGGCGACCATGTCGTAGCCGGGCTCGTCGCGCAGCGGGCCGTGCTCGCCGAAGGCCGAGATGTGCAGCAGCACCAGGCGCGGGTAGCGGGCGCTCAGCTCCTCGTGGCCGAAGGTCCGCGCCAGGGAGCTGCCGGGGCGGAAGTTCTCCACCAGGACGTCCGCGTCGGCGAGGAGCCGGTGGACGGCCTCCTGGCCCTCCTGCGACTTCAGGTCGAGGGTGATGGAGCGTTTGTTGCGGTTGGCGGCGAGATAGTAGGTGGCGTCGGGGCCGTTGAACGGCGGGCCCCACTGCCGGGTCGGGTCGCCGCCGTCGGGGTGCTCGACCTTGACGACGTCCGCTCCCAGATCGGCCAGCGACATGGTGACGTAGGGGCCTGCCAGGATCTTGGAGAGGTCGACGACCTTCGTCCCGGCCAGCGGTGCGGGCCGCTTCGGCGCGGGGACCGGTCCGGTCTCAGACATTGAGTGCCTCCTGGGCTGCGGAAAGGGGTACGTCGCCACCGTCGGCGAGCGCGGCGAGCCGGTCCAGTGCCGTACGGGGCAGCGTCTCGGGGGCGGTCAGCAGGCTCAGCCAGGTGTGGGCGACGAGCAGGGCCCGGCCGTCGTCCGGCGTGTGTGACGCCTGCTCCACGAGGAGCGTCGCCATGACGGTGCGGCTCAGTTCGTCCGCGTACCGCCCGATCAGCATCTGCTGTTCGTCGTGCGGGGCACCGAGGAGGCGGTCGCCCCGGGCACTCACCTCTGCCCAGCGGACGACCAGGTGCTTCGCGGCGGGAAGGGGCAGGTCCACGAGCCGGTCGGTGTAGGTGCCGGCGAGGGCCCGGTGCGCCTTCCGGCTGCGCATGCAGCGCAGCACGTCGAGTGCGATGACGTTGGAGGAACCCTCCCAGATGGAGCCGAGGTGTGCGTCGCGCAGCAGGCGGGGGTGGACCCGGTCCTCGATGTAGCCGTCGCCTCCGCGGATCTCCATGGCCTCGCCGGTGACGGTGCGGGCGCGCTTGCAGACGGTGTGTTTGGCGAGGGGCGTGAGGACGCGGACCAGTTCCCGTGCCTCGACGTCACCCGCGTCGGCGTCGTCGAGGCGGGCGGCGGACTCCAGGACCAGTGCGATCGCGGCCTCGGCGTCGAGGATCATCGGCAGCAGCGTCATGCGCATCAGGGGCTGGTCGAAGAGCGGGACGCCGAAGACGCGACGCTCCCTGGTGTGGTCCACGGACTCGCGCACGGCGCGGCGCATCAGGGCCGCCGAACGCATCGCGTTGGAGAGCCGGGAAACGTTGAGCATCTCGGCCATCTGCCGGAATCCGCGGGAGAGGTCGCCGACGGGGGTGGCGTGGGCCGCGTCCAGGGTGACCTCGCCGCTGGCGATCGAGCGGGAGCCGAGCTTGTCCTTGAGGCGGTCGATGCGGATGGTGTTGCGACTGCCGTCGGGGCGTGTCCTCGGCATGAGGAACATGCCGAGGCCGCGGGTCCCCTCGCCCTGCCCGGGCACCCTGGCCAGGGTCAGCACGACGTCGGCCCCGGGGTTGGAGGCGAACCACTTGCGGCCGGTGAGGGTCCAGTGCGTGCCGTGGTCGGTGGCGACGGTCTCGGTCAGCCCGACGTCGGTGCCCCCCTGCTTCTCGGTCATGAACATCGCGCCCGTGGCCCGGTGCTCCGGGTCCGTCGAGGAGAGGGCGGCGATCTCGTCGGCGTAGCGCTCGGGGTCGAAGAGGCGCAGGATGCGCGCTGCGGAGTCCGTCATCGACAGGGGGCACGCCATGCCGAACTCGGCCTGGACGTAGAGGTACGACAGTGCGTACTTGACGGTGTGCGGGACGCGGGAGGGCCATCCGTGGACGCCGGACCGGTGGGACATCGCGGCGAGCGCGAAGCGTTCGTAGGCGAAGTGGGCGAGCCGGTCGTGCGCGGGGTGGTACTCGATGGCGTCGACGCGCTCGCCGTCCGGCGTGTAGCCGCGCAGCTTCGGCGGGCTGGCGTCGGCCACGGTGGCCTGCCGGTCGATCTCGTCGGCTGCGAGCGTGCCCAGTTCGGTGAGCAGCGGTTCGATCCGGGCGCGGTCCTCGGCGCCGAGGACCCGGTCGAGCAGAGGGCGCAGGGCGGGGTCGCGGTCGGCGAAGCCGGTGGCGGGAGCGGTGTCGACGGGCATGGTGCGGCCTCCGGGTCAGATGCGCGAGGTGGCGGGTTCAGGGGCGGTCCGGGCCGGCGACGCGTCGCCGGTCCGTGCGAGCAGCGGGATGACGCCGAGGAGGGTGACGACGGTGTAGCCGAGCCCGAGGACGACGACGGGCCAGGTCGAACCGGTGGCGGTCAGCAGGTACTGGGAGACGATCGGCGCGGTGCCGGCGAAGAGAGTGGTGCACAGCTGGTACGAGAGGGACATGCCGGTGTAGCGGACCTCGACGGGGAAGACCCGGGCGAGGATGCCGGCGAGTGCCGCGTAGTACATGGCGTGCGGGGCGGTGGCGAGGCCCATGCCGAGGACGGCGAGCCAGAAGTTGCCGGTGGAGACGAGCACGAACATCAGCGGCAGCAGGACGAATTCGGGGACGAGCATCCACAGCACGGCCTTCTTGACCGGCCACCTGGTGGCCAGGACCGCACCGAACGGCTGGACCAGGACCTGGACGACGAGCGCGATCGCGATGACGGTGAGGAACGTCGTACGGTCGAAGCCCAGGTCGGCGGTGGCCCAGGACAGCGCGAACGTGGTCTTGACGTAGGTGATGGCGACTCCGGCGGTGCCGGCCAGCATCCCCAGGAACACCAGCAGGGGGTAGCGCGTGAGGACCTCCTTCACCGGCAGCTTCGTGGTCTGCCGGCGTTCCAGGGCGCGCACCATCTCGGGTGTCTCGGCGAGCCTGAGCCGGATGAAGAGACCGACGACGACCAGGACGGCGGAGGCGAGGAACGGGATGCGCCAGCCCCACGACTCGAAGGCCGCGTCGGAGAGTTGTGCGATGCCGAGGAAGGCGAGGGTGGCGAGGAGGTTGCCGACCGGGGAGCCCTGCTGGGCGAAGCTTCCGTACAGCAGCTTCTTCCGGGGAGGGGCGTACTCGGTGGCGATCAGGACGGCGCCGCCCCACTCACCGCCCATGGCGACGCCCTGGACCATGCGCAGGAGGACCAGGAGCACGGGCGCGGCGGCGCCAATCTGCGCGTAGCCGGGGAGCAGCCCGACGCAGAAGGTGGCCGCGCCCATCATCGTGAGCGTGGTGACCAGGGCCTTCTTGCGGCCGTAGCGGTCACCGAAGTGGCCGAAGACGAGGCCGCCGAGAGGGCGGGCGAGGAAGCCGACCCAGAAGGTGGCGAAGGCGGCGAGTGTGCCCACGGCCGGCGGCGCGTCGGCGAAGAAGACCTTGCCGAGGACCAGTGCGGCCGCGGACCCGTAGATGTAGAAGTCGAACCACTCGATGGTGGTGCCGATGAACGCGGTGATCCCGGCGCGCTTGGCGTCGCGGGCGGAGGGCGGGCCGGGCTCCCCCGACGGGCCGCCGTCCCCGGCGCCGGTGACCGTTGTGGCGGCGGCCTCGTGGGCGGAGCCCGCGCGTCCCCCGCCGGGTGCTGCGTCGTGCTGCATGAGACGTCCTCTCGTAGCGAGCATGTGCTCGCCACAGGGCGCGGCGCCGCCGCCCTGCGGGCGGACGGATGGTGCGCTGCACGCTCCGTCGCGAGACGTCGATCACTCTGCATCACGGGATTGAGCGGAGTCCAAGACCAATGAGCGCCCCCGTTGAGATGTGTTCCCTCACAATGGCGGGCGGGCGTCGAACTCGCCGTCGTAGTCGTCCGGGGTGGGCAGGACGCGTTCGGCGACGCGCAGGACGGCCGCGAGCGCCGCCGACCGGTTCCCGGAGCGCCAGGCCAGGGCGATCGGCAGGACCGGGACGTCTCCGGCGAACTCCCGGAACACCACGTGCTCCAGATGGATGTCACGCGCCGACCGCACCACGACCGCGATGCCCATCCCGGCGCCGACCAGGGCCAGCATGTTGTACGAGTCGGGGGCCTCCTGCACGATGCGCGGTGCGAAGCCGGCCTCGTGGCACGCCTGGACCATCGCCTCACGGACGGCGGAACCGCGCGCCACGGGGAAGGCGACGAACCGCTCCTTGGCGAGATCGGCGAAGGCCACCCGCTCGCGCGCGGCCAGCGGATGACTGTCCGGCAGGGCGACCATCAGACGCTCCATGCGCACCACGCGGGCGACGACACCACGCCGAACGGGCAGCGCGACGAATCCGACGTCGAGGGTGCCGTCGGTGATGCGGCCCATCGCCTCCCCGGTGTACATCTGGCCCTCGAGGACCATTTCGATGCCGGGCAGTTCGGAGCCGACCGCGCGGGTGAGCAGGGGCAGCGCCGAATAGCTGCTGGCACCCGCGAAGCCGACGGTGACCCGGCCGACCTCACCGTAGTGGGCGGCCTGCACCGTGCGCCGGACCACCGACGCCTCGGCCAGCAGATGCCGGGCCGGTTCCAGAAGGGCCTGCCCGGCGACGGTCAGCCGCACCGACCTGGTCGTCCGGTCGAACAGCTTGACCCCGAGGTCGCGCTCCAGCAGACGGATCTGCTGGCTCAGCGGGGACTGGGCGATGTGCAGGCGCTCGGCGGCGCGGCCGAAGTGCAGCTCCTCGGCGACGGCGACGAAGCCGGACAGGTGACGTAGCTCCATCCCCCGACCTTCCCACCGACCGGGCCGACCGAGCCGCAGGGGCTGCCCCGGACGGCGCGCGGGCTCACGGGCGCCTACGACCGGGCGTCACCACGCCTCGGCGTCCGTCACCACGCCTCGGCGTCCGTCCTCGCGTCCCCGGCGCGCACGGGCCGGCCCTTCCCGCCGGCCGTCGACCGCACCCGCGTCGCGAGCAGCGGCAGCACGAGGACCGACAGCATCGCGGCGCCGACCAGCGACGCGGCCTCGTTCGAGCCGAGCAGCTTCTGATCCACCCCGATCGTCGTGATCGCTGCGACCAGGGGCAGGCAGGTCGAGGCGAAGAGAGCCAGACCGAGCCGGTCGCCCCGGCCCAGGTCCCTGGGAGCGAGCGCGTACACCGGACCGCCTCGCACCAGCACGAAGAGCAGCAGGAAGAGCGGTACGACCAGCAGGGCGGCCACGTCGTGCAGGAGCGCGTCCAGGTCGAACTCGATCCCGGTGACCACGTAGAACAGCGGCACGAGGAAGCCGAAGCCCATCGCCTCCACCTTGCCCAGGATCTCGTCGCTGCTCTCGGGCACGGCACGGTGCAGGACCAGCCGGGTGAGGACCCCGGCGGCGAAGGCACCCAGCAGGACGTCCAGGCCGAACACCTCGGCGAGGCCGAGCATGCACGCGAGCAGCAGCATCACGAACCGGACGGCGAACTGTCCGCTGCTGTGCAGGGTGCGCTCCGTCAGCCGGGTGAACCACGGCGGCCTCGGGCGCAGGGCCCAGAAGACGGCCCCGGCCGCGATCACCCCGAACGCGGCCAGGAGCACTGCCGACTCGGCCGGGCGGCGCCCGCTGAGCAGCAGCGCCATGGCGACGACGGGACCGAATTCGCCGACCGCGCCGAACGCCGTCATGACCTTCCCGAAGCGCCCTTTCAGCTCCCCGCGGTCGCGCAGCATCGGCAGGACCGTGCCGAGGGCCGTGCTGGTCAGCGCGGTGCCGATGACGAATGCCTCGAACACGTCCCCACCGCTGATGAGAAGGGCCAGTCCGATTCCGGCGACGAGGGCGATCAGCCATGCCCGGAGGGAGCGGCGCAGGGTGTCACCGCGGATCGCGGCGAACTCGATCTCGTACCCGGCGAGGAAGATCAGCATGGAGAGCCCGAGGTCGGCGAGAGTGTCGGTGACCTCGTCCGGACGGGCCCAGCCGAGCACGTCGGGACCGATCAGGATCCCGAGGGCGATCTCGAAGATGACCAGCGGTACGCGGAGCCTGCGCCCCGTCGCGTACACGAGAAGCGGCGCCAGCACGGCGGCCGCCATGATCAGGACGAGGGTGCCCGGGTGGTTCACGAGACGCCGCCGCGGTGCCGGGTCACCGGGTGACGACGGCGCGGTCGGGGCCCGGGGCGCCGAGGACGGCGCCGCCGCGCGCGTCCGGCACGCCCGGGACCGGCCGCTCCCCGCCGGGGACGCGGTACGGGGTGGGTGCCCGGCGACGAGGCCCGCCCAGCCGGACGGCTTCCGCCACCGCGGGCCGGGGCAGGGGTTCCGTGGTCCGGGACATCGGGATCTCCCTCGCAGGCGGCATGCGGTGGCCGGGGACGCGACGACGCGTCTCCGTGCCACTCTCGCCGCTGCGCCCAGGTCGTACGACCGGGTGTACGCCGGCGGGGTGAGTCCGGGCCCGCGTGCGGGGGGCGAAACCGGGAGCGGGCCGGCGCGCGGGCCGACTGCCCGTGCCGCACCCTCGGGTCACGAGGTGTCAGCGGTGGGGCCGCCGCCGTCCGGAATCCCTCCCTGTTCAGCCCACCAGGTCCGGCGCGCGCAGCATCCGGGGCGGGATCCCCCAGGCGTCGACCAGGTCGACGGCGAGCGGCCGGACCTTGCGGCAGAGGCCGTTGACCTCGCGGCTGATCGCCTTGGATCGCTGCACGGTCAGCCGGCCGTGTTCCATGAACCAGGCACGGCCCGCCTCGATCGTCGACAGGGCGAACAGGTCGCACAGCAGGCCGAGCGCGACCTTGTTCCCGCTCTCCGGCAGGGCACGCACCCGGTCGACGAACGCCTCCAGGACCAGCCGCTCGACGTGCGCGTGGGCGACCGCGATGACGTGGTCCTGCACCTGCGAGAACACGACGCCGGGATTGCGCTTCTGGTCGATCCCGCGCTTGAGCCTGCGGGCCACTCCGGCGAGCATGTGCTCCTCCCGGTACCGGAGCATGGCGAGGTGGTACTCGGAGTCGAGCAGCCCGGCCTCCTGGTCCCACTCGTCGCCGCCCGGCAGCAGGTCCCGTACCCGCTCGAGCAGCTTGTGGACCGACGTCTTCTCGATGACCGTCTCGACGGCGAGGCCGGTCACGTAGCGCACCATGCCGAGCTGGTCCAGGTCCTCGAACTCGCTGGCGTAGTGGGTGAGCAGCCCCTTGGCCACGAGTTGCATCAGCACATGGTTGTCGCCCTCGAAGGTGGTGAAGATGTCGCTGTCGGCCTTGAGGGCGGCGAACCGGTTGACGGCGAGGTAGCCGGCACCTCCGCACGCCTCGCGGCACTCCTGGACGACCCGGGTGGCGTGCCAGGTACCGAGCGCCTTCGTCCCGGCGGCGCGCGACTCCAGCTGTCGCCGCGCCCGGGCGTCGTCCTTGATGCCGGAGAAGACCTCGTGGAGTTGCGTGCGTACGACGTCCTGCGCGAAGTGCAGCGCGTACGTCCGTGCGATGAGCGGCAGCAGCCGACGCTGGTGCAGACCGTAGTCGAGGAGCAACTGCTCCTCACTGTCCGAGGCGGCCTCGAACTGGCGGCGCCGCACGGCGTACTTCGTGGCGATCGCCAGGGCGACCTTGGCGGCGTTGACCCCGGCGCCACCGACGCTGACCCGGCCCTGGACGAGCGTGCCGAGCATGGTGAAGAAGCGCCGGTTCGGATTCTCGATCGGGCTCTCGTAGCCGCCTTCGGGGGTGACGTCGGCGAACCGGTTGAGCAGCGCCTCGCGGGGCACCCGTACGCCGTCGAACAGGAGCCGGCCGTTGTCCACTCCGTTGAGGCCCATCTTGCGGCCGTCGTCCTCGATCCGGACGCCGGGCGCCACCTCACCGTCGACCCGGATCGGCACGACGAAGGCATGGACGCCCTCGGACTCTCCACCGACCTCCAGCTGGGCGAACACGACGGCCAGTTCGCCGTGGCGGGCCGCGTTGCCGATGTAGTCCTTGCGCGCCTGGTCGCCGTGGGTGGTGATGACGAACTCCTGCGCGGCGGCGTCGTACCTGGCGACGGTACCGAGCGCCTGGACGTTGGAGCCGTGGCCGGTCTCGGTCATCGCGAAGCAGCCCATCAGCTTCCCGGTGATCAGGTCGGGAAGGTAGGCGTCGTGGTGACGTGCGGTACCCAGGTGCAGGATCGCCCCGCCGAAGAGACCGAACTGGACACCCACCTTCACCAGCACCGACAGGTCGCCGAAGGCGAGCGTCTCGAAAGCGGCGATCGACGCACCGATGTCGCCGCCCCCGCCGTACTCGTCCGGGAAGCCCATGCCGGTCTGCCCCGTCGCGGCCATCTCGACGACGAGCTCACGCACCCGCTCGCGGAACTCGTCGACGCCGAGCTCGTCGGCCTCCTCGAGAACGGAGGCGTACGTCGCCAGGTTGGTGCGGACGAGGTCGCGGATCCCGGCGTACTCGCCGTCGAGGACCTCGGTCAGTGCCCGTACGTCGACTTCGGGCTGCACGTAACCGCTCGCGGACGTGGATGTGTCGGTAGCCATGTCAGTTCGCTACCCCGCCGACGGACGATCAAGCGGTCGGCCCGTACGGCGGGAGCCGTACGGGGGAAGTGCGGTGCACGGCGGCCAGGGCCGGACATCCCTGCCACGGCGACGTCCGGTCCCGCTCCGGCGCCGACCGACGGGCATCATCAGCGGGCCGTGACCTGCCGCCGGCGCAACGGCATCGACCACCGAAGGGTCCTCATGGCCGTGGTCGTGCAGCAGATGGTCTTCCCGGAGGCGGCCGGCATCCCACGGCCGACCCCGTCACGGGCAACCGGAAGGTCACCACCGTGGACGCCGGGGGTCACCAGCAGATGATGACCGACCCCATGAGGCCTCCGGGGATCTCGGTGTGGCAGCTGACGGCCATGGCGCCGATGCTCGAAGCGGGCGGGAGGCTGTTCGTCGACGCCACCCGGCGACCGGCCTCGCCCAGAGCCCGCGCCCGCTTTCTCGACGCGGTGGGGAGGAGCTTCCCGCCCGGCGACCGGCTGCTCGCGCGATCGGGACGGGGCAACCGAACCTCAGCCGCCCCTTCCCACCTGCACGGGCAGAAGGACTAGGCCTTGCGCACGAGCAGGTGGACTTCCTGGAACTGCCGTCGGTCGGTGGGCCGAGGCTCACGAACCGTCCGGGCCACCTCGGCCAGCCCGGACTCACGCAGCAGCACGGCGAGATGATCGGGTGACCACCGATAGGCGAGGGCGACGGCGTGGTCGAAGGCCTGCGTCAGGTGAGACGGGTCATCACTCGCGGAGAAGCCGACCAGGAGGTGGCCGCCGGGAGCCAGGACACGGTGGAACTCCGTCAGGAGGGCGGGGAGTTCCGACGGCGGGGTGTGGATGATCGACCACCGCGAGAGGGCGCCTCCCAGCAGGCCGTCACCGATGTCCAACGCGGCCATCGAGCCCACGTCGAACCGCAGGCCCGGATGGGCGTGTCGAGCCGACTCGATCATCACAGGAGAGGCATCGACGCCGAACGCCGCCAGCCCCAGCTCGCCCAGATGAGCAGTGACATAGCCGGGCCCGCACCCCAGGTCCGCGACCCGGTCGTTCCCGCTCGCCCGTACGACCTCGGCGAAGACACCCAGGACCGCGCGGTCCAGAGGACTGTCACGCAAGGAGTCGCGGAACAGTTGCGCGTAGACGGGGGCAGCGGCGTCGTAGGCATCGCGGACGGCACCGAGAGCGTCGTGTTCGACCATGCTCGCGACAGTAGTTCCTGTCCCCCGGGGGGAACCGGGAGAGTCGCGATCTGTGTTGAGGGTCGCCGACCTCCTGGTCCGGCTCGCCGTCGGGGTCCGGTCCCGACGCCGGGGCACCGCAGGGCGGGTTCCACCGACGCCTCCGTACGGCCTCGCACGACGAGACGGAGGCGGGGGCCCTCCGGGGGCTGGTGGCGACGCGTCCGCTCGGTGGCTGTTCCGGGAGAGCGGAGGACTCCCGACACCGCGCCGCGGAGTATCGGGACGTCCCTGCCTGACTGAGCACCTCGGGCCTCAGCCAGGCAGGGAAAGGGACCTCAAGCGGTCCTACTCACCGTGGTTCTCGGAGTAGCCGTAGTCCTCGCCCTTGCCGTCGTCGTGACCGCCCTTGCCGTCGTCGTGGCTGCCCTTGTACTCCTCGTGGCCACGGTCGTAGCCGCCGTTGACGCAGGCGTTCCCGCCGCTGGGGTTCAGCGCACCGATGATGTTCAGCGAGTTCCCGCAGACGTTGACGGGAATGTGGATGGGGATCTGGACGACGTTGCCGGACAGCACGCCGGGGGAACCGTAGGCGACTCCCTGAGCCCCGGCGTCGGCCGAGGCCACGCCCGCACCGGCGAACAGCAGTGCTCCTGCGGCCACGGTCATGACTGCCGCGTTGCCGAGCTTGAACATGAATTCTCCCGCTGTGTGTGAGTGCCGTCGCCTGGAAGCGGCGGCTCCGTTCACGATGCGGGTCCATCCCCCTCGGGCCCTTCGACGCGCCTGCATGTCGCCTCCAATCCCCTCAATGGCCGCGCTCGGCGGAGGGTCGGAGCCGACCGGATGTGAGCCGATGTCGGCGACTGCTGCATGGCGGCGAGACGGCACTGCTCGCGGGCCGGGGCCTGCCGCGCTCCGCGCATTCGGGTGACATCGGGGCGGTTCCGCTGTCGCGGACCGAGCTGTACGTGGGCGTGCCTGTACGACTTATGTGGGCTGTCCCGGGGGTCCTGCCGGCCGAGACCCGTCCTGGACAGCGCGTGGTTTCGAAGCACCTGCGGACTCGCGCCGACCACGGAGCGGGCCGTCGACCGATCGGACTTCCCCTCATGCGTAATCGCGTTGCCGCCACCGCCCTCGCGGTGGCCACAGCCCTCGCCGCGACCCTGATCGCACCTGCCCTCGCGACGGCCGACGCCGGAGAACCCACACCGTTCGCGGCAACCGGCCGGGCGGCCGGCAACGGGCTGATCAGCGTGGGCCTCACGTCGGACCAGCGCCTGGTCGGCTTCCGCGTCGCGCACGCGGACGACATCTGGTCCTTCGGCCGCGTCGCAGGCCTCAGCAAGGACCGCAAGCTGGTCGGGATCGACTTCCGCGTCCAGAACGGCAAGCTGTACGGCGTCGGCGACAAGGGCGGCGTCTACACCGTGAACAGCCGGGCCAAGGCCGTCAAGGTGTCACAGCTCACCGTCGCCCTGGCCGGAGCGCACTTCGGGATCGACTTCAACCCTGCGGCCAACCGGCTGCGCATCATCAGCGACACCGGGCAGAACCTGCGTCACAACATCGACGACCCGGCCGCCCCGCGCACCACGACCACGGACGGGACACTCACCAACCCGACCATGCCTCCGTCCACCGCCCTGGGCGTCACGGGCGCGGCCTACACCAACAACGACCTCGACGCGACCACGGCCACCTCGCTGTTCGACATCGACACCGTCAACGACCGGGTCTCCCTGCAGTCGCCCGCGAACGCCGGAACGCTCGCTCCCACCGGCGGCCTCGGCGTCAACGCGGGCCCGTCGGCCGGGTTCGACATCTACTACCGTCCCTCCACCGGTTCGAACCGCGGCTTCGCGGCGCTGTCCACCGGCGGGAAGCAGCGTCTGTACCGGGTCAATGTCCTCAACGGCGAAGCCGACCTCCTCGGCTCGTTCCCCGACCGCTACCGGGTCACCGACATCGCGCTCCCGCTGAACCAGAACTGAGGCAGGCCATCGCACCGGCGGCGGGAGGACCCGGGCCTCCCGCCGCCTGCAGCATCAAAACGCTGCCGCCCGGCACACCGGCTGGGCGGATCGGAGGACGGGACGCCACACTCGCGCCTCTGGCATGATCACGGGTTGCCGCGCCTCCCGGAGGGCTCCGGGCCTCGCGGGAGGCCGTCCCCGCCGGCGGTGGGGCCGACGGTGAAGCGGAACGGCAACCGCGCCCGCCGTTCGGAGAGGTGGAAGCCGATCCGCAGGAGGTGCACCGTGTCGGGCGCTCCCTCATGGTCGGTGGTGTACACCGTCTCGACGTGCCGGTCACAGCCTTCCGGCAGGTCCAGGTGGGCCCGTGCCACGGCTCCGGTCCACACGGCTCCGTCCGCGCGGAGCTCGGGGCGCAGCCTGCTGACGAACACCTCCTCCAACGGCATCGGCCGCTCTGCCTCCACCTCGTCGACGAGCAGCAGTTCCCCGGCGTCACGGTTCCAGGAGAAGGCGCGGCGCAGCGCTGTCAGGCCGCTCACCTCGTAGGCGCCGGTGAGGTCGAGAGTCAGGTCCGCGCCGTGCGGGTGGACCTGGGAGGTGAGGACCCGTGCCGCGTGGGCGCCACCCGCGGACTGCTCGCGCGTGTCGACGCGCGGCACGGAGTGTGCACGGGACGAGGCGTGCAGGAAGGTGTAGCGGGTGGCCTCGTCGAAGTACCCCTTGCGGTACTCACCGGCTCCCAGGTCGGCGAGCAACACCTCGCCGTGCGCCGCCAGGACGAACTGGCCCAGGTCGTTGTGGTTGTGCGCCTCGGCGTTGTGCCCGCCCTTGGCAGCGAAGGCAACGCCCTGTCCCCGGTCGACCATCCAGGCCAGATCGGGGAGGTACGCCGTGGGCGCCTCGGGTTCAGGGAGCGGGGCGGATTCGGGGCTGCCCGGTTCCGGTTCGGGGTCCGGGGCGGGTGCAGGGCCCGGTTCGGGGTCCGGGGCGCCCCAGCACAGGGTCCGGGAGAGGTCGGCCCAGTCACGTGCGAGGTCCGCCCCGCTGTCCGTGGCCTCCACGGCCTCGTCCGGGACCCGCACCCCGAGCCTGCGCGCGAGCTGTCGGGCGAGACCGGCGGGCACACGAGGCCGTTCCTCCCCGTCCGAGAAGGCGGGGAACAGGCCGCCGCCCAGGTGCACCGCGCCGGGGAAGCGGGCGATGGCCGGCACCTTGGGGTGCGTGAGCAAATCCTCCCCGGTGAGCTCTCGCAGCCCCTCGGCGAAGTAGACGAAGTGCGCGAACCCGAAGACCCAGTAGCCCACCCCTTCCGCGCAGCCCCCGTCGTCGCCGAAGCCGCTCAGGTAGGTGAGCTGGGCGCGTCGGCAGCGGTCGAGCACTCGGGTGAGACGTGGTCCCGGTTCCCACAGGGCCAGTGCCGCGAGCCCCACGCAACCGCCGCAGACGGCAGCCCAGTTGTGTGCCCAGTCCTCCCACAGCAGCGGGCGCTCGTCGTCGGCGAGGAGGGACAGCACACGGTGGTCCACCTGGTCGCGCACACGGGAGGCCACCCGGGGGTCGAGACGGTCGCCGCAGATCCGGACCGTCTCGGCGAGCAGCTGCGCCGTGAGCGCGGCGAACAGGTCGAGGCACTGGTCCATGCCCCGGTCCAGGCGGGTCGCATGCATCTCGTGGGCGGGAAGGGCCCAGGTGTACTCGTCGCACACGGACCACAACGCATCGGCCAAGGGACCGAGTCGAACTGCCGGGTCCGTCAAGGCCTCGGCGGCGAGGGCTGTCACCAGCGCCCGGCGCCGGAAGTACAGCTCCTCGTAGGCCAGGCGGTCGCCGTCGTCGTCGAAGCGGCGGTACACGGAGAACGGCAGGTCCGGCAGGGGCGTCCGCCGCGCGGAGTCCGCCGCCACCCGGATACGGGCATGAAGCCCGTCCACCCGGTCAGCGGCCGGCGCTTGCTGCCGGTCCCGCGCCCGACCGGAATCCTCCCGTGCCATCGCGCCTCCCCTTTCGTGCGACTGGATCGTTCTCCGTGCCCGGATCGCCGAAGGCCGCCATGACCCGGCAGTTGCGCCACACCACGAACAGCACGCACCCGGGCAGCACCGCGAGCCCCAGCAGCGGCGCCTGATTGACGAGCAGCAGCGTCACCACCCCCAGCACGAGGTTCATCAGGGCCAGAAGCCCGTGCCGGGCCACTGCGTACGGCGCCATCAGGAAGAGCCGCGGTCCGATGTCCCCGCCCCCGGCCACATGCGCGAGCGCGACCGGCCACGCCGCGGCAGCCACCAGCGCGACCACCACCGCCATCGGCACGAGTGCCGCGCCCGGCACGGACGTCCCCAGCGTGACGACATCGGCGACCGCCGCGATCACGAGCAGCACGAAGGGTACCGAGACCAGCGCCGCCCGCCGGAAGAGCTGCCGGTACGCCCGGGCGAACACGCGTACCGGCGTCTGCTCGTCACCGGTCGTGGCGCCGAGGTACGCGAACGCGGCGGCGAGGGACGGCCCCGGCAGCGTCAGCAGCAACAGCCCGAAGAACACCGGGTGCCGCCACGGCTGAGGGGTCGCGTACAGCGCGGCCACCAGGGGCAGGTTGGTCACGGCGATCCCGAGGTTGACGACCAGGACACGGTGCACGTGCGCCCAGATCAACTCCCATGAGCCGTGGGCGACATTGAGCCGCGGACGCCGGCTCACCTCCGTCGTCCCCACGCGCTCAGCCCTTCACGCCGGTCGTCGCGATGCCCCGGACGAAGTAGCGCTGGCCGAGCAGGAACACCGCCAGGACCGGTACGACGGAGAGCACCGAGCCCGTCATGATCATCGCCGACTCCGCGTCGTACTGCCCGATGAAGGCGCGCAGCCCCAGTTGCACGGTCCACAGACGGTTGTCGGTGAGGTAGATGAACGGACCCATGTAGTCGTTCCAGGTGTTCACGAACGTGAGCAGCGCGAGGCTCGCGAGGGCCGGTTTGGAGAGCGGAAGGACGATCCGGGCCCAGATGCCGTACTCGGTCAGGCCGTCGAGGCGGGCCGCCTCGCTGATCTCGTCCGGGATCGTCAGGTAGAACTGCCGCATCAGGAAGACGCCGAACGCGCCGAACGCCTGGAGCAGGATCAGTGAGGTGAAGGAGTTCACCAGGCCGAGCTTCTGCATGATCACGTACTGGGGCACCATGTACGCCTGCCACGGCACCGCGATCGTCGCGATGTAGCCGGTGAACAGCAGGTCGCGGCCCGGGAAGCGCATCTTGGCGAAGCCGTACGCCGCGAAGCTGCCGGTGAACACCTGCAGGAACGTGATCACGACGCTGAGGAAGAAGGAGTTGCCGAGGTAGGCGGCGAACGGCACCCTCGTCCAGATCGTGGTGAAGTTGTCCCACTCGAACTCCTCGGGGATCCACTGGATCGGCACCGTGAAGACGTCCCGGTCGTCCTTGACCGACGAGATCAGCATCCAGATGAAGGGCAGCAGAATCGCCAGGGCCACAGCGGTGAGCAGTGCGTACAGGGCGATCTGCCCGGTGAGGGCCCCCGCCCCCCTGCGGGCACGCTTCTCCGCCGGGGGGACCACGGGAGCGGGGTCCGTGGGCGCACCGCTGTCCTTGCGCAGCACGGTGGTGCTCATCGCTCGCTCCTTCTCTGCACCTGAAACTGGATCACTGTGATGACGAGGCAGATCAGGAAGAGTGCGAGGGAGACTGCCGAGGCGTAGCCGAAGCGGCCCTGCGTGATGCCCTCACGGAAGATCAGCTGGGACAGGACGAGGGTGGAGCGGCCCGGCCCGCCCTCGGTCATGACCTGCACCAGGTCGAAGACCTTGAAGCTGGAGACCGTGATCATGACGGTGACGAAGAAGGTCGTGGGGCGGAGCCCCGGCAGTGTGACGTGCCAGAACCGCTGCCAGGGACCCGCGCCGTCCATGCGGGCCGCTTCGTAGAGTTCGGCCGGGACGGTCTGCAGCCCGGCCAGGAAGAGCACCATGTAGTAGCCCATGTCCCGCCACACGCTCGTGATGATCAGCGCGGGCATGGCCCAGTCCTGGGAGCTGGTCCAGCCCGGCGGGTGGTCGATGCCGAGGAACTCAAGGAACTGGTTGACCGGCCCCGCCTCGGGGCTCAGCAGCATGTTCCACACCACGGCTACGGCGACGAGCGAGGTGATGTACGGGAAGAAGAAGGCGGTCCGCAGGACGTGCACGCCGCGCAGCTTCTGGTTGAGGAGCACGGCCAGCCCGAGGGAGACCAGGAGGGTGAGCGGGATGTGTCCTGCCGCGTAGTACAGGGTGTTCTGCAGCGCGGCCCAGAAGTTGGAGTCGTTCCACAGCCGCTCGAAGTTGTCCAGGCCGGCCCACTCCGGGGTGGAGTAGGAGTCCCAGTCGGTGAAGGAGATCGCGAGTGCGCCGATCACCGGGACGAGGGTGAGGGCGGCGAAGCCGAGGAAGTTCGGCAGGATGAACGACCAGCCGACCAGGAGGTTGCGGCGCCGCCGGCGCTTCGCGGCGGCCTGGTGGGCCGCGGAAGCGCCGTCGGGCGCGTGCGGGGTGACGGGGGGTGCGACGAGACTCACTGGACTTCGTCCTTCACACGCCGGCCCATCTCCTTGATGCCCTCGTCGACGGACTTCTCGCCGCTCATGATCATCTCGTGCTCCTCCTTGAGGATCTGGTCGATGTCGGAGGTCTTGTCGCTCACCGGCATCTCCAGCTGCACCGTGGTGGGCTGCATCGTCCTGCGGGAGAGCGCGTCGGCCGGCATGCCCTCGACGGAGAAGAAGGTGTCGAGGACCTTGTCACTGGTGTACGCGGGCGTGACGCCTATCTTCGCCACGGCGGCGGCACCCTCAGGACCCGAGGCCCAGGTGACGAACTTCTTGGCGGCGTCCGCGTTGCGGGCCTTCTTGTTGACGGCGAACGCGGTCGGCGAGCCGAAGGTGACGGTCTTGCCGCCGCTCCCGGCCTGCGGCATCGGCGCCATGCCCCAGTCGATGTCGTTCTTTCCCTGCGCCTTCTCGGCGAGCAGCGCCGCCGCCCACCACGAACCCATCGGGACCATGGCGGCCTTGCCGGTGGTCAGCTGCGAGTCGTAGGTGATCTGGTTGCTGGAGGCGGTGGAGAACGGCAGGGCCGCCTTCGCCTTCTGCAGGCCGAGGGCCATGTCGTACTGGTCCTTGAAGAACGCGTAGTCGCCGCCGAGCTGGTCGCCGCCGGTCTGCGCGGAGGAGACCGCCTGGACGACCGAGCGCCAGGTGTGCAGGTAGGTGCCGTAGACCTTGTCGGAGCCGGAGCCCTTGGTGAACTTCTTCGCCAGCTTCGCGTAGTCGTCCCAGGTCAGCTCGGACAGGTCCTCCGTGCCGACCATGTCCTTGTTGTAGAAGAGGACCCAGAAGTCCGAGCGGTAGGGCAGCGCGAAGTAGTCGCCTTTCAGGTCGTAGTCGTCGAGACCGGAGTACGACGCCTTGTCGAGCCCGGCCGCTTCGTCGGTCAGCGGCAGGAGCTGGCCGCGGGAGGCGTAGCGGGCGTAGTCGGTGACGTTCTTCATGGTGAGGACGTCGGTCGTGTCACCGCCCGCGAGCATCGTGGTGACCTTCTCCGGGTAGTTGTCGGCGAGGATGTCGACCGGCTGGACGTCGATGCCGGGGTTCTCGGCCTCGAAGCCGTCGATCAGTGCCTTGAACTCGGGCGTGGTCTTGTAGTTCCACAGTGCGACCTTCACGACGGTCCTGCCGTCGGACGACGAGGCGCTGTCCGTGCCGCTGGCGTCGCAGGCGGTGGCGGTGGCGGTCAGGGCCGCGGCGACGACCAGAGGGGCGATTCGGGCGAGCTTCTTCGTCAACTTCATGGCGGGGCTCTCCTTCGAGCGGTGGTGGACGGTGGAGCGAGGGGCGGGGATCAGGCGCTCAGGCCCAGCGCCCAGCTCTCCGCGGTGATCTCGGCGCGGAGCGGCTTGCCGGTGGCCCAGCGGGCGAGTTCGTCGAGGACGTGGTCGGTCAGCCGGCCGGTCTCGGTGCCCAGGGACCCGGCGATGTGGGGTGTGATCATCACGCGGGCGAGACGGCGCAGCGGGGAGTCGGCGGGCAGCGGTTCGGGGTCGGTGACGTCGAGGATCGCGAAGAGCCTGCGGGCGGCGCACTCGGCGGCGAGCGCGTCGGGATCGACGAGCGAGCCGCGCGCGGTGTTGATGACCGTCGCGAAGTCGGGAAGCATGCGCAGCTGTTCGGCGCCGATGAGGTGATGGGTCTCGGGCAGTTCGGGTGCGTGCACGGACAGCACGTGGACGCGCGGCAGCATCTCCTCCAGCGGCACGAGCCTCGCGCCCGCCCGCGCCACCTCCTCGGGGTCGGCGTAGGGGTCGGCCACCAGGCAGGTGGTGCCGCGCAGCACCTGCAGGAGCTCGACCACCTGACGGCCGATCCGCGAGAAGCCGACGACGCCGACGGTCCGCCGGAAGTTGGACAGGTCCCCGTAGCCGGTGGCCGACCCCCATCCCCCGTACGCGCGCTGCTCGTCGGCGGCGAGGAACGGGACCTTCTTCCCGGCGAAGATGATCGCCGCGAGGGTGTACTCCGCCACCGGTACGGCGTTGGCGGCGGCGGCGCTGGTCACCCGGATCCCGCGGCGCCACACCTCCTGCCCCACGAGGTCGCGCACACTGCCCGCCCCGTGCATCACGGCCCGCAGGCGGGGTGCGGCGGCGAGCCGTTGCGCCGTGAGAGCGGGCGCGCCCCACGAGGTGAGCAGCACGTCGGCGCGGGCCAGGCGTTCGCGGGACCGTGCGCTGTCGAGGTCGTCGGTCCAGCAGGGGTCGTCCAGGGTCACGAGGTCGGCGAGGCGGCGCAGCCGGTCCTGGTCGAAGTGTGCCTCGAAGCTGGACCTGCTCATCACGACCAGAGCACGGGCCTTGGTCTGCATGCGGTGCGGGCTCCTCTGCCTCGGGCAGCCCGCTCGAACAGCAGGTGCCATCCATGTTTCCGGCGAGTTCCAGCCAGAAGACGCTGAGTCAGAGATAGTGGTCACCCACACAGACTCACCAGAGCTCGACCACAGACGAAACGAGTTGAACAGACTCGAACATCGCCCGGACCCAGCACCGGACGGAGGGGATGCGCCATGACGTCGACACGGCCCACCGGCCCCGAGGGACCCGCGGGATCCTCCACGAGGACCGACCAGCTGTTCGCACTGCAACGTCGCGAACGGCTGATGGACCAGCTGAGGCTGCACGGTGCCGTTCGCGTACGCGACCTCGCACAGACCCTCTCGGTCAGCGAGCTGACGATCAGGCGGGACATCGCGGCGCTGGCCGAGCGGGGCCTTCTGACCAGGGTGCACGGCGGGGCCACGCTGCCCTCCGCCCTGGAGCAGGAGCCGGTGCGCCGGAGGCGGCTCGCGATACCGGCGTTCACGATCGGGATGGTGGTCCCCTCACTGGACTTCTACTGGCCGCACATCGTCAGTGGCGTCCGCAACGCCGCGGCGGCGCACGGCGTCAACGTGCAGCTGAGGGGATCCAGTTACGACCAGGCGGAGGACCGCCGCCAGATAGTCCGCCTGACCGAGTCCGGGCAGGTGCAGGGACTGCTCCTCGCACCGAACCTGGAGGGCCCCGGCATGCACGAGATGATCGACTGGATCGGCAGGCTGCCGGTCCCCGTGGTGTTCGTGGAGCGCAACACCCCCGACTGGACCCCCACACCGCACCAGCTCGAATGGGTGCGGAGCGATCACGCGACCGGGCTGGAGATGGCGGTCCGGCATCTGCACACGCTCGGCCACCGCGCCATAGGGCTTGTGCTTTCCAAGGGCAGCCCCACCTCGGCACACCTCGCCGTGGGGTGGCACCGCGCCTGCGGCGCACTCGGTCTGCCCGCCGACTTCCTGATACGCGAGAGCGTCGCCCTCGACGTCCCGGGACACCGTCGGATCATCGGTGACATCCTGGAAGGCTGCCGCCGTTCCCGCATCACCGCGCTCATCGTGCACAGCGACCCCGACGCCCTCTCGGTGGTGCAGTACCTGACCGAGCAGGGCGTCCGCATCCCCGACGACCTGGCCGTCGTCAGCTACGACGACGAGGTCGCCCATCTCGCCGACCCGGCCATCACGGCCGTACGGCCGCCCAAGGCGCTCGTGGGACGCACGGCCGTCGAGATGATGCTGGCGCGTCTGCTCGAAGGCAGTCGCCGTCCCGCCCAGCGTGCCCTCATCCTGCCGGAGCTGATGATCCGCGCCTCGTCGCAGCCCGCTGCACCGCAGTCGTTGCCCGCACCCGGTCCGCGGCGCCGCGAACCGGCCTGAGCGGTCCCGGTAAGACTTCTGCCGGGACCGCTCCCCCGCAGGAGCGCGGGCCACCCCGCTGCGTCCTCCTTGCGTGTCAACCGGCCGTACGCCGTTCGCACTCTGGTCGCGAGCTGTTCGACGCCCAGGGTGTCGAGGCCGTCCTGCCCGGCCACGGCGGACCGCGCCGCGGCGACGGCAGGGGCCTACACGTCCCACGACGTGGCCGTGTACGCCCCCTGCTCCGGCATCGCGGCCTCCGCCAGGGCACGGCGGACCGGCGTCGTGTCGACCCGGCCCCCCTTCGGCGGGGCGGAGAAGGTGTTGAAGGCGTCGAGGACGAGCTTCCCCGGCTTCAGGACGAATCGCACCTGGTGCTTGCGGTCCGGCAGGCCGCGCAGCGAGTAGGCCGCCGGACGCTTGTGGGTGGCGGCGGTCTTCGTCGATCAGCATGACAGCGCGTCCTGGTCGCCGCTCTCACTCTCCGCCCGGTAGTGGACGGCCCCCATCAGCCCTGTCCTCCCGCTCCGTCCCGCTGCCTCGTCGCGGCCAGGATGACGTGGGGGACCGACGCGTCCGGCACGACGACGGCCCGCCCATCACCACCACCGCCCACCGGTCGTCGCGCAGGAGCACAAGTCTGCCGTCGGTCAGGACGGCGGTGGGAAGACAGCCGCACACGACGAGCGTCGCACTGTGTCATCATATGAAGACATCACTTGATGACAAACTCGGGGAGTGCCGATGACCGCCAGACACACAGGGGCCGGCCTGCGGCAGCGCGCGTTGGTTCCGGTGCTGGTGTTCATCGGCACGGTGGTAGCGGTGATCAGCAGCCTGGGGGCGCCCCTGGTGCCGACCATCGCCGCCGTGGACCATGTGTCGCTGGCCGACGCACAGTGGTCGCTCACGATCACGCTCCTGGTCGGATCGGTCGCCACCCCGGTGATGGGACGACTGGGCGACGGGCCGCACCGGCGCAGGGTGATCCTGGGAGCGCTCACGGTGGTGCTGGTCGGCAGCGTGCTCGCGGCACTGCCGCTGGGCTTCGCCTTCCTGGTCGCCGGGCGCGCACTGCAGGGGGTGGGCCTCGGTCTCGTCCCCCTGGCCATCGCCACCGCGCGCGATGTGCTGTCGGCCGAGCGGTCACGTCCGGCGGTGGCACTGCTCTCCATCACGACCGTGGCCGGTGTCGGCCTCGGCTACCCGCTCACCGGGCTGATCACCGAGTCGTCGGGCATCCACGCCGGTTTCTGGTTCGGCGCGACCATCAGCGCTCTCGCCCTCCTGGCCGCCGCGCTGGTGGTCCCCCAGGTCGACGGACGGGAGGAGCGTCCGCTGGACGCCCCGGGGGCGGTGATGCTCGCCGTCGGGCTGGCCTCGCTGCTGCTTGCGCTGAGCGAGGGCGAGGTCTGGGGCTGGACCTCGGCCCGGGTGCTGGGCCTGGTCCTGTTCGCGCTGGCGCTGCTGGCCGGCTGGAGCGTCCACGAACTGCGCACCACCCACCCGCTGGTGGACCTGAGGACGCTGCGCAACCGATCGGTGCTGACCGCCAACGTCGCCGGACTGATAGCCGGTGTGGCGATGTACATGATGATGTCGCTGGTCACCCGATTCGTGCAGACCCCGAGTTCCACCGGATACGGCTTCGGTACGTCGGTGTGGGTCACCGGGCTGGTGCTGCTGCCCTTCTCGGCAGCCAGTGTGGCGTCCAGCAAGCTGGTGCCGCTGCTGACCCGGCGGACCTCCACGGCGATGGTGCTGCCGATCGGCTGCGGAATCTCGCTGGTCTCGATGGTGCTGTTCCTGGTCGCCCGGAACAGCCTGTGGGAACTGTTCGTGATCATGGGCGTCGCCGGACTCGGTGTCGGCTGCACCTTCGCGGTGATGCCAGGCCTGATCGTCGGCGCCGTGCCCGCACACGGGACCGGCAGCGCCATCAGCTTCAACCAGGTGGTGCGCACCATCGGCTACACCACCGGCAGCGTGCTGAGCGCCGTCGTACTAGAGGCCCACACGGACTCCGGGCAGCTGCTGCCCGCCAACAGCGGATACCAGAGCGCCGCCTGGCTGGGCTGCGCGATATGGGTGGTCACCGCTGTCGTTACGATCGTCCTGCCGAGCCGCTCCGCAGCGGCGGAGCACCCTGCGACCCCAGTGACCTTGGACGAGAAACTGCTGATGGACGAGAGCATCGCGGACGCCGAGTCCGCCGAGGACAGTGCCACCGCGACACCGGGCCGGTCCGACCGGTGAGCCCCGGCAAGCGGCGGGACTCCGCCCGCAGTCGGCAGCTCCTGCTGACCGCCGCGGCCGGCCTGTTCGCCGAGCGCGGCTTCGACCGCAGCACCACCAGGGAGATCGGCGAACGCGCCGGCGTCGACCCGGCCCTGATCGCCCGCTACTTCGGCGGCAAGGCGCAGCTGTACATCGCTGTGCTCGACCTGGACCGGGCCAGCGCCAGGCCGGCCGACCTGCTGGAACCCGAGCGCAACCTGATGCTGGTGAACGGCGTCGACCGGCGCGGCCCGGGCCCGCTCCTCCGGGCCGCGGTCACCCCGCACGAGGACCCCGAGGTGCAGGACGCCGCCATGGACCAGCTGCACTGGCGCCTGGTGGACCCGCTCTGCGAGCGCTTCACCCGCGAGGGCCTGGACCGGCCCCGGCTGCGGGCGGAGCTGGCGGTGGCGGCGTTCGTGGGCATCGTGCTGTCCCGCCATTGCGGCGCGCTCAGGACGCTGGCCGAGGCCGGGACGGACGAGGTCGTCCAGCTGGTCCTGGAGATGCTCGGTCAAGGTCGCTGAGCGCGGGCACGGGGCCCTGGCGGCGACGCGCTCACGGTAGGACCCGGCGCCGCCCGGCCCTCGCCCCGTGCCGGTACGCCGTCGGCCCGGCTGTTCCCGTCCGTCCTTCGTCGCGCTCGCCCACCACTCCCCCGGGCCGCACAGCCGGTCCACGAAACGTCCGCACCCGGGGCGAGTCGGACCGGGGAGCGAGGACCAGCCCTGACCGTCCGGGCCGCAGACCGTCCGGGGCGTCCGGTCTGGAGCGACGACGGGCGGACCGCGGGGGCAGTGTCGGTCTGCTGTCGTATCCTCCTTCCCGCCACCGCACAGCGACTCGGAGGACCAAGAGAACTGACCAACCTGACTGCCTTCCCGCTGCCCTTTCATCTCTCCCGTTCCATAGCGTCCGCGACACCGCGGACACTGCGGGAACTCCAGATGTTGCAGTGCAGCTCGCACATCCGGGCGAAGCCTGACTGGTTCGACAAGATGAACGATGCCGGCATCGTCGCCAGGTGGACGAACGAGGCGTTCGCCCAAGGGCCCACCGAAGCGCAGGTTCGCTACGAACAGAACGACGACAACGGGGTGCGCGAGGTCTACGGCCTGGAGGACGAGGACGCGCTGAACCAGACGCTGGGATCGGCGTCGACCCCCGCGGGCCGCTGTCTGGCGTTCCCGAACATCCTGCAGCACCGCGTCGGGCCGATCCGCCTCACGGACGCCACACGCCCGGGACATCGAAAGATTCTCGCGTTCTTCCTGGTCGACCCGTCGGAACGCATCGCCTCGACATCCGACGTGCCTCCGCAACAACCCTGGTCCGCCACGTCGACCATGACGCTTGAACAGCCCAAGCACTTTCGCGAAGAGCTCATGCAGGAACGCACGTTCTTCGTCGACGAGCACAACGAGCAGCTCCACGAACGAGCGTTCTCCCTCTATGAACACTGAACCGTTCCCTTCCCGGGAGGCCTGCACGTCGACGCCCTCCCCCCGCCTGACCTGTCCCCGACGCCAGGGCGAGGCGCAGGCGTCCCTGCCGGCGCGCAACGACTCCCCGGCTCCACCCGGTTCCGGGGTTCGGTTTCCCGAACCCCGGAACCGGGTGCTGACACGATCGATCGCCGAGCCCTGTCCGCCGAGGATGAGGGTATGGCTGAGATGACGACGGATATCGAGACGGGAACCGCCGCCCGGGCGGAGGACCTGCACCGTGAGTACGGGCGCGGCACCGCGACCGTGCGTGCCCTGCGCGGTGTGTCGGTGGCCTTCGAGCCCGGGACCTTGACTGCGGTGATGGGGCCCTCAGGCTCCGGCAAGACCACCCTGCTGCACTGTCTTGCGGGGATGGACCGGCCCACTCGGGGCTCCGTCTGGTGGGGCGGGACCGAGGTGTCCCGGCTGCCTGAGCGGCGGCTGGCGGAACTGCGGCGCAGCCGGGTGGGATTCGTGTTCCAGGCGTTCAACCTGATGCCGGCCATGACGGTCGCGCAGAACGTCGAGCTACCCGGCCGGCTGGCCGGCCGGCGGCCCGACCGGGGCCGGGTGACGGACGCGCTCGCCCGGGTCGGGCTGACCGGACGTGAGCGGCACCGGCCCGGACAGCTGTCCGGCGGACAGCAGCAGCGCGTGGCGATCGCCAGAGCGCTCGTATCCCGCCCTCAGGTGATCTTCGCCGACGAGCCGACGGGCGCGCTCGACCGGACCACCAGCCATGAGATCCTTGCCCTGCTGCGCGCGGGTGTGGAGCAGGACGGCCGGACGTGCGTGATGGTGACCCACGATCCGGTCGCCACCGGGTACGCGGATCGGGTGCTGCTGCTCGCCGACGGCCGGGTGGTGGACGAACTCGACCGTCCCACCGCTGCCCAGGTCGGCGAGCGCCTGAGCCGGCTGGGTGCGTCAGCGTGATGGTCGCACTCGCTCTCGGCCAGATGCGCCGGCGTCCGGCTGCCTTCACCGGTCTGGCAGTCGCCCTGCTCCTCGCCATGGCCACCCTGACGCTGTTCGGCTCGCTGTTCGCTGCCGACGCGACCACACCTGCGGACGTCCGCGGGGCGGTCTCGGGCCCCGGACCGACGGTGATCGCCGGCGCCTTCGGTGAGATCTCCGTCCTGGTGGCGTTCTTCGTCGTGGTCAACGCGCTGGGTTCTGCTCTCCGTCAGCAGCACCAGGAGCTGGCGCTGCTGCGCACCGTCGCGGCGACGCCCCGTCAGGCGCGGCGGCTGGTCCGAGGCCAGGTCGTCGCGACCACCTTGCTGATGGCTCCGCCGGGCTGGGTCGTCGGGGTGGCTGGGGCCCGTCGCTTCCTCGCCGAACTCCAGCGGCTGGGGATGGCGGCGCCGGGCGTGCGGGTGCCATCGGCACCGGTGCCGATGCTGGTCGCGCTGGCCGCCGTACTCGCCGTCGGGCTGACGGCCTCGGCTGTCGCGGCCCGGCGGATCTCCCGCGTCGCGCCCGCGGCGGCCCTCGCGGCGAGTTCGACCGAGCACGGGCGGACCGGCGCACCCCGCCTGCTCGCCGGGATCGGCGTGCTGGCGGGTGGAATCCTGCTGCTCCGGCTGGCGGCCTCGCGTCCGGCTGAGCAGGCGGACAAGGCGGGGCAGGCGGCACTGCTCGCCTCGCTGGTTCTGCTGATCGGCGTCGCCCTGACGGGGCCGTTCGCGGCGCGTCTCCTGACAGCCGCGCTCGGAGCGCCGCTGCGGGCGCTGGCACCCGGTGCGGGGTGGCTGGCCGACGCCAATCTGCGCGGGTACGCGCGGCGCCTGTCGTCCGTGGTGGTCCCGGTGGCCCTGCTCGTCGGGCTGTCGGGCACCATGCTGATCATGACAAGCACCGCCGAGCACGCCGCGAGCCCGACGGCGAACGGTGTCAGCTCCGCCTCGGACGTCTGGCTGCGTCAGGCCGAGCTGGCGCTCCTGGCCTGCTTCGCCGCCGTGTCCACACTCAACACCCTGGTCGCCGTGACCGCCGAGCGGCGCCGCGAGTTCGCGCTGCTGCGGCTGGTCGGTGCGACCCGGCCGCAGCTGATGCGCATGCTGACCGCGGAAGCGATGCTGACCGCTGCGGTGGGTGTCCTGCTCGGGTCGGCGGTCGCGGGTGCCGCGTCGGCGGCGTTCAGCACGGCGATGACCGGCTCGCCGGTGCCGTCCGTACCGGTGGCCGCCTGCTGGTTCATCGTCGCGGGAGCGGCGCTGCTGACGGTCCCGGGCATCCTGGCCACGGGCCTGCGGGCGGTCCACGGCCCGGCGGCGGAGCAGGTGGGGCGCGGCCGTGACTGAGCACGCGGCACGGCCTGTCGCCGGGGGCGCGGCGTCCGGGCGGGCACCGGCCCGCACGGAGCCTCGGGCCGGGTCGGACGCGACCGCCCACCAACCCGAGCCCGGCGCCCGCCGCGGAGGACCGGCACAGACGCCGGGACCGGAGATGGCTGAACGGCGGCGCTGTCTGTCCGTCCGGGGCGGCGAATGGATCTTCGCCGTCGTCGGGCTGCCGCTTGCCGTGCTCGGCGGCGTATACGCCCTCGCCGTCCTGTACGCGGGGGCGCTGCTCTCACTCACCGTGCTCGGTCTGCCGTTCGTGGTCGTCGCGCTGCTGGGCGCGCGTGGGTCGGGCGCGCCGCACCGGCGGCTGGTCGGCCGGTTGCTCGGCGAGTACGTCGAGGCGCCGGCGAAGCTGCCGCTCCCGGCGGGCCCGGTCGCCCGTGGCCGTGTCGTGCTGACCGATCCGGTCGCCTGGCGGACCCTGTTCTACCTGGTGCTGCGCCTGCCCCTCGGACTGCTCGGGTTCGCCGCCGCCGTGGTGCTTCCACTGGGCTGCGGCTGGCTGATCGGCTTTCCGCTCTGGATCCGCCTGCTGGAACCGGACCGGCAGCCGGCCGGCTGGCCTGCTGCCGCCTCCACGCTGCTGGGCCTCCTTCTCCTGTCCGCGGTGCCCGGCGCGATCCGGTCGCTGAGCGGAGCGAACCGGCGGCTCGCACAGTTGCTGCTCGGGCCGGCCCGTGCCCAGCAGCGTGTGCGGGAGCTGGAGACGGCCCGTGCCACTCTGCTCGCGGACAGCACCGACCGGTTCCGGCGCCTGGAGCGGGATCTGCACGACGGCACCCAGGCCCGGCTCGTCGCCCTGGCCATCACCCTCTCGCTGGCCGACGACGCACTCTCTCCCGCAGCCGGCCCCGACCTCCGCAAGCTGCGGAGCCTGGTGGACCGAGCCCGCACCCAGACCGACGACACCGTCGTCGAACTGCGGCGGCTCACCCAGGGAATCCACCCGGTGGCGCTGGACGGCGGCCTCGGCGAGGCGCTGCCCGGCCTCGCCGCCACCTCACCGGTACCGGTCACCGTCCACCTGGATCTGCGGGAACTCCCGCACCCCGCGGTCGCACGAGCCGTCTACTTCTGCGCTGCCGAGCTCCTCACCAACATCGCCAAGCACAGCGGCGCCCGCTCGGCCGAACTCACGGCACGCGCGGCCGACGGCCGCATCCGCCTGATCGTGCGCGACGACGGGTGCGGCGACGCCGCACCCGGCACCGGTACCGGCCTGACCGGTCTGGCCGGGCGCCTCGCCGCGGTGGACGGGATCCTGCACGTGCACAGTCCGCACGGCGGGCCCACGGTCATCACCGCCGAACTGCCGACGCGTCTGCGCTGAATCCTCCACCGCCGCTCTCCGCCAGGTAGGCCAGCACGGCCTTCACCCGCCTGTTGTCGGTGTGGGTCGCCCGCAGTCCTAGCTTGGTGAAGACAGCGGCGACGTGCTTCTCCACCGCACGCTCCGACACGACCAGCAGTGCGGCGACGGAGCGGTTGGAGTGTCCCTGCGCCATCAGATCCAGCACCTCGCGCTCGCGTGGCGTCAGGGTGTCCACCCCACTGCGCCGGCCACCGCGCATCAAGCGGGTGACCACCTCGGGGTCCAGCGCCACGCCGCCTTCGGCGACCCGGTGCAGGGCGTCCACGAACTCGGAGGTCCGGGCCACCCGTTCCTTCAGCAGGTATCCGACACCCGCCGCTCCACCGGCCAGCAGCCGGGATGCCCAGGCGGTCTCGACGTGCTGGGAGAAGACCAGGATGCCGACCTCGGGCGACACCTCACGGATCTCGACGGCGGCGCGAATGCCCTCGTCGGTATGGGTGGGCGGCATCCGGATATCCACGACAGCTACGTCGGGCCTGTACTCGGCCACCCGGGCGAGCAGCTCGGGTGCCGTCCCGGCGGTGGCCACCACCTCACATCCGCGGGCACCCAGCAGCTCGACCATGCCGTCACGGAGAACGACGGAGTCCTCCGCCAGCACCACACGCAGAAGCCCATCGGTCATGAGGCCATTATCGGGCCCGCTGACGGTCGGCCGTCAGCGGGCCCGCCGCCCCCCACGCGCCGCCGCCGCGCTCAGGCGCAGGCCGGACACAAGCCGCGATAGGTGATCTCCACCGAACCGACGACGAATCCGAAGCGCTCCGTCTCGGGCAGGTCGCCCAGCGCGTCGCCGGCCGGGTGGACGTCGCGGACCGTTCCGCAGCCGGAGCACACCAGGTGCTGATGGGGGCGGCGGGCGTTCGGGTCGTAGCGCTTGGCCCGGCCCACGGTGGAGACCTCCAGCACCTCGCCGAGCGCCACGAGTTCCCCCAGCGTGTTGTAGACGGTAGCGCGGGAGATCTCGGGCAGTCGCGCGGCGGCCCTCAGATGCACCTCGTCCGCCGTCAGGTGCACGTGATCACCGTCGAGGACCTCCGCGACAACACGCCGCTGCGAGGTCAGCCGCCAGCCGGAGCCCCGCAGCCGTTGAAGAAGGTCGCTCATCTCGTTCCACCTGCTCCGCTTCACGGGGGACGCGCGGCCCCGGAAGGATCCACGGCACCGAGCCCCGGTCGTTATGGTTTTAGCGCAGTTCTTGACTTGGATGACGTCCATCGTAGGATCGATCCCGGCGACATCCAAGAGACAGGAAGACTCCGGTACGGCAGCAGAGACACGCGACGGACACCACCGGTCGAGCGCCCCCTCGTCGCACCCGCCCGGGTACCGTCCGGTCCGGTGGCCCGTGAGGCGTTCGGGCGGCCGCGGCAGGACCCTGGCGACAGCGTGCCCCTCCGCACGGCCCGGATCCTCCTCCCCCTGTTCAGCGCTCCCACGACCCGCCGGGTCCGGAAGGACTGCCATGACCGAGAACCACGAGTCACACGTCTTTGATCCCGTCACCCCGGATTCCCCCGAGACGGCCGTCCCCGAGGTGCCGGAGGCGCAGGCCGCCGGCTGCCCCGTGGCCCACGGCCGCGCGGCGCATCCCACGCAGGGCGGCGGGAACCGCCAGTGGTGGCCGGACCGCCTCAACCTGAAGATCCTCGCCAAGAACCCCGCCGTGGCGAACCCGCTCGGTGCGGACTTCGACTACGCGGCCGCTTTCCAGGGCCTCGACCTGCCTGCGGTGAAGCGGGACATCGCCGGAGTGCTCACCACGTCCCAGGACTGGTGGCCGGCGGACTTCGGCAACTACGGACCGCTGATGATCCGGATGGCCTGGCACAGCGCCGGCACGTACCGCATCAGCGACGGCCGCGGTGGCGCGGGCGCCGGTCAGCAGCGCTTCGCCCCGCTGAACAGCTGGCCGGACAACGGCAACCTCGACAAGGCCCGGCGTCTGCTGTGGCCGGTCAAGAAGAAGTACGGCCAGGCGCTGTCCTGGGCCGACCTGCTGATCCTCACCGGCAACGTCGCCCTGGAGACCATGGGCTTCAAGACCTTCGGCTTCGCCGGCGGCCGCGAGGACGTCTGGGAGTCGGAGGAGGACGTCTACTGGGGCCCGGAGACCACCTGGCTCGACGACGAGCGCTACACCGGCGACCGTGAGCTGGAGAACCCGCTCGGCGCGGTCCAGATGGGCCTGATCTACGTCAATCCCGAGGGCCCCAACGGCAACCCGGACCCGGTCGCGGCCGCCCGCGACATCCGCGAGACCTTCCGCCGGATGGCGATGAACGACGAGGAGACCGTCGCCCTCATCGCCGGTGGCCACACCTTCGGCAAGACGCACGGCGCGGGCCCGGCCGAAAGCGTCGGCGCGGACCCCGAGGGCGCCCCGATGGAGGAGCAGGGCCTGGGCTGGCGCAGCTCCCACAGGACGGGCAAGGGCGGGGACGCCATCACCAGCGGTCTGGAGGTGACCTGGACCAGCACGCCGACCAAGTGGGGCAACGAGTTCTTCCACAACCTCTTCGCCTACGAGTACGAGCTGACCAAGTCCCCGGCCGGTGCGCACCAGTGGATCGCCAAGGACGCGGAGGCGACCGTTCCGGACGCGCACGACGTGTCGAAGAAGCACAAGCCGCAGATGCTCACCACGGACCTGTCGCTGCGCTTCGACCCGGCCTACGAGCAGATCTCGCGCCGCTTCCACGAGAACCCGGAGGAGTTCGCGGACGCCTTCGCGCGTGCCTGGTACAAGCTGACGCACCGCGACATGGGCCCGATCCAGCGCTACCTGGGGTCCGAGGTTCCCTCCGAGGTGCTGCTGTGGCAGGACCCGCTGCCCGCGCGCACCGGTGAGCTGCTGGGCGCCGCGGAGATCACCGCGCTCAAGGAGCAGGTGCTCGCCACGGACCTGACGGTGGCACAGCTGGTCTCGGCCGCCTGGGCCTCGGCGGCGTCCTTCCGCGGCAGCGACAAGCGCGGCGGCGCCAACGGCGCCAGGGTCCGTCTGGAGCCGCAGCGCGGCTGGGAGGCGAACGACCCGGACGAGCTGTCCCAGGTCCTGCGCGCGCTGGAGGGCGTCCAGGCATCCTTCAACGCCAAGGGCGGCAAGCAGGTCTCGCTGGCCGACCTGATCGTCCTCGCGGGCAACGCGGCCGTGGAGCGGGCGGCCAAGGACGCCGGCGTCGAGGTGCAGGTGCCGTTCACCGCGGGCCGGGTCGACGCCACGCAGGACCAGACGGACGTGGAGTCCTTCGCCGCGCTGGAACCCGCCTACGACGGCTTCCGCAACTACGCGGGCAAGGGCAGCCGCCTGCCCGCCGAGTACCTGCTGCTCGACCGGGCCAACCTGCTGACACTGAGCGCTCCCGAGACGACCGTCCTGGTCGGCGGTCTGCGTGTGCTGGGCGCCAACTCCGGCGGCTCGCAGCACGGTGTCCTCACCGACCGGCCGGGCACGCTGACCAACGACTTCTTCGTGAACCTGCTCGACCTGGGCATCACCTGGAAGTCGACGTCGTCGGCGCAGGACCAGTTCGAGGCCCGCGACGAGGCCGGCCAGGTCAAGTGGACCGGCACCCGCGCCGACCTGGTGTTCGGCTCCAACTCCGAGCTCCGCGCCCTCGCCGAGGTCTACGCGAGCGACGACGCGCAGCAGAAGTTCGTGACGGACTTCGTCGCCGCCTGGGCCAAGGTCATGGACCTCGACCGCTTCGACCTGAGCTAGCCGCTCCCGGCCGCATCCGCCGGCCGAGAACCGGACACCTCCAACTGTGGGGCCCGTGCGCACACGCACGGGCCCCACAGCCATCGACGGAGCAGCCCGCCACTCCCCACCAGAACATGGTCGCCCGAGGCCGCGCCGACGCCTCGGCACCCGCCCCGGCCACGCGTCAGGTGCGAGGTCGGCACCCCCACCCGGAGACACCTCGGACGCGGGAACAGCCCTGCGTGGCACGGGGCCCCGGAGCGTGCGCCGTGCCGGTAGCGTGATCACCTGCCGCATGGAACGTCCATGTGTCCGACCGGTCCGTGCGGGATCCGGTGGCGAGCGAGGGGACCCTGATGAGCGAACGGACCAAGCCCAGGATCGAGGTTCTGGAGGGTGACGCGCCCACCGAGCTGACGATCCGGGACCTCGTGGTCGGGGACGGGCCCGAGGCGAAGCCGGGCCGGGTCGTGCAGGTGCACTACGTAGGGGTCACGTTTGCGTCAGGAAGGGAGTTCGACTCCTCCTGGGAGCGGGACCGGCCCTTCAAGTTCGCCGTGGGCGGTGGCAAGGTCATCAAGGGCTGGGACCGGGGTGTGCGGGGAATGAAGGCCGGCGGCCGGCGCGAGATCATCGTTCCGCCGCGCCTCGGTTACGGCAAGGAATCCCCCTCTGCGTCGATCCCGGCGGGCTCGACCCTGATCTTCGTCGTGGACCTGCTCACGGTCGTGGGCGGGCCGGCCGGAGCGAGGCCCGGCTCGGCCTGAATCCGGCGTGCCCGAGGGGCCGCTCGCTGGAACCGACCGACGAGATCACCGCCTAGCCCGGCCGTCCCGGTCGGCTTCGACCCGCACGCTCCCGAGCGGACCTTGTATGCGCGGCGACTCGTGCGCACCTCCTGCCACATCTGCGAGTCAGTCCGTGGTTCTTCATGCAGGGATCTCGACGCTGTCGCCCGCCTGGTCGCTGCCGTGCTCCTTGAACAGGTCGGTGGCCGCCTGCGCATCGGTGCCCGGCAGCGAGAGAAGTCGTTCCTGTACGCGGACCCGGCTGGGGCGTAGCCCAGCGTGATGGCCGCCACGACAGCCACCCAGAGCACAAGGGCGGCCCAACAGCGACGCTGCGCCCATCCGGCCGGGGCGCCGAATTGCCCGCCGGGTGTGAACCTGGGTCCTATGCCATGGGCGAGGCGAGGGACGCGGCGGAGCCACAGGGGGGAAGACACGATGCCCACCTCGATTTCGAGCGAGTGGTACCTGGAGCCACCGCCACATCCACGACCGCGCCGACAGCGGCCACGCCGAGCACCGGCCTCGCGAACGCGACGCTGACGGTGATCGAGAACATTCCGGCAGCGGTGATCAGCAGACTCCGGCCGCGGCACCCACGAGGGCGCCGACGAAGGCTGCACTGGCCCGGGGGGGGGAGGTGAGGGGCGACGGCATGCCATTGATCGTGCTCGCGACACTCCGAGCAGGCATCTGCCGCACCTGTCGTAGGGACGTTCGATGGCATGTGGGGTCGTACCGTGCAAGATACTCTCCGTTCGCGCACGCATAGTACGGAGAATTGACGGCACAGTCCTGATCAGCCCACGAAACTCAGCCGCACCTGCCGGTCGGCATTGTCCCTGTTCGTATCGACAAGGCACACCGACTGCCACGTCCCCAGCTCCAGTTGCCCCCCGATCACCGGCAGGGTCGCATGCGGTGGCACCAGGGCGGGGAGGACGTGGTCGCGGCCGTGTCCGGGGCTGCCGTGGCGGTGGCGCCAGCGGTCGTCGGCGGGGAGCAGGGTTTCCAGAGCGGTGAGCAGGTCGTCGTCGCTGCCGGCCCCCGTCTCCAGGATGGCGATCCCCGCCGTGGCATGGGGGACGAAGACGTTGAGCAGGCCGTCTCTGCCGTGTGCGGTGCGGGTGAGGAACTCCGCGCAGTCCGCAGTCAGGTCCATGACCGTCTCGGTCCGTCCGGTGGTGACGCTCAGCAGGTGAGTGGCAAAGGTTTCGGTCATGACCCCATTCTCGCGCTGCCGGGACGCGGCGCGGCCCCGGGAAGATCCGGGGCGCGGCCGAGGTTGGTAGAAAGGTGAACAACTTCGGGACGCGTGAGCTGGACGTGGTCGTCATCGGCGCCGGGCAGGCGGGGCTGTCCGCCGCCCATCACCTGCAGCGCGCCGGTCTCCGACCCGACGGGGACTTCGTGGTGCTGGACCACGCCCCGCGCCCCGGCGGCGCCTGGCAGTTCCGTTGGCCCTCCCTCACGTACGGCAAGGTGCACGGCATGCACGCCCTCCCCGGCATGGAGCTGACGGGCGCCGACGAAAGCCGCCCCTCGTCGGAGGTCATCGGCGCCTACTTCGACGCGTACGAGCGGCGCTTCGGCCTGCGGGTGCACCGTCCGGTCGACGTGAGCACCGTGCGCGAGGGAATGGACGGGCGGCTGCTCGTCGAGACCTCCGAGGGTGCATACGCCACGCGCGCGCTGATCAACGCCACGGGCACCTGGGACCGCCCGTTCTGGCCGCGCTATCCCGGCCAGGGGGCGTTCAGGGGACTGCAGCTGCACACGGCGAACTATCCGGGGCCGGAGGAGTTCGCCGGTCTGCGGGTGATCGTGGTCGGTGGCGGCGCATCGGGAACCCAGCACCTGATGGAGATCGCCGGGACGGCGGCGGAGACCTACTGGGTGACGCGCCGGCCCCCCGTCTACCGGGAGGGGCCGTTCGGCGAGGACCAGGGACGCGCGGCGGTGGCCATGGTGGAGGAACGCGTACGCCGGGGACTGCCGCCGCAGAGCGTCGTGAGCGTGACCGGGCTGCCGCTCAACGACGCCGTCCGGCACGCGCGCGAACAGGGCGTCCTCGATCGGCTGCCCATCTTCGAACGGATCACCCCGGACGGGGTGGCCTGGGCGGACGGCCGGACGGTCGAGGCCGATGCGATCCTGTGGGCGACCGGTTTCCGGGCCGCCGTCGATCACCTGGCGCCCCTGAAGCTCCGCGAGCCCGGCGGCGGCATCCGCGTCGAGGACACCCGGGCGGTACGGGACGCGCGCGTGCATCTCGTCGGGTACGGCCCGTCCGCGAGCACGATCGGCGCCAACCGGGCCGGCCGGGCCGCGGTCCGTTCGGTCACCCGGCTGCTGGACGGGGTGCCCGCCTGAGCGCACCGGCGCAACGCCAGAACACACGAACAGGGGATCGGTTGTTCGCTCGAACGCGTGGCCGCTCCGGGATTGATTGCTCAACTGCCGGGCGCCGGTCAATGATTACTACACGCACACAGAGGGCTACAGAACGCTACTGCGCATGTCCCACAGATCCACCATGCAACAAGGAGAATGACCGAGACGAACTTCCTGACCAACCTGCTTGCCGGCGTCGTCCACTTCGTGGGTTGGCTCGTCTGACCGTCTCTGCACCACGGCGCCGCTGCTCCCCGTCCCACGGGAGCGGCGGCGCTGCCGTGTGTCCGCCCCTCGACACCCCGGGCTCACCGTGAGGCCGACAGCGGCCGGACCCACGGCTCAGGTAGCGACGGGGGCTGGACTGCCGTCGCGGCGGACCAGGCCCGCATAGCGCCCGTCCTGCGCGAGCAGTTCCTCGTGTGTGCCGCTCTCGGCGACACGGCCGCCGTCCAGGACGACGATCTGGTCCGCGTCACGGACGGTGGAGAGCCGGTGCGCGATGGTGAGGGTGGTACGGCCCTTCGACAGAGCGTCGATGGCCTGCTGCACGGCGTGTTCGGTGCGGGTGTCGAGGGCGCTGGTCGCCTCGTCGAGGATCAGCACGGGCGGGTCGCGCAGGATCGTCCGGGCGATCGCCAGGCGCTGCTTCTCACCACCCGAGAACCGGTATCCGCGTTCGCCGACGAGGGTGTCGTAGCCGTCGGGCAGTCCGGCGATGTGGTCGTGGATCTGTGCGGTGCGGGCCGCGGCCTCGATCTCCTCGTCCGTGGCGTCCGGCTTGGCGAAGCGGAGGTTCTCGGCGACCGAGGCGTGGAAGAGGTAGGTCTCCTGCGAGACCACGCCGACAGCCCGGGCGAGGGTGTCGAAGTCCAGGTCACGGACGTCGATGCCGTCGATCGTGACCCGGCCCGACGTGACGTCGTAGAGGCGCGGGACCAGGTAGCTGAGCGTGGACTTGCCCGATCCGGTGGGACCGACGACGGCCAGGCTGTTCCCTGCGGGCACGGCCACGTCGATGCCGCTCAGGGTGGGGCCGCTCGTCGCGTCGTAGCCGAAGGTGACGTCCTCGAAGGCGAGGTCGCCACGGACCTTCTCCAGGCGGACGGGCTTCTCGGGCTCGGTGATGTCCACGTCGAGATCGAGGTACTCGAAGATGCGCGCGAACAGGGCCAGCGACGTCTGCATCTGCACACCGGTGGAGAGCAGACTCACGGCCGGCCTGAAGAGTCCCTGCTGGAGCGACACGAACGCGACCAGCGTGCCGATGGAGACGGCCGTGACACCCGACTGGAGGGTCAGGCCCGCCGCCCAGTAGATGACCGCGGGCATGGCGGCCATCACGATCCCGATGGTCGACATCCTCCAGCGCCCCGCCATGTTCGAGCGCACTTCGAGGTCGACCAGGCGCTCGGACTCCTCGGAGAAGGCCCTGGTGAGGGAGTCGGATCGACCCATGGTCCGGCCGAGCAGAATCCCGCTGACCGAGAGCGATTCGGTGACCGTGGCCGCCATCGCGGCCATCTGCTTCTGACGCTGGGTGGTGATCTTCTTGCGCTCCCGGCCGACACGGCGGCTGATCCAGACGAAGACCGGCAGCAGGAGCAGCGAGACGACCGTGAGGCGCCAGTCCAGCGCGAGCATCGCGACCACGGTGGCGACGACGGAGGTGAGGTTGGAGACCAGGGAGGTCGCGGTGGAGGTGACCGTCGCCTGCATCCCGCCGATGTCGTTGGCGATGCGGGACTGCACCTCGCCGGTGCGCGTGCGGGTGAAGAAGGCGAGCGGCATGCGTTGCAGCTGGGTGTAGACGGCGGTGCGCAGGTCGTGCATCACCCGCTGGCCGACCGTCGTGGAGATCAGGGTCTGCAGGACGCCGAAGACGCTGTTCATCACAGCGGTGAGGATCATGCCGAGCGCGAGCAGCGTGAGCAGGCCCGTGCGCCCCTGCGGGATGGCGGTGTCCAGGACCTCACGGAGCATGAAGGGCGAGGCGACCGAGACGAGCGACGAGGCGCCGACCAGCAACCCCACCACGGTGAGTCTGCCGCGGTAGGGACGGAAGAGCCGGAAGATGCGGCGGAGTTCGGCGGGCGGCTGCCCGGTGTCTGCGGCCGGAGGTGTCCAGGCGGGTTCGTCGGGTTTCATGGGCTCCTTCGAGAGCGTGCGAGGGAAATGCGGTGTGTGCGGGCCGGCTCCCGCGGCCGACAGGCCTCGATGACCGACCGCACGAGCCGACTTCGGGAGCCTAGCTCATTGTTACCCCTGTTCACAATGAACGAAGTCCTGATATTGTTCCCGTATGGACTCCCCCGACTCCGACGGCATGCTCGCCGAGCAGCTGCTGCGGCTCACGCGCAGGCTCCAGCGCATCCAGAGCCGGCAGCTGGAGCCGATAGGCATCACCCCGGCCCAGTTCCGCCTCCTGCGCACGACCGCGCACTACGACGGCCCTCCCCGGATGGCCGATCTCGCCGAGCACCTGGACGTCGTCCCCCGAGCGGTGACCACCCTGGTCGACGGCCTGGAGGCGAGCGGTCGGGTGCGGCGCGCCCCGGATCCGACCAATCGCCGGGTGGTCCGTATCGAGATCACCCAGGAGGGCCGTGCGGTGCTCCGTTCGATGCGCGACGCGCGGAAGGCCGCCGCGGAGGAGATCCTGGCTCCATTGACCGCCGAGCAGCGCGAGGTGCTCGGCGGGCTGCTCACCGCTCTGGTCGACGGGATGCCGGAGCGCCGCCGCTGCTGAGGCGTGCGGTGCGGTCCCCGCACCGCACCGCACCGTCGAGGGGACCCTGACATGCCGCTGCTGGAGCCCAAGCCGGAAGCCCTGCGTCCGCGTACGGCGCGGGAACCGTCCCCCGATCGGGTGCCGGACCGGAAGGCTTCGGGGACCCCTGCGGCGCTGCGGGCCGGCCTGACGGCCCTGCTCGGTCCGGAGAAGGTGCTGTGGAAGGTCTCCGACCTGGTGCGGTACGCCTCCGACGCCAGCCCCTACCGCTTCCTGCCGCAGGTCGTGCTGGTACCGGAGGATCTCGACGACGTCTCCGCGATCCTCTCCTACGCGCACGGCAACGGCCGGGGCGTCGTCTTCCGGGCCGCGGGCACCAGCCTCAACGGCCAGGCGCAGGGCGAGGACATCCTCGTCGACGTACGCCGGCACTGGACGGGCGTCGAGGTCCTGGACGGCGGCGCACGGGCCCGGATCCGGCCGGGGACCACCGTCATGCGGGCCAATGCGGCGCTCGCCCGGCACGGCCGGATCCTGGGGCCCGATCCCGCCAGCGCCATCGCCTGCACCGTCGGCGGTGTCGTGGCGAACAACGCCTCGGGCATGACTGCGGGCATCACCAGGAACTCCTACCGTACGGTCTCCTCGCTGACCTTCGTCCTGCCGAGCGGCACGGTGGTCGACACCGCCGAACCGGACGCCGACGAGCTGCTGCGTCACGCGGAACCACACCTGTGCGACGAACTGCTTGCGCTCAAGGCGGAGATCGAGGCGGACAAGCGGCTGACCGCCCGGATCCGCGCCAAGTACGAGATCAAGAACACCAACGGCTACCGCCTGGACGCGTTCCTCGACGGATCGACACCCGTGGAGATCCTTCGCGGCCTGATGGTCGGCTCCGAGGGCACCTTCGGCTTCATCTCCGAGGTCGTCTTCGACACCCTGCCCCTGGACCGCCGGGTCTCGTCCGCCCTGCTGTTCTTCCCCTCGCTCACGGCGGCAGCGGCGGCGGTGCCGCGGTTCAACGAGGCGGGGGCTTCAGCCGTCGAGCTCATGGACGGCAACACCCTGCGCGCCTCGGTCCGGGTCGACGGTGTCCCCTCCGACTGGGCCGGTCTCCCGCAGGGGACGACAGCGCTCCTGGTGGAGTTCCGCGCCCCGGACGAGGACGCGCTGGGCGCCTGTGAGCGGGCGGCGGCCTCGGTCGTCGCGGATCTCGACCTGGTGGCGCCCGCCGTCTCCGTGACCAACGAGTTCACCCGCGACGCCGCCACCGTCTCCGAGTACTGGAAGGCACGCAAGGCGTTCGTCACCGCCGTCGGCGGCTCCCGCCCCTCGGGCACGACGCTGATCACCGAGGACTTCGCCGTCCCCCCGTCGCGGCTCTCGGAGGCCTGCGAGGCGCTGCTCGCACTCCAGGCCGACCATGGCTTCGACGCGGCCGTGGCAGGTCACGCGGCGCACGGGAATCTGCACTTCCTGCTGGCCTTCGACGCCGCGCGACCGGCCGACGTCGAGCGGTACGCCGCCTTCATGGAGGAGTTCTGCACACTCGTCGTCGACCGCTTCGACGGATCGCTGAAGGCGGAACACGCCACCGGCCGCAACATCGCACCGTTCCTGGAGCGGGAGTGGGGGCCCACGGCGACGGAGCTGATGTGGCGTACGAAGCGGGCCATCGACCCCGACGGGGTCCTGGCACCCCGGATCGTCCTCGACCGGGATCCGAAGGCGCACCTGCGGGGGCTCAAGACCATCCCCAAGGTCGAGCCGGTCGCCGACCCGTGCATCGAGTGCGGGTTCTGCGAGCCCACCTGCCCCAGTGAGGACCTCACGACGACGCCGCGTCAACGGATCGTGCTGCGCCGGGAGATGATGCGTCAGCCGGACGGCTCACCGGTGGAGGCAGGGCTGCTGGACGCGTACGGCTACGACGCGGTGGACACCTGTGCGGGCGACTCCACGTGCAAGCTCGCGTGCCCGGTCGGCATCGACACCGGGGCGATGATGAAGGACTTCCGCCACCTCCGGCACTCCCCTCGCGAGGAGCGGGTGGCGGCTCTGACGGCACAGCACTTCAAGGCCGTGGAGGCATCTGCACGGATCGCGCTCGGCGCGGCCGGCTTCGTGACGCGCCACGCGGGTGATCGGCTGCTCGAGGCCGTGACACGGCTCGCCCGCAAGGCCGTGGACCCGGATCTGGTGCCCGAGTGGCTGCCCGAGATCCCCGGGCCGGCGCCCCGCGGACTGCCGCCGACCTCCCGGGCGGGTGCGAGCGCCGTGTACTACCCGGCCTGTGTGAACCGCATCTTCGCCGGCCCGGGCGACGCGGGAGCGCCCTCGCTCGCCGAGTCCGTCGTCTCCCTGTCCGCGCGGGCCGGCAGGCCGGTCTGGATTCCGCAGGACGTCTCCGGGACCTGCTGCGCGACGATCTGGCACTCCAAGGGGTACGACGTCGCCAACGCGGTCATGGCCAACCGCATCGTGGAGGCCGCGTGGGGCTGGACCGCCGGAGGCGCGCTGCCTCTCGTCGTCGACGCGTCGTCGTGCACGCTGGGGCTGGCGCACGAGGTGGTTCCGTATCTCACCGAGGACAATCTGGCCCTGCACAGGGAGCTGACCGTCGTCGACTCGCTGGTCTGGGCGGCCGACGAACTGCTCCCCTCCCTGACCGTGTTCCGCAGGACGGGTTCCGCCGTCCTGCACCCCACCTGTTCGATGGAGCATCTGGGGGATGTGGCGCACCTGCGCACCGTGGCCGAGGCGTGTGCCGAAGAGGTCGTCGTGCCGGACGACGCGGGCTGCTGCGGATTCGCCGGCGACCGGGGGATGCTGCACAAGGAGCTCACCGACTCGGCGACCGCCAGGGAGGCCGCGGAGGTCAACACCCGGGAGTACGACGCCTATCTGTCGGCGAACCGCATGTGCGAGATCGGGATGGACCGGGCGACCGGCCACCGCTACCACTCGGCGCTCATCGAGCTCGAGCGCGCGACCCGGCCCGTTCTCTGAGTCAGGCCCGCCGACCCGGTCCGGCCCTCCGCCGGCCCGACCCGGCACGTTCCCCCGGCCGGCGCGAACGGCCGCGGGACTCAGAAGTCCCGCCAGCGCGCGGGGTCCCGGGCGGGCGGACGGCCGGGACACGGACGCCCCGCGTGGTGCGGGCACCGATTCCGGGGCCGGAAATAATCGGTTGCCCCGGACGCGGTCAAGAAGCGAACCTTGCACGGTTTGGTCCCCCCACTGTTCCTCGAGGTCCGCGACGGATCTCCGCTTCCGATCCTTTGGGACGTCATGCAGATTCGCGATCTTCCGTACTCGGATCCCGGCGATCCCGACGTACGGTCAGGCCCCCGATTCCTGTTCTGGCTCGGGCGACGTCAGCTCACCGGCCAGCTCAAGTCCCTCTCCTGGGGGCTGCTCCACCACTGCGCCATCGCGGGCCTCCCGCTCGCCGTCGGCCTGGCGGTGCAGGCGACCATCGACGGCTCGGGCCGGGACCTCGCGACGGCCGGCGTCCTCCTCGTCGTCCTCGGCATCCTCATCGCCGTGGGCGACACCATGCTCCACCGGACGGCGGTCACCAACTGGATCACCGCCGCGGCCCGGGTGCAGCAGCTGCTGGCCCGCAGGACGGCCGAGCTGGGCTCCGCGCTGACCCGGAGGGTGGCGGCCGGCGAAGTGGTCGCCGTGAGTACGGGCGACGTCGAGAAGATCGGCTGGTTCGTGGAGGCGCTGTCGCGCTTCCTGGCCGCCGCGACGGCGCTCGTGCTGATCTGCGTCGGGCTGGTCCTCTACCTGCCCTCGCTCGGTGTGCTGGTCGCGATCGCCACCCCCGTCCTCGCACTGGCCGTCCTGCCGCTGCTCCCCCGGGCCACCCGCCGGGCGGACCTGCAGCGCGAGAAGGCCGGCCGGGCCACGGAGCTGGCCTCCGACACGGTGGCCGGGCTGCGGGTGCTGCGCGGCATCGGCGGCGAGGAGCTGTTCCTCGACCGGTACCGGCGTGCTTCCCAGGAGGTCCGCAAGGCCGCCGTGCGCAGTGCGCGGATGTGGGCGCTCATCTCGGCGATCCAGGTGTTCCTGCCGGGAGTTCTGCTGATCTCGCTGGTCTGGTACGGCGCGACGCTGGCCCGGGACGGCCGGATCGACGTCGGCCAGCTGGTCACCGTGTACAGCGCGGCGACCCTGATGCTCTTCCCCTTGCGCAACGTGGAGGAGATCGCCATGGCGTACTCCTTCTCACGGCCGTCCGCACAGCGTGCGGTCCGGGTGCTGTCCCTGCGTCGCAGCACCCGTGTGCCGACGGCGGATGCCGGGGCTGCTCCCCGTGGTGATCTGTACGACCCGGTGACCGGGCTGATGGCACCTCAGGGTCTGTTCACCGCCGTGGTCTGCGGTGATCCCGACGAAGCGGGGCGGCTGGCGGAACGGCTCGGCGGCCATGCCGAGACGGATGACGGATCCGGTCCGGTCCCCTCGGTCCTCTTCGGCGGCGTGCCGCTGGACGAGCTGCCGCTCGACTCGGCGCGGACCGCGGTACTGGTGCAGGACAAGGACCCGGTGCTGCTCTCGGGGACACTCCGGGAGCTGCTGGACGTCCCGTCCTCCGGCGGCGTGACGGCCGAGGACGCGCTGGCCGCGGCCCGGTGCGGTGATGTGCTGGACGCGCTGGCCCAGGCGTCCGTGGAGACGGACGGCGACCCGATGAACACCCGGATCACCGAGCGGGGCAGGTCGCTGTCCGGCGGTCAGCGGCAGCGTCTCGCGCTGGCCCGCTCGCTGGTCACCGACCCCGAGGCTCTTGTGCTGGACGAGCCGACGTCCGCCGTCGACTCGCACACGGAGGCCAGGGTCGCCGCCGGCATCGAGCGGCTGCGCCGGGGCCGTACGACGGTGGCCTTCGCCTCGTCGCCGCTGCTGCTGGACCTCGCGGACCGCGTCGTGCTCCTTCACGGGGGCACCGTCGTGGCAGCGGGCACGCACCGCGAACTGCTGCGTGACGAACCGCTCTACCGGGCGGTGGTGACCCGTGAGACCGAGGAGGAGGACGCGGCGGCCGGCTCTCACGACGGCCTCGCCGCGATCGGCGGCCTGCGACCGGCCCCGGAGGCCGAGGAAATGGCCCGTGCGGCCGAGGAAATCGAGGAGCGCGCATGATCGGCCTGGCACCACCGGCCTACGACCCGGCCTCACCGGAGTCGGCGACGACCCTGCCGGTCGGTTCGCCCACGACCGTGCAGACGTACGTCCGCGACCTGCTGCGGCGTCACCGCAAGCCCTTCGCCGTGCTCGTCACCGTCAACGCGGTCGCGGTGATCGCCTCGATCACCGGCCCCTATCTGCTGGGCGGACTGGTCGAGGACCTCTCGAACGGGGTCACCGACCTCCATCTGGAGCGGACCGCAGCGGTGTTCGCTCTTGCGCTGGTCGTACAGACCGTGTTCACACGGACGATGCGACTGCGCGGAGCGATGCTCGGCGAGGAGATGCTCGCCGATCTGCGCGAGGACTTCCTCGTGCGGTCGGTCGGGCTGCCGCCCGGCGTGCTGGAGCGGGCCGGCACCGGGGATCTGCTGTCCCGGATCACCACGGACATCGACCGGCTGGCCAACGCGATGAGGGAGGCCGTGCCGCAGCTGGCGATCGGCGTGGTCTGGGCGGGGTTGCTGCTCGGTGCGCTGGCGGTCACCGCACCGCCCCTGGCCCTGGCCGTGCTGATCGCGCTTCCGGTCCTCGTGACCGGCTGCCGCTGGTACTTCCGGCGGGCGCCCTCCGCCTACCGTTCGGAGGCCGCCGGGTACGCGGCGGTCGCGGCGGTGCTGGCCGAGACCGTGGACGCGGGGCGGACCGTGGAGTCGCACCGGCTGGGGGCGCGCAGGGTCGCGCTGTCGGACCGGCGGGTGAAGGAGTGGACGGCCTGGGAGCAGTACACCCTGTTCCTTCGGTCGGTGCTCTTCCCCGTCATCAACACCACCTACGTGACGATCCTCGGCGCGGTGCTGCTGCTGGGCGGCTGGTTCGTGATGGAGGACTGGATCACCGTCGGGCAGCTGACGACGGGGGCGCTGCTGGCGCAGATGATGGTGGATCCGATCGGTCTGATCCTGCGCTGGTACGACGAGCTGCAGGTCGCCCAGGTGTCGCTGGCCAGGCTCGTGGGCGTACGGGAGATCGAACCCGGCGCGGGTGACGAGGGCGTCGGTCCCGCCGGCCGGGAGGTACGGGCCGAGCAGGTGCGGTTCGGGTACCGCTCGGGGGTAGACGTCCTGCACGAGGTGTCGCTGGAGGTCGCCCCGGGCACCCGGCTGGCGCTGGTCGGGCCCTCCGGTGCGGGCAAGTCCACACTGGGAAGGCTGCTGGCCGGGATCTACGCGCCCCGGGCGGGTTCGGTGTCGCTGGGCGGCGCCGAGCTGTCCGGGATGACGGCGGAGCGCGTACGGACCCATGTGGCGCTGGTCAACCAGGAGCACCACGTGTTCGTGGGCTCGCTCCGGGACAATCTCCTTCTCGCGCGGACGGATGCCGAGGACGCGGAGCTGTGGGCCTCGCTGGCGGCGGTGGACGCGGATGGCTGGGCGAAGGCCCTCGACGAGGGGCTGGACGCGGAGGTCGGCTCGGGCGGGCTGGCTCTCACCCCGGCACAGGCGCAGCAGATCGCCCTGGCGCGCCTCGTCCTGGCGGACCCGCACACGCTGGTGCTGGACGAGGCGACCTCGCTGCTGGATCCGCGGGCCGCGCGTCATCTGGAGCGCTCGCTGGCGCGGGTGCTGGAGGGCCGTACGGTCATCGCGATCGCGCACCGGCTGCACACGGCGCACGACGCGGACGTGATCGCGGTCGTGGAGGACGGCCGGATCAGCGAACTGGGCGGTCACGACGAGCTGGTGGCCGCGGACGGCGCCTATGCGGCGCTGTGGCGCTCCTGGCACGGCTGACCGGGCCCCGGAGCCCGGGGGCGGCTTGTCCGGCCGCCCTCGGGCCGGGGCCTTCACAGGCGCCGGCGCCGGTGGGCACCCGTGCGGTGAATGACCCGAGGGACGGGCGATTCCGAGGCTCCGATGCCCACCGGGACCGTCGGTCACGGCTGCGCCCCGGGCCCCGTGGCGACGGGGCGGAGCGCGATGCCGGCGGGGTCTACGGGCTGCCGTAGGCCGCCCACCGTGCCAGAGCGAACGAGTCGGGCCTCCTGCCGGACCTCCACGGCGCCCGCGCCGGCGAGGTGCGCGGGACGGGCAGTTCTCTCTGTCGCATCTCTCTGTCGCAGCGCCGATTCACCGCCCTGGTGGGCCGCCCGCCGATGGCCTACCTCAGGTGGTGGCGCCTGACGTTCGCCGCCACCCTGCTCCGTGACACCCCCGACCCGGGGACCTCGACGGAGCATCACCCCACGCACCCCGGGTCCGGGGCCGGAGGGAGCGCCCGGTCACAAGAGGCGGACTCGGTCCCCTCCGGTGAGGATGAGGACGTGACTGGCCCCGGATACGGGGCAGGCGAGCGATGACCGCGTAAGCCCGAGAAGGGACGCACACCGTGGCACGACCCAGGATTCTCGTTGTCGGCGCCGGCTTTGCCGGGGTCGAGTGCGTACGCCGGCTGGAGCGCACCCTCGCTCCCGGTGAGGCGGAGATCGCGCTCGTCACTCCGTTCTCGTACCAGCTCTACCTGCCGTTGCTCCCTCAGGTCGCGTCCGGGGTCCTCACCCCGCAGTCGGTCGCCGTCTCCCTGCGGCGGAGCCGTCGCCACCGCACCCGGATCGTGCCGGGCGGGGCCATCGGAGTGGACACCAAGGCGAAGGTCTGCGTGGTCCGCAAGATCACGGACGAGATCGTGAACGAGCCCTACGACTACATCGTGATGGCCGCCGGCAGCGTCACGCGGACCTTCGACATCCCCGGGCTGGTGGACAACGCACGGGGCATGAAGACCCTGGCGGAGGCCGCCTACATCCGGGACCACGTCATCTCGCAGCTCGATCTGGCCGATGCCAGCCACGACGAGGAGGAGCGGGCGTCCCGGCTGCAGTTCGTGGTGGTGGGCGGGGGGTACGCCGGTACGGAGACGGCCGCGTGCCTGCAGCTGCTGACCAGCAACGCCGTCAAGCACTACCCCAGGCTGGACCCCAAGCTGATCAAGTGGCATCTGATCGACATCGCGCCCAAGCTCATGCCGGAGCTCGGTGACAAGCTCGGTCTCAGCGCCCTGGAGATCCTGCGCAAGCGCGGCATCGAGGTCTCGCTCGGCGTCTCCGTGGCGGAGGCGGGCCCGGACAAGGTGACCTTCACCGACGGCCGGGTGCTGCCCTGCCGGACGCTGATCTGGACGGCAGGGGTCGCGGCGAGCCCGCTCGTCGCGACCCTCGACGCCGAGACGGTACGCGGCCGGCTCGCCGTGACCCCGGAGATGGCCCTGCCCGGCGTCGACGGCGTGTTCGCGCTGGGCGACGCGGCGGCCGTGCCGGACCTGGCCAAGGGCGACGGGGCGATCTGCCCGCCCACCGCCCAGCACGCCATGCGTCAGGGCCGCAAGCTGGCGGACAACATCATCGCGTCCCTGCGTGGCCAGGCCCTGCAGCCCTACGTGCACAAGGACCTGGGACTCGTCGTGGACCTCGGTGGCCGGGACGCGGTGTCCAAGCCGCTGGGTATCGAGCTGCGGGGCATGCCGGCCCAGGCCGCCGCGCGCGGCTACCACTGGGCGGCCCTGCGGACGAACGTCGCCAAGACCCGGGTCATGACCAACTGGCTGCTCAACGCGATCGCCGGCGACGACTTCGTGCGCACGGGGTTCCAGGCGCGCAAGCAGGCCACGCTGCGCGACTTCGAGTACACCGACGCCTACCTCACGCCGGAGGAGATCCGCGCGCACACCGCGGGCGCGGACGCCCGCGGCTGAGCCGCCCCGCTCCGGCCCTCTCCCCCGGCTTCAGCCGCGCGGGCGGGGGGCCGGGGTCATGTGCGGCGGGAGAGCACCGTGTCGATCGTGTCCGCCCCCTGCGGCCCCTTGTCCTCCCGGTGGCGCAGGACACGGGCGAACCGCAGCGTGACACCGGCCGGATAGCGGGTGGAGTCCTGGAGACCGTCGTAGGCGATCTCCACGACGAGCTCCGGACGCACCGTCACCACGTGGCCGTCGTCGCCCGTGGACAGTTCCCCGAGGCGTTCCGTCTGCCAGGTGAGCATGGCGCCGTGAGCCCCTTGAAGGTCTTGCCCAGCATCACGAACGTGCCGTCCTGCCTGCGCGCCCCCAGATGGAGGTTGGAGAGCTTCCCGGTGCGCCGGCCGTGGCCCCACTCGGCTGCCAGGACCACGAGGTCCAGGGTGTGCACGGGTTTCAGGAGGCGCCCCGGCGGCCCGCGCTGTACGCCGCGGTACTTCCCTTGACCACGACGCCTTCGTGCCCGCGGGCCAGCGTGGCCTCGAAGAACGCGACGGCGGCCTCGCGCTGCACCTCGTCCGCGGGGTCCGCCACGACGAGGCGCCGTACGCGCATCGGTTCGGGGACCAGGGCCGCCAGCTCCCGGTGGCGTTCGGCGAGGGGGAGGTCGAGCAGTTCGCGTCCGTCCACGGACAGCACGTCGAAGAAGACGGGGACCACGGGGACGGCGTCCGCGACGGTGGCGACGTCGCGCCGGGAGCCCACCCGGGCGGCGGTCTCCTGGAACGGCCGGGGTCTCCCGTCGGTCCCGAGCGCGATCACCTCGCCGTCGAGGATGAAGGGGCCGCCGGGGAAGCCGCTCACCGCCGTGGCGAGTTCGGGGACCCGGTCGCTGATGTCGTCGAGCGTGCGGGTGTGGACGCGCACCCGGGGCCCGTCCCGGTGCACCTGGACGCGGATGCCGTCCAGCTTCTCCTCCACCGCGCAGGGCCCCAGCCGGTCGATCGCCTCGGTGACCGAGCGTGCGGTGTGCGCGAGCATGGGCTGGACCGGCCGGCCGACGGTGAGCCGGAAGGACGCGAGGGCCCCGGGGCCCTCGGCGAGCAGCGCACGGGCCACGAGGCCGAGGGACCCTGCGAGCATGACGGCGCGCCGCACCTCGGCGGGCGGGGCCCCGGCCGCACCGGCCAGGGCGTCGACGGCGACGGCGTCGAGCGCGCCCTGGCGGACCTCTCCGGTGAGCAGGGCCCGCAGGAATCTCTGTTCGTCCGCTGTGGCGGCTGTGAGCAGCCGCGTCAGCCGTTCCTTGCGGGCGGACTGTGAGCCCGGGCCGGACAGGGCGCCGATCGCCGTCAGCTCCGCGTCCGTAGCCGTCACGGTGAGCGTGGGAGTGGCCGCCGGCTCCACGGGGCCGCGCAGGGCGCTCCAGCCGATCCCGAGCCGCCCCTGCGGGAGCCGTCCGGCGAGATACGGGATGACGACCGGGACGTCTTCCGGCCCCGCCTCCCGGAAGAGTCCGGCCAGCAGGGCGGTCTTACGGGTCCGGGCCGACGTCGCGGCGACCTCCAGGGACACGTGGGCGAGCCGGGCGAGCAGCATGCGGCCATGGTCCCCCGGCGGCGGCCCGGGCGCTCCCGGAGAGCGCCCTGAGGTCAGATGACGTTGAGCGCCGCCGCGGCGCCCACTCCCCCGAGGATCATGAAGGCGGGCATCAGTACCTTGATCTCCACCCAGCTGCCTGCCCTGAAGCGCATCGCCTTCGGCGGTCCGAGGGCGTACCAGCGCTTACGGCCCAGCGGTATCGGCCACAGGATCGGGCAGCCCGAGACCGTGAGCGCGTCCCCGATGTCGTGGACGAGCGCGCCGAGCACGATCGGGAGCCCGAGCCAGAGGTACTCCTGACCGGGCGCGTCGAAGAGCCAGGTGGCGCCGTGGTCAGCCTTGTCGAGCACACCGGCGAGGATCCAGGCGCTGGTCGCGCCGAGGAGCCAGACGAGGACGTCGCTGGACACCCGGGCCGCGCGCCACAGGAGCCCTTCCACGGCAAGGACGAGGTGCACGAAGAGGATGGCCAGGACCGCCCACCGGCCGCCGGTGACGGCCGCGAGGGAACAGCCGGCACCGACCAGCACAGCCCAGAGCCAGGTGTGGGTGAGGGTGCGGTGACCGCCGGTCCTGCGGGGGTCGCCGGGGCCCTTGGTCGCCTTGTAGACCGCGTAGGAGAGTTTGTCGACGATCTCGCAGAGAGCCTTGGAGACGGGTCCGAAGGCCCGCGAGATGGTGGCCGACTTGTGGTCGAGGTCCGGGGCGAGCGCGGCGCCGGCGGTGATCAGGGCCCCGACGACCAGGACGGGCCAGGGCATGGCGTGGCCCGCGGCGGCCGCCGCGGCACCCACCCCCAGCCAGGCCGCCGCCCCTGACAGAGAGTGTGCCGGTCCCATCATGGCTGTTCCCGCCCCCATCGTGATTCGGCCTGGCGTCCAGGCCGGGCTGTCATTGCCTGTGCGAGACAGCCGAGTTGAGTGGGAAGCGTATCGTCCGTGATCTTCGCCGTGTCCGCCGGTTCCCTCATCCGGGCAGGAGACAGGCAAGATGGGGGCGTGACCCTTATCGATCAGCTGCCCCCGACCGCCGACCCGGACGCCCTCTTCGAGGCCTTCTCGTCATGGACCGAAACGCAGGGCATCACCCTCTACCCGGCTCAGGAGGAGGCGCTGATCGAGGTGGTCTCCGGGGCCAACGTGATCCTTTCCACTCCCACCGGCTCCGGAAAGAGCCTGGTCGCGGCGGGTGCGCACTTCACGGCGCTGGCCCAGGACAAGGTCACCTTCTACACCGCGCCGATCAAGGCGCTGGTCTCGGAGAAGTTCTTCGACCTGTGCAAGCTCTTCGGCACGGAGAACGTCGGCATGCTGACGGGCGACGCCTCGGTCAACGCCGACGCCCCGGTGATCTGCTGCACCGCCGAGGTGCTGGCGTCGATCGCGCTGCGTGACGGCAGGTACGCCGACATCGGCCAGGTCGTGATGGACGAGTTCCACTTCTACGCGGAGCAGGACCGCGGCTGGGCCTGGCAGATCCCGATCCTCGAGCTCCCGCAGGCACAGTTCGTGCTGATGTCGGCGACCCTCGGTGACGTCAAGATGTTCGAGGAGGACCTGACCCGGCGTACCGGCCGCCCGACGTCCGTGGTGCGCTCCGCGACCCGGCCGGTGCCGCTGAGCTACGAGTACCGGCTGACGCCGATCACGGAAACGCTCACCGAGCTCCTGGACACCCGGCAGTCGCCCGTCTACATCGTGCACTTCACGCAGGCGGCGGCCGTGGAGCGGGCGCAGTCGCTGATGAGCATCAACATGTGCACGAAGGAGGAGAAGGAGAAGATCGCCGACCTGATCGGCAGCTTCCGCTTCACCACCAAGTTCGGCCAGAACCTCTCCCGCTACGTGCGGCACGGGATCGGGGTGCACCACGCGGGGATGCTCCCCAAGTACCGCCGTCTCGTCGAGAAGCTCGCCCAGGCGGGCCTGCTGAAGGTGATCTGCGGGACGGACACCCTGGGCGTCGGCGTCAACGTGCCCATCCGCACGGTGCTGTTCACCGCGCTCACCAAGTACGACGGCACCCGGGTGCGTACGCTGCGCGCCCGTGAGTTCCACCAGATCGCGGGCCGCGCCGGCCGGGCGGGCTTCGACACCGCGGGATTCGTCGTCGCGCAGGCGCCCGAGCACGTCATCGAGAACGAGAAGGCCGTCAAGAAGGCCGGCGACGACCCCAAGAAGAAGCGCAAGGTGGTCCGCAAGAAGGCCCCCGAAGGCTTCGTCGCCTGGTCGGAGACCACCTTCGACAAGCTGATCCAGTCCGATCCCGAGCCGCTGACGTCGCGCTTCCGCGTCACTCACACCATGCTGCTGTCGGTGATCGCCCGGCCGGGCAACGCGTTCGCGGCGATGCGTCATCTGCTGGAGGACAACCACGAGCCGCGCAGGGCCCAGCTCCGGCACATCCGCCGTGCCATCGCGATCTACCGCTCGCTGCTCGACGGCGGTGTGGTGGAGCAGCTCGAGACCCCCGACGCGGAGGGCCGGATCGTCCGTCTCACCGTCGACCTCCAGCAGGACTTCGCACTCAACCAGCCGCTGTCCACCTTCGCGCTGGCAGCGTTCGACCTGCTGGATGCCGAATCCCCTTCGTACGCGCTGGACATGGTCTCCGTCGTCGAGTCGACGCTCGACGACCCGCGCCAGATCCTGGCCGCCCAGCAGAACAAGGCGCGGGGCGAGGCCGTCGGGCAGATGAAGGCGGACGGCGTCGAGTACGAGGAGCGGATGGAGCGGCTCCAGGAGGTCACGTACCCCAAGCCGCTGAGCGAGCTGCTCTGGCACGCGTACGACGTGTACCGGACCAGCCATCCGTGGGTCGGGGACCACCCGGTGTCGCCGAAGTCGGTGATCCGCGACATGTTCGAACGGGCCATGACCTTCACGGAGTTCACCTCGCACTACGAGCTGGCCCGCACCGAGGGCATCGTGCTGCGCTACCTGGCGAGCGCGTACAAGGCGCTCGAGCACACGATCCCGGACGACCTGAAGTCCGAGGACCTCCAGGACCTGATCGCCTGGCTGGGCGAGATGGTGCGCCAGGTGGACTCCAGTCTGCTGGACGAGTGGGAGCAGCTGGCCAACCCGGAGGTGGAGACCGCCGAGCAGGCGCAGGAGAAGGCCGACGAGGTCAAGCCGGTGACGGCGAACGCCCGTGCCTTCCGGGTCCTGGTCCGCAACGCGATGTTCCGGCGGGTGGAGCTGGCGGCCCTGGACCGGGTCCGCGACCTGGGCGAGCTGGACGGCGACGCGGGCTGGGACGAGGACGCCTGGGGCGAGGCGATGGACGCCTACTGGGACGAGCACGAGGACCTCGGCACGGGCCCGGATGCCCGGGGCCCGAAGCTGTTGAAGATCGACGAGGAGCCCGGGCTGTGGCGGGTGTGGCAGGCCTTCGCCGACCCGGCGGGCGACCACGACTGGGGAATTCGTGCGGAGGTCGATCTCGCGGCCTCCGACGAGGAGGGCCGCGCGGTCGTCCGGGTCACGGCCGTGGGCCGGCTGTGACGGCGCGCAGGCCAGGAGAGTGGAGAAGAACCGCATGACGAACCCCGCCGAAAGCCTGGTCGATCTGCTCGACCTGGAGCGGATCGAGGTCAACATCTTCCGTGGCCGCAGCCCCGAGGAGTCCCTGCAACGGGTCTTCGGGGGGCAGGTGGCGGGCCAGGCGCTGGTCGCGGCGGGCCGCACCACGGACGGCGACCGTCCGGTGCACTCGCTGCACGCGTACTTCCTGCGGCCCGGGCGCCCCGGCGTCCCGATCGTCTACGACGTGGAGCGGGTGAGGGACGGCCGGTCCTTCACCACGCGCCGGGTCACGGCGGTGCAGCAGGGCAGGACGATCTTCAATCTGACGGCTTCCTTCCACCGTCCGGAGGAGGCCGGCTTCGAGCACCAGCTGCCGCCGGCCCGTGTCGTGCCCGATCCGGACGAGCTGCCGACCGTCGCCGACGAGGTGCGTGAGCACCTGGGCGGCCTGCCGGAGGCCCTGGAGCGGATGGCCCGTCGCCAGCCCTTCGACATCCGCTACGTCGACCGGCTGCGCTGGACGCGGGAGGAGATCAAGGACGCCGACCCGCGGAGCGCGGTGTGGATGCGCGCGGTCGGCCCGCTGGGCGACGACCCGCTCGTCCACACCTGCGCGCTGACGTACGCGAGCGACATGACTCTGCTGGACGCGGTACGGATCCCGGTCGAGCCGCTCTGGGGGCCGCGCGGCTTCGACATGGCCTCGCTGGATCACGCCATGTGGTTCCACCGGCCGTTCCGGGCGGACGAGTGGTTCCTGTACGACCAGGAGTCGCCGATCGCCACGGGCGGCCGCGGGCTGGCCAGGGGGCGGATCTACGACCGTCAGGGGCAGTTGTTGGTGTCCGTGGTGCAGGAGGGGCTGTTCAGGCGGCTCGACGGCGCGTAGCCGGGGCGTGCGGGGTTGGTCAGGTGCCGGGCAACGGGTCCTGGTCGGCCTCGCGTCGTCGGCTGGGGATGTCCGGCCCCGGCGGGTGCAGTCTGGCGTCGCAGGAGGGACCGAGTCCGGTCCGCCGTGACCGTGTGCCGGTGAGAGGGCGCCCGCACAGGGCGCAGCGCACCGTGGTCCGGCCGGACGGCCGGGCCGGGCCGGCCTGCGGTTCGGGGAAATCGGGAAAGGGTTCGGGAGACTCCACGGAAGGATCTTCTCAAGCCGGTCCGACAGAGGGCGACGGAGAAGGCCCGTCGACCCGCTGGTGCGGGCGCCGGGGCGCTCTTGGCCGTGGTGGGGACGTTCGACAGCCGGCGCCCGGGCCCGGAGTTGGGACGGCAGCCCGGGTCCTGGCCCGGAGTGGGACGGCAGGAAGGGCGACGGTCAGTCCCGTTGCCGGTCGAGTGCCTCGTCGAGGGTCCGGGCGGCCGTGATCAGCGACAGGTGGGTGAACGCCTGTGGAAAATTACCGAGTTGCTCACCGCTGGGGCCGATCTCCTCGGCGAAGAGGCCGACGTGGTTGGCGTAGGTGAGCATCTTCTCGAACACGTACCGGGCGGGCCGCTGCGGCCCGCCCTGGCCAGGGCGTCGACGTAGAGGAACGTGCAGAGGCTGAAGGTGCCCTCCGAGCCGCGCAGGCCGTCCGGCAGGAGGTGCGCAGCCACCTCTGCCAGAAGTCGACCGTCTCCCAGAGCTGTTCGGTGACACCGTCGACGGTCAGGGGCGCCGGCGCGGACTCGTCCGCGCCGCAGACGGTGAACACGGCTGCCGCGGCCTGGCCCGAGGTCAGGGTGACGGCTCCGTGGACGTCGTCGCCCTCGCGCTCCAGGGGGATGCCGGTGCTCAGGTGGCAGGTGGTCCCCGCCGACCGGAACGACGCTCCCCGCGGGTTGATCTCCAGCGTGTGGGAGGCGCGGCCGTAGTCGAACCGTGGCCGGCACTCCATCGAGAACCGCACGGTGCCCCGCACCACGCGCACGGTCCGGAACAGCGTGTGCCGGGCGGTCGCGGCGCCCAAGGTGAGGGGGACCATCCAGTCGAGCACCTCGCCGACCCCGTCGGGTGGCATGAACCGGGTGACGAGCACAGCGGTGTCCGGGTAGTAGAGCTGCTTGCGTGAGCACGCGGGATCGTCGGGGGACAGCCGGAAGAGGCCCCCGCGGTCGTGGGCGAGGAGCGCGGCGAAGATGCTCGGGAAATCGAAACGGGGTGCGGTGAACCAGTCGACGACGCCCTCCGCCGAAACCAGCGCGCCCGTCTGCAGGTCGCCCACCAGTCCGTGCGCGGCTATGGGAGGGTATCGGTCCATGACCGTCCGATCTCCGTCATATCCCCGAGAAGGCCACTATCCGGCAAACGCCTCCCGGCCGCTCCCCCAGCCCCGAGGGACCGCCGCGTGGACATGATCCAGGTCCGGGCCGTCAGCCCGCCGGACCTCACCGGGCAGGTCGAGGAGCTCCTCGCCGGGAGTCCCCACGTCCTCAACCTGATCGTGCAGCGGGGCGCCGCGCGCAACCCGGACGGCGACTCCGTCTCCTGCGACGTGCTGACGGGCGCCGCGAACGAGATCCTCCACGGCCTGCGGGAACTGCGGGTCGACCTGCGCGGGTCCCTGGTCATCGCACCGGTCGGCATGGCGTTCTCGGGGCGCGCCTCGCAGGAGGCGGCCGGCGACCTCGGGGCACTGGCCGGCGCGCCCGTCTGGGAGCAGGTGGAGGCGCGCATCCGGTCCGAGGGGAGGTACGCGCCGAGCTTCTACCTCTACCTGGTCATCGCGGGCCTCATCGGCTCGGTCGGCATCGTCACGAACTCGCAGATCCTGATCGTCGGGGCGATGGTCGTGGGGCCCGAGTACGGGGCGATCGTCGCCGTGGCCCTGGGCATCGACCGGGGGGACCGGACGATGATCCGCACAGGCCTGTCCGCCCTCTGCTCGGGACTGCTGCTGACCATCGCGGTCACCTTCCTCTTCAGCCTGCTCATCCGCGGGTTCGGTCTCCAGTCGGAGGCGTTCGACCGAGGACTGCGGCCGGTCTCCGACCTGATCAACACGCCGAACTTCTTCTCCTTCGCCGTCGCGGGCCTGGCCGGCGTGGTCGGCATCGTGTCGCTCACCGAGGCCCGCGCGAGCGCCCTGCTCGGGGTGTTCATCTCCGTCACCACCATTCCGGCGGCCGCGGCCATCAGCGTCTCCACGGCCTTCGCCAGCTGGTCCGAGGCGCGGGGTGCGCTCATCCAGCTCCTGGTCAACATCACGGTGCTCATCGCGGTGGGCGCGGCCGCGCTCAGGTGCCAGCGTGCGGTCTGGCGGCGCGTGGGCGCCGACCGGACGCGCAAGGGCACAGCCTGAGTCCGCGCGGGGCCGGGCGGCCGAAATCGGCCCGGCCCGGGATGATGGGAGGCAGGCCGCCCCCACGGCCCCGCACGCAGCCAGGAGGGCCGTCATGCCCCAGGAACGCACCTCTCCGCTCCGCGCCGTACCGGGCGCGACGCCCCAGGAACGGGCCGCGCTCGGCAAGGCCGCGCGCAAACGGGCCCCCAGATCCAGCCAGGACACGTACGAGCCGCCGGCGGGCCGGCCGGACCCGCTCACCCTTCTGGAGGCCCAGTCGGCGGCCCGGGTGCAGGAACTGGTCCCGATCCGCTACGGACGCATGACGGAGTCGCCGTTCCGCTTCTACCGGGGGGCTGCGGCCGTCATGGCGTCCGATCTGGCGGGAACGCCGGCGTCCGGAATCAGGGCCCAGCTCTGCGGCGACGCCCATCTCCTGAACTTCAGGCTGCTCGCCTCCCCCGAGCGCAATCTGCTGTTCGACATCAACGACTTCGACGAGACGCTCCCGGGACCGTGGGAATGGGACGTCAAGCGGCTGGCCGCCAGTCTCGTCATCGCCGGGCGCGCCAACGGCTTCACGGAGAAGGAACGGGCCCGGATCGTACGGGCGACCGTGCGGTCGTACCGGGAGTCGATGATCCGGTTCGCGGGCATGCGCAATCTCGACGTCTGGTACACGAAGACCGATGTGGACCGCCTCAGGACCGTGGCAGCCGACCGTCTCACCGCCCCGGGCCGCAGACGCGTGGCCAGAGCGGCGGCCAAGGCCCGCACCAGGGACAGCCTGCAGGCGTTCGGCAAACTGACCGAGGTGGCCGGCGGGCGGCTGCGGATCGCCTCGGACGCGCCGCTGATCGTGCCGCTCGGGGAGCTGCTGCCCGATGCGGAACGCCGGGTGGCGGAAGGGCAGTTGCGTAAGCTTCTGCAGGGCTACGGCCGCAGTCTCCCCTCGGACCGCAGGGCCCTGCTCTCCGACTTCCGGCCCGTGGACATGGCCCGGAAGGTCGTCGGTGTGGGAAGCGTCGGGACGCGTTGCTGGATCATCCTCCTGCTGGGCAGGGACGGCGAGGACCCCCTCTTCCTCCAGGCCAAGGAGGCGGACACCTCGGTACTGGCCCCGCACGCGGGGGCGAGCGCGTACCGGAACCAGGGCCGGCGGGTCGTGGCCGGCCAGCGCCTGATGCAGGCGGCCGGTGACATCTTCCTGGGCTGGGAGCGCGTCGACGGCTTCGACGGGAAGCGACGGGACTTCTACGTGCGCCAGTTGCGCGACTGGAAGGGCATCGCCGAACCGGAGGCGATGGTGCCGCGGGGCATGGGCGCCTTCGGGGAGTTGTGCGGGTCGACACTGGCCCGTGCGCACGCCCGGTCCGGTGACCGCGTCGCCATCGCGGCGTATCTGGGCCGGAGCGACGTGTTCGACCGGGCGCTGGAGAGGTTCGCCGAGCTCTACGCCGATCAGAACGAGCGGGACCACCGGGCGCTGGTCGACGCGGTGGCCGCGGGCCGGCTCCCGGCGGCCGAGGAGGACCGCGGCTGACGCCGCCGCCGATTCACCACCCGTCGACAGCGGGTACATCACAGACATAAGCGGACATCGTGGTATCACCGTGAGGACCCCGGCTCGGGCGGTTCGACCCGGCCGGGACCCGACACCGAGGAGACCATGACCATGTCGGCCGAACGGGCAGGGGCACCCGGCACGGAGTCACCGGATCCGCTCAGGGTGATCCGGACCCGGGGATACACGGTACTTCTGATCATGGTCGCCATCCTCGGAGTCCCCATCTCCGCCGCGGCGTTCGGCTTCCTGGCGCTCGTCCACGAGATCCAGTCCCTGACCTACGAGGACCTCCCCCGCGCGCTGGGCTTCCACGGCACGCCCTCCTGGTGGCCGGTGCCGCTGCTGGCAGCGTCGGGCCTGCTGACCGGCCTGGCCATCCGCCACCTCCCCGGAACGGGCGGGCACAGGCCCGCCGAGGGGCTCTCGACCGGAGCGGCGCCGACGGCCGCCGAACTTCCCGGGGTCGCGCTCGCCGCCGTGGCCTCCCTCGGGCTCGGCGCGGTCCTCGGCCCCGAGGCCCCCCTGATCGCCCTGGGCGGCGGGCTGGCGGTGTACGCGGCGCGCCTGCTCAAGCCCGGCATCGAGCCGAGCGCGGGCGCCATGGTGGCCGCCGCGGGCAGCTTCGCGGCCGTGAGCGCCCTGCTGGGATCGCCGCTCCTCGGCGCCTTCCTGCTGATGGAGGCGTCAGGACTCGCGGGGATGATGCTCGGGCTCGTCCTCGTGCCGGGGCTGCTCGCCTCGGGGATCGGCTCGCTCATCTTCGTCGGCCTGGGGTCGTGGACAGGCCTGGGGACGTACTCCCTGACCCTCCCCCACGTGCCACACACCCCCCAGCCCACGTTCGCCGAGTTCGGCTGGGCCGTCGCACTGGGGGCGGCCGCAGCTCTCGCGGGCACCGGCATCAAGAAGCTGTCGCTCTCGCTGCAGGGGCGTGTCGAGCAGCGGCGCGTGATCACGACGGTGGTGATGGGACTGGCCGTCGGCGTCCTCGCGCTCCTCTACGCCGAGAGCACGGGGAGGGACGCGTCCGAGGTGCTGTACTCGGGTCAGGACGATATGGGCGGCCTGCTCGCCCAGGACGCGACGTACACCGCCGCCACGCTCCTCGTGCTGATCCTCTGCAAGGCGCTCGCGTACTCCGCCTCCCTGGGCGCCTTCAGGGGCGGGCCGATCTTCCCTGCCATGTTCCTCGGAGCGGCGGCCGGGCTGACGCTGTCGCACCTGCCCGGCCTGAACGCGACCTCCGGCTTCGCGATGGGGATCGGCGCCATGTGTGTGGCGATGCTCCGCCTGCCGATGACGTCGGTTCTGCTGGCCACGCTGCTGCTGGGATCCGAGGGCATCACCGTCATGCCGCTCGTGATCGTCTCCGTGGTGGTCTCCTACGTCCTCGTGCTCAGGCTCGAGCGTCCTGGTGCGGCGCCGAGCACAGCGCCCAGATGACGAAGACGTTGATCGCGATGAGGACGATGGACCAGAGGGGGTAGTACGGGAGCCAGAGGAAGTTGGCGAGGGCGAGGAGTCCGGCGAGCACGACGCCGACGCCGCGCGCCCAGAGCGCTCCGCTGAACAGCACGGCGCAGCCGGCGACCACGACGACGATGCCGAGGATGAGGTGCACCCAGCCCCAGCCCGTCAGGCTGAACTGGAACACGTAGTTGTCGGTCGAGACGAACAGGTCGTCCTTGGCGAGGGCGGAGATCCCCTCGAAGAGCGCCATGGCGCCACCGAAGATCATCATCACCCCCGCGAAGACGGCCCGGCCGGACGGGCCGGCCTTGCGCGCCGCGGCGGAGTCGTGATCCGTCCGCATCCCACTCGTACTTCCAGCCATGTCGGCCTCCTGGGCTCCGTGGTCACAGTGCGACACAAGGCGCAATACATCTCATATCGCGCTTATCAGACTGACACGCCATCACGCGATCGGCACGCGGGCCACCCAGAGCAGTCCCAGAAAAGAGATATGATCCCGGATATGAGAGAGGAAGGGGTGCCGGACACCGTCGACGACCGCCTCGCGGCGCGACTGGGCACACTGCGCACCGAACACGGCTGGTCCCTGGACGAGCTGTCCCGCCGCGCCGGGGTGAGCCGCTCGACCCTGTCGCGGCTGGAGCGCGGCGAGCTGAGCCCCACCACCGCCACGCTCGGGCGGCTCTGCACCGTCTACGGGCGGACGATGTCCCGGCTCCTGATGGAGCTCGAGGCTGAGCCGCCCCGGCTGGTCCCCGCCGCGCGGCAGCCCGTGTGGCGGGACGAGGAGGCGGGCTTCGTACGCCGGTCCGTGTCGCCGCCGCACCCGGGGCTGCGCGCCGAGGTAGTCGAGAGCACGCTCGACGCCGGCGCCGGGATCGCCTACGCGGACGCGCCCGTGCCCGGTGTGGAGCAGCACGTCTGGGTGCTCGAAGGCACGCTCGGGATCACGGTCGACGACGCCCTGCACACCCTGCGTGAGGGCGACTGCCTGCGCTTCCGGCTGCGCGGCCCCTCGCATTTCCACTGCCCGGGCCCCGAGCGGGTCCGCTACGCCCTGATGATCGTCCTGCCGTGAACGTGAGAGGACCTGCTTCATGACCGAGATCGTCCCCGTGTCCGGCCCCGAACTGGTCACCTACGCCGATGAGCTCGCCGCCCTGCTGATCGAGGCCGTGGAGGGCGGGGCGTCCGTGGGCTTCCTCGCCCCGCTGGAGAGGACCGCGGCCGCCGGCTGGTGGCGGGAGCGGGCCGCCGTCGTCGAGTCGGGGAGCGTCCACATCTGGATCGCCCGTGACGACGAGCGGGTGGCGGGCACGATCAGCCTGGTCAGGACGACTCTGCCCAACGCCCGGCACCGTGCGGAGGTCGCCAAGCTCGTGGTCAGGCCCTCCGCGCGCGGCCGGGGGGTCGGCCGGGCACTGCTGACGGCGGCCGAATCCTTCGCCGTCGGCGAGGGGCTGACACTCCTGGTCCTGGACACCGAGACGGGAAGCGACGCGGAAGCGCTCTACAGCGCGGCGGGCTGGACGCCGTGCGGTTCCGTCCCGGACTACGCGACCGACCCGTACGGAGCGCTCAGGCCGACCACCCTCTACTACCGGAGGCTCGGCCCCCAGGACCCCCAGGAAGGGCCGTCACAATGAGGGTGACGCCACGCTACCGAGGAGACATCCCATGACGCTGCACGACATCCAGCTCCGCACGCTCACCGGCGAACCGACCACGCTGGGGGCCTACGAGGGCTCGGCGGTCCTGCTGGTGAACGTCGCTTCCCGGTGCGGCCTCACCCCGCAGTACGCCGGCCTGGAGAGGCTCCAGAAGGAGTACGGGGACCGGGGGTTCACCGTCCTCGGGGTGCCCTGCAACCAGTTCGCGGGCCAGGAGCCGGGTACCGCCGAGGAGATCCAGACGTTCTGCTCGACGACGTACGGGGTCAGTTTCCCGCTCCTGGAGAAGATCGACGTCAACGGCGAGAACCGCCACCCGCTGTACACGGAGCTGACGAAGCTCGACGACGCCGAGGGCGCCGCCGGGGACGTCCAGTGGAACTTCGAGAAGTTCCTCATCTCCCCTGCGGGCGAGCCGGTCGCCCGGATCCGGCCGCGCACCGAGCCGGACGCCCCCGAGGTCGTGGCCGCCATCGAGGCGCAGCTGCCGCGGAAGTAGGGCGGACGGAGCGAGGGGCCCGGACCGGTGCGACGGCCCCGGCCCCTCGCGCCGGACTAGCGGATCGGCATCCCCGAGAGGGTACGGGCGATCACCAGGCGCTGGATCTCGCTCGTGCCCTCGAAGATGGTGTAGATCGCCGCGTCCCGGTGCATGCGCTCGACCGGGTACTCGCGGGTGAAGCCGTTGCCGCCGAGGATCTGCACGGCCTGGGCCGTGACCGACTTGGCCGTCTCGCTCGCGTACAGCTTCGACATCGAGCCCTCGGCCGCGGTGAACGGCTTGCCGGCGCTGGCCATCCAGGAGGCGCGCCAGACGAGGAGCCGTGCGGCGTCGATCTGCGTCCGCATGTCGGCCAGCTGGAAGGCGATGCCCTGGTTGTCGATGATCGGGCGGCCGAACTGGGTCCGTGTCTTCGCGTAGTCGAGCGCGACCTCGTAGGCGGCGCGGGCGGTGCCGACCGCCATGGCCCCGACGGCGGGGCGCGACGCCTCGAAGGTGGCCATCGCCGCGTTCTTGACCCTCTCACTCCGTTCGCCACCGGACCTGGCGCGCTCACGGGCGCGGGCGAGGCGCTCGTCGAGCTTCTCCTTGCCGCCGAGCAGGCAGTGACCGGGGACACGGACGTCCTCGAGGACGACCTCGGCCGTGTGCGAGGCGCGGATGCCGTGCTTCTTGAACTTCTGTCCCTGCGAGAGGCCGGGAGTGGCCGGCGGGACGATGAAGGAGGCATGCCCCTTCGAGCCCAGTTCGGGGTCCACGACGGCGACGACGACATGGACGTTGGCGATTCCGCCGTTGGTCGCCCAGGTCTTGGTGCCGTTGAGCACCCACTCGTCCTTCGCCTCGTCGTACACCGCGCGGGTGCGCATGGAGGCCACGTCCGAGCCCGCGTCCGGCTCGGAGGAGCAGAAGGCGGCGACCTTCACGTCGTCGGCGTCCCCGTACATCTGGGGGATCCAGGTGCCGATCTGTTCCTCGGTGCCGTTGGCGAGGACCCCGACGGCCGCGAGGCCCGTCCCGACGATCGACAGGGCGATGCCCGCGTCGCCCCAGAACAGCTCCTCCATGGCCATGGGGATGCCGAGACCCGTAGGGTCGAAGAACTGCTGGGCGTAGAAGTCCAGGGAGTAGATGCCTACCTTGGCCGCCTCCTGGATGACGGGCCAGGGCGTTTCCTCACGCTCGTCCCACTCCGAAGCGGCCGGCCGGATCACCTCGGCGGCGAATCCGTGCAGCCAGTCACGGACCTGCTTCTGGTCGTCGTTGAGCTCGAGCGTGAACTCGGCCATGGTTCCCTCCATGCACTTCCGGATAAACCCGTTACTAGCGGTAACAACAGTCTGTTACCAGCAAGTAGCCTCTGTCAACCGGCCGACGGCTGATCCGCGCACGGCAGAGCAGGGTGTTACGTTGCCCGGGCGTGACGAGATCGCAGGACAGCTGGGTGGGGCGGGAGATACGGCATGGAGACCACAAGAGGGGCCGAACGGCAGCGGACGGCGGCCGAACGCCGCCGCCGGGAACTGCTCGAAGCGGCGGACCGGGTGGTGCTCAGGGACGGCCCGCAGGCCTCGATGAACGCGATCGCCGCGGAGGCCGGGATCACCAAGCCCATCCTCTACCGGCACTTCGGCGACAAGGGCGGCCTCTACCGCGCCCTCGCCAAACGCCACACCGACGCCCTGCTGAGCGCCCTGCGGGCCGCACTCGACGCACCCTCCGAGCGGCGCGAGCGGGTCGAGGCGACCCTGGACACCTATCTCACGGCGATCGAGGCACGGCCGCAGGTGTACCGCTTCCTCATGCATCCGTCCGACGACGCCGCCCCCTCTCCCGAGCAGGGTTTCGACGTCGGACGGCACTCGGCCCCGCTGCTGCGCCGCCTCGGCGAGGAGCTGGGCAAGGTGATCGTGGAGCGGGTCGACCTGGGCCCGGACAGTGAGCAGATGGCCCGCATCTGGGGACACGGGATCGTCGGCATGATGCACGCGGCCGGCGACTGGTGGCTGGGTGACCGTCCGTGCTCACGCGAGCAGCTCGTGCGCAGCCTCGCCGACCTGCTCTGGGGCAGGCTGTCCGAGGCGGGCGACCGGCCGGGCGGCCAGGGGTTCTGAGATCGCGCCCGCCACCGGGGCCCTTCAGCCGCCGTCCGCGCTCCCCCACGGTGCCCGCCGGGCCGCGCGCAGCGCCCTGGCGCGGCGCAGGCCCGTCAGCCGGTCCGTGTAGATCAGGCCGTCGAGGTGGTCGCACTCGTGCTGCAGACAGCGGGCGAACCACCCGGTGCCGGTGACCCTCACCGGCTCCCCCGTGACCGTACGGCCCTCGACCACCGCGTGGTCGAGGCGCGGGGTGCCCGCTTCGAGGCCGGGAAGCGAGAGGCAGCCCTCCGGTCCGCGTACGGTGATGCCGTCCGCCTCGACGAGTACCGGATTGACGAGATGGCCCAGGTGCCTGACCTCGTCGTCGTCCGGACAGTCGTAGACGAACACCCTGAGCGGGACGCCGATCTGGTTCGCGGCGAGCCCGACACCGTTCGCCGCGTACATGGTGGCGAACATGTCCTCCACCAGCCGGGCGAGCGACGGGCCGAAGTCGGTGACGTCGTCGCACGGGCTGTGGAGCACCGGGGCGCCGAACAGACTCACGGCACGAACGCGTCCGGAACTGCCGGGGATCGGGCGGTTTCGCATGGGGAGAAGCGTACGTTCCACGCGACCTCCACGTTCCCCGTGGTGCCGAGGTGCGGGCGGCGGGCCGGACATCGATAGGCTGGGTGCGGACTTACGCAAGGAGGATCTAGGACGATGGCAGGCAACACGGAGCCGTTGTCGCCGCGGGCCAAGCTCGCCGTGACGGCGGGCAAGGCCGCGGCGGCGGTGTCGCGCGCTGCGGGGCGCGGCAGCGGATCGGTGATCGGCGGCCGGGTGGCGCTCAAGCTCGACCCCGACCTGCTCGGGCGGCTGGCGCAGCACCTGGACGTGATCCTCGTGTCCGCGACGAACGGCAAGACGACCACGACCCGGCTGATCGCGGAGGCACTGGGGGCCGCGGGGCCCGTCGTGTCGAACGCGCTCGGAGCCAACATGCCCGCGGGGATCACTTCCGCGCTGGCCGGGGGCTCGGACGCGCGGTACGGCGTGATCGAGGTCGACGAGAAGTACCTCGCCGGAGTGGCCCGGGACACGACACCGAAGGTGATCGCGCTGCTCAACCTCTCCCGCGACCAGCTGGACCGCGCGGCGGAGACCCGGATGCTGGCCGAGAAGTGGCGTGAGGGCCTGTCGGGCTCCAAGGCCGTGATCGTGGCCAACGCCGACGACCCGCTGGTCGTCTGGGCCGCCTCCTCCTCCCCCAACGTGGTGTGGGTCGCGGCGGGGCAGGCGTGGAAGGACGACGCCTGGTCCTGCCCGTCCTGCGGCGGTGTGATGCAGCGCCCCGGTGACGACTGGTTCTGCGGCGAGTGCGGCTTCCGCCGCCCCGCCCCCAGCTGGGCGCTGAACGGCGACTACGTCCTGGACCCGCACGGCTCCGCGTGGCCGATCCACCTGCAGCTGCCGGGCCGGGCCAACAAGGCCAACGCCACGAGTTCGGCGGCCGTGGCCGCGGTCTTCGGCGTGCCGCCCCAGGTCGCCCTGGAGCGCATGTACCAGGTGCAGGCCGTGGCCGGCCGGTACGACGTCGTCACCTTCCTCGGCCGTGAGCTCCGGCTCCTGCTGGCGAAGAACCCGGCGGGCTGGCTCGAGACGTTCTCCCTGATCGACCCGCCGCCCACCCCGGTGATCCTCTCGGTGAACGCCCGCGGCGCCGACGGTACGGACACGTCCTGGCTGTGGGACGTGGACTACACCCAGCTCTACGGTCACCCGATCTTCGTGCTCGGCGACCGCAAGCTGGACCTGGCGGTCCGGCTCGAGGTGGCCGGTCTCGACTTCCGTGTGTGCGAGTCCCTGGACGAGGCCGTCCAGATGGCTCCGCCCGGCCGTATCGAGGTCATCGCCAACTACACCGCCTTCCAGGATCTGCGCCGTCGTGTCGGCAACTGACCCCCGCGCGGGCAACCCCCGGAGAGGACGAAGCATGAGCAACAACAGCCTGCGGCTGGTGTGGGTCTACCCCGACCTCCTCAGCACCTACGGCGACCAGGGCAACGCCCTGGTGGTGGAGCGCCGGGCACGCCAGCGCGGTCTCGACGTGTCGCGCGTGGACGTGCGCAGCGACCAGCCCATCCCGACGTCGGGCGACATCTACCTGATCGGCGGCGGTGAGGACCGGCCGCAGCGTCTCGCCGCGGAGCGGCTGCGCCGTGACGGCGGACTGAGCAGGGCCGCGGCGAACGGCGCGATCATCTTCTCGGTCTGCGCCGGCTACCAGATCCTCGGCCACGAGTTCATCAACGACCTCGGCGAGCGCGAGCCCGGCCTCGGGCTGCTCGACGTCGTCTCGACCCGCGGCGAGGGTACCCGGTGCGTGGGCGACGTGCTCGGGGACATCGACCCGAACCTCGGCCTGCCGCCGCTGACCGGCTTCGAGAACCACCAGGGCGTCACCCATCTCGGCCCGTCCGCGCGCCCGCTCGCCCGGGTGCGGCTCGGCCGGGGCAACGGCACCGGGGACGGCACGGAGGGCGCGTACAACGACACCGTGTTCGGCACCTACATGCACGGGCCCGTCCTGGCGCGCAACCCGCTCATCGCGGACCTGCTGCTGAAGCTGGCCCTGGACGTGAACGCGCTGCCGCCGAGTGACGACCGGTGGTACGAGGCGCTGCGCGCCGAGCGGATCGCCGCGGCGACCCAGCCGGCCTGACCGCGTCACCGTACGGACCGACCCCCTCCCCGAGGGGGCCGGTCCGTACGCGGATGCCCCGTGTACATCCGTGGGACGTCCATCAGTCGGACAGTGGGTTCGGTCCGGCCACCCCGCGCCGGTAGGGTGGCGGGGATCCAACCGGACGACGTGGTCCGGCGTCGGCCCACGTTGCAAAGGTTTCCCGGGCAATGCGAATTGGTGTGCTCACCTCCGGCGGCGACTGCCCCGGCCTCAACGCCGTCATCCGTTCCGTCGTGCACCGTGCGGTGGTCGACCACGGCGACGAGGTCATCGGCTTCCACGACGGGTGGAAGGGCCTCCTCGAGTGCGACTACCGCAAGCTCGACCTCGACGCGGTCGGCGGCATCCTCGCCCGCGGCGGCACGATCCTCGGCTCCTCCCGTGTCCAGCCCGCGCACCTGCGTGACGGCGTGGAGCGCGCGAAGGGCCACGTCGCCGAGCTCGGCCTGGACGCGATCATCCCGATCGGCGGCGAAGGCACGCTGAAGGCGGCCAACCTCCTCTCCGAGGCGGGGCTGCCCATCGTCGGTGTTCCCAAGACCATCGACAACGACATCGCCTCCACCGATGTGACCTTCGGCTTCGACACGGCCGTCGGGGTCGCCACCGAGGCGCTGGACCGGCTGAAGACGACGGCCGAGTCGCACCAGCGGGTGCTGATCGTCGAGGTCATGGGGCGGCACACCGGCTGGATCGCCCTGCACTCCGGCATGGCGGCCGGCGCGCACGCCATCGTCGTACCCGAGCGGCCCTTCGACATCGACGAGCTGACCGAGCTGGTGGGCCGGCGCTTCTCGGACGGGAAGAAGTTCGCGATCGTCGTCGTCGCGGAGGGCGCGAAGCCCCGCGAGGGCTCGATGGAATTCAGCCAGGGCAAGAAGGACATCTACGGGCACGAGCGCTTCGCCGGTGTGGCGACGCAGCTCTCCGGCGAGCTGGAGCAGCGCCTCGGCAAGGAGGCCCGCCCGGTGATCCTCGGCCATGTGCAGCGAGGCGGCACCCCGACCGCGTACGACCGTGTCCTGGCCACCCGCTTCGGCTGGCACGCGGTGGAGGCGGCTCACCGCGGCGAGTTCGGCATGATGACGGCGCTGCGCGGCACGGGCATCACGATGGTCCCGCTGGCAGCGGCCGTGGAGACCCTCAAGACGGTCCCGGCCGAGCGCTACGCCGAGGCTCAGGTCGTGCTCTGACCGTCACGACACCCCATGGACCGCCCCCGGCCGCACCCGCGGCCGGGGGCGGTTCTAGTCTGGACCGGACAACCGGCACGAAACGGGGACGTCCCCAGCGGGAGTGAACAGATGGATCACAGCGGGCACGGCATGAACATGGATCTGCCGCCGTTCACGCTGGTACGTGGGCTCGAGTTCTCCGCGGACCCGTTCTTCCTGATCGGCTGCGTCGCGGCCCTCGTCCTGTACGGCTACGGGGTCCTGCGGCTGCGTGCGCGGGGCGACGGCTGGCCGGTCAACCGGACCGTCTTCTTCGTCCTCGGCGTGCTGTCCATCGCCCTGGTGATGTGCACGGGACTCAACGACTACGGCATGGTCATGTTCAGCGTGCACATGGTGCAGCACATGGTGATCAGCATGGTGTCGCCGATCCTGCTGCTACTGGGTGCCCCGGTGACGCTGGCGCTGCGGGCGCTGCCGGTGGCCGGCCGGGGCCGCACGGGGCCGCGCGAACTGCTGCTCAAGCTGCTCCACAGCCGCTACATGAAGATCATCACGCATCCGGTGTTCACGATCCCGCTCTTCATCGCGAGCCTGTACGGGTTGTACTTCACTCCGCTGTTCGACTTCCTGATGGAGTCCAAGGCGGGTCACCTCACGATGATGGTGCACTTCCTGGCGGTCGGCCTGGTGTTCTTCTGGCCGATCATGGGCGTGGACCCCGGCCCGCACAGGCCCGGATACGTGATGCGGATGCTGGAGCTGTTCGCGGGCATGCCGTTCCACGCGTTCTTCGGGATCGCGCTGATGATGGCCACCCAGCCGATGGTGAAGGCGTACGAGAATCCGCCCGCCTCCCTCGGCATCGACGCGTTGAGCGACCAGTCGATGGCGGGTGGCATCGCGTGGGCGTTCAGCGAGATCCCGTCCGTGCTGGTCCTGATCGCGCTGGTCTTCCAGTGGTACCGCTCCGAGCAGCGGACGGCCAAGCGCTCCGACCGCGCGGCGGACCGGGACGACGACAAGGAGCTGAAGGCGTACAACGCCTATCTCGCCTCATTGCAGGCACGCGGACAGTAGCGGTGGACGTGCCCCAGGGGTGACCATGGCTTCAACGGCCGTGCGGCCGGTGAGGAGCGTGCGCTCATGCCTGGATCCACGAAAACCATGGGAGTGCTCACGGTCGGCGCGCTCGTCGCGGTGACGGCGTACACCGTGGCGCTGGGGAGCAACGGCTGGCTCTGGTTCGGCTGGGTGGTGCTGGGACTGGCCACCCTGGGGATGGTGGCCACCCGCGACACCTGAGGCGTCAGTCGGCCGGACGGCACCGGGGCGGTTCCCCGGAACCGCCGTCTCCACGAGGCCGCCCGGCCGGCGCGGGGCTGCGGGCGAGGGCGTCCCGGTCGTGCCGGTGCGGCGGACGGGCAGCCGCTTCGGGCGGGGCGGTCGTGGCTGCGGCGCGCCTTCGCCGACGGGAGGAGAGCTGCACATGGACAGGCCAGGACCGATCGAGGCGGGCGGCGGCCGGAGGGGTGCCGCGCGTCCCCGACCGCGCCTGCAGATCCGGACGGCGCACTCGTGGCGCGCCTGACCCTCCGGGCCGAAGGCCCCGCGCCGGTGGAGGCGGTCTGGCTCCGCTATGTCACGCCTGCCCGCTGGCCCTCCTGGTCCCCTCAGATCCGGGCGGTGCGCGTGGACGGTACACGCGTCACGCCTGGCATGCGGGGCGAGATCGTCTCCCTGTTCGGCGTCAGCGCGGTGTTCGCCGTGGAGTCCGTGGACGAGGAGCGCCGGAGGTGGACCTGGCGCGTCCGGCTCGGGCCGGTCCGCCTGCGCCTGTTCCACGAGGTTCTGCGCCGGCCGGGCGGGTCGGCCACGACGCTCCGGATCGAGGGTCCGGCCCTCGCTCTCGCCGCCTACGCCGGGCCGGCCCGGTGGGCGCTGGGACGCCTGGTCGGCAGATGACCGGGCGGGGTGGGGGCGGGCGCCATGTCCGGATGTGACAGGAAGCCGTCACTGCGGCCCCGGGACCGTGGCGGGGAGGATGGAGCCATGCTCCTCACCCACCGCGTCGTGATCGCGGTCTTTCCGGGCGTCGAACTGGAGAGGACCCTGACGGGCCTCGGCTTCGGAGCGGACAGCGGCAGGGACCTCGTGCTGCCCGGCTTCATGACGCACATGTGCGTCAACTACACCGCCCAGCAGGCCTTCAAGCCGGATCCGCCCAGTAGTTCACCGACGCGAGCCCGACGCTGCGGCCGTCGCGATCGAGGATGCGTCCGACGTGCTCGCTCCTCGAGTCGGCCGGGCTCACCGCCTTCACGAGGCCGGTGTGGCCTGGCTGATCGCCCTCGGCGTCTTCCACGGCTTCGACCTGCCGCTCGGCCCGGGCGCGGACATCCACCGGGACTGACGGCCATGCGGGGCGCCACGGCGGCCGGGGCCCGCGCCGGGGGGCTCGGGCGTGCCAGGGACTTCGGATGCACCGGAATCAAAGCTACGATCGATCACCGAGGAGCACGGTGCGTACGGGCGACCGACTGATGGCGCATCAGATGAGACGACGAGGAGTGGGTACCCGTCCGGGGAGGCCGGGCCCCGGCCGACCGCACCATCGGGTCGGGCGGGAGACAGCCCGCACGTGACCTGACAGAACGCGGCCACCAGCCCGGTCCGGAAGGCTAGGAGAGAAGCTGTGTTCTATTACGTCCTGAAGTATGTCGTGCTGGGCCCTTTGCTGCGGCTGGTGTTCCGGCCGCGCATCGAAGGTCTGGAACACATTCCCGACGACGGTGCGGCCATCGTGGCGGGCAACCACCTCTCGTTCTCGGACCACTTCCTGATGCCGTCGATCCTCAAGCGGCGCATCACCTTTCTCGCGAAGGCCGAGTACTTCACCGGTCCGGGCATCAAGGGCAAGCTGACCGCGGCCTTCTTCCACAGCATCGGGCAGATCCCCGTGGACCGGTCCGGCAAGGAGGCGGGACAGGCGGCCATCCGCGAAGGACTGGGAGTGCTGAGCAAGGGAGAGCTGCTGGGCATCTACCCCGAGGGGACCCGTTCGCACGACGGACGGCTGTACAAGGGCAAGGTCGGGGTCGCGGTGATGGCGATCAGGGCAGGGGTCCCCGTGATCCCCTGCGCGATGGTCGGCACCTTCGAGATCCAGCCGCCCGGCCAGAAGGTACCCAAGGTCAAGCGCGTGACCATCCGGTTCGGGGAGCCGCTGGACTTCTCCCGCTACGCCGGGCTGGAGGACCAGAAGGCCGCGATCCGCGCGGTGACGGACGAGATCATGTACGCCATTCTCGGGCTCTCCGGGCAGGAGTACGTCGACGAGTACGCGGTGAAGGCGAAGGCGGCGCAGGGCGAGGAGTCCAAGAAGTTCCCCCGCCGGGCACGCTGAGCGGGGAATCTGCTGAGGGCCGATTTCCCTGGTCCTGCCGCTGAGGCGGCCGTAGCGTCTTCCGTATGAGCAGAGGACGGGCGTTCGTACTGGGCGCGACGGGACAGATCGGCCGGGCCGCCGTGAGGGCTCTCGCCGAGGACGGCTGGGACGTGACCGCGGCCTCCCGCGGAGGCGGCAGGGACGGCGCCTGGGGTGACGGGGTCCGGCCGCTCGCCCTCGATCGCGAGGAGGAGGGGGCCCTCGCGTCCTCCCTCGGCGACGGGTGCGACGTGCTGGTGGACATGGTGGCCTTCGGCCCTGATCACGCCGCACAGCTGACGGGGCTCGCGGACCGGGTCGGATCCGCGGTCGTCGTCTCCAGCGGCGCGGTGTACGAAGACGCCTGGGGCCGCAGTTTCGACACGCAGGGCGAGCCGGACGGTTTCCCCGAGTATCCGGTGCCCGTCCCGGAGACGCAGCCCACGGTCGCCCCCGGGGACGCGACGTACGGGAGGCGCAAGGTCGCACTGGAGCAGGAACTGCTCGCGGCCGGCGACACGTTGCCGGTGACGCTGCTGCGCGCGGGAGCGGTGCACGGGGCTCACTGCCGCACTCCGCGCGAGCTCTACTTCGTCAAGCGGCTGCTGGACGGGCGCCGACGGCGGGTCCTCGCGTACGACGGGGAGAGCCGCTTCCATCCGGTCCATGTGTCCAACCTCGCCGAGCTGATACGTCTGGCCGCGCTGCGGCCGGCGTCCCGGGTGCTCAACGCGGGCGACCCGCAGGCGCCCACCGTGGCCGAGATCGGCGCCGCCGTCGACGGTGTACTCGGTGTGGAGACCGAGTCGGTGCTGGTGGCCGGTGCCCCGCCGCAGGGTCTTGTCGGTGACACACCGTGGACCGGCGCGCACCCGGTGGTCTACGACATGACGGCAGCGGAGCGGGATCTGGGCTACCGACCGGTGACGGGATATCAGGAGTCCCTCCCGGCAACCGTCGAATGGCTCGCCGCACAGCTGGAGGGGCGCGACTGGAGGCAGGCGTTCCCGAAGATGGTCCGCAACTACGGCGAGGCCCTCTTCGACTACGCGGCGGAGGACGCCTGGCTGGAGCGGTACGACCGGGCCGGGTGGGCCTTCCGTACGGGGTGAGCGGGCGGCCGCCGGGATTCATCGGCCGCCCGCTCACGTTCAGGTGGTGATCACGGCTTCGGTGTGGCGTGCGGGGTGCACGTCACATCGCGCCGGTCGGTCTCTCCCGTGAGCAGGTAGGTGTCCACCCGCTCGTTGATGCAGGGGTTGACCAGCCCGGTGACACCGTGCGAGCCGGCACCCTTCTCGGTGATGAGACGGGAACCCTTGAAGCGCTTGTGCAGCTCGACGGCTCCCTCGTACGGGGTGGCGGCGTCACGCGTGGACTGCACGATGAGCACCGGGGGCAGCCCCTTGCCCGTGCGGACGTCCAGGGGGGTCTGCTGCTTGGACGGCCACGTCGCGCAGGGCAGGTTCATCCAGGCGTTCGCCCAGGTCATGAACGGGTGGTCCTTGTGCAGACGGGTGTTGTCGCGGTCCCACTTCTTCCAGCTGGTGGGCCACCGGGCATCCGCGCACTCGACCGCCGTGTAGACGGCGTTGCCGTTCTCCGAGCTGATGTTGCCCGCGGTGTCCGACAGGTCGGGTGCCGCGGCGTCGATCAGCGCCGCGGTGTCGCCGCCCAGATAGTCGCTCCAGATCCGGGCGGTGGGCGCCCAGGCGGAGTCGTAGTACGGCGCGCTCTGGAAGAATCCGATGAGCTCGGCGGGGCCCACGACGCCGCCGATCGGCTTCTTCTTCGCCGCCGCGCGCAGCGTCAGCCACGCCTGCTCGACCTTCTCGGGCGTGTCACCGATGTGGTAGGCCGCGTCGTTCTTCGCGACCCACGCCTTCCAGTCGTTCCAGCGGGTCTGGAAGGCGACGTCCTGGTTGAGGTTGGCCTCGTACCAGATGTTGCCCTTCGCGGGGTTGACCACGCTGTCGACGATCATGCGGCGTACGTGCGAGGGGAAGAGGGTCCCGTAGACGGCGCCCAGGTAGGTGCCGTAGGAGACGCCCAGGAAGTTGAGCTTCCTCTCTCCGAGCGCGGCGCGGATGACATCCAGGTCGCGTGCGGTGTTGGGCGTGGTCATGTGCGGCAGCATGTCGCCGCTGCGCTCGCCGCAGCCGTCGGCGTACTCGGCCGCGAGCTTGCGCTGGGCCCGCTTGTCGGCCTCGCTGTCCGGAACCGGGTCGGCCTTCGGGGCCTTCACGAACTCCTGGGGGTCGATGCAGGAGATCGGCGCCGAGTGGCCGACCCCGCGCGGGTCGAAGCCGACGAAGTCGTATGCCTTCGCTGCCTTCGTCCAGAGCGGGTTCTTGGTGACGATGCGCTTCGGGAAGGCCATGCCCGAGCCGCCGGGGCCGCCGGGGTTGTAGACGAGTGCGCCCTGGCGCTCGTCCTGGGTGCCCGTGCTGACGTGCCGGTCGACCGCGAGCTTGATCTGCTTGCCGTTCGGCTTGCTGTAGTCGAGCGGGACACTCACCCATCCGCACTGGATGGGTGCGGCGATCGCCCAGTCGGCCGGACAGTCCGTCCAGTCGATGCCGGCCTTCGCGGCGCGGGCGGCGGCGACCTGGACGCCGTATGCCTCCTGGCCGCCGTGGTGCCTGCTGTCGGCACCGGCTGCCGGTGTGGCTATCGCCCCCGCTATGAGCGTGCCCGCGATCAGAGTGCCGGCCGAGCCGAGCACCGCTGTGCGCTTCAAGTGGAACCTCCCCCTGTGTGATGCGCCGCCCGTGGCGAACGCCTTCGTTCATGTGTCCAGGCGGATCCTTCCGTCTGTGAGGTTGCCGAGAACAGGGCGGACGCGTGTTTCTTTACCGAACCAATAACCGGTGTCGACTGCCCGCTGAGCGAACTCACGCGCTCCGCAGGGCCCTTGACTCCTTCAGGAGTCCTTCCAGCGCCTCGTCCAGCACCGCGCGGAGCAGCCGTCCGTCGGCGGCGAGCGCCGTCACGAGGACCGCGGGGCCGGCCAGCGGGGTGAGTGCGGTGGAGGGGCCGAGCAGCCTCGGCCCCGGAGGGCTCTTCCCGAACGCGGGTTCGACGAGCAGCAGTTGACCCACGGCCCGGTGCCCGCCCAGCACGGCTGCGCCGTCCCACCCGCCGGGCGCTCCCGGACCGTAGGCGAGCTGCTGGTCGAGCAGCGGCTGTCCGGCTCGACGGACCGTCAGACGGGTCGAGAGCCGGCCGGTGGTCTCGCCGTGGCGACCCAGGATCAGTTCCTCGCGGAGCACCAGGCGCCCGGTGCCGGAGAGTTCCGCCCGGGTCGTCATGTCGAGTGCGCTGCCGCACGCGGAGACGAGCTGTTCGGGGAGCCAGTGGAGCTCCGCTCCCTCTCCCACGCTCAGCCGCACGTCGTACGCCGCGGGTCCGGCGTCCGGGCCCGCCCCCGGCAGCGCGACGGTGGCGGCAGCGGAGTCCACCGTCATCCGCGCCCCGTCCTCGGCCCTGACCTCGACGGCGAGCCGGTCGCCGCCGAGAGGTGCGCTCATCGCGCCGACCACGGTGACACGCGCGCGGGCGGGGTCCGGCGATCTGGTCCGGCGCACCGCGAGCGGCCCTTCGCTCTCAAGCACCGGAAGGGAGGTGGAGCCCCGCCCGTCGGCGACCGCCGTGATCCTCGCGGTGGCCGTGACGCTCATGCGGCCCAGTCCGCGAGCCGCGCCCGCACCCAGTCGGCGACGGGGTCGACACCGTCGGCGCCGGTCAGCGAGGTGAACACCACGGGGAGATCACCGCGTTGCTCGGCGGCGTCCCGGGCCATCCGGTCCAGGTCGGAGCCGACGTAGGGGGCGAGGTCGGTCTTGTTGATGACGAGGAGGTCGGCGGTGGTGACACCGGGACCTCCCTTGCGCGGGATGTCGTCGCCGCCCGCGACGTCGATCACGAAGAGCTGTGCGTCGACGAGGCCCCTGGAGAAGGTGGCGGTGAGGTTGTCGCCGCCGGACTCGACGAGGATGAGGTCGAGGGGGCCCACGGAGTCCTCCAGGTCCTCGACGGCCTCGAGGTTGGCGGAGATGTCGTCGCGGATCGCGGTGTGCGGGCAGGCACCGGTCTCGACGGCCTGGATGCGCTCGGGCGGCAGCACGGCATTGCGGAGCAGGAAGGCGGCGTCCTCGCGGGTGTAGATGTCGTTGGTGACGACGGCGATGGAGATCCGGTCCCGCAGGGCGCGGCAGAGGGCGGCGACGGTCGCGGTCTTCCCCGAGCCGACCGGCCCGCCGAGGCCGATGCGCAGGGCGCGGCGCGTGCCGTCGGGGCGTGCCGCGTCGGCGCTGACGGCCGCGGGGCCGTGGTGTACGTGGTCGAGATGCATGGGTGCGGCTCCTGGTGAGGGCGGGCGGGCGCGGTGCTGGGTTCAGGACGCGAAGAGACGGACCGGCCAGGCCGCGTGGGCCTCGGCGGAGATGTCGAGCAGCGGGGCGGAGGAGGCGGGCAGCGCGTCGATGCCGTGCAGCGCCGCCTCGGCGGCCTGTTCGGCGACCCGGTCGAGGGCGGGCGCGAGCCGGGCGAGGACGGCGGTCGCCTCGAAGGGATCCAGGGACAGGAGCCGGACCACCGCGGTGGCCGGGCCGCTGACCGCTTCGTACGCGACGCAGTGCGCCGCGTCGGCGGGCCCCAGCCCTGCCGCCCGTGCCGTGAGGCCGAGGACGACGGGCTGGTGGGCGCCGCGCGGCCGGGCTTCGGCGAGCGCGGCCAGTTCGGGGCTGGGCCAGGTGGCCCGTGCTGCTCGCATCAGCTGCCGGCCGAGCTTGCGCGCGACGCTCCTGAGCGCGGGTGACGGGGTCCGGGCGTCGGCGGCCTGGTCCAGCGCGAGCGGGTCGAGGCCGTGGGCCGCCGCCGCGGCGAGTGCGGCGGAGGTGAGACCGGTGGTGTGGAGCCGACCCAGACAGAAGTCGGACAGGTCCTGGGCGTTGCGGATGTGTCCCGCCTTGACGGCCGGCTCGGCGCCACCGGAGTGGGCGTGACCACCGGCGGGGAACCGGCCGTCGGCGAGGACGAGCAGGGCTGCTCGCGTCGTCATGATGTCCTGTCCTGCCCTCAGAAGAGGAAGTACCGCTGGGCCATGGGGAGTTCAGCGGCGGGGGCGGGTTCGACCGGATCACCGTCGATGGTGACGGCGAAGCTGTCGGGATCGACCTTGACCTGGGGCAGCGCGTCGTTCTCCCGCATGTCCGCCTTGGTGACGCCGCGGGTACCGGCGATCGGCACGAAGCCCTTGCCGAGCCCCAGGCGCTCGGGCAGCCCCGCCTCGATGGCCGCCGAGGACACGAAGTTGAACGAGTTGGCCGCCGGAGCCCGGCCCACCGCCCCGAACATGGGACGGGGCATGACCGGCTGCGGGGTGGGGATCGAGGCGTTGGCGTCGCCCATCTGCGCGTACGCGATCTGGCCGCCCTTGATCACCGTCTGCGGCTTGACGCCGAAGAAGGCCGGGTCCCACAGCACGAGGTCGGCCAGCTTGCCGGTCTCGACGGACCCGATCTCCCCGTCGAGCCCCTGCGCCACTGCGGGGTTGATGGTGTATTTGGCGACATAGCGACGTACCCGGTGGTTGTCGGCGACGCCGTCACCCGGCAGGGCGCCCCGTCGCCGCTTCATCACGTGGGCGGTCTGCCAGGTACGCAGGATCACCTCGCCGATCCGCCCCATCGCCTGGGAGTCCGAGGAGATGATCGAGATGGCGCCCAGGTCATGGAGGATGTCCTCGGCCGCGATGGTCGAGGGCCTGATGCGTGACTCGGCGAAGGCGAGGTCCTCCGGGACGGTCGGGTTGAGGTGGTGGCAGACCATCAGCATGTCGAGGTGTTCCTCGATCGTGTTGACGGTGTGCGGCCGGGTCGGGTTGGTGGAGCTGGGCAGGACGTAGGGCTCGGAGACCACACTGATGATGTCGGGAGCATGCCCACCGCCCGCGCCCTCGGTGTGGTACGCGTGGATGGAGCGCCCCGCGATGGCTGCCAGTGTGTCGGCGACGAACCCGGCCTCGTTGAGTGTGTCCGTGTGGATGGCGAGCTGGGCGCCGGTCTCCTCGCAGACGCCGAGGCAGGCGTCGATGACGGCAGGGGTCGCACCCCAGTCCTCATGGATCTTGAATCCCAGCGCCCCGGCGCGCAGTTGGGAGTGCATGGCTTCGCGGGACATGGTGTTGCCCTTGCCGAGGAGACCGATGTTGACCGGGTACCCCTCGAGGGCCTCGAACATCCGGGCCAGGTGCCAGGGCCCCGGGGTGATCGTCGTGGCCTTGGTGCCCTCGGCCGGGCCCGTACCTCCGCCCACGAGGGTGGTGATCCCAGAGGAGAGCGCCTGGTCGATCAGGGTCGGCGAGATGAAGTGGACGTGCGCGTCGATGGCTCCGGCGGTGAGGAACTTGCCGTTGCCCGCGATGATCTCGGTCTCCGGGCCGATCACCAGATCGGGGTGGACGCCGTCCATCGTGTCCGGGTTTCCCGCCTTGCCGATCCCGGTGATCCTGCCGTCCCGGATACCGACGTCGGCCTTGACGACGCCCCAGTGGTCGATGATGACGGCGCCGGTGACGACCGTGTCGGGGGCACCCTCGGCGCGGGTGGTGCGCGCCTGCCCCATCGATTCACGGATCACCTTCCCGCCGCCGAAGACCGCTTCGTCGCCGGACCTTCCCGGGCCGCCGGAGCGGTCCTCCTCGATCTCGACGAGGAGATCGGTGTCGGCGAGCCGGACGCGGTCGCCCGTGGTGGGCCCGAACAGGTCGGCGTACACGGGGCGGCTGAGCTCAGGCATCGAGGGAACCTCCGGTGTCGCCACGCAGTCCGGGGACGATGCGCAGGCCTGCGAGCGGGACGAGTTCGACATCGACGGGGATACCGGGCTCGAAGCGCACGGCGGTTCCGGCGGCGATGTTCAGCCGCAGCCCGTGGGCGGCACCGCGGTCGAAGTCCAGGCCGGTGTTGGCCTCGGCGAAGTGGTAGTGCGAGCCGATCTGGACGGGCCGGTCGGCGGCGTTCAGGACGGTGAGACGGGTGACGGGGCGCCCCTCGTTGAGGGGCACCGCGCCCTGCGCGTAGAGGATCTCTCCGGGAATCATCGGCTGCTCCCCCGTCAGGCGATCGGTTCGTGGACGGTGACGAGCTTGGTGCCGTCCGGGAAGGTGGCCTCGACCTGGACGTCGTGGATCATCTCCGGGATGCCGTCCATGACGTCGTCGCGGGTGAGCACCTTCCGGCCGGAGGCCATCAGTTCAGCCACGGTCCGGCCGTCGCGGGCGCCTTCGAGGAGGTGCGAGGTGATCAGCGCGATCGCCTCAGGGTGATTGAGCCGCAGTCCGCGCGCCCTGCGCTTCTCTGCGACGTCGGCCGCCACATGGATGAGCAGGCGTTCCTGTTCGTGCGGAGTCAGTTGCACGCTTCCACCCTCTTCGTCTTCCGCCCGGTACCTGCCCCGGGCGCAGCGGGACCCTATCCGCCTTCAACACTCTGTTGAACGATGAAGAGGATTCCGCGGCCAGGTATTGCACGTTAGGGCGGAAGTTTTTCCGGCGCGTTAACTGGTCTTTTGCGGATCCATGGACATCAGGCCGCGCAACCCGTTCTCCAGGGCCTGCGGCTCGACCCCGCCGAACAGCGCCTCCTGCGCCAAGAAGTCCTGGGCGGTGGCGATCATCGTGCGGGCGACGCCGTCGGCAGGCACGTCGGAGTGTATGACGCCGGCCGCGCGGTACGCGCCTCCGCCAGCTCGCCCAGGCGGCACGCATACCCGCGTACCCCTCGTCGAGCGCCTTCGGCAGGCGCTCGTTCCACATGGTCCCGGCCCACGCCTGGAGGTCGCATAACGAACGATCCTTCTCTTTGAATCGAGGCATCCCGCCATGCATGCTGCTGCGAACCGCCGTGCGGTGGCGGCCATCCTGCTCGTCCCGCTGATCGTGACGCTCGCGCTTGGACCTTCTCCTGGCCCGCCGCCAGGATCGCGCCGCGCGACCTGCCCGTCGGCGTCGCCGGCGCGGCACCCGCCGCCGATCGGCTGCAGACGCGCTTCGAGCAGCGCGAGGGGCCTTCGAGGTCCACCGGTACAAGGACGAGGCCGCCGCCCGCACCGCGATCGAGGACCGTGTCGTATACGGCGCCGTCGTGATCACCGGGGAAGGCCCGCAGCTGCTCACCGCCTCGGGCGGCGGGCCCCGCCGTCGCCCAGCTGCTGGCCGAGGCGGCCGGAGCGGCCGCACCCGGCGGGCCGGCATCCCCGTCACGGACGTCGTGGCGGCACCGAAGGCCGACCCTCGCGGCAGCGCGCTGGGCGCGAGCGTCCTGCCTCTCGCCCTCGCCGGTGCGGCCGCCGGGGCCGTCGTGCCCCTTCTCGGGCTGCGCGGCGTCCGGGCGGCCGTGACCCTGGTCGGCGCGGCGGCACTGGTGGGCATCGCCGCGACGGCCCTGACCGGCAGCTGGCTCGGCGTGATCACGGGCGACTGGTGGACCGAGCCGTGCCTCCCGCCCCGGTGGCCGGGAGGCACGGCCTCGCCCGTCTCGACGCCGGGCAGGCAGCGTCCCCCCGGCCACCGGGGGGGACGCGTGCGTCACCGGGCCGGACCGGGCGCCCTCAGTCCTCCCGGCCGGGGTCGCGGTGCTCCGCGGCGATGCCGAACCGGTTCCGTTCGCCCGCAGCGGACGGCACCGAGTGGATCGAGGACACCGACCGGATCACCTGCTCCTCCTCCGCCGACTCCTCGTTCTCGAGTCGTTGCAGGTCAGCAGCAGAGACGAACGCCACCAGCGGCTTCCCGTGGCGGGTCACGACCACTCTCTCACCGCCGTAGACAACGCGGTTGATGAGCTCGGCGAGCTCTGCGCGGGCTTGCGTCACCGGAATCTCGTAGGCCATAGTCCCCATCATAACCATCTGTACGTCCTGTACATTTTTTACGTATGGGGCGCTGCACCGGTCCGTGCCTGTGGGATTCCGAGGAGAGGCATCATCATGTTCCGTCCCGCCGCCCGCCACGTTCTGCCCGAGTTCACCGAACGCACCGCATACGGATCCCGGAGCATGGACCCGTACTCCAAGCTGCTGTCGGAGCGGATCGTCTTCCTGGGCACACCCGTCGACGACGTCGCGGCGACCGACCTGATCGCGCAGTTCATGTACCTGGAGCACGCGGACCCCGACCGGCCCCTGTCCCTCTACATCAACTCGCCCGGTGGCTCCTTCAACGCCATGACGGCGATCTACGACACCATGCGCTTCCTCGCCTGCGAGGTGGAGACCTTCTGCCTGGGTCAGGCGGGTGCCGGTGCCGCGGTGCTGCTCGCGGCCGGCGCACCGGGACACCGACATGCCCTGCCGGGCGCCCGGGTAGTCATCCAGCAACCCTCTCTGGACGAGCCGGTGCGGGGCCAGCCCTCCGATCTCGACATCCAGGCGCGCGAGTTGATGCGCGAGCGCGAGCTGCTCACGGCCATGCTGGCCCGGCACACGGGTCGTTCGGAGGGGGAGATCAGCGCCGACATCGAACGGGACACCATCCTCGACGCCCCGGCCGCCCTGGCATACGGGCTGGTGGACCACGTCGTGGAGAACCGCACGCCACCCCAGCCGCCGCATGCCGCGAGGTGAACGCCCGATGCTCTCACCCCAGTTCCCGCCGCTTCCCGCCCTGACCCGCGCCGAGGCCGAGTTCATCGACTGCTACCTGGAGGTGCTCGACCAGCTCGGCCGCATCAATCCGGCCCGGGGCGGCGACACGTACGGAGCGCTCCGTGCGGCTCAGGCGCTCGCGTCCAGGGCGACCGCCCTGCGTGACGCACTCGCGCTGATGCATGAGCGGGGTGAGTCGCAGATCCACGCGGACACCCTGGCCCGGGCCCTGCGACTGCTGGACGGTGAGCGTCGCGCGGCACGGGTCGCCGTACCTCCCGCCTCGTCGAGTTGAGAACTCCGGCCCCTCGACTCGGCGGCGAATCCGGCTCCTTCGACACCCGGCCACGACACGCCCGGTCGGCTGATGAGTTTCCCTCGCTCGTTCGGCGTAGAAGCTCCCCCTCCCGAGGGACGGCCCAACTTGCGCAACGGGCACGGACAGTGAACGGAATGCTTTGTTCCGCTGCTGGTACGCGGCTCGTCCGACGCAGCCGCCGAGCTGCGGGACCAGCCGCGTCCACCCGTTCGGGTCAGTGGTGACGACTCTCACATATCACCGCTTCCACGAGGAAATCCGTCAGCCGGTGCGTAAAGATCCCTGGGACGACAAGCCCCCGCCACCGCGGCGGGGCGGTCCGGGCGGACGCCGAGTCCTGCCACTGTCCGGATGCCTGGTCGACAGAAGTGGATCGGCAGGAGTGGAGGACCCGAGCACAACGGGCCGCCGGGACATCCGGACGGCCCTCGGGGTGAAGCCGCTTCACGCGGCCGGGCAACTTCGCCAGCCCGAACCCGACAGGTCATCCTTCACAGGCGGCTGACGAAGGGTTGCGCATGACTGCGCAGGTTCATGTCCCGTCTCTGTTCGCCCGGGTCGGTACGGCCTCGGCTCTGACGTTCGCCGTAGGCACCACGATGCTGGCTCCCGGTTTCGTGCACGAGGCCGAGGCCGCCGCCCACTCGACGACGGCGCTCAGGATCGCCGCGTCGAAGAAGGGTGCGCCCTACAGATGGGGTGCCACCGGCCCCCACCGGTTCGACTGTTCCGGGCTCACGCTCTACGCGTTCAAGAAAGCGGGCAGGAAGCTTCCCCGCACCGCCCAGCAGCAGTACAACAAGACCCGCCATATCTCCAGGTCGCAGCGGAAACGCGGCGACCTGGTCTTCTTCCATGCGGGCCGCAGCGTGTACCACGTCGGCATCTACGCCGGCAGCGGGAAGATCTGGCACTCGCCGAAGACCGGGGCGGTGGTCCGGCTGGAGAAGATCTGGTCCGGAAGCGTCTGGTACGGGAGGGTCAACTGACCTTCATCCTGGCCTGGTTCAGTGCATCAGGGGCCCCGTCACCAGCACGAGCCCCAGCGCGGTGAGCGCCGTGCCGCTGCCGCCCTCGATCGCCCGGGCGGTACGCGGCCGGCGCAGCCACCGGCCCAGGCGGTCCACCAGGAGGGCCACCGCCGGGAACCAGACGAGCGCGAGCAGGACGACCACCGAGGCGAGCAGCAGGGTCCTGGGCAGGGGCGGCTGCCCCTCGGGGACGAACTGGGGCAGCAGGCTCAGGAAGAGCACGGGCGCCTTCGGGTTCAGGGCGTTGGTCAGGAAGCCCTGGCGCAGCGAGCGCCGGAGGCCCGACGGCGCCCTTCCCCCGGGCTCCGTCCCCTCATCCGCTCCGGCGGTGGCCCGCCGCCGCATCGCGTACAGGCCGCTGAGGCCGAGGTAGAGGACGTAGGCACCTCCGAGCAGCTGCACGGTGCGGAAGAGGACGGGCATCGTCACCAGCACGGCGGCGAGCCCGGCGACGGCCAGCGCGGTGTGCACGAGGAGCCCCCCGGCGACCCCCACCGCGGTGGCCAGCCCGGATCTCCGGGATGCGAGGGCGTTGCGTACGACCACGGTGAAGTCGGCTCCGGGCAGCGCCACCATTGCCGCGGCGACGGCGACGAAGGCGAGTAGTTGTGCGTCCATGGGTACAGCCTGACCGCATCGACCCTTTAACGTGTATGTGTAATCTCCTGGGTCTGCCAAAAGGAACGCTTTATGTACGACCCGATCCGACTGGCCGCGCTGGTGGCGGTGGCGGAGGCCGGATCGATCACACGGGCCGCCTCACGGCTCGGATACACCGCGCCCGCGCTCTCGCAGCAGCTGGCCAAGCTCGAGCGGGAGGCGGGGGCCGCCCTCCTCGTGCGCCACCACAGGGGGGCACGCCTGACGGCCGCCGGCGAGCTGCTGGCGGGGCGCGCCCGGCGTGTGCTGGACGAGATGGACCAGGCGCGGCACGAGCTGGCCCGGCTCGCGGGGCTCTCGGGCGGCCGGCTGCGGGTGGGTACGTTCGTGACGGCGGGGATCCATCTGCTGCCTCCGGTGCTGACCGCGTTCCGCCGGGCCCACCCCGACGTGGAGCTGGCCGTCACGGACTACGAGCCGCCCGCCGGGGTCGCCGCCGTGGCCGCGGGGGACGTGGACCTGGCGCTGACCCACGCCTACGAGCCCGCGGCCGCCGAGCCGATGCCCGCGGGGGTGTCCGCCGAGCGGCTCCTCGTCGAGGAGCTGGTGCTGGTCACCGCGCCGGGGCAGATGCTGTCCGAGGGGAGCGGGCCGCTGCCCGTCGCCGAACTGGCGGGCCGCCCGCTGATCAGCAGCGCGCCCGAGCACCCGCCGCGGCGCGGGGTGGAGCGCGCACTGGCCGAGGCGGGGGCCACCCCCGCGGTGGTGTGCGAGTCGCCCGGCTACGCCCTGGTGTGTGCCCTGGTCAGCGCGGGCCTCGGCGTGGCGGTGGTACCGGAGATGGTGGCCGCGATGTCACCGGCCCCCCTCGCCGTGCGGCGCCTGGAACCGGCCGACTTCCGGCGGACGATCTCCGTGGTGCACCGGGGGGACCGGAACACCGCGGCGGCGAAGACGCTGATGGCGCTGCTGCGCAGCGGTTTCGGCCGGGCCTCCGCTCCGTGAGGCGGCCCGCCGGGCCCCTCCTCAGGCCTGCGCGGGAGCCGGCCAGGGAAGAGCGATCGACACGGTCTTCCCTCCGTCCGGGGTGGGGCTGACACCGAGCCGGCCGCCGTACTCCTTCGCCAGGGCCCGGATGATCACCATGCCGCGGCCGTTGTCCTGCCGGACGGCGGCGGGCAGCCGCTGGGGCCAGCGGGGGTGGCTGTCCGTCACCCCGAGGACGAACTCCACGTCCCGGTCGAGGCGGAGGTCCACGGTGAAGGTGGGCGACTGACCGAAGGTGTGCTGGACGGCGTTGGTGGCGAGCTCCGAGACGATCAGCCGGATGGTGTCGGCCGTGTCGTCGTCGGCCAGGCCCCAGTCGGCGAGCACGCGGGCCACGTATCTGCGGGCCTCGGAGACCGAGCCCGGATCGCTCGGCAGAGTGACGGTTGCTTCCTGATGGTCTGCCATGGCGACGCCGTCCCTTTCGCGCCCTGACCGGCCCACGGCCGGCCTGGATTGTGCTTCGCGCCAGACTGCCACCGATGCCGCCCTCCATGACGGCGATCCACCAAGATATGCATATATCTGTCGCTCATTACGGTGAACTGCGCACCCGGATCCGCATACGAGCGCGACACTGGCCCCTTTCCGAGCCGGACCCGCAGGGGCGGCTCTCCGGACAACGGGAGGAGGCCGCCATGCGCAACGGCCCGGCGGTACGCCGCCGCAAACTCGGCGAGGAGCTGCGCAGCCTGCGCCACACCTCGGGACTCACGAGCCGGGACGCCGCCGGGATGCTGGGCTGGCACCAGTCGAAGGTGAGCCGGATCGAGACGGGGGCGAGCGGGGTGACGCCTCGTGACGTGACGCGGCTGCTGGACGCCTACGGCGTCGACGACCCGCAGTTGCGCTCCCTTCTCCAGGCACTCGCCGGTTCCGCCGGCGGCGGCGGAGCGGGATGGTGGCACGCCTATCGCGGGCTCATCCCGCCCCAGTACCGCGACTTCATCAGCCTGGAGTCCCAGGCCGACGCCGCCCGGACACTGGAGACGTCGGTGGTCCCGGGTCTGCTGCAGACCGCCGACTACGCGCGGGCGGTGACGAGGTCCTCGCTGGACGAGCTCCCGCCCGCACAGCTCGACTCGCTGGTGGAGGTCAGGCTCGCCCGGCAGAGCGTCCTCCAGGCACCCCGGCCGCTGCGGCTCAGTGTCGTGCTCGACGAGGCCGTGCTCCGACGTGAGGTAGGAGGCCCGCGGGTCATGGAGGAACAGCTGCGCCACCTGGCCCGCGCAGCTCGACTCCCCCACGTGACGCTCCAGTTACTGCCCTTCGAGGCCGGGAGCTACGTCGGGCTCACCGGACCTTTCGTAATCTTCTCCTTTCCGAGCAGTTCTGATCTGGATGTGGTCGTTCTTGACCACTTGACGAGTAGTCTCTATCTGGAGCGGAGAGAAGACCTTGAGGCATACAGCTCGGCCTTCCGCACGATGCAGGCTCACGCGCTGTCGCCGGAGCGCTCGCTGGACCTCATCGCCGCAACAGGACGCGGCGGTCAGACGGAACCTTCAGACTGCCCGAGGGGGGCACGATGTCCGACCGTTTCGCACAGCCCGCACCCAGGTGGCGGCGCAGCAGCCGCAGCACCGGTATGAACAACTGCGTGGAGACGGCACCTCTGGGTGACCACCGTCTCGCCGTACGGGACTCCAAGGACACGGACCTGCCGCCGCTGCGCTTCTCGGCGGCGGCATGGACGTGCTTCGTCGCGGGACTCCACGGCCCCCGGATCAGCTGACCGGGAGGGGCGCCGTCGCGACGAGCGTCCCCACGGCCGTCTCGATCTGTTCCCGCGTCAGGTCGGCCCGGGCGGTCAGCCTCAGCCGGGAGACCCCGTCCGGCACCGACGGCGGACGGAAGCACCCCACCGCGAGACCGGCCGCGCGGCAGTCCGCCGCCCACCGCACCGCCTCCTCTGCCGAGGGTGCTCGGACCGACACGACGGCGGCGTCGGGACGCACGGCGGTCAGACCGGCCGCGGTCAGCCGGTCGTGCAGTTCGACGGCGACCGCCCCGGCTCTGGCCGCGCGCTCCGGCTCGCGACGCAGCAGCCGCAGGGCGCCCAGGGCCCCTCCGGCGGCTGCCGGCGCGAGGCCGGTGTCGAAGATGAACGTACGGGCGGTGTTGACCAGGTGGCGGATGACCCGGGCGGATCCGAGCACCGCTCCGCCCTGGCTTCCGAGCGACTTGGAGAGGGTGAGCGTGGCGACGATCCCCTCCTCGCCCGCGAGCCCGGCGGCAGCGAGCGCGCCACGCCCGCCCTCGCCCAGGACACCCAGCCCGTGTGCGTCGTCCACGAGGAGGGCCGCGCCCTCTTCGCGGCAGGCCTGTGCCAGTCCCGGCAGCGGGGCGGCGTCGCCGTCCACCGAGAAGACGGAGTCGGTCACGGCCAGCGCCCGTCCGGCGTGCGCGTGGAGTGTCTTGCGCACGGCCGCGGGGTCCGCGTGCGGGACGACAGCGGTGGCCGCCCGGGAGAGCCGGCAGCCGTCGACGATCGAGGCGTGGTTCCCTGCGTCGGACACGATCAGTGAGCCGTGTCCGGTGAGCGCCGTGAGCGCGGCGAGATTGGCCGCGTACCCGGAGGAGAACACCAGGGCGGCCTCGAATCCGCAGAAGGCCGCGAGTTCGCCTTCGAGTTCGGCGTGCAGCGAGGTGGACCCGGTGACCAGCCGCGAGCCCGTGGCGCCCGCGCCCCAGGTCCGTACCGCATCGGCGGCAGCCGCCGTGACCTCGGGGTTCATGCTCAGCCCGAGGTAGTCGTTGCTCGCGAGGTCCAGCAGTTCCGTCTCGGCGGGCCGGGGGCGCAGTGTCCGGACGAGTCCGGCGTCGGCACGGCGCCGGGCCTCGTCGTCGATCCAGTCGAACGGGGCGTAGGACATGGGCGGGTCCCTTTTTGTAGGCAGCTCACAGACCCTAACCGGGTGCGCAACAGGCCAGGGTGTGGCAATACACACAGCATCGACCGGCTGTACTGTCCGGTTCCTCCTTGGCCGATGGTGGTGCCGTACGTCAGGATCAAGGCCATGGACCTGCTGAACACGCTGGTGGACAAGGGGCTGCGGCGCGAACTGCCGACCCGTGACGAAGCGCTCGCCGTGCTGGCGACCTCCGACGACGAACTGCTCGACGTGGTGGCTGCGGCTGGAAAGGTGCGCCGTCAGTGGTTCGGGCGGCGCGTCAAGCTCAACTACCTGGTGAACCTGAAGTCCGGGCTCTGCCCCGAGGACTGCTCGTACTGCTCGCAGCGGCTCGGCTCCAAGGCCGAGATCCTCAAGTACACCTGGCTGAAACCGGACGAGGCGAAGAAGGCAGCCGCCGCGGGGGTGGCGGGCGGCGCGAAGCGGGTGTGCCTGGTGGCCAGCGGCCGCGGACCGACCGACCGGGACGTCGACCGGGTGTCGCAGACGATCGAGGCGATCAAGGAACAGCACGAGGGCGTCGAGGTGTGCGCCTGCCTCGGCCTCCTGTCGGAGGGCCAGGCCGACCGGCTGAGGTCCGCGGGCGCCGACGCGTACAACCACAACCTCAACACCTCGGAGGGGACGTACGGGGACATCACGACCACCCATACCTACGCCGACCGGGTGGACACCGTCCAGCAGGCGCAGGCCGCAGGGCTCTCGGCCTGCTCCGGTCTGATCGCGGGCATGGGCGAGACCGACGCCGACCTGGTGGACGTCGTCTTCTCGCTGCGCGAGCTGGACCCCGACTCGGTGCCGGTGAACTTCCTGATCCCGATGGAAGGCACCCCGTTGGCGAAGGACTGGCACCTCACACCGCAGCGTTGCCTGCGCATCCTGGCGATGGTCAGGTTCGTGTGCCCGGACGTCGAGGTACGCCTCGCGGGCGGCCGCGAGGTCCATCTGCGCTCGATGCAGCCGCTCGCCCTGAACCTGGTCAACTCCATCTTCCTCGGTGACTACCTGACCAGCGAGGGCCAGTCCGGGCAGACCGACCTCGACATGATCACGGACGCCGGATTCGAGGTGGAGGGAGCGGCCACGACGACGCTCCCCGATCACCGTGCGCCTGCGGCCGGGGGCTGTGGCTCGCACGAGGGCGGCTGCGCTCCGTGCGGCGACGGCGCCGAGGCACCCGCTCCGGACCTGTCCGAGGTGTCGGCGGCGCGTACGGATCTGGTGGCGGTCCGCCGTCGCGGTGCCGGAACGGATCTCGCGCCCAATGCCTGATCCGCTCCGCCCCGCAGAACTCCGTGCCCTGGACCGGGCCCACGTCTGGCACCCGTACGGCCCGATGCCCGGCCGGCAGGAGCCGCTGGTCGTGGAGTCCGCGTCCGGGGTGCGCCTCCGGCTCGCCGAACCCGCCCATGGGCAGAGCGAGTTGGTGGACGGCATGTCGTCCTGGTGGTCGGCGGTCCACGGCTACAACCATCCGGTCCTCAACGAGGCCGCACGCGGCCAGCTGGACCGGATGAGCCATGTGATGTTCGGCGGGCTCACGCACGAGCCCGCCGTCCGGCTGGCGACCCGGCTGGTGGAGATCACCCCGGAGCCGCTGCGCCACGTCTTCCTCGCCGATTCGGGGTCGGTCTCCGTCGAGGTCGCGGTGAAGATGTGCCTCCAGTACTGGCGCTCGGCGGGGCGGCCGGCCAAGCACCGGCTGCTGACCTGGCGCGGCGGATACCACGGGGACACCTGGCAGCCGATGTCGGTGTGCGACCCGGAGGGCGGGATGCACGAGCTGTGGTCGGGGTCTCTCCCACGGCAGATCTTCGCGGACGCCCCTCCGGACGGATTCGACGCCGAGCCGGACGAGGCGTATGCGCAGCACCTGCGCGAGCTGGTGGCCACCCACGCCGACGAGCTGGCAGCGGTGATCGTGGAACCCGTGGTGCAGGGTGCGGGCGGCATGCGCTTCCACTCCCCCGCGTACCTGCGGGTGCTCCGCGAGGCGTGCGACGCGAACGACGTGCTCCTGGTGTTCGACGAGATCGCGACGGGGTTCGGCAGGACCGGGCAACTGTTCGCGGCCGGGCACGCCGGGGTGTCACCGGACGTCATGTGTGTCGGCAAGGCGCTGACCGGCGGCTACCTGACACTGGCGGCGACCCTGTGCACCTCACGGATGGCGGAGGGCATTTCGAGCGGCGACGTGCCCGTGCTGGCGCACGGGCCGACGTTCATGGGCAATCCGCTCGCCTCGGCGGTGGCCTGTGCGTCCGTGGACCTGCTGCTCGGCCAGGACTGGGAGCTCGAGGTGAAGCGGATCGGTACGGGGCTGCGCGCGGGGCTGGCCGAGGCGGCCGGCCTGCCGGGCGTCCGCGACGTCCGGGTACTGGGCGCGATCGGGGTCGTACAGCTCGATCACGAGGTGGACATGGCGACCGCGACGCGGGCCGCGGTCCGCGAGGGCGTGTGGCTGCGTCCGTTCCGCGATCTCGTGTACACGATGCCGCCCTACGTGACCGGTGACGACGATGTGGCACGCATCTGCCGGGCCGTGTGCGCGGTGGCGAGGGAGGGCTGAGATGACGATCCTGGTGGTGACCGGTACGGGAACCGAGATCGGCAAGACGATCGTGACCGCCGCGGTGGCCGCCGCTCTCCGCGACCGCCGTGTCGCGGTCCTCAAGCCGGCCCAGACGGGCCTCGCCCCGGGTGAACCCGGGGACGCGGCCGAGGTGGCCCGGCTGGCAGGCGGTCACGTGACGACGGTGGAACTGGCCCGCTTCCCCGAGCCGTTGGCGCCCGCGACGGCGGCCCGCCGTGCCGGCCTCACGCCCGTACGCCCGCACGAGATCGCCGAGGCCGCTCAGAAGCTGGCGACGGAGCACGACCTCGTCCTGGTCGAGGGCGCGGGCGGGCTGCTGGTGCGCTACGACGACGAGGGGGCGACGCTCGCGGACGCCGCCCGTCTGATGGCTGCTCCCGTGCTGGTGGTCGCACCCGCAGGTCTGGGAACCCTCAACGCCACGGCCCTGACCACAGAGGCGTTGCGGAGACGAGGGCTCACCTGTCCCGGGGTGGTGGTCGGAAGCATGCCCGCCGAGCCGGATCTCGCCTCACGGTGCAACATCGAGGACCTCCCCGTCGCGGCGGGCGTCCCACTGCTCGGCGCGGTGCCGGCCGGAGCAGGGGCCTGGCCCCCGGCCGACTTCCGCGCGGGAGCGGCCAGTTGGCTGGCTCCGGAGCTCGGCGGGAATCGTCCCGCCGGATGAGCGGCTGAGCGGCTCCCGACGGGGGAGAATCGAAGGAGAGCCGTATCCACGTGCCCTCCGAGGAGGCCCGATCATGCGACGGCGCAGCACACCTGTCCCCCGTGACGCGGTGCACCATCCGCTCTTCGCCCGCTTCTACGCCCGTATGAGCGTGACAGCCGACCTCAAGGGGGGCGTGGCGGCGCACCGCGAGGAGCTCCTCGCCGGTCTCTCGGGACGTGTCATCGAGGTCGGCGCCGGTAACGGTCTCAATTTCGCGCACTATCCGGGTGCCGTGTCCGAAGTGGTGGCGATCGAGCCCGAGCGCAGCCTGCGGCAGCTTGCGGCCGGCGCCGCCCTGCGTGCGGAGGTTCCGGTCGATGTCGCGTGCCCGGGACCGCCGAGGCGCTGCCCGTCAAGAGCGAGGCGTTCGACGCGGCGGTGGCCTCGCTGGTCCTGTGCACCGTGCGGGACCTGCCCCGGGCACTGGCGGAGATCAAGCGGGTACTGAGGCCTGGCGGCGAGCTGCGCTTCTTCGAGCACACCCTGGCCCCCGGCGGGGCTCTGGCGTCGGCGCAGCGCGCGGTGGACCGCACCTTCTGGCCGAGGCTCTTCGGAGGCTGTCACACGGCGCGGGACACGGTCGCGGCGATCGAGGCGGCCGGCTTCGAGTTGGGCGTCTGCCGCAGATTCCGCATACCGGACAGGGGTGTGCGGCTCCCGAGCTCCCCCTGCGTCATCGGCGTGGCCCGCCGGTCCGTCGTGCTGGACGGTCCCGCGGAGGGAAGCTGAGGAGCACCGGTCAGATGCTCCAGCGGCGCAGCTCATCGGCGATGGAGCGGACGTCTGCCTTGCCCTCCTTCACCAGCCGGGCCAGGTCCCTCACCTGCTCCGGAGAGGTGATGACCTTCAGCCCCGAGGCGACGAGATAGCCGTAGGCGACGGCGGAGGCGAACATCGCGTTGGAGTGCTCGAGTGCGGGCACGTGGAGGAGGAGCTGGAGCATGGCGGCCGCGCGGGAGTGCGGGTCGCTGTAGACAGGGCTGCCGAAGATCTCCGCCTCGTGCCGGCTCACGGCGGCGACGAGCGCGCCCCAGTCGACGACCTGTGGATCACCGGGCGTCTTGTGCTCGGCGACCATGAGCAGCCAGGAAAGGTCGATCTGCAGGTTCAACGGGTGCCTTTGCGCTCCGTGCCGAACTCCTCGGCGAACACCGACTCGTACTGCTTCATGAAGTCGGCCGCGGCCTCGACGAAGGTGTGTCCCACCTCACCGGCATCCTGTTTGACGAGTTCCTCTATGTAGCGGTTCACGCTCATCCCCCGCTGCAGGGCGCGCTGTCGCGCCGCCTCGGCGGTGGCCTCGTCCACTCGAACGTTCAGCTGAGTCTTGGGCACGCCCTCACGCTAGCGCGCGTGCGCTAGCACCCGCAAGGGGAGCGGGGACGGCGCGCGGGCAGCGGCGGGGCGACGGAGACGGCAGAGGAGGCGTGACGGCGGCAGGGGCGGGGGCGACGGGCGACGGGCGACGGGCGACGGAAATCATCTCCCTTTCCCGGCGGCTCCCTGGTTGGCTCGCACCATGACTGATCTTGATATCCGCTGCGCAGCCCTCCCCGACATCGACGCCGTGCTCGGGTTCTGGCGCGAGGCCGCGGAAGGCACCAGCATCACCGACGACCACGACGGGGTCGCCCGGCTGATCGCGCGCGACCCGGAGGCCCTGCTGCTCGCGGAACGCGACGGCCGGATCGCCGGGACCGTCATAGCCGGCTTCGACGGGTGGCGGTGCTCCGCGTACCGGCTCGCCGTGCACCCCGACCAGCGCCGGCAGGGCGTAGCCACCGCACTGATGGAGGCCGCGGAGCGACGGTTCAAGGCCCTCGGAGGGCGACGGATCGACGCGATGGTCCTGGAGGACAACACTCAGGCTCACCCCACATGGACCGCGGCTGGCTACCATCGCGAGGACCCCTGGCGGCGCTGGGTCAAGTCCCTCTGAGCACCTGAGGCACCGGCCGGCCAGAGGCACGGGCCCACCGCACACGATCCACCGGCCACGACATTTTGCCGGTCCTTTACCATGAACCTCAACCATCCGAACCTTTCGAAAGGTGTGAGCGTCCGCCCATGGGCGAGCCCCCCAGTAGTCGATACCGCCGACATCGCGCGGTCCTCCCGCCCCTGCACGATCATGGGACGGAGGTGAACCGATGACCGAAGTACTCCTGCTCCTCGTTGCGGTGCTGCTCTCGCTCGCCTGCGGCGCATTCGTGGCGGCCGAGTTCTCTCTGACCACGGTGGAGCGCGGCGAGCTCGAACGCTCCGTCGAGCGAGGGGACCGCGGTGCCGCCGGCGCGCTCAAAGCCGTACGGAGCCTCACCTACCAGCTCTCCGGCGCGCAGCTCGGCATCACCGTCACCAACCTCGTCGTCGGCATGCTCTCCGAGCCGTCCATCGCCAAGCTGATCCAGGGACCGGTGGAGGCCACCGGGCTGTCGCCCGGCGTGTCCTCCTCGCTGGCTCTCGTCATCGGCACCGCGCTCTCCACCGTCGTCCTGATGGTGGTCGGCGAGCTCGTCCCGAAGAACTGGGCGATCTCCTCCCCCCTGGCCGTCGCCAGGGCGGTCGCCACGCCCCAGCGCGCCTTCACCGCGGTCTTCCGGCCATTCATCAGCCACCTCAACAACACCGCCAACCGGATCTTGCGGCGCTTCGGCCTCGAGCCGGCCGAGGAGCTGGCCTCGGCACGCAGCCCGCAGGAACTGGTGGCCCTGGCGCGCCATTCCGCCAAGGAGGGCGCCTTGGAGGCGGACACCGCCGAACTCTTCGTCCGCACCCTCAACCTGTCCGAACTGACCGCGGAGAACGTGATGACACCCCGCGTCCAGGTCACCGCCCTGGAGGTCCAGGCGACCGCCGAGGACGTCGCGAACGCCACGCGGGCCACCGGCCTCTCCCGGTTCCCCGTCTACCGGGGCAGCCTGGACACCGTCGTCGGCGTCGCACACATCAAGGACGTACTGGCGATTCCGGTGGAGCAGAGACCCCGTAAGCGGGTGTCGGACATGCTGCGCGAACCCCTTCTCGTGCCGGAGACGCTCACCGTGGACCGCCTCCTGGACCGGCTCTCCGGAAAGCTGGCCATGGCCGTCGTCATCGACGAGTACGGCGGCACGGCAGGAGTCGTGACGCTGGAGGACATCGTGGAGGAAGTCGTCGGCGAGGTGCGGGACGAACACGACCCGCACGAGACGCCCGACCTGGCAGCCGCCGGTGAGGACGCGGACGGGCGCACCCTGTGGTCCGCCGACGGAGCGGCCCGCACGGACCAGCTCCGTACCATCGGACTGCGGGTGCCGGACGGGCCGTACGAGACGCTGGCCGGGCTGATCGCCACGGAGGTCGGCCGCATTCCGGTCGTCGGTGACACCGTCGAGCTCGCCGGCTGGCGGATCGACGTGGTGGACGCCTCGGGCCATCGTGCCGCGCGGGCGCTGCTGCACGCGCCGCTTCCCGGCAGCGACGAGTCGGCGGAGGACGAACGATGATCGCCGTCCAGCTCTTCATCGGCCTGCTGACCCTGGTCGTCAACGCTTTCTTCGTCGGTGCGGAGTTCGCCCTGATCTCCGTACGCCGCAGCCAGATCGAGCCCGAGGCGGAGGCCGGCAACCGGCGCGCGCGCAGTGTCATCTGGGGGCTCGAGCACGTGTCGGCGCTCCTCGCGGCGGCGCAGTTGGGCATCACGCTCTGCACGCTGGTGCTCGGCATCGTCGCCGAGCCCGCCATCGCCCACCTGCTGGAGCCCGTCTTCGACGCGGTGGGGGTGCCTCACGGACTGGTGCACCCGATCTCCTTCGTCATCGCCCTGACCGTGGCGACGTATCTGCACATGCTGCTCGGCGAGATGGTGCCGAAGAACATCGCGCTGGCCGAGCCCGCCCGCACCGCGCTCCTGCTCGGACCGCCCCTGGTGACCCTCGCCAGGGCGCTGAAGCCGGTGATCTTCGCGATCAACGCCTTCGCCAACACGCTGCTCAGACTGCTCCGGGTGGAGACGAAGGACGAGGTCTCGGCGACCTTCTCCGACGACGAACTCGCACGCCTCGTCAAGGACGCCGAGGACTCCGGGCTCGTCGACGACCGTTCGGCGGAACGTCTGCGGCACGCGCTGGAACTGGGCCGCCGCCCGGTCCAGGACGTGCTCCTGCCGGTCGACCGGGTGCTGTACACCAGGGTCGGCACCACCCCGGAGGAACTGGAGCGGCTCTCGCACGAGTCCGGCTTCTCGCGCTTCCCGGTGATGGACAGCGAGCAGCGGATCATCGGGTACCTCCACGTGAAGGACGCCCTGGACGCCGCGCCGCGCGACGTTCCCTTCCCGGTCACGGCGCTGAGGCCGATCGCCCGCGTGCGGGCGGCGACCCCGCTGGACGACGTGCTCACCGCGCTGAGGCGCAGCCGCACGCATCTCGCAGCCGTGCTCGACGGGGACGGCCGGCTGGCCGGCATGATCACGATGGAGGACGTCCTGCGCGAGCTGGTGGGCAGGCCCCAGGCCCGCTGACATCGGCCCGGCCTCGGGTGCCGGTGTGTGGAGGGGGGCGGCTGCGGCCGCACCCCTCCTTCCGTCCTCCGGGCGGTCACCGCTCCCGGTCGCCGCCGCTCGGGCGACACCGGCCGCCCGGCCCCGTCGCGGTACCATCGGCAGCGCCATGGAATTGAATGCTCCCTACACCAGCTTTGTCGCGGTCGGCGACTCGTTCACCGAGGGCATGTCGGATCTTCTGCCCGACGGCACCTACCGCGGCTGGGCCGACGTCCTCGCCGGCCGCCTCGCGGCCCGGACGCCCGACTTCCGGTACGCCAATCTCGCCGTACGGGGAAAACTCATCGGGCAGATCGTGGACGAGCAGGTCGCGGTCGCCGCGGCGCTGCAGCCGGATGTGATCACCCTCGTCGGCGGGCTCAATGACACCCTGCGGCCGAAGTGCGACATGGGCATGGTGCGGGGCCGGCTCGAGGAGGCGGTGGAGCGTCTCGCACCGTCCTGCAAGACCTTGGTGCTGATGCGCAGCCCCGGCCGGAACGGTCCGGTGATGGAGCGCTTCCGGCCTCGCATGGAGGAGCTGTTCGCGCTGGTCGGCGACCTGGCCGACCGCCATGGCGCCTTGGTGGCCGACCTGTACGGCGCGCCGTCGCTGGGTGATCCGCGGATGTGGGACGTCGACCGGCTGCATCTGACGGCCGAAGGGCATCGGAGGGTCGCGGAGGCGGTCTGGCAGACGCTGGGACTGCCCGCCGAGAGCGACTGGCAGGCCCCCATGGCCGCGTCCGCGCCCGCGCGGTGGGCGCAGCGGCGGATCGACGACGTCCGGTTCGCACGTCAGCATCTGTTCCCCTGGATCGGGCGGCGTCTGACCGGACGCTCGTCCGGCGACGGCAGGGCCGGCGCACAGTTCGACGCGGCGCTGGGAAAGGCGTTCTGGATCTCCCCGGAGGACGTGACGACCCCCGGACCGGTGGCAGGCTGGCGCCGGCTGGACGGCTGACCGCACCGCCGGGCTACGAAGACTTTCGGCCGGATTGGCTTGGTTCCCGCTGTTCCGCGTGTAGCTGGTCGGCCAGCATGGGTCCTCACCGCGCAGGGGTGTCCTGGGCACCGGAGGGGAGGGTCCACGAGCGACGAACAGGAGACACGGACTGACCTGATCGACACGGCCACGCCCCACTCCGCACGTGTCTGGAACTACTGGCTGGGCGGCGAGGACAACTACGAGGCGGACCGCCGCCTGGGCTCGACGATGGCGGAGCTCTACCCGCAGGTCATCGACATCGCCCGCGCCTCCCGCCGGTTCCAGGCCAGGGCGGTGCGCCACCTGGCCGGAGAGGCGGGGATACGGCAGTTCCTGGATCTCGGGGCCGGACTGCCCACCGCCGACTCGACCCACGAGATCGCGCAGGAGGTCACCCCCGCTGCCCGCGTCGCGTACGTGGACCATGACCCGATCGTGCTGGCCCACGCCCGGGCTCTGCTCACCAGCTCCCCCGAGGGGGCCACGGACCATGTGCACGCGGACCTTCGGGACGCCGGGACGGTACTTCGCGAAGCCGCCAGGACCCTGGACCTGCAACAGCCGGTGGCACTGATGCTGCTCTCCACCCTCGGACACGTCGCGGACTCGGGTGAGGCGGCCGCCCTCCTGCGCTCCTATCTCGACACGGTCCCCGCCGGAAGCTTCCTGATGCTGTGCGACACCATCGAGACCGACGAGACACGGGCGGCATCCGACGAGTACGCGGACGGCGGTGCCATGCCCTACGTATCGCGGTCCCTGGAGGTCGTGCGCTCTTTCGCGGACGGGCTCGACCTCGTCGAGCCCGGGTTCGGGTCGATCAGCCTGTGGCGCCCCGAGGAGCCGGTGTCCGGTGAGCCGGTCGACCAGTGGGGCTTCGTGGGCGCGAAACGGTAGCTTCCACGGGAAGTGGCCGGCGAGGACGGCGTCCGCCGGCTTCGTAGGAATCCACATACCAGCCCGCGGCGCGGACCTGCAGAAACCGCCAGTAGAATCAGGACACGTGACTGCTGTGTCTGCGAAGCCTCGCATCCCCAATGTCCTGGCCGGCCGCTATGCCTCTACGGAGTTGGCCGTCCTCTGGTCCCCCGAGCAGAAGGTGAAGCTGGAACGTCAGCTCTGGCTGGCGGTGCTGCGCGCTCAGAAGGACCTCGGGATCGAGGTACCGGACGCGGCGCTGGAGGACTACCAGCGCGTGATCGACCAGGTCGACCTCGCCTCGATCGCCGAGCGCGAGAAGGTCACCCGGCACGACGTGAAGGCCCGGATCGAGGAGTTCAACGCTCTCGCCGGCCACGAGCAGGTCCACAAGGGCATGACGTCCCGGGACCTCACGGAGAACGTCGAGCAGCTGCAGATCCGGCTCTCGCTGGAGCTGATGCGGGACCGCACGGTGGCCGTGCTGGCGCGGCTGGGCAAGCTCTCGGCGGAGTACGCCGAACTGGTCATCGCGGGCCGTTCCCACAACGTCGCCGCGCAGGCGACGACGCTGGGCAAGCGCTTCGCCACCGCCGCCGACGAGCTGTTGGTGGCCTACGGCCGGCTGGAGGACCTGCTGGGCCGTTACCCGCTGCGCGGCATCAAGGGACCTGTCGGCACGGCGCAGGACATGCTGGACCTGCTCGGCGGCGACGCGGGCAAGCTCGCCGACCTGGAGCAGCGCATCGCCGGGCACCTCGGCTTCGCACACGCATTCACCTCTGTCGGCCAGGTCTACCCCCGCTCCCTCGACTATGACGTGGTGACCGCGCTGGTGCAGCTGGCGGCCTCCCCTTCGTCGGTCGCCAAGACCGTCCGGCTGATGGCGGGCCACGAGTTGGTGACGGAGGGGTTCAAGCCGGGCCAGGTCGGCTCGTCGGCGATGCCGCACAAGATGAACACCCGCTCGTGCGAGCGGGTCAACGGCCTCATGGTGGTCCTGCGCGGCTACGCGTCGATGACGGGTGAGCTGTCGGGTGACCAGTGGAACGAGGGCGACGTGTCCTGCTCCGTGGTCCGCCGGGTCGCGCTGCCGGACGCCTTCTTCGCGTTCGACGGGCTGCTGGAGACGTTCCTCACCGTGCTCGACGAGTTCGGGGCGTTCCCTGCAGTCGTGGCGCGCGAGCTGGACCGCTACTTGCCCTTCCTCGCCACGACCAAGGTGCTGATGGGCGCTGTGCGTGCCGGGGTCGGCCGCGAGGTCGCCCACGAGGCCATCAAGGAGAACGCGGTCGCCTCGGCTCTCGCCATGCGGGAGCAGGGCGCCGAACGCAACGAGCTGCTGGACAAGCTGGCCGCCGACGAGCGGATCCCGCTGGACCGCGGACAGCTCGATGCCCTGATGGCGGACAAGCTCTCGTTCACCGGCGCGGCCGGCGACCAGGTCGCCGCTCTGGTGTCCCGGATCGAGGAGATCACCAAGCAGCACCCGGAGGCCGCCGCATACGCACCCGGCTCGATCCTCTGACATCCGGATCCGCACACGGATGACTCCCGAAGAAGTCCGGGCCGCCCGCGACCGCCTCGTCCCCGACGTGGTCGCGGGCGGTCTGCGTGTCCTGTTCTGCGGCATCAACCCGAGCCTCATGTCGGCCGCCACCGGGCATCACTTCGCCCATCCCGGCAACCGGTTCTGGCCGGTTCTGCACCTGTCGGGCTTCACGCCACGACAGCTGAAGCCGTCGGAGCAGGGCCTTCTTCCCCGATACGGTCTCGGCATCACCAATGTGGTCGCCAGGGCCACGGCACGGGCCGACGAGCTCAGCGCGGAGGAATTCCGTGAGGGCGGACGATTGCTGTCGGCCAAGGTGGAGGGGCTGGGCCCACAGTGGCTGGCGGTCGTCGGTGTCACCGCGTACCGCACGGCCTTCGGGGAACGTGGCGCCCGGATCGGCCCCCAGGAGCGGACGATCGGCGGCGCCCGAGTCTGGGCACTGCCCAACCCGAGCGGTCTGAACGCCCATTGGACCGTGACCGCCATGGCGGAGGAGTACGCCCGTCTGTTGACAGCGGTCCGTCGGGGCACCCGCGCTTAGCCCGTGGGGTCGGCTCACCCGGTGGTGCGTACGGTCGGCCCACCCGGCAGGTGCATGGAGTCGGCCCACTCGGCCGGTACGAGCCGAAGGTGCGGCGGTAGGTCGGCATCGAACTGCGGGTGTCCTGTCGTCCCGAGGCCATACCCAACGTGCTGCGGGCCGGTTGCGCGGGGCGGGCCGGTTCCGCAGGGCGGCGGTGGCGGACCGGCGGGGTGGACCGTTTACGCGGGCAGGTGGGGCGGGCCGGTTGCGCGGCCAGGTGGGGCGGCGCGCGGCCGCCTGCCTCGGCTCGGCTCGGCTCGGCTCGGCTCGGCTCGGCTCGGCTCAGGGAGGATCGATCACCGTGACCAGGACGCCCAACTCGCAGCCCGGTCCGTCGTCCTCCAGGTAGAGCACGACAGCGATCCACAGGCTGTCCGCCCTCCACAGCAGAAGATGCTCACAGCTCGCGGCGGGCTCGGCCCAGGGCTCGGCTATCACCTCCCCCGCCATCATCCGCTCCTGCGCGCTCCACAGGCTGACCATCTGTGGCTCGCCCCAGCGCAGAGTGAGGAGCGCGAGCAGTGCATCGTGTTCCGCGAGGCACTGTGCCCGGAGCTCGAGAAGGTCTGCCCGGTCGCCGTCACCGTGGTCGTACTCCCCGCGAAGGAACGTCGTGTGGTAGCCAGGTCCGCTGATTCCCGAGCCCGACGGCACGCGCTCCGAGGGGAATTCGCTGGCACGCATCCCGTCGATGAGCCGGAGGTGATGTGCGGTGGTCATACCGTCAGTAAACCGCCCCGCACTGACACATGGCCTCCGTCGAGCCGCCCCCAGCCAATCCCGGATATCCGAAAGCCTGTTCCGGAGGGAGAGGGGGACGGTGGCCGAGCCGCGACGACCGTCCCACCACACACGACTCAGGCGTCCCGCCTCCGAAGGCTCCACCAGCCCGCGAACAGTGATATCCCGGCCCACCCACCGGTCACCGCCAGCCCTGTCCAGGGGCCAAGGGGCCCTTCCGGATCCTGGTGGAGCACCAACTGGCCCGCCTGGGAGGGAAGATAGCGGGCCAGGTCTCCCGCGATGTCTCCGACCACGAAGGAGACGAGCAGTATGAAGGGGATCAGCAGACCGAGCACCGCGACGGCGCTGCGGAGCACGGTCGTCAAGCCCGCGGCGAACAGCGCCATGAGCGCGAGGTAGACACCACCGCCGAACACGGCGCGGAGGGATCCGGGGTCCCCCAGCCCTGTCGCACGGTCGCCCATGAAACTCTGTCCCACGAGAAACGCGGCGAAACTGGTGACCAGCCCGACGGCGAGGGCAAGTCCTGCGATGACCACCATCTTGGCCCCGTAGAACAAGCCTCGTCGCGGAACGGCCGAGAGCGACGTGCGCAATGCACCGTTCAGGAACTCCGAGGACAGCGCGGTGGCCCCGAATCCGATGGCTGCGATCTGGGCGAAGTTCATTGCGTAGAAGGCGGAGTAGAGCGGCTCGTAGCCGACGCGGTCCGCCTCTGCCTGTCCCACGGTGGCGAAGACCAGCACCGTGACGACCAGTGTGACGGCGAATACCGCGATGAGTGCCCCCAGGACGGACCGCACCGACCTGATCTTGATCCATTCGGAGTGCAGTACCGAAGCCATCGACATGCTCACGATGATCAGACCTCCTGTCGTGCGGCGGGGGACACCGCACTGGCACATTCCGATGCGTCCGCGGTGAGGCCGAGATAGGCCTCTTCCAAGGTCGGCTGCACATCGCTGAGTTCGAGAAGAGGGACGGCTTCGGCTGCGGCCACCAGGCCGACCTCCTCCGCCGTGGCCCCCGCGATCGTCCAGGACCCGTCGTCACTCTGCACGGGCGCGTACCGCTTGCGGATCAGGGCGTCGCGGAGCCGGGACGCCTCGCTGGTACGGACCCGGGCCCCTGGCCGGCTGCGAGAGTCGAGGAACTCCCGCATCGGCAGGTCAGCGAGCAGCCGGCCCCGTCCGAGGACGATCAGGTGGTCGGCGAAGGAAGAGGTCTCGTTCATCAGGTGGCTGGAGACCAGGACGGTGCGGCCCTCACGAGCCATGCCGCGCATCAGCTCACGGATCCATACGATCCCTTCCGGATCCAGCCCGTTCGACGGTTCGTCCAGCATCACCACGTCCGGCTCACCCAGCAGTGCCGCCGCGATACCGAGCCGTTGCCGCATGCCCAGTGAGAACGTCTTGATCCGCCGTCCTCCGACCGCTGCCAGCCCGGTCTCCTCGAGGACCTTCTCGACCCTGCCGGCGGCTATGCCGTTGCTCGCGGCGAGAACGAGCAAGTGGCTGCGTGCGGTGCGGGAACCGTGAGCTGCCTGGGCGTCGAGCAGAGCGCCCACCCGACCCAGCGGATTCCCGAGCGCGGCGTACGGCCGCCCTCCGATGGTGGCAGTGCCGGACGTGGGCCGGTCGAGGCCGAGAATGAGCCGCATGGTGGTGGACTTGCCCGCTCCGTTGGGGCCGAGGAACCCTGTCACCCGTCCTGGTCCCACGCTGAACGAGAGCCTGTCCACGGCGCGGGTGGCCCCGTAGTCCTTGGTGAGTTCGTGCACGTCGATGCTGGTCATGTGTCGAGCCTGGCTCGCGGCCCCGGTCTGCCGCCTCCCTCGCGAGGGTGGATCATCTCCCTCGCTCGGGGGAGCCGCCCTCCGCCCGGCGCTGGCACGATGGCGACATGCGCCACCTTCTCCGACCGCTGGCCGCTCCCGTCACCTACAGCCGCTGGCTGCACCTCCTGATCCCGTCCACCGTCGTCAGCCTGTGGATGTTCATCTCCGTCGACACTCCATGGATGCCCTGCGTCTTCGCGGTTCCGGTCGGGCTGCTGCCGGCGATCCGTCTCGCCGAAGGGGTGCAGGCGCAGCTTCTCCTCACGCCCGGAGAACGCGGACGGGCGGACGCGTCGATCTCCGCCGCACCGTCGGTCACATGGGCCGACCGCTGGCGAACCGTTGTCTGGCTCGAGGTCAGGCTGCTGCTCGCGGCCGCGGCGGGGTTCGTCACCGTCTGGCTGTCGGCGACGACGTACGACCTCGTCAGTTTTTCGGTCGGAGCGAGACCGAGCTTGGACTGGCTGACGGGCTTCCTCCAAGCGCGGTGGTTGTGCGCGTTGTTCGTCCCGCTGCCGGTCCTGGCACTCCTCGGGCTGGTCGTCCTGTGCGGCGAAGTGGCGACGGCGGCCGCCCGCGGCCTGCTGGGACCCTCACCGACCGAGCGGATGACCGCTCTGGAGGAGCGCACGGAGCAGTTGCTGGAGCGCAACCGGATCGCGCGCGAGATTCACGATTCGATCGGGCACGCGCTGACCGTCGCGGTGGTCCAGGCAGGGGCTGCCAGGACTGCGGGCAGCCCGGAGTTCACCGCACGGGCACTCGCCGCCATCGAGGAGACGGGACGCAACGCGCTGGACGATCTGGAACGCGTCCTGAGGGTGCTGCGTGAGCCGGACCTCCCCTCCAGCGCACGTCCGACCATGGTCGAGGCCGATCGGCTGCTGGAATCGGCCCGCGGCTCCGGTACGAAGATCGACGTGGAGATGACCGGGCCCCTGGCTCTGGTTCCCGGCCCGGTGTCCCGGGAGGGCTACCGGATTCTGCAGGAGTCGCTCACCAACGTGCTGCGTCACGCCGGCCCGGTTCCCGTACGGGTGAGGATCGCGGTGGAGGAGGAACGGCTGGAGCTGGAGGTGACCAACCCGTTCCCGGCATCGCCGCACGGCCCTGGCGGTGGCAGTGGGCTACGTGGCATACGGGAGCGGGCCGCCCTCATGGGCGGCAAGGCCAGGACCGGTCCGCACGAAGGGGAGTGGAGGGTGCACGCGAGTCTCCCGCTGGACCACATACGCTGACGGGATGCCGGTAACCGTTCTTCTGGTCGACGACGAGCCCCTGGTGCGCACGGGGCTCCGTGCGGTCCTGGAAGCGCAGCCCGACATCGAGGTGGTGGGTGAGGCGGCCGACGGTGCCGCGGTGATTCCGCTGGTGCGCCAGCTGCGTCCGGATGTCGTCGCGATGGATGTGCGGATGCCGCTGATGGACGGGATCGAGGCCACGCGCGTGGTGCTGCGCACCGTCATGGATCCGCCGAAGATCCTCGTGGTGACCACGTTCGAGAACGACGAGTACGTGTACGAAGCCCTGCGCGCCGGGGCGGACGGGTTCCTGCTCAAGCGTGCCCGTCCGGCCGAGATCGTTCACGCGGTGCGGCTGGTGGCGGAGGGCGAGTCGCTGCTCTTCCCTGCCGCGGTCAGGCAGCTCGCTGCGGCGTACGGCACGAACGAGGCACGGGAGGCGATGGGCCGGGCGGCGCTCACGGAACGAGAAGCGGCGGTCCTCCGGTTGATGGCGCGAGGTCTGTCCAACGCGGAGATCGCCGCCGATCTCGTGGTGGGGGTGGAGACCGTGAAGACACATGTCAGTGCGGTGCTTGCCAAGTTGGGCGCCAGGGACCGCACGCAGGCGGTGATCGCCGCCTACGAGTCCGGGTTCGTGACTCCACGCTGACGAGCCCGCGTCCGGCCTGTGCTGTCCCTCTGCGCGGACCCTGCCCCCAGTCCCTCTGCGCAGACCCGCTGTGCAATCCCCCCGCGCAGTCGCTCCGCGCCATCCTTCCGCGTGGCCCCTCCGGAACATGTGCCCCGGGCCTCGCTCACGGACAGGTTCCGGGACAGGTTCCGCACCAAGCGCGGACCCCGGGTCCGCACGGTCCGCGCCGGCGTTCCGGAGGGGCGCCGTACGGGTTCCGGTTATCTCTCCCCGGGTGCTGGTCGCCGTGGCCTGGGTCAGCGAGTACGATCCGGCAGACACGCGCTCGACCTGGGAGGACACACGGTGGGACGGTTGACCGGTGGGGACCCGTCTCTGCTGCGGAGGATCAACTCCGCGGTGGTCCTCCACGCGCTGCGCGGAGCGGATTCGCCCACGCTCACGGATCTCACCCGGATCACGGGACTGTCGCGTCCCACGGTCGAAGGCGTCGTCGAAGGGCTCTTCGGGGCGGGCCTCGTGGTGGAGGCGCTCCCCGACGAGAGTGGGACCAGGCGCCAGGGCCGCCCCGCGAGGCGGTTCCGGTTCCGTGCCGAGGCCGGATATCTGCTGGGCGTCGAGATCGGCTCGCACCGCGTCTCCGCCCTCCTGTCCGGTCTGGACGGCCGTATCGTCGGCGCCGCCTCACGCGACGTGTCCGAGACCTTGAGCGCGGACGACCGGATCGACCAGGTCCGAGGCGTGATCGCCGATGTGCTGAGGCGCACGGGCGTGGCACGGAGCAGCCTGCGCGCGGTGGGAGTCGGCAGTCCCGGCATCGTCGAGGCCGACGGCACCGTACGCCTGGGCACGGCGCTGCCGGACTGGACGGGGCTGGCGCTCGGCGAGAGGCTGCGGCGTTCGTTCCGATGCCCCGTCCTCGTGGAGAACGACGCCAACGCCGCAGCGGTGGCCGAGCACTGGAAGGGTTCGGCCACCGAGTCGGACGACATCGTCTTCGTCCTGGCGGGCCTGAGCCCGGGCGCGGGTTCGCTGATCGGCGGGCGGTTGCACCGCGGCTTCGGCGGCGCGGCCGGGGAGATCGGCGCCCTGCATCTGCTGGGCCGCGACGTCACACCGGAGCATCTGCTCTCCACGACGGACACCCCTCTGGATCCCTTGGACGAGCACGCCGTCGCCGCCGTCTTCGCCAAGGCCAAGGACGGCGACGCCGGTGCGCAGGCCGCGATGGCGCGGTTCATACAGCGGCTCGTCCACGACGTCGCGGCTCTCGTCCTGGCACTCGATCCGGAGCTCGTCGTGATCGGCGGGTGGGCCGCCGGTCTGGACGGTGTCCTCGATCCGCTCCGTGAGGAACTCGCCCGCTACTGTCTGCGGCCGCCCCGGGTCACCCTCTCCCTCCTCGGGGAGGCGGCCGTCGCCACCGGGGCGCTGCGGCTGGCGCTCGACCACGTCGAGGAGGAGCTCTTCGCCGTCGAGGGAACAGTGACGGCCCGCCGCTGAGAGCGACGGGCCGTCAGGGGGAACGAACCCGCGGTGCGGTCGGAGCGCGGCGCCGACCGGGCAGGGGCGCAGGGAGCAGGGGGCAGGAACCGCCCCGGTCCGGAGGCCGCCGACGTGGCCGTCTTGCGCCCCGGTGGAGTCAGGAAGCCTTGCACTCCTGCTCGTCGTGGCTGATCTCCAGCGCTCCGGTATCCCCGAAGGTGAGCCGGCAGGTGTCGGCCCGGTAGGTAGCGACGGAGACCGCGGCCGTGCCGACGACGGAGAAGTACCGGGTCGTGACGACGAGAACCGGAGCGCCGGGAAGCCGGTCGAGCTCCTTGGCGTCGTCCGCACGGGCGGACCCGAGCTCGACGGAGCGGTCCTGCCCGTCGAGGCCGACGCGGTGCAGTTCCCTCAGCACGCTCCTGGCCCGGGCGGGCCCGGACGGAGCTTCGATGGCGGAGAGTTCGGGCACCGATGACGTCGGGACGTACAGGAGCTCCGCTGCCACGGCCTGCCCCTGGGCCACACGGATGCGGCGCACCACGTGCACGACCTCACCGGCGTCCGCGTCGAGCATTGCGGCCACCGCGGCGGGAGGGGTCGCGGTCGTGCACTCGACCGGCTGCCATGCCTCGGAGGTGTCATCGCCCGCCCAGCCGTGCTGAGCGGTGGCGACGGCCACTCCGACCCGGGGCGGGGCGACGGTCGTGCCGACACCCCGGCGCCGCTGCAGCCGTCCTTCGAGTTCGAGCTGCTCCAGCGCCTGGCGGAGCGTTGCCCTGGCGACACCGAATCGCGCCGCGAGATCCCGCTCGTTGGGCAGGACCTCCCCCACCGCGAAGTCCGAGTCGAGTGCCTCACTGAGCACGGTCTTGAGGTGCCAGTACTTCGGCTCCTGCACCGATTCCAGCTGCGTGGTCCCCACCCTGTCCTCCGCATCCGCCCGGTGGCATCTTCCGCGACGTTATTTATTAAAGGTTCCTGCCTTATCGTTCAGACCTTAGGACGGCGAACCACCTTGGTCAAGACCAATCCTCATCCCGTGACACTGCGAAACAGCCCGCTGGCGCAGAGCGTTCACGGAACGTTCGCGCGACTGTGAACCCGGGCAACACGAAGCCCCACGGCGGACATCTTCCGTGGGGCCGACGTGGGAAGTTCGAGGAGCGAGTGGTGTGCGCGGGACTCGGGGAGCTCACGGAGGTCGTCGCACACGCAGGGTGTGCGCGGAGGGCGAGGCCGGGAGCGGGCAGGCTCCCGCTCCGCCGCTAACCCATCCGAATCCCGGCCAGCTTGTCCGGGTTGCGGATGACGTAGACGCATCGGATGACGCCGCCGCCCACGTCCAGCTGGAAGACCGTGTCCACCTTTCCGTCCAGGCTGACCACCAGGGCGGGACCGCCGTTGAGCTCCATGGTCGTCACCTCCGTGCCGGCAGGGATCTCGTGGCCCACGGCCAGCAGGAAGCGGCCCACCTTGTCCGCGCTCTCGACGATCCGTCGGGGGGCCTTCGCCCTGCCCCCGCTGTCACCGACGAGCCGCACGTCGGGAGCCAGGATCGCGAGCATCCGGTCCAGGTCGCCGCCGGAGGCGGCGGCAAGGAAGCGTTCCGTGAGGTCGCGCCGCACGGCCGGATCCACCTCGTACCGCGGCTTGCGCTCCTCCACATGGCGCTTGGCACGGCCGGCGAGCTGCCGGACCGCGGCCTCGGACCGGTCGAGAGCGGCGGCGATCTCCGCGTACGGGAAACCGAAGGCCTCGCGCAGGACGAAGACCGCACGCTCGAGCGGGGAGAGGCTTTCGAGGACGACGAGGACGGCGAGGGACACGGAGTCGGCGAGCACCGCGTGCTCCGCGGAATCGGGGACGGCCCCGAACCGCGTGACCACCGGTTCGGGCAGCCAGGGCCCCACGTACGCCTCCCGCCTGGACCGCAGATGACGCAGCCGGTCCACGGCCAGGCGCGTGGTGATCCGCACGAGGAAGGCGCGTGGTTCCCGCACGTCCCCGCGCTCGGCCGAGGACCAGCGCAGCCAGGCGTCCTGCACCACGTCCTCCGCGTCGGCGACGCGGCCGAGCATGCGGTAGGCGACCCCCGAGAGGAAGGGCCGGTGTTCTTCGAAGAGGTCGGTCACGGCGTCTGCAGTCACCCGCCCATCCCAGCCGACGCGCCCGTGGGTGTCCAGCGGGAATGGCACCGGCCCCTTGAACCGCAAGCTACCCGGCGGTAATCATGGTGGACGAAGCGTCCCACTCTCCGACGTCCAGTCCGGCAGGTCCGTCCCGAGGAGCATCATGACCGCTACGGTCTCGTTCGCCGTCGACTCCCCCGCCGCCGGCCGTCGTACCGTCGAGGTGGCGTACGAACGGTCGGGCACCGGAGCGCCGTTGGTGCTGCTGCACGGCATCGGTCATCACCGTCAGGCCTGGGATCCGGTCCTGCGGATCCTGGCGGCGGAGCGGGATGTCATAGCCGTCGACCTGCCCGGATTCGGCGCCTCGCCCGCACTGCCGGACGGGCTCACGTACGACCTGGGGACCATGGTGCCCGTGCTCGGCGCGTTCTTCGACGCGCTCGGCGTGGTGCGCCCGCATGTGGCCGGCAACTCCCTGGGAGGCCTGCTGGCACTGGAGTTGGGCCGGGAGAAGCTGGTGCGTTCGGTGACGGCGCTCTCCCCCGCGGGGTTCTGGACGCGGAGTGAGCGCCGCTACGCGTTCGGAGTGCTGCGGGCGATGCGCGGAGCCGCGCTCTCGATGCCGATGCCGATGATCGAGCGGCTCTCGAAGAGCTCACCGGGCCGCACCGCGCTGACCAGCACCATCTACGCCCGCCCCGGCCGCCGTTCGCCCGACGCGGTCGTGTCCGAGACGGTCGCTCTGCGCGAGGCCACCGGATTCCGGCAGACTCTCGAGGCGGGTCTGACCGTCGCGTTCACCGATGACGTGCCGGACATGCCCGTGACCGTCGCGTGGGGCGTGAAGGACCGTCTCCTCCTGCGCCGGCAGGGCGTCAGGGCGAAGCAGGTCATCCCGGGTGCCCGTCTCGTCCGCCTTCCCGCCTGCGGCCACGTCCCGATGAACGACGACCCCGCCGCCGTGGCGCGGGTCATCCTCGACACCAGCCGCTGACGTCCCCTGCCCGCCACGGTCCAGGACACCCGAGCCCAGCACGACCCCCAGACCCACCAGGAGGCTTCCCGCACCCTGGCCCGGACCGTACGTCCCCGTGCCGACCAGGGGTGCGGTCAGCGCGGCGGACACGGGGATCAGTCCGGAGAAGAGGGTGGCGCGCTCGGCGCCGATGCGCCGCATACCGCTGTACCAGCACACGAAGCCGACGACGGTGACCACCACCGCCTGCCAGACCAGTGCGAGCGCCTCCACCTGGGTCGGCACCCGGAGGAAGCCTCCCCCGTCGAGCAGGACGCCGAGCAGTACCGACTCCACGGCCGCGACGGCGCACACGGCAGCGGACAGCAACTGGGGCCCCAAGGGGCGTAGCAACGGCACGGCGAGGACCGCGAAGCCGACCTCCCCGCCGAGGGCCCCCACCGAGTAGAGGACTCCCGCCAGGTCGGTCCTGCCCCAGCCCTGGACGGTGAACGCCCCGAGGGCCACCAGAGCCGCCGCGCACATGACCGCCCGGGCGGGACGGCGTCCTTCCAGGGCCGGGACGAGGACGCCGACGACGATGGGCGCGCAGCCGACGAGCACCCCCGGTACCGCGGGTTCCGCCGTGCGCTCCGCCGCCAGGACCGCACAGTTGAAGCCGACCATTCCGACGGCGGCGAGGACTCCCAGCCGGCCCCACTGCCGCCGGGTGAACATCGCCGGGGACACAGCGGGCCGGCTACCCCCGCCCAGGCGCAGAAGCGGCAGGAGCAGCAGCGCCGCGAGACCGTACCGGAGCGCCTGACCACCCGCCCAGGGGTAGTCACCGAGGACACTGTTCGCCGTGAAGGAGGCACCGACCAGAGTGCAGGCGAAAGCCGCGAGAAGGGCTCCGCGCAAGGAGGTTGCGTTCATGAGGGCGACGCTAGATTCCGGCACGGTCCGGTTTAAGGTCCACTTCCATGACCTCTTCGGGGACCAATCCAGCGTCCGGCCCGACCTCGGCACAAGGGCTTGCGGACGCGTCCGCCGCCTGGGAACTGCTACTGCCCGCCGCCTCCGTCCCCGTACGCCGGCGAGGGCGCGCGCTGCAGTCGGCCCTCCGCGATGCCGTGCGCTCGGGCCTTCTGCCGGCCGGGACCCGTCTCCCGGCCAGCCGTGAACTCGCCGCCGACCTCGGGGTCTCACGCGGACTGGTGACGGAGGCGTACGAGCAGCTCACCGCGGAGAGCTACCTCCGGTCCGGCCGGGGCGCGGGCACCTGGGTGAGCGGGACGGTGCGGCCGGCCGCACGGACAGCGCGGGATCTGTCACCGCGCGCGCCCGGTGCCCGGGTCGACTTCCGCCCGGGAACCCCGGATCTCGCGCTCTTCCCGCGGAGCGCGTGGGCAACTGCTCACCGCACGGTCATGGACCGCCTTCCGCACAGCGCCCTCGGCTATCCGGACCCGCGTGGCCTGCCGGAGCTGCGTGTGGCGCTGGCGTCCCTGCTCACCAGGCGACGCGGTGTGGTGGCCGATCCGGAGCGGGTGGTGGTCTGTTCCGGCGTGGCACAGGCGACGGCCCTGCTCGGGTTCGTCCTGCGCGGGCGCGGTGCGAGCACCGTCGGTGCCGAGGACCCCGGCAGTCCCGAACACGCCTCGCTCTTCGCCTCCACCGGCCTGACGACGGTCCCCCTTCCGCTGGACGACGAGGGCCTGGCCGTGGAGCCACTCCTGCGCTCCGGCGTCCGCGCCGTCGTCACCACCCCGGCTCATCAGTTCCCCACCGGAATCGCGTACTCCGCCGATCGGCGCGGGGTCCTGCTCGACTGGGCCCGCAGCATCTCGGGGGTGATCATGGAGGACGACTACGACGGCGATTTCCGCTACGACCGGGCACCGGTCGGGGCGCTGCAGGGCCTGGACCCGGAGCACGTCGTGTACACCGGCTCGGTCAGCAAGTCACTGGCGCCCGGTCTGCGCCTCGGCTGGCTGATCGCTCCGGCGTCCATGACCGACGAGATCGTCGCCCGCAAGCGGACCATGGACCTCGGCAATCCGTCGGTCGACCAGGCGGTTCTCGCGGACTTCGTCGCCGGCGGTGGCTACGACCGGCAGCTGCGCCGCTGCCAGCGCGCGTACCGGGAGCGCCGGGACGCCCTGACGGGCGCACTGGCCGCGTACTTCCCCGGGACGGAGGTCAGCGGGATCTCCGCGGGTCTGCACATCATCGCCCGCCTGCCCGAACGGTGCGGCCCACAGGACGACTTCCTGCGCAGGGCGACCGCCGCGGGCATCGCCCTGCGTCCGCTGAGCCAGTGCACGGCGGACCGCACGGACGACGGCACGGTCCGTCTGGTGCTCGGCTACGCGCATCTGACGCCCGCGGCCCTCGAGCACGGTGTCCGGCTGCTGTCCGATGCGGTCCGGAAGGTCCGGCCCGCCGGGGAGTAGGAGCGGGTCGCCGGGGCGAAGGAACGGCCCGGCCCTGTTGTTCATCTGCGGTTGGGGTGCCCGCCGCTGCCGGGGACTAGGCATGGGCTCACAACCAGCCTGTACGGAACCGCTGTTCCGGCAGCCCCGCTCCCCCCTGGAGGCGCATCGATGTCGAACCCGCCGCTCGTCCCCGCCCCGGGCCGCCGGTCCGTCCTGCGCGGCTCGCTCCTCGCCTCGGCCGCTGTTGCGGCGCCCGCGGCGTTCGCCACCGCGCCGGCGTTCGCCCTGTCGGGCCGGCCGAGCGCGTCGTGGGGGGTCCAGGTGGGCGATGTGACGGCGTCGTCGGCCCTGGTGTGGGTGCGCTCCGACCGTCCGGCCCGGATGACGGTCGAGACGTCCGCGACCGAGTCCTTCCGCCGTGCCCGGACCTGGCACGGTCCACTGGTCGGGGCCGGGACGGACTTCACCGGGACGACCGTGCTGCACGGGCTGCCGGCAGGTGAGCAGGTGCACTACCGGGTCACGCTCGCCGACCCGCACGACCCCCGCCGCACCGGCAGGCCGGTGTACGGAACCTTCCGCACGGCCCCCGCGGGCCGCCGGGACGGGGTGCGGTTCCTCTGGTCGGGCGACATCGCGGGACAGGGCTGGGGCATCAACCCCGACATCGGCGGCTACCGGGTGTACGACGAGATGCGCCGTCTGGACCCGGACTTCTTCCTGTGCAGCGGCGACAACATCTACGCGGACGGGGTGCTGGAGCCCAGCGTGACGCTGCCCGACGGCCGGATCTGGCGCAACATCACGACCCCGGAGAAGTCGAAGGTCGCCGAGTCCCTGGACGAGTACCGCGGGAACTTCCGGTACAACCTGCTCGACGACAATCTGCGGGCGTTCAACGCACAGGTACCCTCCCTCGTCCAGTGGGACGACCACGAGGTGCGCAACAACTGGTACCCGGGGCAGATCCTCGACGACGTCCGGTACACCGAGAAGAACGTGGACCGGCTCGCCGCGCGGTCGATGCGGGCGTTCCGCGAGTACTTCCCCGTGCCCACACTGCGGGCCGCACCGGACGAGCGGCGCATGCACCGCGTCGTTCGGCACGGTCCGCTGCTCGATGTGTTCCTGCTGGACATGCGGTCGTTCCGCAACGCCAACTCCCCCGGCCGGCAGCCCGACGACACCACGGGCATCCTCGGTGCCGAGCAGCTGGGATGGCTCAAGCGCGAGCTGTCGCGGTCACGTGCGGTGTGGAAGGTGATCGCCGCCGACATGCCTCTGGGCCTGGTGGTGCCCGACGGAGCAACGGACTTCGAGGCGGTCGCGCAGGGCGACCCGGGCGCGCCGTTGGGCCGGGAGCTGCAGATCGCCGAGCTGCTGCGCCACATCAAGCACCGGCGGATCACCGGGACCGTCTGGCTGACGGCCGATGTGCACTACACCTCCGCTCAGCACTACTCCCCCGGGCTGGCCGCCTTCAAGGACTTCTCGCCGTTCTGGGAGTTCGTCTCGGGGCCGCTGGCGGCGGGCGGCTTCCCCGCCAACGCGCTGGACGGCACGTTCGGCCCGGAGCGGGTCTTCGTACGGGCACCGGACCGGGCGAACGTGTCCCCCATGGAGTCGCCGCAGTTCTTCGGCGAGGTGGACATCGACGGCGGGAGCGGGGAGCTGACCGTACGGCTCCGGGCGCAGGGCGGCACGGTCCTGTTCAGCAAGGTGCTCCAGCCCGGACGCACCGGGCAGTGAGCCCACGTGCGTCCCGCTCCTGAACTCTGCGGACGGTGAGCCCGCCCCGCCCGGTTCCGGGGCACCTGGGGCAGCCGCCGTTCACGGTCCCCGTCGGCATGCCCTTACGGGGCCGCGAAAAGGTGCTCAAGGCGACCGGATCCACACGTAACCCATCAGTCACAATCCGTTCGTGACCAGGCAACACCGTTCGGTCACAGTGAAGACATGACTGATGTGACATCCGCGAAGAGTGCCCGCCGTCCGCACCACTGGCGGCGGGACCTGATCGAGCTGGCAGCCCTCTTCACGGCGGTGGCCGTGGCCGACGCGATCGCCAACCTGATCGGGCACCAGCCCGACGGCCCCTCTCTGCTCATCGCCTCGGCCGTGGCCCTGGTCGCCACGGCGGCGTTCCACACCTGGTGGGCACGACGGCACAGCCACGCGCCGCCTCCGGACACCGATACCGGCGCCGGCCCGGGGCTTCCCTCCGCGGACGAGCCGGCCGAGACGGTGCTGTGGCGGATGCGGACGACCGTGCAGGACGCGCCCGGGACCCTGGCCGCCCTCTGCACCGCGCTGGCCCGTCACCGCATAGACATCCTCACCCTGCAGACCCACCCGCTGGCCGAGGGCACCGTCGACGAGTTCCTGCTCCGCGCTCCCGTGTCGCTGCCGGCCCAGCAGCTCACCCGGGAGATCTCCGAGGCGGGCGGTACGTCGACCTGGATCGAACGCGCCGACGCGCACGACCTGGTGGACACGCCCACCCGGGTCCTCGGGCTCGCCACACGCACCGCGCTGGACGCCGCCGAGCTCCCCCTGGCACTGCGCCAGCTCCTGGGCCGGTGCACCATCCACTCGCTGCCCGCCCTGTCGATCACCGGCCGGCCCACCGGGGAGAGTGCTCCGGTGGAGGGTGTCCTCGAGGACACCGTGATGAGGCTGCGCGATCCCTCGGGCGGTGTCATCACCGTCGAGCGCCCCTATCTCCCGTTCACTCCGACCGAGTTCGCCCGCGCCCGGGCCCTGGTCGAGCTCGACGCACGGCTCGGCCCGCGCGTGCCCCGCAGCGAGGACGTCCTCACCCTGCCCGAGGGCAACGAGATCACGGTCCGCCGCGCGGACCGGAGCGACCTCGACGCCGCCGTCGCCATGCACGACCGCTGCTCCGAGCAGACCCTGGGCCTGCGCTACCACGGACCGGTCCGTGACGCCGACCGTTATCTGGACCACCTCCTGAGCCCGCGCTTCGGCCGCACCCTAGCCGTACAGACGGCCTCCGGCCGGATGGTGGCGCTCGGTCATCTGCTCTGGGACGGCGACGAGACCGAGGTGGCCCTCCTCGTCGAGGACGACTGGCAGCGCCGCGGCATCGGTTCCGAGCTGCTCAGCCGCCTGGTGACCCTGGCAGTCGAGGCGGGCTGCGAGAGCGTGTACGCGGTGACGCAGGCCCACAACACGGGGATGGTGGCCGCCATGCGGGCGCTCTCGCTTCCTCTCGACTACCAGATCGAAGAGGGCACGCTGGTGATCACGGCCCGACTGGCCGCGGCTCCTGCCCAGCCCCTCGACCGGCCGGCGACCCGGTCGGGGGCGCCGTCGGTGTCACGGCCGCTGCCCCGGGGCGCGCAGGCGGAGCAGCGCTCCGGTCGCTGAGCGCCTGACAGAGATCGGCCCAGAGGTCCTCGACGTCCTCCAGGCCGACCGACATACGCAGCAGACGGTCGCCGACACCCGCGGCCTTCCGGTCTCCCTCACCCACGATGCGGTGGCTGATGGAGGCCGGATGCTGGATGAGGGTGTCCACGCTGCCGAGGCTCACGGCGGGCGTGATCAGCCGGACTCCGGCGATGATCCTGTGAGGGTCCCCGAACACCTCGAAGGACACCATCGCCCCTCCGATCTCCGGGTAGTGCACCCGCGCGACACGGGGGTCCGCCGAGAGCCTGCGGGCCAGCTCCGCCGCGGACGCGGAGGCGGCACGGATCCGCACCGGAAGCGTCGACAGCCCGCGCAGCAGCAGATATCCGGCCATCGGGTGGAGTACGCCGCCGGTGGCGAAGCGCACCTGCCGCAGGGTCGCCGCGAACTCCTCGTCGCAGGCGACGACGCCGCCCATCACATCGCCGTGACCGCCCAGGTACTTGGTGGCGCTGTGCAGCACGATCCGGGCACCGTGTTCGAGCGGCCGCTGCAGCACGGGGGTGGCGAAGGTGTTGTCGACCAGGAGCGGCACCGAGCCGCAGGAGTGCGCCACGGCCCGGATGTCGAGTTCGGCGAGCGTCGGGTTGGCGGGCGTCTCGACCATCACCAGACCGGTGTCCGGGCGGATCGCGTCCGCGACACCCGCCGGATCCGTCCAGGTCACCTCGGTGCCCAGCAGGCCGGCGCCCAGGAGGTGGTCGCTGCATCCGTAGAGCGGACGCACCGCGACCACATGCCGCAGCCCCAGGCTCGCGCGGGCCAGCAGGACGGCGGTGAGCGCCGCCATACCGCTGGCGAAGGCGACCGCGGAGGCGGCGCCTTCCAGCCGGGCCAGCGCCGTTTCGAATCGGCCCGTCGTCGGATTGTCCAGCCGCGCGTACACGGGCGGCCCGTCGGGGCGGGCTCCGGTGGCGGCGAAGGCGTCGATGCGCGCGGCCTCGCCCCGGGAGTCGTACGAGGGATAGGTGGTGGAGAGGTCGATCGGCGCGGCGTGCAGACCGAGAGAGGCGAGATCGTCGCGTCCGGCGTGCACCGCTTCGGTGGCGAGGGCCCTGGACCGGAAGGAGGGCTGGGATGTCAGCGAGGAGGCTTCGGTGTCCATGCCACCAGACTGAACAGTGACCGGCTGATGGCGGTGTGAAGCCGTGCTACGTTCGCCATATGTCTGAATCCGTCGCACTGGATCCGGTCGATCTGCATATTCTGCGTCTCCTGCAGAACGATGCGCGGACGACGTACCGGGAGCTCGCCGCCGAGGTCGGGGTGGCCCCGTCCACCTGTCTGGACCGCGTGGCGCGGCTGCGCCGCTCGGGCGTGATCCTCGGACACCGCCTGCGGCTCGACCCGGCGCGGCTCGGCCGCGGCCTGGAGGCGCTGCTGCTGGTCCAGGTCCGGCCGCACCGCAGGGAGCTCATCGGTCCGTTCGTCGAACGGATCAGGGCGCTCCCGGAGTCCCGGGCGTTCTTCCATCTCACCGGGCCCGACGACTACCTGGTGCATGTGGCCGTCTCGGACCCGACGGACCTGCAGCGTCTGGTGCTCGACGAGTTCACCTCACGCCGGGAGGTGGCACGCGTGGAGACCCGGTTGATCTTCCAGCAGTGGGAATGCGGCCCGCTGATGCCGCCCACGGCGCACGCCCGGAATCCCGCCGACTCCACGGAGCCACGTCCCGACTCCTCGGCGCCGTAGGGGATCTTCCCGGCCGAAGTCCCGTTCCCTCGTGACGTAAGGGCCCTCGGCGTACGAGGATGTCCACATGTCAGACACATCGAGCAGCGCACTGCCGCGCCAGGTCGCCGACGCCTACGTCGACGCATACATCGAACTCGACCCGATCACCGGTACCTATCTCGGTGTCGCGGAAAGCTCCCGTCGGCTGCCCGATTTCTCGCCCGCCGGTCAGGCCGCCATGGCCGCCCTGATCCGCAGCACCCTCTTGGAACTGGACGCCGCGGAGCAGGTCCCGGGCGCGGAGACCGACGAGGAGAGGCGTTGCGCACGGCTGCTGCGGGAGCGCCTGACGGCCGAGCTCGCCGTCATCGAAGCCGAGGAGGGGCTGCGGGCCGTCTCCAACATCCACTCTCCCGCGCACAGCCTCCGTGACGTGTTCTCGGCGACGCCCACGGCGACGGACGAGGACTGGGCGGCGGTCGTGGACCGTCTGCGTGCGGTTCCGGACGCACTCGAGGGGTACCGCGCCTCCCTCGCGCTGGGCCTGGAGCGCAAGCTCCACGGCGGCCCGCGCCCGGCGGCGACGTTCATCGGCCAGCTGGGGACCTGGGCGGGAGAGAACGGCGGCGCCGGGTTCTTCCAGGACTTCGTGGCGGAGGGGCCCGAAGCCCTTCGCGCGGAGCTGGACGGAGCGGCCGGGCAGGCCGCCGCCGCGCTGGTCGCGCTGCGGGACTGGATGAGGGACGTGTACGCCCCCGCGATCGAGGGCGCCCCCGACACCGTCGGCCGGGAACGCTACGCCCGCTGGGCGCGTCAGTTCAACGGCACCGATCTGGACCTCGACGAGGCGTACGCGTACGGATGGTCCGAATACCACCGGCTGCTGGCCGAGATGAAGACCGAGGCGGACAAGATCCTTCCTGGGGCGGGCCCCTGGGAGGCGCTCGCCCATCTCGACGTGCACGGCAAACACGTCGAGGGTGTGGACGAGGTCCGGGTCTGGCTGCAGAGCCTGATGGACGAGGCCATCGAGGCGCTCGACGGAACCCACTTCGAACTCGCCGAGCGGGTGCGGAAGGTGGAGTCCCGGATCGCCCCCGCGGGGGGTGCCGCCGCTCCGTACTACACGGGTCCCTCGGAGGACTTCTCGCGGCCGGGACGCACCTGGCTCCCGACCATGGGCGAGACCCGTTTCCCCGTCTACGACCTGGTGTCCACCTGGTACCACGAGGGCGTGCCCGGCCACCACCTGCAGATCGCGCAGTGGACGCACGTCGCCGACAGCCTGTCGCGCTACCAGGCGTCGGTCGGCCAGGTCAGCGCCAACGCCGAGGGCTGGGCCCTGTACGCCGAGCGGCTCATGGACGAGCTGGGCTACCTGCCCGACGCGGAGCGCCGACTGGGTTATCTGGACGCCCAGATGATGCGTGCCTGCCGCGTGATCGTCGACATCGGCATGCACCTGGAGCTGGAGATCCCCGCGGACTCGCCGTTCCACCCGGGCGAGCGGTGGACGCCGGCTCTGGCCGAGGAGTTCTTCGGCAGCCACAGCGGCCGGCCCGCCGACTTCGTGGAGAGCGAGCTGACCCGCTACCTGTCGATGCCGGGGCAGGCCATCGGCTACAAGCTGGGCGAGCGCGCCTGGCTGCTGGGCCGGGAGAACGCCCGGAAGGCCCACGGCGACGCGTTCGACCTCAAGGCCTGGCACATGGCTGCCCTCTCCCAGGGGTCGCTCGGCCTGGACGACCTGGTGGACGAGCTGTCCAAGCTCTGACGCCGTGGTGCCGGGGGCGTGCCCGCACGCACGCCCCCGGCACCACACTCCCTCCCCGCACGCGGTCCGAAGGACGAACTCCGCATGGCTCCGCCCGGCTTCCTGTTCTGCTGCGACCCGCTGCGGCCGCGGCACCCCGATCCCGAGTTCGCCCGGGAGGCGGCCGCTGCCCGGCGCGCCGGCGCCCGGATCGCCCTGATCGACCACGACGCGCTGCTCGCCGGGGACACGCGGACCGCCGTCGGCCGGGTCGGGCCGGACTCGGGGCCGTACGGCTACCGGGGGTGGATGATTCCGGCGGGTCACTACGGGGAACTGGAGCGCGCCCTCGCCGACCGTGGCTGCTCGCTGCGCACGGGCGCGACCGCCTACCGCACCGCCCATGAACTCCCCGGATGGTACGAGGCGTTCGCCGGTCTCACCCCGAACAGTGTGTGGCGTGCCCTGCCCGCCGGAGGGCCTCCTCCGGACCCCGCCGTCTGGTCCGTCCTCGCCGGGGCTCTCGGCCCGGGCCCCGGCATCGTCAAGGACTTCGTGAAGTCCCGTAAGCATGAGTGGCACGAGGCCTGCTTCGTGCCGGAGTTGGAGGACGGGGAGCGGCTCGCCCGCGTGGTCGGCCGTTTCCTGGAGCTGCAGGGGGAGTTCCTGACCGGCGGAGTGGTGCTGCGGGCGTACGAGTCCTTCGTGCCGGGCGGTGAGGCGCGGGTGTGGTGGGTGGACGGCGAGGCCGTCCGGGTGACGGCTCATCCGGACACGCCCGGCCTGGTGCCGGCGCCCGGACTCGACGCCGTCGGCGAGGCCGTGCGCGCGCTCGGCTGCCGATGGGTGACCACCGACATGGCGCTGCGGGAGGACGGGGCGTGGCGCGTGGTGGAGGTCGGTGACGGTCAGGTCAGCGGTCTGCCGGCCGGTGACGACGGCGCGTGGCTGTTCGCCGCGCTCCTCGCGTCCTGATCCCATTCACCGGCCTCGGCGCGAGGTCCGTGGGGTGCCCCGGACGTGAGCCGTGGGGCCTGCCCGTTCAGCAGCCGCAGTCGCCGGCCTCCGCAGGCGCTGTGAGCGGGTCGGCGGTGCGTCGCTCGGACCCCTCCCAGGTCTCGAAGGCGAACCCCTCGCGTACCCAGTACTCGAATCCGCCGAGCATCTCCTTGACCTGGTAGCCGAGTTCGGCGAGCGCCAGTGCTGCCCGGGTCGCGCCGTTGCATCCCGGCCCCCAGCAGTAGGTGACCACGGGGACGGCCGGGTCCAGGAGTCCGGCCGCCTGCTCGGCGATGAGGGCGGTCGGCAGGTGCACCGCGCCGGGGACGTGCCCCTGGTCCCAGGACGCTGTGGAGCGGGAGTCGAGCACGACGAATCCGGGGGCGCCGCCGCCCTCCAGGGCGTGTGCCACGTCGGAGACGTCCGCGTGGAAGGCGAGCGAGGCACCGAAGTACCGGGCGGCAGCTGCCGGGGAGGCAGGCGGTACCCGGAGAACGGGGCGGGCAGTGGTGAGGGTCTGTGGGGTCATGTCCGGAAATCTACGATCGGTCCACCCCCTCTCGGAAGTGGTGATCCCCGGCACATCACTTGATCCGCAGGGGCTTCCCCTGTTGCCTGGCCTCATGACCGAGTATTCCCCGGACGCCACTGACTGGCGCATCCTCGATGTCCTGCAGCGTGACGGACGCGCGACCTTCGCCGAGCTGGCCCGCGCCGTCGCCATGTCCCCCAGCGCCGTCACCGAACGGGTGCGCCGCCTGGAGGAGGCGGGGGTGATCAGTGGGTACGCCGCGGTGGTGGACCCCGAGCGGCTCGGACTGCCGATCCTCGCCCTCGTACGACTGCGCTATCCGAACGGCAACTACAAGCCGTTCCACGACCTGACGGAGACGACGCCGGAGATCGTGGAGGCCCACCACGTCACCGGGAACGACTGTTTCGTCCTGAAGGTCACCGCCAGGTCCATGCGTCATCTGGAGGAGGTGACGGGGAGGATCGGCGCCCTCGGTTCCGTGACCACCAACGTCGTCTACTCCTCGCCCCTCCCCCGACGGGCGATCAGCCGCTGAGCATGCCGGCGGCCCGGTGGACCACCGCCGACCCCTGCCGCTCCTTCACCACCTCGAGCTGGGCGGGGATGCGGCGTCGCAGGTCGGCCACGTGGCTCACGATGCCGACGCTGCGGTCGCGTTCGCGCAGCGAGTCGAGCACGTCGAGCACCTCGTCCAGCGTCTGGTCGTCCAGGCTGCCGAAGCCCTCGTCGATGAAGAGCGTGTCCAGGCGTACGCCGCCCGCCTCGTCGGTCACCACATCGGCGAGCCCGAGGGCCAGTGCGAGCGAGGCGAAGAAGGTCTCCCCGCCGGAGAGCGTGGCCGTGTCGCGCTCGCGGCCCGTCCAGGAGTCGACGACGTGCAGACCGAGCCCCGCCCTGCGGCCCCCGCTGCGCTCGTCGGAGTGGACCAGCGTGTAGCGCCCCGACGACATCCGCTGGAGACGGGCCGTCGCTGCGGCGGCCACCTGTTCGAGGCGCGCCGCCAGTACGTAGGCCTCCAGCCGCATCTTGCGCTCGTTGTCCGCGGAGGTGCCCGCCGTCAGGCCGGCAAGACGGGCCACCCTTTCGTACTCCTGGCGCCGCGGCCCCAGGGCGCGCACCGCGTCCTCGACACCGCGCGAGAGCCGGCCGAGCTCCTTGACGCGCTCCTGCGCGGAGGCGTGCACGGCGGCGCTGTCCCGCAGGTGCTTCGCGGAGAGCTCGTACGCCTCCTGCGCCGCGTCGGGTGTCGCGGCCGGACGGTCGGCGGCAGTCCGGGCGTCCTCCTCCGCGAGCCGGTCGGCGACCGCTGCGGCCTCCGTCTGCCAGGCGTCGATCCGGTGCTGGAGTTCCCGCTGCGCGGTGTCGCCGAGGAGCTTCGCGGCGGCCGCGCGCGGGGTGTCGAAGCCGGCCCGGAATGCGGCGTCGGCCACCCTGCCGTCGGCCTCTTTGAGCCGCTGCGCCGCGTCCTGCTCGGCGCGGAGCGCCTCTGCCGCGCCGGCGACCAGGCCGGCACGGCGCTCGAGAAGGGCTGTGTGCTCGGCCACGGAGTCACAGGCGCCGCGGGCCGTGACCAGCTCCTCCTCCAGCGCCGCCTGTTCGCGGTCGAGCGCTTCCCGCCGCGAGGTGCGGGCAGCGGCGCGCCGTTCGGCCTGCTGCCGGTCGTCGAGCCGTCCGAGGTGCTCGCGCTCGGCGGTGGCGAGTGCCTCCCTGGCCGCATGCGTTCCCGCGGCCAGGCGGTGTGCGTCCGCGTGCTCCCGGGTCAGGCCGTCGACCGCCGCCTGGAGTGCGGCCACGGAGGCGGGGGCCCGGTCCGCCGGAGCGGGCCCCCCGTCGGCTCCGGTTCCGTGCTCCGGCTCGGCCGACTCCGACCGCGCCGCGGCGAGGCGCTCCCGCACGACACCGAGCTCGCTCTCGGCCGCGGCGCGGGCCCGGTCGGCCCGCTGGTGGGCGGCGAGCGCCTCCTCCTCCGTGGCCCGGTCCACATGGCCGGCCTCGGCGCGGGCCGGCTCCGGGTGCTCGGCCGAGCCGCACACCGTGCAGGCCGTGCCGTCGACGAGCTGACCGGCCAGTTCCGCCGCGATG
>NZ_NEUF01000173.1:30890-79145 GCF_002910915.1 Streptomyces sp. SM10 | reverse complement strand
GGGCGAGCCACTGCTCGTGCGCCTCCACGGCGGACTCGCGCGCGGCGGTCAGGACCGACGCGGCGCTCTCCTCCTGCGCGGCGAGGGCGTCGCGCCGGCGCGCCGCCTCCAGCCTCCTGCGCACGGGGACGAGCCGGCCGGCCAGCTGCTCGGCGTGGGTCGCCGCGTCCTGCCCCGCCTCGACGCCTTCCCGCAGGCTCCGGTGGGTGGCCTCCCATCCGGCCAGCCACTGCGCCGCTTCCTGGATCAGTTCGTCGTCGGAGCGGGACTGCCTCTCCAGACCGGCCCGTTCGGCGTCGATCTCCCTGCTGCGCCGTTCGGCGCGGCGCGCGGCGCCGAGTCCGCCGAGCTCCGCCCGGAGCGCTCGCTCCTTGCCGGCCAGCTGGTCGTAGCCCGCCTCGGCCAGTTCCGGGGGCAGTCCGGAGCGGGACCGCTCTCGGGCGCCGACGGCCGTGCGATGGGCCCGCTCCGCCTCGTCTCGCAGGTCGAGCGCCGGGGCGACCAGGTCCGCCTTGCGCGCGCGGGCCAGCTGTTCGTGGCAGCGGTCGCGTTCCGCGCGGCGGTCCTCCAGCCCGGCGGCGCGGCGCTGGGTCTCCTCGTACCGCTGCTGGAGCCGGGCGAGTTCACGCTCTGCCTCGAAGGCGTAATGGGCGACGGTGTTCCGCTCCTCGGCCCCGGCCAGGATGCAGCGGGCGATGTCGAGCCGCTCACCGGCTCCGCTGCGCGCGACGGCGGCCCACTGCAGGACGCCCTCCGCGAGACCGGGTTCGCCGGGCCGCTCCTCGGGCAGCACCACCTCGTCCGCCGCCGGGCCCGCCGCCTGCGCGAGGCGCTGGACCAGGGCGAGGATCTGCTCGTCACCGGCCTTGACCCGGGCCTCGGCCGCCCGCCGCAGCTCGGCGAGGCGCTCCTCGACCGCGGCGAAGCGACGGGTGTCGAAGAGCCGGCCGAGCAGCCTTCCGCGCGCCTCCGCGTCGGCACGGAGGAACCGTGCGAAGTCGCCCTGGGGCAACAGCACGACCTGGCAGAACTGCTCCCTGCTCATTCCGACGAGGCCGCCGATCTCCTCACCGATCTCCTGGTGGGAGCGGCTGAGCGCCTTCCAGCCGTGTTCGGGGTCGTACTCGCGCAGCAGACTCTGTGCCTTCTCCGTCGTGAAGCCGCCGCCTCTCTTCTTGGGGCGGGGCTGGGCGGGCCGCCTGGTCACTTCCAGGCGCCGTCCGCCGACGGTCAGCTCCAGGCACACCTCGGTCGGCAGGTCCACCTGTGCGTGGTCGCTGCGCAGCGAGGTGCCGGGGCTCTGCCGGGCGCCGGGCACCGCACCGTAGAGGCCGTAGCAGACGGCGTCGAGAACGGAGGTCTTGCCCGCGCCGGTCGGGCCGTGCAGCAGGAAGATCCCGGCGCGGGACAGTGCGTCGAAGTCGACTTCCTGCCTGTCCCCGAAGGGCCCGAAGGCGGTCAGCGTGAGTCTGTGCAGCCTCAACGGGACACCTCTTCGATCGCATCGTCGACCCGTACGTCGTCGAAGGCGGCGCGCAGGACCGTCCGCTCCTGTGCGCTGGGTCCGCTCCCACCGCGTACGTGGGCCACGAAGTCCTCCGCCACCTGCTGGTCGTCACGCCCCTTGAGCCGCTGAGCGTACGACGCGAGGGGGTCCAGGGGGGCGCGCTCGGGTTCGAAGACCAGGCTCAGGGTGTGCGGGAACCGCTCGAGCAGACGGGCCATCGGTTCGTCCGGCCGCGCCGGGTCGGTGAGGGTGGCTTCCACCCAGGATTCCTCGTGCCGTTCGAGAGCCGGGTCCGCGAGCAGTGTGCCGAGGCGTCCACGGAGCCGTGCGAGCGGGCGGGGGGACGGGCAGTCGACGCGTTCGGCGCGGAGCTCTCCCCCGGCGGCGATGTCGATCAGCCACATCGTCTTGCGGTGCGCATGCTCCGAAAAGGAGTACGCGAGCGGGGAGCCCGAGTAGCGCACGCGCTCGGTGACCCTCTGACAGCCGTGCAGATGGCCGAGGGCCACGTAGTCGACGCCGTCGAAGACTCCCGCGGGGACGGCCGCGACGCCGCCGACGGTGATGTCCCGCTCGCTGTCGCTCGGTTCGCCGCCCGCCACGAACGCGTGGGCGAGCACCACCGAGCGTGTGCCGTCGGGACGGGAGGCGAGATCGGACCGTACCCGGTCCATGGCTGCCGTGAGGACGGCTTCGTGCCCCGCCTTCGACGCGCCCAGACTGTCCCTGACGAGGGCGGGTTCCAGGTAGGGCAGTCCGTAGAACACCACGTCACCCTGTGCGTCGCTCAGCACGACCGGGGTGGCGCAGTCGGCCGGGTCGGTACGGAGGTGGATCCCCGCCCGCGCGATCAGTCCGGCGCCGACACCGAGCCTGCGCGGTGAGTCGTGGTTCCCGGAGATCATGACGGTCGGGACGTCGGCGTCGGCGAGCCGATGGAGCGCGTCGTCGAACAGCTGGACGGCGGAGAGCGGCGGCACGGCCCGGTCGTAGACGTCGCCGGCCACGACGACCGCCTCGACCTCGTGTTCCCGCACCGTCTCCACCAGGTGGTCGAGGAAGGCAGCCTGGGCATCGAGCATCGGGACGCGGTGGAACGACCGCCCCAGATGCCAGTCCGAGGTGTGCAGAATCCTCACGACATCACTCCGACGGTTCCGACCTGCATGTTCCACTTCCTCCGCCCCAGGACCGGCCCGGTCCGCCGCCCCGCCCGCCCCTGGTGGCCACGACCGGCCCGCCCACGCTAATGCCGCGCGGCCCCGGATCCCTCATCCGGCCCCGACGTCCCCGTACGCCTCGCCACCCAGTTCGAGCGTCGCGGAGCCGGCCGTGGCGTCCGCCAGCCAGGCCCTGAAGGCGTCGACCTCGGCGTCGGGCAGCCCGATCGCGAAGGTCACTGCCTCGGCGTAGGTCACGTCGTGGACGGCGGTACCGGTGGTACGCAGGTCGTTCTCCAGCCTGCCCGCCCGCTGGTGATCCACGGTGACGGTGGCGAGGCGGAAGCGCCGGCGCGTGGTCGTACCCAGCGCGTCCAGCGCCTCACCGACCGCTCCCCCGTACGCCCGGATCAGTCCGCCCGCGCCGAGCTTGACCCCGCCGAAGTAGCGGGTGACGACGGCGACGGCGTACCGCACCTCGCGCCGCATGAGCATCTGCAGCATGGGAACGCCGGCCGTGCCGCCTGGCTCTCCGTCGTCGCTCGCCTTCTGCACCGAGGCATCGGCGCCGATGACGTAGGCGAAGCAGTTGTGGTTGGCGGTGGGGTGCTCCTTGCGGACGCGCGCGACGAATTCCTGCGCCTCCTGCTCGGTGGCCGCCGGGGCCAGCGCGCAGAGGAACCGCGAACGGCTGACCTCGGTCTCGTGCACGCCCGCGCGGGCGACTGTCCGGTACTGCTCCTGCATCGGTCCACCTTATGTGCCGTTCCGACCGGCACGTTCACCCTCCCGTGGGGAATGGTGGGGCGGAGCCGTCCGTTGACGGGGCATGTACGCAGACGAAGAGACGGTACGCAGGATCCTCCAGGACACGGGCGACACCTGGGCGGTGGTCGGCCTGTCGAACAACCGCTCGCGTGCGGCCTACGGGGTGGCGGAGGTCCTCAGGCGCTTCGGCAAGAGGGTGGTGCCCGTCCATCCCAAGTCCGATCCGGTCCACGGCGAGCAGGGGTACGCCTCGCTCGCGGACATACCCTTCCCCGTCGATGTGGTGGATGTCTTCGTCAACAGCGAGCTGGCGGGCGGCGTCGCCGACGAGGCGGTGGCGGCCGGCGCGAAGGCGGTCTGGTTCCAGCTCGGAGTGGTCGACGAGGAGGCGTACGCGCGCACCCGCGCGGCGGGCCTCGCCATGGTGATGGACCGCTGCCCCGCGATCGAGATACCTCGCCTGGCCCCTCGCTCCTGACCGGTGTGGCGCCGGGCCGGCGCCCCTGGGCGGACGCCCGCCGAGGACCGGTGGCTTCCCGGCGCCGGCCCGGCGTCCACGCTTCCCACGTCGCCGTGCTCCGGACAGCGGCGCGGCCGAGCGTATCGACTCCCTGACCGTGCGAGTGCCGGTTACCCGCGTGACCGAGGCAGTACATCCGCTCCAGGCGGACCGGGCAGGGCTTTCTCACCGTCCGACCGGCGTCCGTGATGCGCTGACTCCGGGGCGACGCGTCCGTTCCGCCCCGGGGCGCGCGGTAAGGCGGCGAAGTCGGTCGGCGCATCGCAGGTCCCGCAGTCCGAGAGCCGAGAAGTCCCGCACCGAGGGCAGCAGCCGCTCGACGTGCGCCCCGGTCCGGGCGCACGGCGTGCTGCCCGACCGATGCGCACCTCTCGCCGTCCAGGTGCACCCCCCTGCCCGACGGGCACCCCCTGCTGTGCCCGACCGGCCGCCCCACTGCCGCTCCCGGCGCACCGGCCACCCCTCGTCGTGCAGCCGCACCGAGGGGCACTTTCACCTTGCACACTGCAGTTTAATTCAATACTAAAAAGCACCCACACGTAAGCCGGCAGCGGATAATCAGGCAGATCGATATCAAGCACCCCGGAGTCCGGCGGCCGAATACACCACCCCGCCACCATGATCACACATACTGAATAAGCCATTCCACTTTTCCGGTTTTCCGGCTCGATCGACACTGTCCGAAATTACCCTCGATAAAGATACGATCACGATGCAATCCTTCCGGTAGCCACTGCTCCGACACGAGGGGTAAGACTTGATCACCCCACCAGCCGAGATGAATCACCATTTCCCGAAACCGGCTCGACCGGCCGGACGGCGATGGAATCTCGCAGAGCTCTACATGAAGGATGAATATCAGTGAAATTCCAGAAGCGCGTGGCGTTGGCAGCAGCCGGAACCGCCCTGATCGCAGGGGGATTCAGCGCCCCCGCCCAGGCCGCCACGCCGCAAGCCGTTCAGGTCGCCGGCAGTTCTGTTCAGATTCGGGGGACCATCAAGTGCGCCCCTGAGAGCAAGGACTACACGGTGGGATCGAAGGTCGCACCGGTACGATCCGGCCCGCACGACCAGGCTTCTCAGATCGACGTCGTCTACCCCGGAAACCGAGTGCATGGTTACTACCACTGCATCAACGGTCAGAGCAAGATCTTCGTCTGTATCGGTGTCTGCAAGGTCGGCGAGAGCGGAATCTCGGGACGCTGGGTATTCCGTGGCCACCTGAGCTGAGTTTCATCTTCGTCCCTCTCGGCGGGCCGTCGGACCTTTCCGGCGGCCCGTTTCCGCTTTCTCTCGTTCGCGGGATTCCGGGCACGACGGACGGGTGAGGAGATTCCACCGATCGGTGCGGGGCGTTGTCACCGATACAGGCACCCCCTCAGCCACAGGACGCGTGTCACACCCGATCCGGACGGGGAGGATGTCTGCCATGACAGAGCATCCCCTCGGCGGGGACGATGTGGCCGACCACCTGGCCGAGCTCGGCGTGAAGCGGGGCGGTGTCCTTCTGGTGCACGCGTCGATGCGCAGGCTGGGAAGGGTCGAGGGAGGTGCCCGCACCGTCGTCGGCACCCTGCTCAGCATGCTCGGGCCCCAGGGCACTCTGGTGGTCCCCTCCTTCACCCCGGAGAATTCCGACACCTCGCGCCCCTACCTGGATCGCGTCCGGGACCTGGACGCCGAGGCCCGGAAGGCGCTCCGAGCGCGTATGCCGCCCTACGACCGGGACTCCCCCGCACCGGCCATGGGCCGTCTGTCCGAGACGGTGCGGCTGACTCCGGGGGCCGAGCGCAGCGACCACCCGCAGTCCTCCTTCAGCGCACTCGGGCCCGCGGCCGGGAAGCTGACGGCGGGCCATCGCCCCGACTGCCATCTGGGGGAGGATTCGCCGCTGGCCCGCCTGTACGAGTCCGACGCGCAGATCCTGCTGCTCGGGACGGGCTACAGCACCTGCACGGCCTTTCACCTCGCCGAGTACCGAGTCCCCGATCCGCCCAGGCGCAGCTACCGCTGCGTGGTGAGGGCGCACGGCCGGCCGCAGTGGTGGGAGTACGAGGACGTGGCGCTGGACGACAGCGATTTCGGGGTGCTGGGGCGTGACTTCGAGCGGTCGGGCCCCAGCGCGGCCCTACGCTCCGGCCGGGTGGGACGGGCACAAAGCCGTCTGGTCGGCCTCACGGCTGCCGTGGACTTCGCCGTGGGCTGGCTCGCGGACCACCGGCCGGCGCGCTCCTGAAGCGTCCGGTCGGACACCCGAACCGCCCCAGGCCGAGGCCGGCTGCCCCCGGGCCCAGGCCCAGCTGTCCCAGGCCCGGGGGGCGCATACCGCTCACGCCAACAGCCGCTGCGAACGGCTCACTTGCCCTCTCGCCGGACCGGCGGGATCGTCACCGCCATGGTCAGGTCGGCCGGCTCGGAGCCGTCGTTGCGGTAGCTGTGCGGCACGTGGGCCTCGAAGGTCGCGGAGGTTCCGGCGGGGATGACATGGGCCTCACCGTCGACGAGGAGGGTGAGTTCGCCCGCTGTGACGTGCAGCAGCTCCACCGTGCCTTCGGGGTGCGGATCGGAGGCGCTGCCCTCGCCGGGCATCAGATGCCAGGACCAGAGCTCGATGGGTCCCCGGGCCTCCGTCCCCACCAGCAGAGTGGTGTGGCTGCCCGCCTCCGTCGACCACATGCGCACCGCCTGACTCGCGGGGACCAGGCGCACCTGGGTTCCCTGCTCGTAGTCGAGCAGGGTGGTGATGCTGACGCCCAGCGCGTCGGCGAGCTTGACGGTGGTGCCGACACTCGGGTTGGTGCGGGCCTGTTCGATCTGGATGATCATGCCGCGACTGACCCCTGCCCTGGCCGCGAGAGCGTCCAGGGTGAAGCCGCGCTCGCCCCGCCAGCGCTTGAGGTTGCGGGCGAGCGACTGGGTCAGCTGATCGAGGTCAGACACATTCCGTCCAATATCCTGGATGACAGAGTCGAAAATACTGCACTACGGTGTGGTGCACCCACCCGATCACCGCACTGTACTGCGAGGCCCTTGATGACCGCACTGTTCGCCCTGGCCACCAGCCTGCTCTGGGGCTTGGCCGACTTCGGGGGCGGGCTGCTCACCAGGCGGACACCCGCGCTGACCGTGGTGGTCGTGTCCCAGTGCATCGCCGCAGCCGTACTCGGGGTCGTCGTGGTCGCGACCGGTGCCTGGAGCGAGGCCGGGGACCGGCTGTGGTTCGCGGTCGCCGCCGGAGCGGTCGGACCGGTCGCGATGCTGAGCTTCTACAAGGCACTGGCCCTCGGCCCGATGGGAGTGGTCTCCCCGCTCGGCTCCCTCGGGGTGGCGGTCCCGGTGGGTGTCGGCCTGATCGTCGGTGAGCACCCCGGGCTGCTCCAGTTCGGCGGCGTGGCGGTCGCCGTGGCCGGCGTCGTCCTGGCCGGAGGGCCGCAGTTGCGCGGTGCACCGGTCCAGCGCCGGGCGGTCGCGCTGACCCTGCTGGCCGCCTTCGGCTTCGGCGCGGTGATGACACTGATCGCGGAGGCCTCCACGACCGTGACCGGCCTCTTCCTCGCCCTGTTCGTCCAGCGCGTCACGAACATCGCGGTCGGTGGGACGGCCCTGTACGCCTCCGTGCGCCGCGGCGGGCGCGCGCTGCCCGAGGAAGGCGGAGCCGCCGTCGTACGGGCGGCGCTGCCGGCCCTGGCCTTCGTCGGACTGGCCGATGTCGCGGCCAACGGCACCTATGCGATCGCCGCTCAGTACGGTCCCGTCACCGTGGCCGCCGTCCTGGCGTCGCTGTATCCGGTGGTGACGGCGCTGGCGGCGCGAGGAGTCCTGGGCGAGCGGCTGCGCGGGATCCAGGCGGCGGGCGCGGGTCTGGCCCTGATCGGAACGGTTCTGCTGGCGACGGGCTGAGGCACCCCGCGGGGAGCCGGACCGCGAGAGCTCAGGCCCCCTCGACCGGCTCCTCCAGCAGCAGAGCCACCGCTGCCAGTTGCTCGGACGTCACCCCGTCCGGGATCGGCACCGGTGCCGGTGTCCGCAGAGGCGGCTGCCAGCCCTTCTCGGGATCCCAGCTGCGCACCACGCGCGCCGGTGCCCCGGCCACCACCGCGTGGTCGGCCACCTCTCCGCGTACGACGGCTCCCGCCGCGACCACGACGTTGCGGCCGAGCCTGGCCCCCGGAAGGATCACCGCTCCGGTGCCGATCCAGCACCCGGGGCCGATCACGACCGGTTCCATGCGCGGCCACTGCCTGCCGACGGGCTCGTGCGGGTCGTCGTAACTGTGGTTGGTCGAGGTGATGTAGACGTAGGGGCCGCAGTAGGTGTCCGAGCCGATCGACACCGAGGTGTCGGCGATGACGTGGCTCCCCCGGCCCAGCACCACACCGTCGCCCAGGGTCAGGATGGGCTCGGATCCGAGATCCAGATCAGGCATCAGTCCGGCTGTCAGGGTCACCTGTTCACCGATGATGCAGTGGTCGCCCAGCTCTATCCACGGCTCACCGAAGACCGTCCCCTGAGGGAAGGCGAGCCGGGTTCCCGCACCGATCCGGCCGAAGCGGAGCCGCCCGGGGTGCTGCGCGGTGACCGCCCCGGTCTCCTGCACCCAGGCCCAGGCGCGGTGGACGGCGTGAGACATGACACCGCGCCGCCGGCTGGCCAGCGCGGTGAACAGGTTCCGGATCTTCGGCACCCGCTCACGGTAGTCGGCGCGGGCGGGGCGGTCGGCGCTGCGCGCTGTGATGTTCACCCCACCCGCACGGACCGGTCGAACGGTCGCATACGGTTCGTGCGGAGCGGGGGCGCCCCGCGCACCACACCCCCACCGGAGGAGCAGGCGATGGCAGAGCAGGCATTGGTCACCGGCATCGGCGGCAAGGAGCCGGAGATCGATCCGGACGCCTTCCTCGCACCGACCTCCGTCGTCGTCGGCGAGGTGTCGATGGCCGCGGGCTCCAGCGTCTGGTACCAGGCTGTCCTGCGGGGCGACGGCGGCCCGATCTCCCTCGGACCGGACAGCAACATCCAGGACAACTGCAGCGTGCACACCGACCCCGGCTTCCCGCTCACGGTGGGTGCCAGGGTCTCGGTCGGCCACAACGCCGTGCTGCACGGCTGTGTGATCGAGGACGACGTCCTGGTGGGCATGGGCGCCACGGTGCTCAACGGCGCGCACATCGGAGCGGGTTCGCTGATCGCGGCGCAGGCTCTCGTGCCGCAGGGGATGCGGGTGCCGCCGGGCTCGCTCGTCGCCGGCGTACCCGCGAAGGTCAAGCGGGAGCTGACCGCCGAGGAGCGTGAGGGCATCGCCTTCAACGCGGCGGGCTACGTCGAGCTGGCCAAGGCGCACCGCGCGGCGCACCAGGAGGGCTGACCGGGCCTTCGACTGCGCCGGCGGGGCCTGCGCGGCCACGGTCGCGCCAGGAGATCAGTCGGCCGCGGGGACCGCGTCCGGCTCACGCGTCTGCACGGAGTCCTCCGCCTGCTCCGCCGCCTTCTTCGCCCGGTTCCTGACGACCAGCATCGAGATCACACCGATGAGCACGGCAGCCAGCAGGCCCAGCCACGAGAAGCGCTTGAGCCACGCCTCGGCGACGACTCCCACGGAGTAGATGACGGCGGTGGTGCCGCCGGCCCAGACGATCCCGCCGAGCACGTTGGCGATCAGGAACTTCCAGTACGGCATGCGCAGCACCCCGGCCAGGGGTCCCGCGAAGATGCGCAGGAGTGCGACGAAGCGGCCGAAGAAGACCGCCCACATGCCCCACTTCTCGAACGAGCGCTCCGCCAGCGCGATCTGGGGCGCCCCGAAGTGCTTGGGGAACTTCCCGCCGAGCCAGGCGAGCAGCGGGCGCCCGCCCTTGCGGCCGATGGCGTAGCCGATCGAGTCACCGATGATCGCTCCGGCCGACGCACAGGCTCCGAGCACCACGGGGTCGATCTCACCGTGCTGCGAGGCGAGGAGCGCCGAACTCACGAGTACGATCTCGCCCGGCAGCGGGATACCCAGACTCTCGAGTCCGATGACGACCCCCACCAGGAGGTAAATGCTGACCGCGGGTACGGTCTCGAGCCACTCCTGGACGTGCACGCCGGTCCCTCCCGTAAAAAAATCTTCCGCCGTGCACCACGAGGGGTGCACGGCGGGCAGCCTACCGGGCCGGACGGCCGCAAGCGCCGCCGCGGCCCGCGGGACGGAGGGGACCGGACGGGGAGGGGCGAAGGATCAGCGGTTCGGACGCAGCGTCCAGACGACGCTCATCTCGCTGGTCACGGCACCGTCCGCCCGCCGGATCTCCACGGCGACGGGGAACTCCGGGCGCTTGCCCTCGTCGAGTTCGGCGACGACCTCGGCCACCGGGCGGCCCAGGACCGCGGTCGCGGTGAGTTCGCCCATGGCCACCTTCTTGAAGGCCATCTCCGTGGTGACGGGCAGCGGGACGGCCCGCGTCATCTGGTCACCGAAGGCGGCGACGACGATCGCGCCGCTCGCCGACTCGGCGAGCGTGAACATCGCTCCGGCGTGGGGTCCCCCGAGGTGGTTGTGGTACTCGGCCCGGTCGGGCAGCGAGAGGACCGCGCGCTCCGCGGTCGTCTCCAGGTACTCGATGCCGAGAGTCCGGACCATCGGGACGCTCGCGGACAGGATGTCGCCGACTGTCATCTCTTCAGTGCTCATGGCGGCGATGTTACTAGCGAGTAGCAGTCCTTGACCATCCCCTCACAGGGGCGCCCGTAGCAGCGCACGCCCGGCCCCTCTATGGTTACTGGCCATGTGGCCAGGACAGCAGCCGCCCGGGGGCGAGCAGAACCCGCAGGACCAGAACCAGAATCCGTACCAGCAGCCGGGGTACCAACAGCCCAACCCGTATCAGCAGCCGGGATACCAGCAGCCCAACCCGTACCAGCAGCCCACCGCACCGCAGTACGCCGTGCCGGGCGGGCCGGGCGGACCTCAGCAGGACGACAGGAAGAAGACGACGATCGTCGCCGTCGTCGCGGCCACGGCGGTCGTCGTCGCGGCCGTCGTCACCGGCGTCGTCGTGATGAACAAGAAGGACGACAAGGGCGGCTCGAGCGTGGCCGACGGCAAGTCGTCCTCCTCACCGTCCGCGAAGGCGTCCGACACCGCCTCCTCCCCCGCGGCGAACCCGCGGGGCGGCGAGGACGCCGCCCCGACGGTTCCCGGCTGGAAGGTCGTGACCAATCCCAAGTGGGGCACGCAGTTCGACGTGCCCGGCGACTGGGAGGTCTCGGGCTCAGGAGTGGCCTCCGGCTTCGGGGACGTCAAGGATCCCATGGGAGCGCCGCTCGTCACCTTCTCCGCACCCGCCCACTACAAGAGCAAGTGGTGCGTCGACGACACCGACAAGGACGGCGTCAAGGAGGAGACCGGGCTGGCCAGCGTCGGCACCAAGGGTGCCCAGGGCGCCAAGAGCACCGACGAGGCCGCCACGAACGAGGCGGGCACCTGGGTGTGGGCCGCGTACGCGCAGAAGGATTCGAAGGACAAGGTCAAGGTCGGCAAACCCAGCCAGTACACCACCAAGTCCGGTGTCACCGGCAGCGTGGTGACGGCGACCGCGACCGGGCTCGCGAACAAGAACAAGTGCGACACGGACGGCAAGTCGATCGCGTTCACCTTCAAGAACGGCAAGGGCGAGTTCTCGACCTGGGTCCTCCACGCGAACGCGGGGATCGACGACGAGCTCCCGGACTCCACCATCCAGAAGATCCTCAGCACGGTGCGCCTCGCCGAGGGCACGGAGAGCGCCTCCTGAGCCTGCGGCGCACGCGCCCCGAGCCGTCCATTTGGCGGGAGGGGGCTCCGGCGGGGATAGTCCCCTGGTGACTTCCGCCCCCGTCTCCCCCTCCCGCGGCCGCCGCTCCCTTCCGGGGGGCCGCAATTTCGGTCTGCTGACCGCCGCCGCGATCATCACCGGGCTGGGTGCCAACGGTGCACTGATCGCGGCGGCCTTCGCCGTCCTGGAGTCGGGCGGCGACGCCGCCGACGTCGGCCTGGTGGCCGCCGCTCGTACGGCGCCCCTGGTCCTCTTCCTCCTGATCGGCGGCGCGGTCGCGGACCGGCTGCCGCGCCACCGCGTGATGGTGGCCGCGAACACGCTCAACTGCCTCTCGCAGGCCGTGTTCGCCTGGCTGGTCCTGACCGGCTCCGCCGAGCTGTGGCACATGATGGTGCTGACGGCACTCTGCGGTACCGGGCAGGCCTTCTTCGGACCGGCCTCCGAGGGCATGCTGATGTCCAGCGTCGACGGGGAGCGGGCGGCCCGCGCCTTCGCCCTCTTCCGGATGTCCATGCACGGCGCGGCCATCGGCGGCGCGGCACTCGGCGGCGCCATGATCGCGGCCATGAACCCCGGCTGGGTGCTGGCCGTCGACGCGGCGGCCTTCGCCGTCGCCGGTTCGCTCCGCGCCTTCCTCGACGTGAGCCACATCCCCACGCGCGTGCCGGGCGGCGGGCTGTTGGCCGATCTCCGCGAGGGCTGGCAGGAGGTCGTCACACGACCCTGGCTCTGGGCCGTCGTGCTCCAGTTCTCCGTGGTCGTGGCGGTCGTCGGTGCCGCCGAGGCGGTGTACGGGCCGTTGGTGGCGCGGGACGAGCTCGGAGGCGCACGCCCCTGGGGATTCGCCCTGGCGGCGTTCGGGGTCGGCACCCTGGGCGGGGCGCTGCTGATGATGCGCTGGAAGCCCCGGCGGCTGCTGCTGGCCGGGACGCTCTGCGTGTTCCCGCTGGCCCTGCCGTCCGCCGGTCTCGCGATCCCGCTGCCGGTGGCCGGTCTCTGCGCGGTGATGTTCGTGACCGGGGTCGCCATCGAGGTGTTCGGCGTCTCCTGGATGACCGCCCTGCACCAGGAGATCCCGGAGGAGAAGCTGTCCCGGGTCGCGGCGTACGACTGGTTCGGCTCGGTCGCGATGGTGCCGCTGGCCACGGCGGCGGCCGGACCGGTGGAGACGCTCGTCGGCCGCAGCACGGCCCTCTGGGGCTGTGCCGCGCTGATCGTGCTGGTCACGGGGGGTGTGCTGCTCGTCCCGGACGTACGGAACCTGACGCGCCGGAGCGAGGTGAAGAAGATCAGCCTCCCGGAGCCGGCCCGTGGGTCAGCCGATGCCGAAGGCGCCGTCGGGGGGCTCGGGTGAGGCCACGGCCTCGCTGTCCCGCACCGGCTTGGCACCACCGATGAACCGGGTCAGCGCCGCACCGTGCTCGACACGGGCGGGGAACACGTCGGCGGCGCACAGCCGGGTGAGCGGCGCGAGGTCCAGGGGGACGCGGGAGGCCAGCAGCACGGCGTTGCCGAAGCGTCTGCCGCGCAGGACGGCCGGCTCGGCGATGAGGGCGAGCTCGTCGAAGACGGCGGCGAAGTTGGCGAGTTGCGACCGCAGGAAGGTGAAGGGCGCGCCGTCGGCCAGATTCGCCGCGTAGAGGCCGTCCGCCCGCAGGACCCGTCCGGCGGCCAGTGCGTACTCGACGGAGGTCAGGTGCGCCGGCACCCGCGCCCCGCCGAAGACGTCGGCGATCAGGAGGTCGGCCGAATCCCGCGGCGCCTCTTCGAGCCACCGGCGGGCATCGGTGCCGTGCACGGTGACACCGGCTCCCTGCGGCAGCGGGAGATGCTCGCGGACCAGCTCGACGAGTCCCCCGTCCGCCTCCGCCACGTCCTGCCGCGAGCCGGGGCGGGTCGCCGCGACGTAGCGCGGCAGTGTGAGCGCGCCTCCGCCGAGGTGCACCGCGTCCAGCGGATCCCCCGGGACGCCGGCCCGGTCCACCACGTGGCCGAGCCGGCGTACGTACTCGAATTCGAGGTGCTCCGGCTCGTCGAGATCGACGTACGACTGCGGGGCCCCGTCGACCGTGAGCAGCCAGGCCCGGTCCCGGTCCACGTCGGGCAGCAGCCTGGCGGTGCCGCAGTCGGTGTCGCGGATGACGGGTATCGGCTCGTTCACTCCCCCATTGTGACGGGCGTTCGGCCCTCGTCCCGCCCGGTCAGCCGTTCCAGACGGCGGCGACCGCCTCGGTGTGCGCCACGGACTGGGCGAGTCCTGCCCTGGCTGCCGCGGCGCGGCGTGCGGGGTCCAGAGAGTTGCGGCCGATGGCCTTCCTGGTGCCGGCGTCCGGGGTGATGACCTCGACACGGGCGCCGGCGGCCTCCAGTTCGGCGGCCTGGGCGCGCGCCGAGACGATCACCTTGTTGCCGGTGGCGGTGGGCGCGATGACGATGACGCGCTCGTGGCCCGCGGCGAGCTGGGCGTTGGCCGGGGAGTGGACGCCCCCGTCGATCCAGCTCCCGCCCCCGACACGGACGACGGGCCAGACCATGGGGACCGCGCAGCTGGCGGTGACGGCGTCGGCGAGCGGGACCGTACCCGTCCGGTCGAAGGTGTGCAGCGCGCCGGTGGAGGCGTCCACGGCCGCGACCAGCAGGTGGCGTTGCGGCCATTGTGCCGACGGGAGACGGCTCGCGATCATCTCGCGGCGTTCGGCCGCGGTGGTGGCGGGCCGGCTGTCCCGGGCCAGGGCGCCCAGCCTGCGGCCGTAGTCGTCGGGCGTACGGGAGGAGAGCGCCGCTCTCGCGTAGCGGAGGATGGTGACGGGGCCGAGCCGGCCGGCCGCTCCCTTGTCGTCCTCCGGGTCGGCGAGCTGGCGTTCGTAGAGGTCCCCGACGGCGACGAGTCCCGAGGCGAGCTGCGCCCCGACGACGGCGCCCGCCGAACTCCCGACGATCAGGTCGGCGGTGGAGAGGTCGACCCCCGCCTTGGCGAGCCCGTGCAGGATGCCGGTTTCCCAAGCGGTGCCGGTGACTCCTCCGGCACCCAGGACGAGTGCTGTGTGTGCCATGGGCCCCAGTCTGCCGCAGAAGGCGCTGCCCGCCTTCCCGGGGGCCGGGAAGGCGGGCAGCGCGAGGGCCGTTCAGAGCAGGCCGGTCACCGTCCCGGCGCCGACCGTGCGGCCGCCCTCGCGGATCGCGAAGCCGAGGCCGGACTCCAGCGGGACGTCGCGGCCCAGCTCGACGGTCATGGTGACTGTCTCTCCGGGCCGCGCCACGGCCACCTCACCGAGGTCCACGTCCCCGACGACGTCCGCCGTACGGATGTAGAACTGCGGCCGGTACCCGGTGGCCACCGCCGTGGTGCGGCCCCCCTCCTTCGCCGACAGGACGTACACCTGCGCGGTGAAGCGGCGGCTCGGGGTGACGCTGCCGGGCGCCGCCACCACATGGCCGCGCCGGACCCGGTCGCGCTCGACCCCGCGCAGCAGCAGCGCGACGTTGTCGCCGGCCTCCGCGGACTCCATCGGCTTGCCGAAGGTCTCCAGCCCGGTGACGACCGTCTCGACGTCCGCGCCGAGCACCGACACACGGTCCCCGACACGCACCGTGCCGCGCTCCACGGCCCCGGTGACGACGGTGCCGCGTCCCGTGATCGTGAGCACGTTCTCCACGGACAGGAGGAACGGCGCGTCGGTGTAGCGCACCGGCATCGGTACGTACGTGTCGACGGCGTCCAGCAGCCCCTCGACGGACGCCGTCCACCGTGGGTCCCCTTGCAGCGCGCCGAGCCCCGACACCCGTACGACGGGCACGGTGTCCCCGCCGTAGCCGTGCGCGGAGAGCAGCTCGCGGACCTCCAGCTCGACCAGGTCGGTCAGCTCGGGGTCACCCGCGTCGGCCTTGTTGAGGGCGACGACGATGTGGTCGACGCCGACCTGACGGGCCAGCAGGACGTGCTCCGCGGTCTGCGGCATGATGCCGTCGAGCGCGGACACGACGAGGATCGCCCCGTCGAGCTGCGCCGCCCCGGTGACCATGTTCTTGATGTAGTCGGCGTGTCCGGGCATGTCGACGTGCGCGTAGTGCCGGGTGTCGGTCTCGTACTCGACGTGCGCGATGTTGATGGTGATGCCGCGCTGCGCCTCCTCGGGGGCCCGGTCGATCCGGTCGAACGGCACGAAGGCGCCGGTCCCGCGCTCGCTGAGCACCTTGGTGATGGCGGCGGTCAGGGTGGTCTTGCCGTGGTCGACGTGGCCCATGGTGCCGATGTTCAGGTGCGGCTTGGTGCGCACGTATGCCGTCTTGGGCATGGCTCGATCCTTGGTGTTCGAAGCTGAGAGAGAAGACCCCAGGGCCCGGCCGACCCTCCCCTTGCGGGGTCCGCCGGACTGTCGGGGGAGGGTCAGCTTCGGGCGCCGCCGAAGGGCGCTGCGGCAGCGGTGAACGCTGCGTCGGTCGCTGCTGCTGTCAGGGCCGCAGCAGGGCTCACGGCAGCCTTCGGCGTGTCCGCGACTGCGGACTGCGCTGCGAGGAAGACGTACCGGAACATGCCCCTGAGCATGCCGGAGCGGCCCTGCGGCGTCGAATGGATTTCTCCGCGGCGAACAACAGCGAGCCGTGGCAGCGGCCGGGCCCCACAGGCGGGGGCTGGCCGGGGGTCAGCCCCCGCTGACACCGTCGGGCACCTCGGTCCTGCCGAAGCCCGGGCCCTGGACCGGGATCCATGTCCTCGAACCGGACGCCGAAAGGTCCCGGGTGTGTCTGCGGGTGTTCCGAGTCAGGACCGCCGGCACATCGCCGCCGGACCGGACTCCGCCGAACCCGCACCGGCACGCCCGTTGAGTCACCAACTGCGCCGCCGGGATGGCGGCTGACCGTGTCGGGGCGCGATGCGTGAATCGTCACCGTCGCTCGCACATTACGGCGATCACACACACGTTTCGGTTACGCTCCCCAGATGTTCGACCCCGTCCCCGCAACACGGCCCTCCGGTGGCCTCGCAGTGCGCTGTACGAGGGCGCTGCTCTCCCCCTGGTCCCGGTTCTCCCTGCTCGTGGCGGTGCTGCTGGCCGCCGCCGTCACCATGCTGCAGTTCGAACCACAGCGGCTGCTGGCCTCCGGCTGGCCACCGCAACTCACGGGTTCCGCCGCGGCGATGCTGTTCGGGCTCGCCTACGGCGTGTGCACCGTGGCCTTCGTCCCCCGCCCGATCCTCAACCTGGCGGCCGGTGCGCTGTTCGGTGCCCAGGCCGGGCTCGCGGCCGCGCTGGCGGGCACCGTGCTCGGCGCCGGTGTCTCCTTCCTGCTGGGCAGGGTCCTGGGGCAGGACGCGCTCCGGACGCTGGTACGCGGCAAGTACCTGAAGGCCGCGGACGGACTGCTCAGCCGGCACGGGTTCAGGTCGATGCTCGCGCTGAGGCTCTTCCCCGGGGTGCCGTTCGCCGCGGCGAACTACTGTGCGGCGACCTCCCGCATGGGCTACCCGCCGTTCCTGCTGGCCACCGGGCTCGGATCGATCCCGAACACGGCCGCGTACGTCATCGCGGGCAGCACCGCCTCGTCGCCGACCTCGCCGGTCTTCCTGGCGGCGATGGGCTTCATCGTCCTGTCCGGCGCGTGCGCGGCGCTCGTCGCGTGGCGCAGGCGACACCGGCTGGGCGGGGCGGGCGGCACGGCCCCGGCGGAGGCGGGCGGCGCAGCGTAGCCAGGGGCAGTCGGGAGTCCGTTCACCCGCAGGCGATACGCTGCCCGGAACCGACAGAGGATGTCCGGGGCCGTGGCGTCCCGTCCCCCTTTCTGACCGCATCCGCACGCCGCCGACGGCCTTCGCGTCCGTCGGCCGTTGCATGAGTACCTCCGGGATGGCCTAAGCCCCATGAGCTGGTTCGAATCATTCGTCCTGGGCCTCGTTCAGGGACTGACCGAGTTCCTGCCGATCTCCTCCAGCGCGCATCTGCGCCTGACCGCGGCGTTCGCGGGCTGGCACGACCCGGGAGCCGCGTTCACCGCGATCACCCAGATCGGGACGGAGGCCGCGGTCCTCATCTACTTCCGCAAGGACATCGCCCGGATCCTCTCGGCCTGGTTCCGGTCGCTGACCAATTCCTCGATGCGCAGCGACCACGACGCCCAGATGGGCTGGCTGGTCATCATCGGTTCGCTTCCGATCGGCGTCCTCGGTCTGGCCTTCAAGGACCAGATCGAGGGTCCCTTCCGCGATCTCCGTCTGATCGCGACGACGCTGATCGTGCTCGGGATCGTCCTCGGCGTCGCGGACCGGCTCGCGGCCCGTGACGAGACCGGCGGGAAGCACCGGGCGTTCAAGGAGCGCAAGTCGCTGAGGGAACTGGGTGTCCGGGACGGTCTGATCTTCGGGTTCTGCCAGGCGATGGCGCTGGTCCCGGGTGTCTCGCGCTCCGGCGCGACGATCAGCGGTGGTCTGTTCATGGGCTACACCCGTGAGGCGGCGGCCCGCTACTCCTTCCTCCTGGCGATTCCCGCGGTGCTGGCCTCGGGTGTGTTCGAGCTGAAGGACGCGGGCGAGGGGCACGTCTCCTGGGGGCCGACGATCTTCGCGACCGTCATCGCCTTCGTGGTCGGCTATGCGGTCATCGCGTGGTTCATGAAGTTCATCACGACCAAGAGCTTCATGCCGTTCGTCATCTACCGCGTGCTCCTGGGCCTCCTGCTGTTCGTCCTGATCGGGGCCGGTGTGCTGAGCCCTCACGCGGGCGAGTCCGCCGGCTGAGTACGGCGCCGCCGCCCCTGACTCCCGGACCGTCCAGGTCCGGGAGTCAGTCATTTCGCCGATGACGTGCGGGCCCGGGGGCGGGAGGTTGGGCGTGGTTCCCGAGCCCGGCGGTTTCACACGGCGGCCTCGGACCGGCCCCCTTCGCTCCCACACCTCGGAGAACCCCATGTCTCTGCCCCGTGCAGCCGGTGCCGCGGTACTGGCCCTCGCCCTCGCCTCGGTCGCCGTCCCGGCCTCCGCCTCCTCGGTCGCGGCGGAGGTGAACTACGTGGCTCTCGGCGACTCGTACGCCTCCGGTACGGGCGCAGGCAGCTACTCCGACATCGCGTGCACCCGGAGCCGCAACGCCTATCCGGCGCTCTGGGCCGACGCCAACGACCCGGACTCCTTCGCCTTCGCGGCCTGTGGCGGTGCGAAGATCCCCGACGTGCTGAGCAGTCAGGTGGGCGAACTGGACGGGGACACCACCCTGGTGAGCCTGAGCATCGGGGGCAACGACTCCGGGTTCGCCTCGACCATGCTCAGCTGCCAGTACTCCACCCGGTCGGCCTGCGAGCGTGCCCTGGAAACGGCCGGGGAGTACGTCGTGAACGAGCTGCCGGGCGAGCTGGACAGCCTCTACGCGACCGTACGCGCCCGGGCGCCCCACGCCGAGGTCGTCATCATCGGCTACCCCCACCTCTACAAGGCGGGCGGCCTCTGTCTCGGCGGGCTCAGCTCGGCCAGGCGCTCGGCGGTCAACGACGGCTCGGACCTGCTCAACGAGACCATCGCGGACCGCGCCCAGGCGGCCGGATTCGCCTTCGCGGACGGGCGGCCGGCCTTCGCCGGGCACGAGATCTGCACGAGCGACGCATGGATCAGCAGCTCCAACGTCCACCCGACGGCCGAGGGCCACGAGTCCGCCTACCTCCCGGCCTTCGACGCCGCCGTTTCCGGGAACTGAGCTCGGTACACGTCGCGCACGTACCGCTTGTCGGCGGCGAGCTGCTCCACGTACGCGGCGGCGGCGTCCTCCTGGAGTCCGGCGTGGGCCACGGCGATTCGCGCAGCGCCCGGTCCACGTCCTTCGCCATCCGGGAGGCGTCGCCGCACACGGAGAAGTGGGCGCCCTCCTGGAGCCAGGACCACAGCTGTGCCCCGTGCAGGCCGAGGAACTGCTGGCGCAGGCCGTGGTGCGGACCTCCCGGGTCGCGCCCGGGCTGCCCACCTCGGCCCTGGCACCGCTGGACTTCCCTTCGACGGACCCGCAGGCGCCTGTCGTAAGGGAACCGGTCCGGGGCTCGGCGTCACCCACCCTGGTCACCGCGTCGGCCACCGCGGCACCGACCGTGGTCGGGCGGCGCGGGGGCGGCGAGTCCCTCGGTCTCGGCCTCACCGCCCGTCGCGCAGACGACGGTGACGCACGCCCTCGGCCCGTGGCCGTCGTACCCGTCTGCCACGGAGGTCCGGGACCGGCGGCCGGCTCCGGGAGCGGCGGCGACCGACCCGTACGCGCCTCTTGGCCTGCCGGTCGCCCTGGCCGAGACTTGGGCGATGACACAGCGCGTGGCTCTCGCGACGGTGATGGACCGGCTCTCCATCGATGCAGTGATCACCGACTACGCCGCGGCGGTGGACGACGGCGCGTGGGACGCCTGCACCGCCCTGTTCACGCCCGACGGACGCGCCGACCACCGCAGGGCGGGCGGGGCCGAGGAGAGCGCCGCCGAGGGGGTGCGGTGGCTGGCGGAGCGCCTTCGGAACTTCCCGGTCCGCCAGCACCTCGTGGTCAACCGGCGGCTGGACCTCGAGGACCTGGGCGGCTACCCCGGGGACCACGCGCGGGTGCGGGCGGACTACTTCAGCCCGATGGGCCCGGCGGTGACCGGTGACGCCGGAAGCACCCCGGCCGTCCTGGCCGGCGGCCGGTACGTCTTCGAGCTGCGGCGGACGGACGCGGGCTGGCGGATCCGGACGGTCACGGCGCACGAGATGTGGAGGTGTGCCCCCGGGGGCACCGGATGAACCGGCGTCGGACGGGGAGGCACGCTCCCGGTGGCCCCGGCACGCCCCCTGTGCGCTCCTGATCTTCTGGACCACACTGGGATCAGGCGGACGACCGGAGGAGGACATGCATGCCGATGCGGGGCGAGCGGCTTCCCGACGACCCGGCCGGTGAGGGCGTCGCACGGGCGTGCGAGCGGCTGTTGCGCTCACGGACGGGCCGCGGCGTCGCGGCCCTGTGCGCGGGTGCCCTGCCCGCCCTGTCGTTTCCCGCCCCCTCGCTCTGGTGGTTCGCGTATGTCTCCCTGGTGCCGTGGCTGCTGCTGATCCGGTCGGCGGGCACGGCACGCCGCGCGGCCGTCGACGGCTGGCTCGGCGGAACGGGCTTCGTCCTCGCCGTGCACCACTGGCTGATGCCGAGCCTGCATGTGTTCATTCTCGTGCTCGCGGCGCTCCTCGGGCTGCTGTGGGCGCCATGGGGCCTCCTGGTGGCCCGGCTGCTGGGCGGGTCACCGTCCGTCCGGCGGTCCGTCGCCGCAGTGGCCGTGGTGCCGTCCGGATGGCTGATGATCGAGCTCGTCCGGTCCTGGGAGGGCCTCGGCGGGCCCTGGGGGCTGTTGGGGGCCAGTCAGTGGAATGTCCCGCTCGCCTTGCGTACCGCCTCGGTGGGCGGCGTATGGCTGGTCAGCCTGGGTGTGGTGGCCCTCAACACCCTGGCCGTGCTGCTGATCTCCGTGCCGGCGGCCCGCCGGGCCGCGGCCGCGTGCCTGGTCGCCGGGGCGGTGGGCGTGGGGGCCGTGGCGGTCTGGGCGCCGCGGCCCGAGGAGACCGGCTCGGTTCGGATCGCGGTCGTGCAGCCGGGCGTGATCGACGGCCCCGGCAGCGTCGAGCGCCGGTTCGCGCGCAGCGAGGAGCTCACCCGTCAGCTCGCGGGCCGCGACGTGGACCTGGTCGTGTGGGGCGAGAGCAGCGTGGGCGTCGATCTGTCGCGGAGCCCTCGCACGGCGGACCGGATCTCCGCCCTGTCGCGTCTGGTCGGAGCCGATGTGCTCGTCAACATGGATGCCAGGCGCACCGACGGTCCCGACCGCGCCGGGATCTTCAAGTCGGCGGTCCTGGTCTCACCGGACGGCCCGACCGGTGACCGCTACGACAAGATGCGCCTGGTGCCGTTCGGCGAGTACGTCCCGGCCCGTGCGCTGCTCGGATGGGCGACCTCGGTGGGCAAGGCGGCGGGCGAGGACCGGCTGCGGGGCAGCGGCCCGGTGGTGATGGATCTGCCGGACGGACTGCGGGTGGGCCCGCTGGTCTGCTTCGAGTCGGCGTTCCCCGACATGAGCAGGCACCTGGCGAAGGACGGGGCCCAGTTGCTCGTCGCCCAGTCGTCGACCTCCACCTTCCAGCACAGCTGGGCGCCCGAGCAGCACGCCTCTCTGGGAGCGCTGCGGGCCGCCGAGTCGGGCCGCCCGATGGTGCACGCCACGCTCACGGGAGTCAGCGCGGTCTACGGCCCGCGGGGCGAGCGTGTGGGAGCTCCGCTCGCCACGGACGCGAGCGAGGCCGCCGTCTACGACGTCCCGCTCGCCCGGGGCACCACCCTCTTCGTCCGGCTGGGCGCATGGCCGGTGTACGGCGCGCTCGCGGTGCTGGCCGTCTTCTTCGGCGCGGTGGGCCTGCGCTCCCTCAGGACGCCTGCTCCGACGCGTCCAGGACCACCCGCTCGCACAGGCGGTGGGTCTCCAGAGCGTCCCGTGCGCTGAGCACCGCACCGGCGCGCACGGCGTCCAGGAAGGACAGCACGCTCTGTTCGATGCCGCGCTGACGGGCGACCGGCACCCAGTCCCCGCGGCGCCGCAGGGTCGGCTGGCCCTTGTGGTCCACGACGTCCGCGAGGTTGAGGACCTGCCGCTTGCTGTCCTGCCCCGAGACCTCCAGGATCTCCTCGGTCGACCCGTTCAGCCGGTTCATCATGCCGATGGCGGTGAAGCCGTCGCCCGACAGCTGGAGCACCACGTGGTGCATCAGCCCGTCGACGACCCGTGCGCGCACGACGATGTTCGAGACGGGCCCGGGGACGAGGAAGCGCAGGGTGTCGACGACATGGATGAAGTCGTCGAGGACCATGGTGCGCGGGTCCTCGGGCAGTCCCACGCGGTTCTTCTGCAGGAGGATCAGCTCGCGCGGGTGCTCCGCGCACTGCGCGTACGACGGGGCGAGCCTGCGGTTGAAGCCGACCGCGAGGGTGACGCGGCGCTCCTCGGCCAGGGCCACCAGCCGCTCGGAGTCGGCGATTTCGTAGGCGAGCGGCTTGTCCACGTAGGTGGGGACCCCCGCTTCGAGCAGCCGCCCCACGATCTCCGCGTGCGCGGCCGTCGCCGCGTGCACGAAGGCGGCGTCCAGCCCCTGGGACAGGAGGGAGCCGAGATCCTCGTGGCACTGCGCCGCGGGGATCCGGTGGGCCCCGGCGACGGCCGCCAGCGTGGCCGGGGTGCGGGTCTGCAGATGCAGCTCGACGCCGGGCAGGGTCGTCAGTACCGGCAGATACGCCTTCTGCGCGATGTCGCCGAGTCCGATGCAGCCGACCTTCACGAGGTTCTCCCTGTCGCCTTGACCAGGGCCTTGTCACGGTCGTGTCCACTGCCCTTCCCTGGTCCCGGCAGCATACGTGCGCTGCGGGGGCTGCCAGTCGGCGATGCCGTCGAAGGTACGCAGGACGAGCCCCGGGCCGAGGCGGGAGGCGGCGGACATCAGCGCGGCGCGGAGGGCGACCGCCGGGGCGGCGGAGAGCTGCATCATCCGGGAGATCCGGGCGGCCTTGCGCACGATCGCGGTGGTGCGTGGCTGCCGGTCGGCGCTGTAGGCGGCCTGCGCCGCCCCCAGGTCCACGTCCGGTCGCGCGTGGTGGGCGAGTACGACCGCGTCCTCGATGGCCTGGTTTCCGCCCTGGCCGAGGGTGGGTGCCATGGCATGCGCGGCATCGCCGACGAGCACGACGCGGCCCCCGTGGAAGGCCGGCAGGGCCGTGGTCATCTGGTGCACGTCGTGGCGCAGCACCTGTCCGGGCTCGACGGCGTCGATGATGTCCGGCACCGGGTGGTGCCAGTCACCGAACCGGCGCAGCAGTTCGGCCTTCTCGCCGTCGGCGGCCCGCGCTCCGGCCGGGGCGGTGGCCGCCGCATAGGCGTAGATCCGGCCGTCCTTCAGCGGGTGGCTGCCCCACAGCGCGCCCCGGCCCCAGGTCTCGTGCGAGGCGAACGGACGGCCGGGCGCCGGTGCGAGGACACGCCAGGTGGTGAATCCGCTGTACGAGGGCCCCGGGTGACCGGGGAAGAGAGCGGTGCGGACCCCGGAGCGGATTCCGTCGGCGCCGACCACCAGATCGGCCTCGATGTCTCCGGCGGGTGTCCTGACCACGGCCGGGCGGCCGCCGGTGCGGCCCGGATCCACGAGCTGCGCCGGGGCGGCGGTCCGCACGGCGCCATCGGGCAGGCGGGCGCGGAGCAGGTCGACAAGTGCGGAGCGCGGCAGCAGGACGAGCGGGCCACCGAACCGCTCGGCCGCAGCGGCGCTGTCGGTGCGGGCGAGCCAACGCCCCGAGGGCGTACGCATCCCTCCGTCGCCCTGCCAGGCGGCGAGGTCCCGGACCGCGTCGCCGAGCCCGACGACGTCGAGGGCGCGCTGGGAGTTGGGGGCGAGGCTGATGCCCGCGCCGATGGGTTCCAGTGAGGCGGAGCGCTCGACCACGCTGACCTGCCACCCGCTCCGGTACAGGGCCACCGCGGCGGTGAGTCCGCCGATGCCGCCGCCGATGACCACCGCTCGGGACGTCGTCATGACGCACCCCCTCCTCGACTACACCTGTAGTGACAGGATCCACGCTACTACAGGTGTAGTCGAGGCGGTAGGTTTACTCCATGCCCTCACGCTCCACTCCCGCGCGCACCGCACCGGCCGGCCCCGACCGGCCGCCCGGGCCCTCCCGCGCCGGCCTGATCGCCGACGCCGCGCTCGCCCTCCTCGCCGAGCGCGGGATGAGGGGCCTGACCCACCGGGCGGTGGACGAGCGGGCCGGGCTTCCCCAGGGCTCGACGTCGAACCACGCCCGCACCCGGGAGGCGCTGCTGGAGGCGGCCGTACGCCGGCTCGCCGAGCGGGAGGCGCGGGTGCTCACCCCCGGGGAGTGGCTCACGAGCGGCGATCCGGCGGATGCCGCCGAGGGGCTGGCGCACGCGCTCCACCGCTATCTGACCGGCAGCACCGAGCTCCTGGTCTGCCGCTACGAACTGGCCCTGGAGGCCACCCGGCGCCCCGGCCTGCGGGCGTTCTACGACAGCGCGGGCGCACGCTTCCGTGAACCGCTGGTGGCCCTCATGACCGCCGCGGGATCGGCCGAGCCGGAACGGCACGCATTGTCGGTCGTCGCCTGGGCGGAAGGGATGATGTTCGCCTGCGCCGCGGGCTCCTACCACCGGGCCGTACCGACCGAGGAGGAGCTGCGCAGAGGCTGCGCCGAGCTCCTGCGCGGGATGCTCGGGAACCGCTGAGAGAAACGCCGAAAGCGTTGGCCCCGCTGATCGTCGCCGCGCGAGGATAGCCCGATGACGACAGAAGAACGCTCCGCACCCGAGACCGACGCGGCCGAACGGCAGATGCTGGAGGGGTGGCGGGACTATCACCGGGCGACCCTGGCGATGAAGTGTGAAGGGCTCACCGACACCCGGCTACGCGAGGCGTCCGTGCCGCCGTCGTAATTCACCCTGCTCGGTCTCGTACGGCACCTCGCCGAGAACGAGCGCGGCTGGTTCCGCGAGGTGCTCACCGGTGAGGAGATGGAGCCGATCTACGGGACGGACGAGGACCCGGACGGGGAGTTCCACCTCACGGAGGCGGACACCTGGGACGAGGCCAGGACCACCTGGCCGGCCGAGATCGAACACGCCCGGGCCAACGCCGCGAAGTTCGGTCTCGACGACCTGTCCGTCGGCATGGGCAGGAGGACCAAGCCCTTCAGCCTCCGCTGGATCTACACGCACATGATCGAGGAGTACGCCCGGCACAACGGGCACGCCGACCTCGTACGGGAACGGATCGACGGCGCCACCGGGGAGTGACCGGCGGCGCCCGCGGGTCACTCCCCCGCCGCGCTCCCCCGCAGGCGCTGCTCCAGCCGTCTGATGGCGGCGCGGACCGCGCCGCCGTACCCGTCGCCCTCGACGGCTCCGACAGAGTCCCAGGCCCGGTCCAGATGGATCCGTGCCGCCTCGAAGCGCTGCAGCTTCAGATAGTCCGCCGCCAGATTGAGATGGAGCGACGGGAAGAAGGCGCGCACCGCGGGGACGTCCCGGTGCTCCGCCGCCGGGTCTTCGGCCGGCCCTTCGGCCAGCCCCTCCGCCGCCGTCAACGCCCTGAGGTCCCAGGCGAGTTCGTCCCCGGGGTCGTCCTGGCTGTCCGCCATGTAGTGGGCGAGGGTGCACCGGTGCAGGGCTTCGCCGGATTCACCGATCTCCGACCAGATGGTCCCGAACCGGTTCCTGGCCTCTTCACGGTCTCCCGCGTGGAGCAGCATGACGGCCTGACCGATCCTGGTCATGACGGCGTCCCCCGGCACTTCCCGCTGCTCCACGTCAGAGGTCTCCCTGATCCACGTCCGGCCTGTTCCGGTGGCTCCGACGCTAGCCGCAGCCACCGGCAATCCCGCTCAGGCGCGGGCCGCGGCCGCCGGCCGGGTCGCCTGCGGGCCCAGGTCCGGGATCCGCCAGTCGATGGGCTCGTGGCCCTGCGCGGCGACGGCCTCGTCGATCTGGGTGAAGGGACGGGAGCCGAACCACTTCTTCGCGGAGAGCGGGGACGGGTGCGCGCCCTTGACCACCACGTGGCGCTCCTGGTCGATCAGCGGGATCTTCTTCTGGGCGTAGTTGCCCCAGAGGACGAAGACGGCGGGGTCGGGACGCTCGGCCACCGCACGGATCACCGCGTCGGTGACCTTCTCCCACCCCTTGGCCTTGTGCGAATTCGCCTCGCCGCCGCGGACCGTGAGCACCGCGTTGAGCAGCAGGACGCCCTGCTCGGCCCACGGCATCAGATATCCGTTGTCGGGGACCGGCAGGCCCAGCTCGTCGTTCATCTCCTTGTAGATGTTGCGCAGCGAGGGCGGTGTCCTGACGCCCGGCCTGACCGAGAAGCAGAGGCCGTGTCCCTGGCCCTCACCGTGGTAGGGGTCCTGGCCCAGGATGAGCACCTTCACCCGGTCGTAGGGTGTGGCCTCCAGCGCGGCGAAGACCTGCTCGCGCGGCGGGTACACCGGCCCACGGGCCCGCTCCTCCTCGACGAAGTCGGTGAGCTCCTTGAAGTAGGGCTTCTGCAGCTCTTCGCCGAGGACGCCGCGCCAGGACTCGGGCAGCAGGTCGGTGTCGGTCACGTCCACAACCTCCGGTAAGCAATCGGTTCTTCACCACAGAACCTACCGGGGCCCACTGACAACGGACCTGCCGAGCCCGCCGCGCCCCTCCTACCAGCTGGTCTTGCGGTACAGCTCCCACATCTGCATGACCGTCTGCGGGTCGAGCGCGCGCTCGCCGCCGCCGATGTCCTCACCGGCCGCCACGTAGAGCTTGCCCTGCCACAGGGGCAGCAGCCGCACGTCCTTGACGAGGATCTCCTGGGCCCGCTTGAACTGCTTCGAGACGGCACCGCGGTCGCTCTCCTTCCGGGAGGACGGCAGCAGCTCCTGGGTGATCTCGTCGGTCAGGTACGGGGTCCCGGTGACGCTGTCCTGGCCGACGAACGGCGCGACGAAGTTGTCCGGGTCGGGGAAGTCGGGGAACCAGCCACGTCCGAAGACCGGGTAGTCCCCCTTGGTGAAGCCCTCCTGGAAGGACTTCCACGGCGCGCTCTTCAGCGTGATCCGGAAGAGCCCGGACGCCTCGAGCTGGCGCTTCAGTTCGGTGAACTCGGGAGCGGTGGAGGAGCCGTAGCGGTCCGTGGTGTACCAGAAGGTCATCTTGACCGGGGCGGTGATGCCCGCGCCGGAGAGTATCTCCTTGGCCTTGGCGGTGTCCGGGTCGCCGTAGGAGTCGAAGAAGCTGGTGGTGTGCCCGGCGATGCCCTTGGGAACCATGGAGTAGAGCGGTTCCGCGGTGCCCCGGTAGACCTTGGCGACGAGGGCGTCGCGGTCCACCACCTGGGCGATGGCCTGCCGGACGGCGAGCTTCCCCGCGGCCGGGTCCTTCGGGTTGAACACGAGGAAGCGGATGTCGGCGCCGACGGACTCGACGATCTGCAGACCGTTGTTGTCCTTCTTGTTGTCCTCGAGGCCGATGACCTCCTCGGCGGTCAGGCCGCGGTAGGTGGCGTCGATCTCCTTCTTCTTCAGCGCATCCACCATGGGGGCGGAGTCCTCGAAGTAGCGGATCGTGACCGCGGTGTTCTTCCGGTCGGCGAACCCCTTGTAGCCGGGGTTCTTCGTCAGCTCGGCCTTCTTGCCGGCCTCGTACGAGTCCAGGAGGTAGGGCCCCGAGCCGGTGACCTTGCCGTCGTCGCGGACACTGTCCGCCGGGTACTCCCCCGGGGGGACGATCGACATCGCGGGAGTGGCCAGGATGAAGGGGAAGGTCGCGTCCGCCTTGGCCAGGTGGAAGATGACCGTGTCCTCGCCCTTGGTCTCCACCCGGTCGAGAGACCCGAGCAGTCCGGCCGGACCACCCTTGACCTTGATCTTCACGATCCGGTCGATGGAGTACTTCACGGCCTCGGCGTCGATCTTCTCCCCGTTGGAGAACTTCAGGCCGGAGCGCAGGGTGCACCGGTAGGCCATGCTCGTGGCGTCGGTGAACCGGCACTCCTGGGCGGCGTCCGGCTCGGGGCTGGTGCTGCCCGTCGGGAAGCTCACGAGGGTCTGGAAGACGTTCCTCATCAGCTCCCACGACCCGTCCCACGCGGCGGCCGGATCCAGGGTCGAGGGCGAGCTCGTCGTGCCGACGGATATCTTCTGGTCCGTTTCCGAACTGCTGTCGGACAGCAGGCCGCAGCCGGTCAGCAGAGAAAGGGAAGCAAGGGCTGCAACAGTCTGCAGACTGGCCCGGTAGAACACGTGCACGCTCCTCGATCGGCCTTGGGTCGGCAGACCATACCGCAGTGCCTCGCCGGGACAATCCGCTGGCCCGACGAGGCACTTCAGTCAATCAGGGCCAAACTGGCGCAGTCCCTCTCAGGCCACGCCCGCGTTCAGGAAGATACCGCCGTCGACCACGAGCGTCTGCCCCGTGACCCAGTCGGACTGCGCGGACGTGAGGAACGCCGCCGCCCCGCCGATGTCCTGCGGGACACCGAGCCGGCCCAGCGGGTAGGCGGCCGCGGCCTCGGCCTCCCGGCCCTCGTAGAGCGCCTCCGCGAACTTCGTCTTCACCACGGCCGGGGCGATCGCGTTGACCCGCACGACCGGCGCGAACTCGTGCGCCAACTGAAGGGTCAGGTTGACCATGGCGGCCTTGCTCATGCCGTAGGCGCCGATGAAGGGCGACGCGGAGACACCCGCGACCGAGGCGATGTTGACGATCGCCCCGCCGTTCTCCCTCTGCCAGGCCTTCCAGGTCTGCTGGGCGAATCCGAGCGCCGAGATCACATTGGTCTCGTAGACCTTGCGGGCGACGTCGAGGTCGAGCTCGGCCATCGGCCCGAAGACGGGGTTGGTGCCGGCGTTGTTGACCAGGTAGTCGACCCGGCCGAACGCCTCCATGGCGCGTGCCACGGCCGCGGCCTGGTGCGCCTCGTCGTGCGCCTTGCCCGCGATGCCGACGGCCCGGTCGGCGCCGAGCTTCTCCACGGCCTCCTTCAGGGCGTCCTCGCCACGGCCCGTGATGACGACGCGGTCACCCCGGGCGACGAACGCCTCCGCGATGCCGTAGCCGATGCCCCGGCTCGCGCCCGTGATGAGCGCGACCTTGCCACTGTCCTGCACAGTCATGTTGTCCGTTGCCCTTCCGGGGTCAGTTGAGCGGTCCGCCGGCGACGTACATGACCTGCCCGGACACGAAGCCCGCGTCCTCACCGGTGAAGAAGGCGATGGCGTTGGCGATGTCCTCGGGGTGGCCCACGCGCTGCACCGGGATCTGCGTCGCGGCGGCGGCCTGGAACTCCTCGAAGCCCATGCCTACCCGCGCCGCGGTCTGGGCGGTCATCTCGGTGACGATGAAGCCGGGGGCGACGGCGTTGGCCGTCACACCGAACTTGCCGAGCTCCTTGGCCAGCGTCTTCGTGAAGCCCTGGAGACCGGCCTTGACCGCGGAGTAGTTGGCCTGGCCCCGGTTGCCCAGCGCCGAGGAGGACGAGAGCGAGACGATGCGGCCGAACTTGGCCTCCACCATGTGCGCCTGTACGGCCTTCGCCATCAGGAACGCACCCTTGAGGTGGACGTTCATGACGAGGTCCCAGTCGGACTCGCTCATCTTGAAGAGCAGGTTGTCCCTGAGCACACCCGCGTTGTTGACGAGGATCGTCGGGGCGCCGAGCTCGGCGGCGACGCGCGCGACGGCCGCTTCCACCTGGGCGCTGTCCGACACATCGCAGCCGACGGCGAGGGCCTTGCCCCCGGCGGCGGTGATCTTCTCGACCGTGTCCTTGCACGCCGCCTCGTCGAGGTCGAGTACGGCGACGGCGCGGCCCTCGGCCGCCAGGCGTACGGCGGTGGCGGCGCCGATGCCCCGTGCCGCTCCCGTCACGATGGCGACGCGCTGCTCGGTGGTGGACATGCTTGGTTCTCCTCGCCCTTGGATCGCGGCTCAGCGGACGTCAGGAAGTTCCCGATAACTGAGCAACCGCTTAGTACCTTCAGCAGACGAGACGCTAGAAGCCCTGGCACCCGGTGTCAACGGCCCACGGGGACAGGGGCGCATGTCACACCGGACGGAGGCGCCGCCCCGTACGTCCGGGGCGGCGCCTCCGGCAGGGAATCAGCGCACCAGCAGGTCGAGCAGCCGCTCCACCTCGGCGGCCGGGTCCGTGGTCAGACCACTGTGGACGACGCCCGGCTGGACGACCGTGGAGCGGGGCGCGATCAGCCAGCGGAAGCGCCGGCCGGCGTCGTCACCGGCGGCCTGTCCCGCCGCCTCACCACCGCCGCAGACCCCTTCGACCGCCCGCAGGGCAGCCAGCACACCCTGTACGTCGGCCTGCGGGTCCAGCACCCTGAGCTTGCGCTCGTCCAGGTGCGTCCGGGCCGCCACGAAGGACTTCGCCCGGCAGTAGACCAGCACGCCCGCGTTGAAGCACTCGCCGCGCTCGACACGGGGGACGACGCGCAGGACCGCGTACTCGAAGACATCGCGCTTGCTCATCGGCCGCTCTCCTTGCCGTCACGTCCGGCGCCCGCCTGCGCGTCGCGGTCCTTCCTGGTGGGGTGGGGCCAGGGCGTCAGCCGTTCGGTGAGCCATCCGGGCGCCTGGGAGGGCCGGGCCTTCGTGGGTCCGTCCATGACGACGCGCTCGTGGATGCTCGCGGCGCGTGCCAGCAGCGGCTCCACGTACGCCCGGCGGAGCTGGTCCGTGCTCTCGAAGCCCGGTTCACCGGCCAGCCATTCACCGGGAACCTCCGCCGCCACCTCGGTGAGCAGCTCTTCGGTGACCAGCGGGGCGAGTTCGGCGGCCGCGGAGGCGATGTCCGGCCCGAACGGCGCGAGTACGTGGTCGGAGGCGTTGTACGGCTTCGCCGCCGAGGCCTGCGCACCCGGCCAGTTGTGGTGCCAGATCATGGTGGCCCCGTGATCGATCAGCCACGGCTCACCGTGCCAGACGAGCATGTTGGGGTTCCGCCACGACCGGTCCACGTTGTTGATCAGCGCGTCGAACCAGACGACCCTCCCGGCCTCCGCCGCCCCGACCTGGTAGGCGAGCGGGTCAAAACCGAGCGAGCCCGGCAGGAAGTCCATCCCGAGATTCAGCCCGGCGCTGGCCCTGAGGAGCTCCTGCACCTCCTGGTCGGGCTCGGCGAGACCGATGACGGGGTCCAGCTGGATCGTCACCAGCTCCGGCACCCGCAGCCCGAGCCTGCGGCCGAGCTCCCCGCAGATGACCTCCGCCACCAGGGTCTTTCGCCCCTGCCCGGCCCCGGTGAACTTCATGACGTACGTGCCGAGGTCATCGGCCTCGACGATCCCGGGGAGCGAGCCACCCTCACGCAAAGGGGTGACATAGCGGATCGCTACTACTTCTTCCAGCACTTTCCCAGGCCACCCATCATTTCAGCCTTACAATCCACGGACGGCCTCTCCCGGGCGCAGAGGCAGGAATCACCGGTCAACGGCGCCGGGGAGAATCTGGGGAGTTTCGGCCGGCAAGTCGGCCTTCCCGCTCCCCAAGCAGACCGTCGATGGTGCCGCGACCCTTGCCACCGGCTCCCGGCATGAAGTAAACATAGTAACCGAGGGTGATCGTCGGCGAGGAGTGGCCGAGCCATCGAGCCAGGGTCACAACGGACTCTCCGGCTTCCCACATGATCGAGGCGTAGGCGTGGCCGAAGCACGTGGAAACCATCCTTCGGAGCTGCCGCCCGCTGCCAGGCTTTCGCCCCCTCGACACGTGGCGGGATGACGCCCGCCTTGGCCAAGGCGGGCTTCCAGGTGTAGGGCCGCCCAGTGTGCGATGGCTACGGCGAGGGTCGCCGGTGGAGCCAGTAAGCCAACGGGAGCACGCCACCGGGCCAAAGCGTCTCTGGGTCGACCCACGCCACTCCGGCACGTGAACCCCGCCATTCTTCAGCTGTCAGTTGAGCAGCCGGGCGGGCGCAGTGGCGGCGTGCAAGACGTATTCGAGTGGTCCGCGTCGGAAGTACCGCGTCCAGGTGAGTGCAAGCAGCAAGGCTGCTGTGGTGAACGCGAGTAGGGCCGACGGTGCGGCGGCGTCCGGCAGGTCGTCCATGCCGAGGGCCTTGATGGCGATGATGTGGCCGACGTATGCGGTCAGGGCGAGAGAGCCGAGCGCGATTGCGGGTGTGGCTGCCCATTTCACTGGGGTGCAGCGGTCCATGGCGATGAAGCAGGTGGCCAGGACAAGGAGGGCGATGCCGGTGTTCCCGAGGATCGACCATGTCGTCTGGCTGTGCGGCGCGGCAATCAGCAGCCAGTGCGGGTTGAGCCGGGTGGGGTCGCCGATGGTGTCGGACCACCAGGCCGATGCGGCTGAACCGCCGCCGGTTGAGGAGCTCACGGCACTCTGGGCTCCCGGAACCAGGTGGAGGGCCAGCCATGAGCCTCCGTACCCGGCCGCACTCAGCACGCCTCCAGTCATTGCCAGCTTTGTGGCCGCGCCGGCACGAGTGAGGTCGAGTTTGGCGACTGCCATTCCGGCTACGACGAAGGAGAACCAGGACAGTACTGGGTATTCGCCGGTGATGAGCAGTTCGCTGATGCCGTCCGTGCCGGTGATCCGGGCCAGCGGATCGTGGGCGATGACACCGTCTGCCCAGACTCCGTCCGAGACCAGGACTCTGAGCAGATACAGGATCTGGGGCAGGACGACTGCCGAGAGTGCCGCGATGGCCGCCAGGGTGCCGGCCTGGAGCCGGTGCAGCGGCAGGGCGAGCACGAAGAGCAGCCCGTAGAAGGAAAGGATCACGTCGACCGAGGTGTCCAGGGCGGTCAGCGCGTATCCCAGGGCGATCAGGATGACGGAGCGGATCAACACTCTTCCCCTGGCCTGTCGTCCTGGGCGTCCGGTCTTCGGCTCCGGGCGGCCGGTGAGGAGGACAAGGCTGAATCCGGCGAGCACGGCGAACAGAGCGGAGGAACGGCCCCGGAACACTTCCATCAGCCAACCCAGTGGCCCGCCCACGGAAGGGTCAGGGCCGACGTGGGCCGCGAACATGCCCACAATGGCCAGCCCTCGGGCCAGGTCCAGACCGATGAGACGGCCGTGTGACGTCGAGGGAGGACGGCTTGACGTGGGCGCTGCCTCGCGCGGCAGGGTCGCCGATCTGGAGTGCCTCATACAGCCCAGGGTTCGGGGCCCAGCCCGCCCAAGCCATCCGGCAGGTGTCCTGACCTGCCCCGCCGCCCGGCTGGAACCGTCCGGTCACCCGTCCGGATTCGGGTGTCGGGCCTGCCTCCGACGCCCAGGACCGTGGTACGAATCGGACAAGGGGCCAATGAGGAGTGGAGGACACGTGGTCCGCGTCATGGTGGTCGACGACGAGGCCCTCATCCGTACGGGCTTCCAGCACATCCTCGACAACACGGACGACATCGAGGTCGTGGCGGCAGTCGCCGGCGGCCAGGCCGTCCAGGAGGCGCGGAACGCGCGCCCCGACGTGGTGCTGCTGGACATCCGGATGCCGGATGTCGACGGGCTCACCGTCCTGGCCGGCCTTCGGGCGCTGCCGAATCCCCCGGTAGTGGCCATGCTGACCACCTTCGACATGGACGAGTACGTGGCAACGGCACTCCGCTCGGGCGCAGCGGGCTTCCTCCTCAAGGACACCGATCCCGAAGAACTGCCGTTCCTGGTACGAGCCCTGGCGGGCGGCGACACCGTGCTGTCGTCCAAGGTCACCCGGACGGTTGTGGACGGCTATCTGGACGCCGGCTCCCAGGATCTCGCCGCGCACAGCCTCGACCAACTGACCGACCGGGAGCGCGCCGTGCTCGTGTTCGTCGGCGAGGGACTGACCAACACCGACATCGCCACCCGCATACACCTGAGCACCGGCACGGTCAAGGACCACGTCAGCGCCGTCCTCACCAAGCTCAAGGTGAACGGTCGCGTTCAAGCCGCCCTCTTCGCCGAACGAGCCGGCCTGCTCAGACCTCCGCGCCGCTAGGACAGGCGATGGTCATCCACCGCCCTCCGGAGCTGCTCCTGAACGCAGCCCTCGTCGCAGTCGCACTGCTCGACGTGTGGGTGAACGTCGACACGGACGAGCCACTGCGCCTGGGCTGCGCCTTGGGCGCCGCCTGCGTCCTGCTCCTGCGGCAACGCTGGCCATGGCTCACGTTCGTACTCACCCTGCCCTCCGTCCTGTTCTCGGACGCGGTCTTCGCCACCTTGGCCGCGCTGTACACGCTCGCCTCGCTGACTCGGCACCGCAGTCTGCTGGCCTTCTGCGCTCTGGCGTTCACCGTCGGCGACATGATCCCGTGGCCCTCCGCCAGCATCGACCTGTCCAAAGCGGGGACCTTGATCACGCTCGGCTACACCGCCGCGACAGCCGCAGCTCCTGTCTTCCTCGGTCAGCTCGTGCAGACCAGGCGCGATCTGTCTCTGCGGCTCACCGAGATCTCCCAGGCGCGTGACCACGAGCAACGGCTGACCGCCCAAACGGTGCTGGCCCAGGAACGCGCCCAGCTGGCCCGCGAAGCAACCAGCGCGCCGACGATCAGGCCGGCCGCGACGTCGTGCGGGGAGTGGGCGCCGACCCACACCCGGGAGGCCGCCATCGCGATCGCGGCCACCACGGCGAGCGCCCCCAGCCGGCGCGAGACGAACAGCAGTGCCACGGCCGCGGCGGCGGCGAGCGCGGTGTGGTTGCTGGGGAAGGACCAAGTCCCCCATGGCCGGGCACGCCTCCAGCGTCACCGAGTCCAGGCTCTGGCACGGGCGGTCCTCGCGCACCAGTGCCTTGACGATGTCGTTGGCCACGAAGGCCAACACGACCACCACGGGGGCGGCGAGCGCCACACAACTGGCGGCCCTCCCTCGCGCCGGGTCCGCCACCATCCCACGAGCAGGCCCGAGCGACCGCGCCGAGGCCGGCACCTGCTTCCTGCCTCCGGTCTCCCCCTCCGGCAGGACTTGGCCCCCTGCCTGCCGCCCCGCTCCGTGGCCGCGCAGGCCGTGCTCGACATGCGGCACGGCGCCCACGGCTTCGGCTCTGTCTGGGCAATGAGCAGCACCTACGGGGTTCGGGCGGCCCGGTCGTACGCCGTTGCCGCACCGGACCCGGCGACGGGCGCGAGAGCCGGTCACGCCGCATGTCACACTCTTTGCACAGTGCAAAAGTAAGGAAGGGGAAGTAGTAGACGTGATGCGTGACAGGCAGTGGGCGGTACACACGGTTCGGGGCGGGCGGGGTTCGATGATGCTGATGGCCCTGTTGGTCGGGGCCGGGGCAGGGGTCGGCTCGATCATCTTCCGCTGGTGCATCCAGACGTTCACGCGCTGGTTCTCCGGGCACGACGACTACGCATCCGCGCCCGGCAGCGACAATCCGCATGTGTCATGGCTCGGCCCCTTCTTCGTCCTGATCGTTCCGGTCGTCGGCGGGCTGCTCTACGGCCCTCTGGTCAACCGGTTCGCCAAGGAGGCGCGGGGACACGGCGTCCCCGAGGTGATGCTCGCGGTCGCCCAGCGTGGAGGCCGCATCAGCCCGAAGGTCGCCGTCGTGAAGACACTCGCCTCTGCGCTCACGATCGGCTCCGGCGGTTCGGTGGGCCGGGAGGGGCCGATCGTGCAGATCGGCTCCGCACTCGGCTCGACCCTCGGCCGCTTCGCCAAGCTGACGGAGCCGAGGGTGAAGCTGCTGGTGGCGTGCGGCGCGGCCGGCGGCATCGCGGCGACCTTCAACGCCCCGCTCGCAGGCGTCATCTTCGCCCTGGAACTGATCCTGGCCACGTTCACCGCGGAAGCCTTCGGCGCCACCGTCCTCGCCAGCGTCACCGCGAGTGTCATCGGGCGGGCCGCTTTCGGCGACACGGCGTTCCTCAGCCTGCCCGACTTCCCCGTACAACACATCGCGCAGTACGGCTTGTTCGCCCTGCTCGGTCTCATCGCGGGCGCGGTCGGAGTGCTCTTCTCGCGTGTCCTGTACGCCATCGAGGATGCCTGCGACTGGGCCTGGCGCGGCCCGGAGTGGCTGCGTCCTGCGGTCGGCGGCCTCGCGCTCGGCCTCGTCCTCCTCGCCCTGCCGGAGATGTACGGAGTGGGCTACCCGGTCCTCGAAGGCGCTACAGAGGGCCGGTACGCGATCGGGTTCCTGCTGCTCCTGCTCGTCGGCAAGATGGTCGCCACCAGCCTGACCATCGGAATCGGCGGCTCGGGCGGGGTCTTCGCACCGAGCCTGTTCATCGGCGCCATGGTGGGCGCCGCGTTCGGAGCGGAAGCACACAGCCTGCTGCCGGGCACCGCGGGCGCGGTGGGTGCGTACGCGCTGGTGGGCATGGGTGCCGTCTTCGCCGGTGCCGCCCGCGCACCGATCACCGCAGTGGTGATCCTCTTCGAGCTCACCGGCGAGTACTCGATCATCCTTCCGCTGATGCTGGCCATCGTGCTGGCGACCGCCACGAGCCGTGTGCTGACCCGTGACACGATCTACACCCTCAAGCTGCGCCGCCGCGGCATCGACGTGGACGGGCCCGCCGCCGGCGCCCGCATCGGCTCCCAGTCGGTCGCGTCCGTCATGGAGCCTCTCCCCACACCGCTGCCCGCCTCTCTGTCGCTTCCGGATGCCGCCGACCTGCTGAGCCGGTCCAGCCATGGAGCACTGCCTGTCCGGGACGCGTCGGGCGCGTATCTGGGCATTGCCACAGCACGCGCGGTTGCCGAGGCGCTGGCCGAGCAGCCGTCCGGTGCTCCGGCCGTGGCAGGCGACCTCGTCGAGTCCGTGCCTCGTGTCACCATCGACGAGCAACTCGCCGTCGCACTCAACGCGTTGATTGCAGCGCCCGGCACCGGCCTGGCGGTCCTGGACCCCGACCGGGAGGAACTCGTCGGCTGGCTCAGTCACCAAGGTGCTCTGCGCGCGCTCCACGCGTCCGAGGGGGAGCCGACGCCGGCACTGCTCGCCTCGTCGTAGCCTCGGGCCCGCGCCCGGGGACGGGGGCGCACGCCCCTTGCCGGAGTCCGTTTCACCTTCCCGAGGCCGTCCGTCATCGGCTCTCACGGGTGCGGCGGCGCTTCGGTGAGGGGCTGGGTCACCCACCTCGCGCCGGCCGGGACGGAGCTGTCAGCCGGAACGAACGCACCACCGCCACGGTGCAGCCGGCGACGAGAGCGGCGCCGACTCCTGCCAGTCGGTCTTCGGCCGCCCGCAGTTCGCCGGGTGCGGCGACACCCCGTGTGGGTGCCCGCCTCTCGGGGTCGTACACCACGGGCAGGGTGTCGCCGGGCGTGATCGACTTCCCGCACCCGCGCCACACGGTCGCCCCCGTCACCGCGCCGACGGGCTGGGTGATCGAGCAGAGAGTACGTCCGCGTCCGGACGGGATCCCGACCGAGCCCACGCGCGCCGACTCCACCTGTCCACGGTGCTGCAGCGCGACGCCGGCCGCGACATCCGGCGCCATGAAGGCGAGGCACGCACCGAGCACGGCGACCAGCCCGATCAGGATCCGGCCCGCGCGGAGCACGGCGAGATACACCATGACGGCGGCCACCACGATCAGCCCCGCTTCGCCGGTGACCAGCGTCCGCGGACCGACCCACATACCGGCGAATCCCACCCCGCCGATCGCCGCCGTCGCCACGGCTCCGACGACCACTCCCTGGGCCAGGAGCCGTGCCGGGAGCCCCACGAACTCCGCGGGTCCCCACAGGACGGTGCGCAGATGTTGCGCGAGCCCAGGAGCCGACGGGCGGGCATGCGTCCGCCCACGCCTCACTTCCCGCATGACGTACCTCCCTTCGGCCCCTGCTGCGATGCCCCCTATCGTGTCGCCCCGCCGGCCTCGCGCGAAGGGCACTCTCCGGACGGCATGCCGGGGAGCAGACTGCCGGGGTCCGGCAACCGAGCCTGCCCCTGACATGTGTCAGGAGCAGGACGGGCTCCAGCCTGTCTGCCGCACGGCAACCCGGCCGCCGTGGTCGTGGTGTGCAACGGCTACCGCCGGCGACGGCTCACGACGGCCGCCCGTCCGCTGGCAACAGCTGAGCGAACCACACCTCCGCACGGGCATGCCCGCACCCACGGCGCGGTCCCGGGGACCGGTCCGTGACGGTTCCCGGAATCTCCCGCTCCCGGCCGGCGCGGCACGAGGGACCGGATGTCCACCAGGTCAATCCACCGCCGACGCCTCGCCCCAGCCCAGCGGAAGCAGGCCCGGACCGTCCGCCGGCAGCGGGGCGAGCGGTTCGCCGCCCGCCTCGTTGAAGTCGTTCAGCGCCGCGACGAGAGCCGTCCGCTGCCCGGGGGCAAGGTGCTGGACGATCGAGGCGATCTCCGTGCGGCGCCGCGCGGTGACGTTCTCCACCGTGCGCAGCCCCTCGGCCGTGAGCTGCAACAGCGTCTCGCGGCGGTTGTCCGGGTTGATCTGCCGGTCCGCGAGCCCGGCCACGATCAGCCGGTCGACCATCCGCATCGCCGTGGAGGGCGCCACTCCCAACAACCCGGCCAGAGAGACGAGTTTGGTCGCCCCGCGCGTGGAAAGAACCACCAGCATCCGGAACTGCGGCAAGGTCACCCGGTCCTCGACCTCGGCCAGCGAGCGCGCCGAGACCGCCACCAGCACCCGCGACGCCGTCAGGACCGCACGGGTCACCGCGTCCACATCGTCCATGCGCTCCGCCGGAGCCGCTTTCCTGGCCATGACACCTTTGTACCCTGCGCAGGCCCGGGCTCGTTCCCTCGCTCCCGATGCTCATGCCTCACCGCCGGTGGTAGCGAAGCAGCAGCATGGCCGCGTCGTCGTGCGGGGGGCCGCCCGCGTGCCGCACCACATCCGCCCTCAGCGCCTCGAGCGCCGCCTCGGGATCACTGTGCCCGAGCAGCGGACCGGCCCGTTCCTCCAGCGGGTAGAAGGCGCCGTGCCCGTCTCGCGCCTCGGTCACACCGTCGGTGTAGAGCAGGAGCTGGTCACCGGGCACGAATGCGACGTGGTAGGGCATGGGCTCTTCGCCCCCGTGGGCCCCGAGGCCCAGCGGCAACGCGTAGGCGGCCGGTTTCGGGAAGCGGACGGAGCCGTCGCCGCGTACGAGCATCGGGGCCGGGTGCCCGCAGTTGAGGAAGACCGCCATGCCCTCCTCGGCCCGCACCTCCGCCAGGACGGCGGTCACGAACTTCTCCCCGTTCGCCTCGCGTGCCACGCCGCGTTCCAGTCGGGAGGCGAGCGCGACCAGATCGGGTTCGTCGTGCGCCGCTTCGCGGAAGGCTCCCAGCACGAGTGCCGCCGTCTCCACCGCGGCAAGCCCCTTGCCCTGTACGTCCCCGACGATGACCCGCACCCCGTGGGGAGAGGCGACGACCTCGTACAGGTCACCACCGATCCGTGCCTCGGCATGGGCGGACGTGTAGGAGACGGCCACCTTCAACGGCCCTGCGGCGCGCGGCACCGGCCGCAGAAGAACGCGCTGTGCGACCTCGGCGATCGAGCGCACGCTCGCCAGTTCCGCCTCACGCCGCCCGCGCATGACCGCCGCGGCACCGGCCGCGAGGGTGACGCCCGCGACCGAGGCCATCGCCGTGTAGCCGCGCCGGGCCCCGAACAGTCCGTCGTACGTCCCCAGGCCGACGCACAGCAGCAGCGCGACCACTCCGATCAGCGCGGTGCGCCGCCATGTGCCGATCAGTCCGGCGAACGCAGGCCCGAGCGACACCAGCGGGAGGAGCCCCACCCCCGGACCAGCCGTGAGGTCCACGACGGCCACGAACACCATCACCACGGCCGGCAGCCACTCCAGAACCATCCGGCCGTCCCGGCGCCCTGCAGCGTTCATGGTGCTCCTCGTGCTGTCCCCGTACCCACGAGCCGTCCTTGCCGAGCGACCCACCCCCAGGTTTAGACTATGCAAAGATTGCACCGGGTAAGAGTCGCGACCGGGCGTCTGTTACGTAATCGAGTCCACCGGACGGACCACGGGAGGTGACGTCGTCACTGCACAGCAGCACCCGACGCACCACGGCCCTCCCCTCCCACGCGGGTGGCGGCGGCGCCTCGCCCGCCTGCCCATCGCCCTGTTCCGGGTCGGACTCGGTCCGCTGTTCGGCAACCGCCTGCTGCTCCTGCGCCACACGGGTCGGACCACCGGACTGGACCGGTGCGTCGTACTGGAGATCGTCACGTACGACGCCGACCGGGGCACCTGGGTCCTGGCCTCCGGCTTCGGCCCCGAGGCGGCCTGGTACCGCAACCTCCGCGCCACCCCGAAGACCACCGTCCAGGTCGGCAACCGGCACCACGCCGTCACGGCCCACTTCCTCACGGCCGAGGAAGGCGGCGACATCATGGCACGCTACGCATCGGCCCACCCCCGGGCCGCGCGTCGGCTGTGTGCCTTCATGGGCTTCGATGCCGACGGCACCGCCGGCTCCTACCGCCGGGCCGGGCTGCAGATCCCCTTCGTACGCCTCGATGCCGCGCCCGGCTGGCGCTCACGCTGAAGCGGCACCACCGACACGAGCAAGGACCGAGCGAAGGCGGGAGACCGTGGACCAGCAGGACGAGATCTGGCGCAGGTTCCTGGAGGACAGTGAGCACGCCATACGGCGCACCGCGCCCCGAGAGCCCTCGGCCCGTGAGCGGATCGAGGCCGCCGATCAGTTCCGGGCCGCGTACGACCCCTCGGCATCGCAGGCCCGCAGCGAGATCGAAGCGGTCGGCGACCTCTGGCAGCCGACGGCAGCGCCGGTCCGGCCGCCCTGGAGGACGCTGGACGGCCGGGGCCGGCTGTGGCGCGCCACACGCATCGTCGGCACGGTCAGCGCGCTGATCGCGGTACTGGCCACCATGTCCCGCCTCTCCACGGGGCCGACGCTCAGGACCGAACCTCACATCGGCGTCACGCTCGAGCAGTCCGAGGAGGCCTCGGACGGACTTCGACCGACGGCGCCTTCGCCCTGAGGGCTGGCTCACACGAGCCCCCACGGGGGCTCGAACGACCGGCGTGACGGCACGCCGGCCGCTTGCGGGCCCCGCGCCCTCTGCCCTGTGGCGCGCTCGGGCTGGAGTCGTAGCACGTGCCGCCGGGCAGGGCGCGTCGGGCCTTCCTCGAAGGCATACGGGTCATCATCCGCTTCGCCGGCCACGAGCACGCCGCTTCCGGAGGGCCGTGTCCGCCGGGCTGCGGCCGGCAACGCAAGCCACCGCCCCACGCGCACCGGATTCGGCGCGCTGGGCGACACCGGAACACCGCAGGGGTCACCCCACGTCCACAGCCGGAAGAACCTGGTCTCCGGCCACATCGCGCCCGCTGGTCTACCCTTCTCATGTCCTCTTTCTCGCAGGGGAGTTCGAGGCGACCTCGGGTAGTTCCGTCCTGGTGCCCACGACCCGTCCCGGTACCGTGCGGGTTCGCCGAGGCGGGTCCGGCGACCCTGGAGGCCGAGGTCGGCCGCCGCGGCACGCGGCGCACTCCGCCCCTGCTCGCTCGACGACCTGGAGCCCACTTGAATACCTCACCGGCGAACTCCGTACCCGCCGAGCCGCACCGCATGGACCCGTCCGGCGGCTGCCCCCATGCGGCCAACGCCCGTCTGCTGTCACGGGGCTCGGTCGCCCCGGTGGTGCTGCCCGGCGATGTGGAGGGCATGGCGGTCCTGGGACATGACGCGCTCAGGGAGTTCCTCGCGCACCCCGACGTCGCCAAGGACGCACGGCACTTCACGGCGCTGCAGGCAGGTGGGATCGCCGACGGTTGGCCGCTCAAGACCTTCGCCACGGTGCAGGGGATGACCACCGCCGACGGCGCCGACCACCGGCGGCTGCGGTCCCTGGTGAGCAAGGCGTTCACCGCGCGCCGGGTGGAGGAACTGCGTCCGCGCATCGAGGCGTTGACCGCCTCCCTCCTGGACGGCCTCGACCGGGCCGCCACCGCGGGGGACGGTGTCGCCGACCTGCGTACGCACTTCGCGCTGCCCCTGCCCATGGGGGTCATCTGCGAACTGCTGGGTGTGGACGCCGAGTACCAGGACCGGCTGCACCACCTGTCCAACCGCATCGTCGCCACCGACATCGGTCCGGCGGAGGCCATGGCGGCCAACCGGGAGATGGTCGAGGTGCTCAGCGCCGTCGCCGCCGCCAGGACGGAGAGTCCGGGCGACGATCTCGTCAGCGCCCTGATCGCGGCCCGGGAGGCCGACGGCGACCGGCTCGGCCCGCACGAGCTGATCGGCACGCTGATGCTCACGATCATCGCCGGGCACGAGACGACGCTCAATCTGATCACCAACGCCGTACGGGCGCTCTGCACCCACCGGGACCAACTCGCCCTCGTCCGTTCGGGGGAGGCGAGCTGGGCCGATGTGGTGGAGGAGACGCTGCGGTGGGACAGCCCCGTCAGCTACTTCCCGTTCCGGTACCCGACCCGCGACCTGACGCTCGACGGCACCGTGATCCCCAAGGGCACCCCGGTGCTCGCCGGTTACTCCGCGGCGGGCCGTGACAAGGGGGCCCACGGCCCCGACGCCGACCGCTTCGACCTCGCCCGCCACGGCGGGGCACGGCACCTCTCGCTCGGCCACGGCGCGCACTACTGCCTGGGAGCACCGCTGGCCCGGATGGAGAGCACGGCCGCGCTGTCCCAGCTGTTCGAACGCTTCCCCGACCTCGAACTCGCGGTTCCCGGGGAGGAACTGCCACGCCACGCCTCCTTCGTGGGCAACAGCGTGCAGGCGCTTCCGGTGCGGCCGCACGGCTGAGCCGGGTCGTCCGTGGGGAAGGACTCGCCCCGCTCGTGAACGCACGGCCGCGCGGATCCGTACCCCTGGCTGATGTCATCCTCACCTGACGTCTCGTATCCGATGAAGGGAATGCCGGCATGAGCGCATCGCAGGAGATCCAGGCCCACGTGGGGCGCCGCACCGTCGTCGCGGCCGGTGCGACAGGACTGGCCGTCGTCCTCACCGCCTGCGGAGGCGGGTCGAAGGACTCAGGTGGTTCGGACACGGCCGTGCCGGCCGGGGAGGGCGACGGCGCGAACGCTGGCACCGCGCTCGCCAGTACCGCCGACATCCCGGAGGGCGGGGGGATGGTCTTCGCCGAGGCGGGGGTGGTGGTGACGCAGCCCAAGGCCGGTGAGTTCAAGGCGTTCTCGTCGAAGTGCACCCATCAGGGCTGCGCTGTGAAGGGGATCGCCGACGGGGTGATCACCTGTCCGTGCCACAACAGCACGTTCGACGCCGCCACCGGCGAGGTGACGGGCGGACCGGCGACCCAGCCGTTGCCGGAGAAGCAGATCCGGGTGGAGGGCGACTCCATCACTCTGGCATGAGGGGTCGGCCGGGCCATTGCGGGAGCGCGGACGAGGCTCCATGATTCCCGGAACCGGCCGAATCGTGAGGAGAGGCGTCCCGTGACCGTTGCCCAGCGCCGTGGCCGCCGGATCATGATGACCGGCACAGAGCGGGACGCCTACCTCACGGAACAACGCACCTGCCGGGTCGCGACGGTCTCCCCCGACGGCATGCCGCACGTCGCCGCCCTCTGGTTCGTCTGGGACGGCACCTCCCTCTGGTTCTACTCGCTCACCCGGAGTCTGCGCTGGTCCCAACTGCGGCGTGACCCGAGGATCGCGGTGGTGGTGGACGACGGGGTGGGATACGGGGAGCTGCGCGGTGTGGAGCTGTCCGGTGAGGCTCCTTCGTCGGCGAGATCCCGCGCACCGGCGGGACGTGCGCCGAACTGGAGCCGCCTGAGGCGTTGTTCGCGACGAAGTACTTCGGCCTGGAGTCCGTACCGCACGACGGACGGCACGCCTGGCTGCGGCTCACGCCGCAGGCCGTCAGGTCCTGGGACTTCCGGAAACTGTCCGGGCCGGGGTGACCCGGCCGTCCCCGTCGGCCGGGTCCGCCACCGCGCGGGTGAGGCGGGCCGCGAGGGCGGCGGCCGCCGCGCGCAGCTCCGGGCCACCCTCGATGCGGAACGCGAACGGCAGCCTGGCCAGCCACTCCTGTGCGTACATCTCCGGATTGCTCGTGGTGCCGATGAGAACGCAGCCGTCCCCGCGTGGTTCCAGCCGTCCCATGGGCGGGCGGATCCACGGGCCCACCTCGGCCGGCGGGGCGTCGAAGGCGACACGGGTGGTGTACTCCCACCCCATCCCGAGGTTCTCCTCCAACGCTGCCACCGGGTCGAGACCGTCCGGAGGATCGAACCCTTCCCCGGTCTGCGACACCGCCCGGATCCGGTCGATCCTGTAGGTGCGGATCGCGCCCGCCCGATGGGAGTGGCACAGCAGGTACCAGCGCCCGTGGCGGACGACCACGGCCCAGGGGTCCGCCTCGGTCTCCGACTCGTTGCCGGACTCGCTGCGATAGGCGAGCAGCACGCGGCGGCGGGCGGCAGCGGCCTCGACGAGTGCGCTGGTGGTGGCGGGGTCGGGGCGGGCCGCGTACCGGTCGGGGGCCGCCGACGCGTGCTCGCGCAGCGCGGCCGCCTCACGGCCGACGCTCTCGGGCAGGGCTTTGACGACCTTGCCCAGGGCGGCACCGACCAGGTCGTCCCCGTCGACGGCCCCCGGATGTCCGTCGAGTACGGCCATGACCAGCACGAGCGCCTCCGCCTGCGTGAAGTGCACGGGCGGCAGCCGCGCCCCGCGCCCCAGCCGGTAGCCGCCGTGCGGACCCCGGGCCGACTCCACGGGGACACCGGCCTCCCGGAGGATTCCGATGTACCGGCGGGCGGCCCGCTCGGTGACGCCCAGTCGCACGGCGAGTTCACCCGCGGTCACGCCCGGGCGGGCCTGGAGGATCTCGAGGGCACGCAGCGCCCGGGCGGTGGGGCTGAGGTCCGAGGGCATCCGAGCAGGCTAGGGGCTGTCCCGCAGGCAGTCACCACATGTACCGGAAGTGGATTGTCCTAAACCGGTCCTAGGGTGGGCCCCGTTGTCGCACCCGGAGAAGGGAAGACCGTGGACATCCTGCTCATCGGCGGCCTGTGGCTGGACGGATCCGCATGGGACGAGGTCGCTTCCGCCCTCGGACCGCTCGGCCACCGGGCGGTCCCGCTGACGCTCCCGGGCCAGGGCGACGGTGATGCCGCCGCCACGCTCGACGACCAGGTGGGAGCGGTGCTCGCCGCCGTCGACGCGGCGGACGGAAAGCCCTTCGTCGTCGGTCACTCCGTCGCCTGCTCCCTGGCCTGGACGGCCGCCGACGCGCGGCCCGATCAGCTCGCCGGGGTCGCCCTGATCGGCGGCTTCCCGTGCCGTGCCGGCGAGACGTACGCCGACCTCTTCGAGACCACGGACGGTGCCATGCCCTTCCCGGGCTGGGACCCGTTCGAGGGTCCGGACGCGGCCGACCTGGACGAGGCGGCGAGGCGGCGCCTGGCGTCCGCCGCGATCCCCGTGCCCGAGGGAGTGGCGAGGGGTGTGGTGCGGCTGACGGACGCGCGGCGGTTCGACGTCCCGGTGGTGGTGGTGTGCCCCGAGTTCGCCCCTGCCCGGGCGAAGGAGTGGGTCGACGCCGGCGATGTGCCCGAGTTGGCCAGGGCCCGGCACGTCGAGTTCGTCGACATCGACTCGGGCCACTGGCCGATGGTCACCGCGCCGGCCGAACTCGCCCGCGTCCTCGCCTCGGCGGCGTCGTCTCTCCCGGCCCCCCGGTGACGCACGGCATGAGGACGTGGGAGGCGGTGAGCCCCCCGCCGTCCGGCGATGTCCGGCCGGTGATCGCCGTCGCCGGGCGGACGGCGGCCCGCCCGTGACGGGCCGCGCCCCTCCGGTACCGACGGCCGCAGCGCCCTGCCGTCACCCCCGAACCCGGTCACCGACGACGGCCTCCGGGCCATGACCGGGCTCATGGCCGACGCGCTTCCGGCGCACGTCCCGGCCACGGCGCGCGGGGTTCCGGGCGCACGTCCCGGCCACGGCGACGGCGGGCCTGGCGTCCGGCGAGGCGGGGAGCAGCGGCCGCCACGAGGCAGCCCTCCCCTGCCCCCAGCCGCACGCTTGTAGGTAACAACAAAAAGGATCTTCTCCTCCGCATGAGGAGCGCTTCTGCCCGCCGGCCATGCGCACCACGGTCAGTCGGCGACGGGCGCGTGCAGATCCCTGCCCGCGGAGCGCAGCGCCGCCACCGCAGCCCTGATCGACGGCCTCCGGTCCGCGTCCGTGCGCCACACCGCGTGGACATGGCGCCGCATCGGCTGCCGCACGGGCACCAGGCACACACCGTCCGGAACCGGCCCCCGCCCCAGCCGGGGCGCCACGCAGACGCCGAACCCTGCTGCGATCAGGGCGAGTTGGGTGTGGTGCTCCCCCGCGAGATGCGCGATCCGGGGCTCGACCCCCTTGGAGCGCAGCGTGAACATCAGCCATTCGTAACAGAATTCGCCCTCGGGCCAGGACACCCAGTCGTCGGCGGCGAAATCCTCGACATCCACCTCCGCCCGGTCCGCGAGGGGATGACCTGCGGGCATGGCGATGTCCGGTGCGTCGGCGAGGAGTTCGGCCTTGGCCAGACCGCCGGGAACAGGCAGCCGCTTGTTGCTCCAGTCGAGCACCACGGCGAGATCGGCGTCACCCCGCAGGACGGCGCGGATTCCGGCCTCCGGCTCCAGTTCCGTCGTACGCAGCCTGAGTTCGGGATGCTCGTCACGGAGCGCGGCGAGGGCGGCGGGGAACAGCCCACGGGCCGCTGTCGGGAAGGCGGCGAGCCGGACCTCGCCGACCACCTGACCCCGCTGGGCCTCGATGTCGGCCTGTGCGACCTCCACCTGGGAGAGGATCTTCGCCGCGTGGTCCGCGAGCAGCCGGCCGGCGTCGGTGAGCCGGACCCCCCGCCCGTTCTTGGCCAGGAGCTGCTGCCCCACCTCTCGTTCCAGCTTCGCCATCTGCTGGGAGACGGCCGAGGTGGTGACGTGGAGGCCGTCGGCGGCCCCGCTCACCGAACCGTGCCGGGCCAGGGCGTCCAGCGTCCGCAGGCGCTCCAGATTCAACATGTAAGCAATGCTACGCCAAGAGGCCAACAAAATATCACTTGTCCTACGCGGTGCGGCTCGCCATGGTGAACCTATGAGCGCTCCCGCCGCACCGGCACGCCGCCCCCTCCCCGCCACCTCACCGTCCGCCCCGCCGACGCGGCGACGGTCCCTGGACTGGCGCGTCCGCTTCGCCGCGCTGTCGCTCATCTGGGGATTCAGCTTCCTGCTGATCAAGGTGGGCACCTACGGGTACGCCCCGTTCCAGGTGACCTTCGGCCGACTGCTGTCCGGCACGGCGGTGCTCGCCGTCGCGATGGCGGTGCGCAGGGAGCGACCGCCTCGCTCCGCCCGGACCTGGGGTCACCTCGCCGTGGCCGCGTTCTTCCTCAACGCGCTGCCGTTCTCGCTCTTCGCGTACGCCGAGCTGACCATCCCGTCCACCCTCGCCGGGATCTGCAACGCGACCTCACCGCTCTGGGGGATGGCGCTCTCCCTCGTCGCACTCTCCGAGGACCGGCCGACCCGCCGCCGCGTCGCGGGGCTCGGCCTGGGGTTCATCGGCGTACTGACGGTGCTGGGGGCCTGGCAGGGCTTCTCGGGGCTGGACGTGACCGGGACGGCGATGGCCCTGCTCGCTTCGCTCAGCTATCCCGTCGGCTGGATCTACGTCCGCCGCACCCTGGCGGGGACGGGTTCCTCCACGCTCGCCCTGACCGGCAGCCAGCTGTTCCTGGGCGCGGCGCAACTCGCCTTGGTCGTACCCTTCTTCACCTCGCCACCGGAGCGCTTCCCGCTGCTGCCCACCCTGGCCGTCGTCGCGCTGGGGGCGCTCGGGACCGGGCTCGCCGTCCTGCTCCGGTACGGCCTCGTCGAGGAAGTCGGCCCGACGACCGCGCAGATGGTCACCTATTTCATCCCGGTGATCGCTACGGCCGCCGGAGTGGCCCTGCTCGGCGAGCAGTTGAGCTGGAACACGCCCGTCGGCGCACTGGTGGTCCTCGTGGGT
>NZ_NEUF01000173.1:0-30841 GCF_002910915.1 Streptomyces sp. SM10 | reverse complement strand
GCCCCGCCGCGCGGTCCGGGCCGGGAGGCTCAGCCGTAGCTGACCGGGCGGGCCGGCCGAGCCGCCGCCGCCACCGCGTCCGCCAGCGGCTCGATGTCCGCGGCGGACAGCGGCGAGACGGTGAGGCGCACCCCCTGCGGCGAGGCCATCCGGAACCGCGCCCCGGGGGCCGCCGCCCATCCCGCGTGCAGAAGCCTGGCCACTGCCCCGGTCTCGTCACTGACGGGCACCCACACGTTCATCCCGCTCCGCCCGTATGCCGTGACGCCCCGGTCCCGCAGGGCCCTCACGAGCGCATCCCGCCGCTCGCCGTAGGAGCGGGCGACCCTCGCGGTGTCGACGGCGCCCGAGGCCCACAGGTGGGCCACGGCGCACTGGAGCAGCCCGCTGACCCAGCCGGGCCCCAGCCCCTGACGCCCCGTCACCCGGTCGACGGTCAGCCGGTCCCCGGTGAGCACGGCGAGCCGCAGGTCGGGGCCGTACGCCTTGGAGACGGACCGCACGAAGGCCCAGTGCTCCGTGACCCCCGCGAGGGGGTGCACGGGCAGGTCGACGATCGCGTGGCCGTGGTCGTCCTCGATCAGGAGCACGCCCGGGTGCTCCGCGAGAACGGACCGCAGCTCCTGCGCCCTGCGCCTCCCCACGGTGGCACCGGTCGGGTTCTGCGCCCGGCCGGTGACCACAAGCGCTCTGGCCCCGGACCGCACAGCCCGCTCCACCTCCCCGGGCAGCGGACCGTCCTCGTCCAGAGCCACGGGGACGACGTGCATGCCGAGCGCCGGGACGAGGTCCAGCAGGGCGCCCCATCCCGGATCCTCGACCGCCACCGCGTCACCGGGCTTGAGGTGCGCCGTGAGCACCCGCTCGATGGCGTCGAGCGAGCCGGACGTGACCACCACCGGACCGGCGGGTACACCGTCGGCGTCAAGGCCGGCCCGTGCGAGCTCCGCAAGCCGGGGGACGACCGCGGCGTCCCCGTAGAGGCGGGGGCCCCGGCCGTAGTCGGCCGCGGCAGCCGCCAGCGCCTCCTGGAGGCCGGGAAGGAGGGCGGGGTCGGGGTTTCCGTCGCCCAGATCACGCACCCCGGGAGGGGCTTCCACCCTGAGTGAGCCGCGCGAGGTGCTCGCCGGCCGGGGCCGCACCCTGCTCCCCCGCCGCCCCGCCGTCTCGATCACCCCGCGCTCACGGAGCGTCCGGTAGGCAGCGGCCACCGTATTGGGGTTGACGCCGAGTCGGGCCGCCAACTCCCGCATGGGGGGCAGCACATGACCGGGACCGAGGTCACCCGAGGCGACCCCGCTCTCCACACTCGCGGCAATGTCGGATGCACGCCGCCCACTGATCGGATACTCTCCTAGCACAAACATGATTATGCACTAGCGCAATGGAGTACGCAATGCCGGACACCACCACACCCGACGGCACCGGCCTCCCCGAGGGGACCGCCTACGAGCCCGGCGAGCGCACGGTCCCGAGCCGTGCCAGGGAGCGCGCCTCGTACGATCACGAGACGGTCCACTCGATACTCGACGCGGCCTACCTCTGCCATCTGGGATTCGTCCGTGACGGCGCACCCGTCGTCCTCCCGACGCTCTTCGGCCGCGTCGGGCGCCGGCTGTACGTGCACGGCTCGACCGGGTCACGTCCGCTGCGCGCGACGGCAGCGGCGGATCCGGGTCTCGCGGTCTGCCTGACCGTGACGCATGTGGACGGCCTGGTGCTGGCCCGCTCCGCCTTCCACCACTCGATGAACTACCGCTCGGTGGTGGTGCACGGCACCGCCCGTACGGTGACCGACCCGGACGAGCGGCGCCTCGCGCTCGACGCCATCGTCGACCAGGTCGTGCCGGGCAGGTCGAAGGACTCACGCCCCGCCGACGCGAAGGAGCTCGCGGCGACCGCCGTGATCCGCCTGGACCTCGACGAGGTCTCCGCCAAGGTCCGTACCGGCGGCCCGAACGACGACCCCGAGGACCTCGCCCTGCCGTACTGGGCGGGCGTGGTTCCGCTGGCCCGTGGATACGCGGCGCCGGTGCCGTCCGACGACCTGGACCCGTCGGTCCAGGTGCCGGACTACCTCACCGCGCTCTGACGGGTCGGCAGCGAGCGGGCAGCCGACCCCAGGCCCGTGGCGTCAGGCCGGCACGACCTCGCGCTGCCGCCGGGCCGCCGCCGCCCCGCGCGTCTCGGCGAAGGCGAGCCCCGCAACCGCGGTGAGCAGGAGCAGGGTGCCGACGACGGTGGCCGCCGTGAGCCGCTCCCGCAGCACGGTCACCGCGATGACCGCGGCGCTCACCGGCTCCAGCAGCATGATCACCGAGACGGTCGCCGACCGGACCGCCGCCGCCCCCGCGAAGTAGAGGGCGTAGGCGAGTGCGGTCGGCACCGCCGCCACGTAGACCATCAGCCCCAGCACCTGACCCGCCTCGGCCGTGTGCGGGACAAGGCCTTCCGCCGCCGCCATCGGGAGCAGCCCCACGGCTCCGATCCCGAAGGCCCACGCACTGGTGGAGAGGGAGTTCCCCGCCGCCCCGTCCCGGCCGAGCCACCGGGTCAGCAGGGTGATCGCCGCATACCCCGCGGCCGACAGCACGGCCAGCATCAGTCCGGCGGGCCGCACCTCGGCCGGCTCGCCGCCGACCACCAGCACGGCGAGGCCGGTCAGGGCGCCGGCCACCGCGAGCAGACCGCCCCGGCCCAGCCGCTCCCCCATAGTCAGCCGCGCGCCGACCGCGATGAGGACCGGCCCCGCGCCCAGCGTGACCACCGTTCCGACGGCGAGCCCCGTCGCCTCGACCGCCGCGAAGTACGCGCTCTGGAAGACGGTGAGCCCGATGCCGGTACCCAGGATGCGCACCAGTCGGCGGCTGCGCGGCTCCTTGGGGGTGCGCGGACGGCGGGGACGCAGCGCCAGGGCCCCGGCCAGCAGGACGAGACCACCGACGCAGCGCCAGAACGACAGCGCGAGAGGCCCGAGATCACTGATCCGGAAGAGCAGCGAGGCGGCCGCGCCCGCCGTACCCCAGGCGATACCGGCGACGACGAGATAGACCAGGCTCCGCCCGACGGGCAGGGCGGCGACAGGGTGGGACATGTGACTCTCCAGAAGAAGGGTGGTGGTCGCTCGGCTCCGCGCGCGGGCAGCGACGAACCGCTCGGGGCGTACCCGAGCCCGGTCTTCGTCCGGAGTGACCGCCTCGCGCTAGGCGGCGGGAGGCGGAAGTACGGTCTGCGGCATGACCCGAAGCCTACGACGGGCCCGAGGGCCGGGACAATCCGCCCCCGGCACCGGCCGGCTCGTGCCCGCCCGGCGCTCCGGCCACGGCGACACCCGGGCCCGACGCCACCGGAGCTGACGGTGGCCTGGGGGCGGACGACTGCGCGATGAAGGCGCCGACGAGCACCACCCCTCCGCCCACGAGCTGCGGCGCCGAGAGGTGTTCACCCAGGAGTACCCACGCGAGTACGGTCGCGATGACCGCTTCCAGGCAGGCCACCACGCCCGCGACCTGCGGGGAGAGCAGTCGCACCGACACCACGCCGGTGACGTAGGCGAGCACGGTCGCGAGCAGCACGATCCAGCCGAGCAGGAGCCACGCGGGGACGCCGCGTCCGTCCATCTCCGCGCTCCCGCCGAGTACCGCCCACTCCATGCTCCAGGGCCTGGCCACGACCGTGAGCACGGCCGTCCCGGCAAGAAGTCCGTACGCGATCACCCCGACGGGATGCGGAGGTTCGGCCTCGGCCGTGCTCCCGTGCCCGGAACCCTGGTCCGAGAGGACGAAGTAGCCCACCTGACAGCACGCCGCGCCGAGGGCGAGCAGCAGCCCGACCACGTCGAAGGTCAGTCCGGCCCACACCTCGACGACGCAGGCGAGCCCGCCGACGGCCAGCACCACTCCGGCCGCCGCGGCACGGGTGACGGGCCGCCGCTGCACGAAGCGCACCCAGCCGAGGACGAGGGCGGGCGCCAGGTATTCGATGAGCAGGGCGACGCCGACCGGGATGCGGGAGATCGAGGCGAAGTAGAAGGCCTGCACCCCTGCCACGGCGAACAGCCCGAAGCCGGCCAGCAGAACCGGCCGCTCCCGCACGAGACTCCGGTGCCGCCAGGCGACCGGCAGCATGACGAGGGCAGCGCCGGCCACCCGCAGCCACACCACGTGCAGGGGGTCCAGCCCCGCCTCGATCAGCGGCTTGGCCGCAACCCCGGAACCACCGAATGCGAAGGCCGAGCCAAGGGCCAGGCCCAGACCGGCGCTTCTCCTCTGAGACGCGTGCATCGGCACATCATGGCAGCAGGCGTCAGCAGCGTCACCCCCGTCACACCTGTCCGCCGCGTGTTCATGATCACCCCTTCGCGGCCGTGCGGACACCCAGCCGCCCTACCTCGACGCCCGCCCGCTCCAGCACCTCGACAGCACGACACCGCGGGTCCGCGACCAGCGCCGCCAACAGGTCGAGGCCGTCCGCGTGGAGCTCCCCGCGCAGAAGCGCACAGCCGACCGCACGGTCCAGCGCCGCCGCCGCCGACGGCGACCACCCCTCACCCCCGGATTCCCTCAAGGCCGGGTACGTGCCCGAGTCCTCCTGGCTCCCCTGCCACCGGAGGCCGTACCCGATGCTGCGCTGCACGAGATATCCGAGCACCCTGGCCGTCTGCGGCCCGCCGTCGAAGGCCTCCCGGACCTCGGGGTCGGACTCGACGAGGGAGTGCAGGAGATGAGCGGTGTCGACCTGCCGGTCGCCGTCGCGCACCGCCCGCCTGCGCGCACCGGTCGTGACCACGGCCAGCGCATCGCTCAGCCCGGCACCGGCCCACGGGTGGTGGGGCGTTGCCTGCTCGGGGATGCCTGACGTCCAAAAGTGCACACTCTCACCCCATCAGCCGCGACGGGCGAAAACATCCCCGGTGCGGCCCATCCGCCATCCCGCGAAAGGCGGGGACCACGGGAGCTCCCTCATCCCTGCGGATGAGGCCGCCCCTGACGCGCCCGCGGCGGCCGGTGCCGGGGAAACGGAAGAGGGCCCCGCGGCGGGGGCCCTCTCCCTGTGCGTGCACCGCACGGCTCAGTCCTCGTCGGCGAGGATCAGGTACAGCTTCTTACGGGTGTCGTTGATCACCGCGAGCGCCTTCTGCCGCTGGTCGGCGGAGCCGGTCCTCCAGACCTGGCCGAACGCCTCCATCAGACCGAAGCCGGCCTGGCGTATCTCGTTCACGCCCTCCCAGTCGACACCGCGCCCCGCCTCCTCCCACGGCGCGTCGGGGCCGGATTCGGCCTCGCCACGCCCCAGATCGGTCAGGGTGAACAGTTTCTTGCCGCCCTCGCTGGCGCTGACGATCAGGCCCTCGTCCTCCAGCAGCTGGAGGGTGGGGTACACCGAGCCGGGGCTGGGCTTCCAGGCCCCGCCGCTGCGCTCACCGATCTCCTGGATCATCTCGTAGCCGTGCATCGAGCGGTCCTTGAGCAGGGCGAGGATCGACGCGCGCACGTCGCCGCGCCTCGCCCTGCCCCGCCCGCCTCCCCGGCCGCGTCCGCCGCCGCCACCGAACGGACCGCCGCCGAAGGGCGGTCCGAACGGCCCGAACGCGGGGCGACCGCCTTCGAAGTCCCCCCTGCCGGCGCCTCGGCGCCCGGGGCCGTATCCGTGGTCATGTCCGTGGTCGTGTCCATGTGAACGCATGACTGCGCTCCTCTCTTCATGATGACCGTCCGACTCTTCATCGAACTGTCGCGATGCCTCAACGATATATCGGAAACTATCGCGTGACAAGGCGACCTCCCCAGCGGGGACCGCTCCTCTAAGGTCACCCGCATGACCGAGCCCTCTTACCTCACCGCGCTTCGGGAGTCGTACGACACCGTGGCCTCCGCCTACGCGGAACGCGTCAAGTCCCCGGCGGAGCTGGATCCGTTGTCACGCGCGATGCTGGCCGCGTTCGCCGAGACGGTGCGGACGGAGGGGCTCGGGCCGGTCGCGGACATGGGGTGCGGCCCCGGCAAGGTCACGGCGCACCTGTCGGACCTGGGCGTCCGCGCCTTCGGCATCGATCTCTCCCCGAAGATGGTCGGGCTGGCGCGGCGCGCCTGTCCGGGGCTGGACCTCGCCGTGGGCTCGATGACCGCACCACCCGTCCGGGACGGCGCACTCGGCGGCATCCTGGCCTACTACTCCACCCACCACACACCGCCGGATTCACTGCCCGCCGTGTTCGCCGGCTTTCGGCGCGCCCTCGCACCCGGCGGCCGACTGATGATGGCCGGTCACGTGGGAGACGACGAGATCCTGCGCCCGACACAGGCCTACGGGGGCCATCCGGTGTCCTACGAGAAGCACCTGCTGCCCCCGGACCGGATCGCCGGCCTGCTGGAACAGGCCGGACTCGTCGTCACCGCACGTCTGGTCCAGGAACCGGACGAAGGGACGAAGAACCAGGTAGCCACCTTCCTGGCTCAGAGGCCCGCGCACCCCTGAGCCCGTGCGGCCCCGCCCGATTCCCGCGTTCCGGACGGCCGTCCGGAACGCGGGAACACTCCCCGGCGCACCGGTGCTCACCGCTTCAGGCCACAGCAGTGCACGCGGACCGGTGAGCGCCGCGCCGTGTACGCCCCGGCCCCGCGCGCCCGTGGGCCGGGTACTCGGGCCGCGCATCCGGAATTGGCCTTGGACCGCGCGGAACCCCCCGCCTACGGTCGGCCTCATGAAGATCCGCATCGTCGACGCGTTCACCGACCGCCCCTTCTCGGGCAACCCCGCCGGGGTCGTGGTCCTGGCCTCCGGGCCCTTCCCGCAGGCGGACCGCCTCCAGCTCGTCGCCGCCGAGGTCAACCTCGCGGAGACCGCCTTCGCCCATCCGCTGCCGTCGGGCGGCGAGGCCGACTGGGCGCTGCGCTGGTTCACCCCGGCCACCGAGGTGGATCTCTGCGGGCACGCGACCCTCGCCACCGCCCACGTCCTGCACACGACGGGGGTCGCGAGTGGCACGGTGCGCTTCGCGAGCCGTTCCGGCGTCCTGCGCACCACAGCCCACGGGGACGGGACCCTGACGCTGGACTTCCCGACGGCGCCGCTGACACCGGTGGCGGCCCCGCGCGGGCTCGCCGACGCGCTCGGCGCGTCACCGCTCTCCGTCCACGACACGGGGGAACGCATCGGCGACCTGCTGGTGGAACTGCCCGACGAAGCGGCCGTTCGGGCCCTTCGGCCGGACTTCCGCGCGCTCGCCGCCTGTTCCCGGCGGGGTGTCGTCGCCACGGCGGCGTCCGCCGACCCCATGAGCGGCTACGACTACGTCTCGCGCGGTTTCTTCCCACGGATCGGCATCGACGAGGACCCGGTGACCGGCAGCGCGCACACCGCGCTGGCCCCCTTCTGGTCCGCCAGATTCGGCCGGGACGGCCTCACCGGCCTGCAGGCCTCCGCCCGTTCGGGCCTGGTCCGCACCGCGCTGCGCGGCGAGCGTACGCTCCTGACCGGTAGCGCCGTCACGGTCATCGACGGGGAGCTGCTGGCCGCACTCTGAGCACGGCGGCATCTCACCCCGTGGGCAGCCAGCCCACCTTCCCCGCGAGCAGCGCGTATCCGACGAACGCCCCGATGTCGAGCAGGGCGTGCGCGACGACCAGCGGCCCGACCCGCCCCCAGCGCCTGTACAGCAGCACGAAGACGACGCCCATGACCATGTTCCCGATGAAGCCGCCGATCCCCTGGTACAGGTGGTACGAACCGCGCAGCACGGAGCTCGCCACCAGGGCGGCCATCGGCGTCCATCCCAGCTGCCCCAGTCGCCGGAGTAGATAGCCGACGACGATGACCTCCTCGACGAGGGAGTTCTGCACCGCGGAGAGGATCAGTACGGGGAACTTCCACCACACCTCGGGCAGCGACTCCGGGACGACCGTCAGGTTGAACCCCCCGGCGCGCGCCGCCAGGTAGAACGCCAGTCCCGCGCTGCCGATCCCCGCCGCCACCAGGGTGCCCCGTCCGAGGTCCGGCCATGGCCGGGTCCGGTCGAGGCCGAGGATCCGCAGGCCGGCCCCTTCCCGGATCAGCAGATGCGCCACCAGCGCCACCGGCACCAGTGCCGAGGCGATGCCGAACAGCTGCCAGGCCAGGTCCAGCCACGGGCGGCCCGGGGCGTACGACCCGTTCAGCGTCGCGGCCTGGTCCTTGAGGCCTCCCGGTTTGGTCAGCGATCCGATGAAGCTGATCAGGGCGGACACCCCGCTGGCCCCGAGGGAGAGAGCCAGCACGAGGAGCGTCTCCGAGCGGAGGGTCCGCCGGGACACCTCCTCGTGAGGAATGGATTCAGCCACGCGCCCCGCCTCCACCTGTACATCTGCCGTCAGCCATGCGTCGTCATAGCTTGCCCGACGGCGTCGGCGGGGCGGGACACCGGGCGGCCCCTCCTGGCGGGGTGGTTCCTCAGGGGGCGGGGAAGCCGACGGGCCAGGTGTGCACGGGTTCACCCACCCGCATCAGCTCGCCGTAGCGCCGGGTGGTGGCCGCCAGCGCCCCCTCCCGTTCGAGGCCCGCCTCCAGGGCGCGGTGGTAGGTGTCCACCTGCCAGGAGGCGCCGTTGACGCGGAGCCTGCAGCGCTCCTCGATGACGCCGAGGTAGCGGTCCCGGTCCGAGGGCTCGATGTTCCAGGCGTCGAGCCCCGCCGCCGCGAGCGGAAGCAGTTCGTCCCGCACGAGCTCGACGGCGGGCACCTTCGCCACGCCGCCCGAGCGGCCGGGGCGCGGCCAGAGCAGCTCGGCGTCGATCCCGTGGCGGCAGGCGGCGTCGAAGTTCTCGGCCGCCGCCTCGAAGGGCAGCCTGGTCCACAGCGGCCGGGACTCGTCGGCGAGCGCGCGCACCAACCCGTAGTAGAAGGCGGCGTTGGCGATCACATCGACGACCGAGGGGCCGGCGGGCAGGACACGGTTCTCCACCCTCAGATGGGGAACGCCGTCGGCGAGCCCGTACACCGGCCGGTTCCACCGGTAGACCGTGCCGTTGTGCAGGACGAGTTCGGCCAGCGCGGGTACGCCACCCTCGTCGAGGACCCGCAGCGGCTCCTCCTCGTCGCAGATGGGCAGCAGGGGCGGATAGTAGCGGACGTTCTCCTCGAAGAGTTCGTACGCGGAACTGATCCAGCGCTCTCCGAACCAGGTCCTGGGACGCACCCCCTGATTCCGGAGCTCGGGCGGCCGCACGTCCGTGGCCTGCTGGAACAGCGGTGGCCTCGACTCCCGCCACAGCTCCTTGCCGAACAGGAAGGGGGAGTTGGCTCCGAGGGCGATCTGCACGGAGGCGATGGCCTGCGCGGCGTTCCAGACGTCCGAGAAGCGGTCCGGAGTCACCTGCAGGTGCAACTGGACCGATGTGCAGGCCGATTCGGGCGCGATGGAGGCAGAGGTGGAGACCAATCGCTCGACGCCTTCGATATCGAGGACGAATTCCTCACCGCGCGCGGCCGCCATTTGGTCGTTCAGGAGCGTGTAGCGGTCGACGTCGGACAGGTTCGCCGAAACGACGTCGTCCCGTCCGAGGGTCGGCAGGATGCCGATCATCACGATCCCCGCGTCGACCTCCGCGGCCTTCCGGTGGGCATATGCGAGCCCCGTACGCAGCTCCTCCGCCAGCTGATCGAATACCCGGCCGCTGAGCCGGTGGGGAAGAATGTTTACTTCCAGATTGAACATCCCCAGTTCCGTCTGGAAATCCCGGCTGGCGATGCGTTGCAGCACCTCCGCATTCCGCATCCTCGGCATGCCGTCCGAACCCGCGAGATTCAGCTCGATCTCCAGCCCCATGAGATTCCGGGGCCGATCGAACCTCCGCTCCGACAGGAGCCTCTCCAGCCCGGTCAGGCACTGGGTGAGCTTCTCGCGGTACGCCTGCCGATCGGACGGGGCAAAGGCACCCGCCACGACCTTCTCGCCCATCGAAGGGTCCCTCCTCGAGTGGGCGGCCCGCGGCACAGGCCGCTCGTATCACGATCGATAATGCCCCGACGAGATGATCCGTAACGCCCCCGCGCCCCACGGGTACCCAGTAGTCTGGCGACCGAAGCCGGAGGCACATTCCGAAGGCATGGGGCATATGCAGGGTGCACGGCGGAGTCGCGCCGGGGAAACACCGATGAGTTTGAGCCTACCGCCGCATCGGGAAAACTCCTGGCGACAGGGGGACGGGAGTCACCCGAATCCCCAGGAACCACGCAATTCAAAGGCTCAAATCCACCTTGCGCGCAATACCCGGGACGGCTAGCCGAAACACCGTGTGAACATTTGTCGTATAAACTCTGCGAACGAGGCAGAGAGTTGACGCATCGGCCCGTCCGCCCCGTCACCGGCCTTCCTCTGGCCCCGCACGCCGACAGCGCCGTCTGCACCCGCCCACGCATCACCGTGTCTCCGAAGTGAGAGGCGACCCACTATGCCGCTGCATGTTTCCCCGGCCCCAGCGCCCGCACTGCGCAGCGTTCTCGCGGCACTCGGTTCTCCGACCGCAGTCCGCGAGGCCCACACGCCCGCTCTCCGGTCCGTCCAGGGACCGTTGAGCCCCGAACTCCCGCTTCCCGTCCATGTACTGGACCGGATCGTGCCCGACGAGGCCGCACCTCGCACCCGTCTCGCCGGCTGGCGCTTCCTGATCCGCAGCGGTGAGCGCGCCGTGGCCGCCGCGGACACCATGCTCACCCCCGACGGCTGGACCTTCTCGCACTTCTTCGAAGGCCCTTACATCACCTCGACCGAACTGGCCCTGCGCCAGGCCGAGTCGACGACGACGGCCTACCAGCCCCGTCTGCTGTCGGTACCCGAGCTGTACATGCTCACGCTGTGGCTGCACCACGACACCGAAGCCGACGCCGGCGGCGGCACGCTCGCACCGACCGATGTGCTGGTGCCCCTGGCACCCGCCCCTCCGGGCATCACCGCCCACCGCCCTCACCGGGTCGCGGATCTACTGCCGGTCATGACGCTGCGTGTCACCCCGGCGCCCCTTCCGGACCTTCCCGAGCTCCCGGGCCTCCTCGGATCGCCCGCCTGACCCGTCCGTCCTCACGCGCCCCCGCCGAGCAGCTCGGCGGGGGCGCGTCCGTACCCGTCCGGACTAGTCCGGTCAGGTCACCCCGAACCATCCGAACGGACAGTGGAGTTGGATCGAACCGTCCGGCCGGGTGATGCGTCATGGGAGGAGAACAGCAGCTGCCTCGAAATCCCTGCGGAGAGACGCCAGTGGGGCAACACTGGGACCGGACCGACTTGATACGGGGGCGGCCATGAAGACATCGTCCAGCCGCAGGCCACTCGACTCAACGCAGCGAAAGAACCCATCCATGTGCCAGCACCAGCCACCCTGCCCCACCGCTGACTCCAACGACCGGGAGGCCGCCCGACTGATGGCTCACCACCCGGAACAGGGCTGGAGCCTCCTGTGCAACGGCGTCCTGCTCTTCGAGGACACCGGTGAGCTGCTCCCGGACGGGCAGATCATCGCCCCTCACCGCCCGCTGAAGAGCGGTCAGGTGATGAAGGCCGCCTGACCGAGCGGCCGGAAGACGGGGGCCGGCCCGGAGAAGTCTCCGAACCGGCCCCGACGCGTCTCCGCGTGACTACTGGTCGTACGCGTCCAGGGGCGGGCAGGAGCAGACCAGGTTGCGGTCGCCGAACGCCCCGTCGATGCGGCGCACCGGCGGCCAGTACTTGTCCGACGGCGTGACGCCGGCCGGGAAGACCGCCTCTTCGCGGGTGTAGGCGTGGGCCCACTCGCCACCGAGCGCCGCGGCCGTGTGCGGGGCGTTGCACAGCGGGTTGTCGTCCCCGCCCCACTCCCCGGAGGCCACCTTCTCGATCTCGCCGCGAATAGCGATCATGGTGTCGCAGAAACGGTCGAGCTCGGCGAGGTCCTCGCTCTCGGTCGGCTCGATCATCAGCGTCCCCGCCACCGGGAACGACATGGTCGGCGAGTGGAAGCCGTAGTCGATCAGCCGCTTGGCGATGTCGTCGATGCTGACCCCGGTCGACTTGGAGATCGGCCGCAGGTCCACGATGCACTCGTGCGCGACCAGACCGGCCGGGCCGTTGTACAGGATCGGGAAGTGCGGCTCCAGACGCTTGGCGATGTAGTTGGCCGCGAGTACGGCGACCTGCGTCGCACGCTTGAGGCCCTCGCCGCCCATCAGGCGTACGTAGGCCCACGAGATCGGCAGGATGCCCGCCGAACCCCACGGTGCGGCCGAGATGGGGCCGACACCGGTCTCCGGGCCCGCCGCGGGCTGGAGGGGGTGATTGGGGAGGTACGGCGCCAGGTGGGCGCGCACCCCGACGGGGCCGACACCCGGTCCTCCGCCGCCGTGCGGGATGCAGAAGGTCTTGTGCAGATTCAGGTGGGAGACGTCGCCGCCGAAGTGGCCCGGCTTGGCGAGACCGACCAGCGCGTTGAGGTTGGCACCGTCCACGTACACCTGGCCGCCGGCGTCGTGCACCTCGGCGCAGATGTCGGCGACGTGCTCCTCGAAGACACCGTGCGTGGAGGGGTAGGTGATCATGAGAACCGCGAGCTCGTCGCGGTGGGTCGCGATCTTGGCACGGAGGTCCTCTATGTCGACCTCGCCGTCGTCGGCGGTCTTCACCACGACGACCTTCATGCCGGCCATCACGGCGCTCGCCGCGTTGGTGCCGTGCGCGGAGGACGGGATCAGACAGACGGTGCGTCCGTGGTCGCCGTTGGCACGGTGGTACGCGCGCACGGCGAGCAGCCCGGCGAATTCGCCCTGCGAGCCCGCGTTGGGCTGGATGGACACGGCGTCGTACCCGGTGACCTCGGCGAGCCGCTCCTCCAGTTCACGGATGAGGGTGAGGAAGCCCTGCGCCTGCTCGGCCGGGGCGAAGGGGTGCAGCGCGCCGAACTCGGGCCAGGTGATCGACTCCATCTCGGCGGTCGCGTTGAGCTTCATGGTGCAGGAGCCCAGCGGGATCATGCCGCGGTCGAGCGCGTAGTCCCGGTCGGCGAGCTTGCGCAGGTAGCGCAGCATCGCCGTCTCGGAGCGGTGCTGGTGGAACACCGGGTGGGTGAGGACGGCGTCGGTGCGCAGCAGCCCTTCGGGCAGCGCGTCGGCCGTCTCGCCGTCCAGCGCCTCGATGTCGCCTCGAGCCCCGAAGGCCGCCCAGACGGCCGCGACGTGGGAACGGGTGGTGGTCTCGTCGCAGGCGACGGAGACGTGGTCGGCGTCGACGAGGCGCAGGTTCACCCCGCGCTCGCGCGCGTCGGCGACCACACCGGCGGCCTTGCCGGGCACGCGGACGGTGAGGGTGTCGAAGTACGCGCCGTGCACGACCTCGGCGCCGGAGGCCCGCAGACCTTCGGCGAGGATGGCGGCGAACCGGTGCGTGCGCCCGGCGATCGTCCGCAGCCCGTCGGGACCGTGGTGGACGGCGTACATCCCGGCCATGACGGCGAGCAGCACCTGGGCGGTACAGATGTTGCTGGTGGCCTTCTCACGGCGGATGTGCTGCTCGCGGGTCTGCAGCGCCAGCCGGTAGGCCTTGTTGCCGTCGGCGTCGACGGAGACGCCGACGAGGCGGCCGGGCAGGCTGCGGGCGAACTTCTCGCGTACGGCCATGAAGCCCGCGTGCGGTCCGCCGAAGCCCATCGGGACGCCGAAGCGCTGTGTGGTGCCGACGGCGATGTCCGCACCCAGCTCACCCGGCGAGGTGAGCAGCGTGAGGGCCAGCAGGTCGGCGGCGACGGAGACGATCGCGCCCAGCTCGTGCGCCTGCTCGATCACGGGCCTGATGTCGCGTACGGCGCCGGAGGCGCCCGGGTACTGCAGCAGCACGCCGAAGACGCCACGCCCGGCGATCTCCGCGGGGATGCCGTCGGAGAGGTCGGCGACGACCACCTCTGCACCGGTCGGCTCGGCGCGGGTCTCGATCACCGCGATGGTCTGCGGCAGGGTGTCGGCGTCGACGAGGAAGACACCGCCCCTGACCTTGCCCACGCGTCGCGCCAGCGCCATGGCTTCGGCGGCGGCCGTGCCCTCGTCGAGGAGCGAGGCGCCCGAGGTGGGCAGCCCGGTGAGGTCGGCGACCATCGTCTGGAAGTTCAGGAGGGCCTCGAGCCGCCCCTGGGAGATCTCCGGCTGGTACGGCGTGTAGGCCGTGTACCAGGCGGGGTTCTCCAGGACGTTGCGCAGGATCACCGGCGGGGTGAACGTGCCGTGGTAGCCCAGACCGATCATCGGCGCGAGCACCTGGTTGCGGTCGGCGAGGCTGCGCAGCTCGGCCAGGACCTCGGCCTCGGTGCGGGCCTCGGGGAGGTTCAGCGCCTCGGCACTCCTGATCACGTCGGGCACCGCGGCGGCGGTGAGCTCGTCGAGGGAGCCGTAGCCGACCTGGGCGAGCATCTTCGCCTGTGCCTCGGCATCGGGGCCGATGTGGCGCTGCTCGAACGGAATGCCCTGCTCCAGCTGGGAGAGCGGAGTGCGACGGGGGGTCATGGTGGAGGCCTCCTGGTCTGTCACGACCTGCGAGGGGCGCCACGGCGTGGCTGCCCGTACGGCCTCCCCCTCTGTCATCTCGACCTGAGAGCTTCACCGGGACGCCCCAGGGCATACCGGCTTTCACCGTCGGTGAGGGCGGTGCCCGTGGCGGCACGTGCCGTACGGTTCCCGACCTGCTTTCCAGAGTGACCTCGTCCGTGCGGTACGGGGGCCTGAGAGATTCCGGGGAGGAGTTGCTCCTTCGGCGCCTCCGAATCGCTCCGGAGGACTCTCCCGCACAGGGTCAGCAGCCACGTCCCAGCCTACCAGCGGGGTCGGCGCGGGCCGTCTCGAGTGGCCGACCGCCCGGATGTGGCCTTTCGTAGAGCCTGTGGAGCAGTCGCGACCACCTGACGCAGTTGTGACCAGTGGGAGGCACCGTGCAGACCGACATCGATCCGCGCAGCCTGATCGGCCGCAAGGCCTTCGACCGTCAAGGTGCCAAGATCGGGACGGTGGACGAGGTCTATCTCGACGATGCCACCGGTGTTCCCGAGTGGGCCGCCGTGCGCACCGGCCTCTTCACCAGGGACGCGTTCGTCCCTCTGGAGCCGAGCGAATTCGTCGACGGGGCGCTGGTGATTCCCTTCGACCGCGCCCTGATCAAGGACGCGCCCGATTTCGGTGTGGGACGCCACCTCTCCCCCGAGCAGGAGCTCCAGCTCTACCGGCACTACGGACTGGACTCGTCCCCTTCCGCCGGGAACGCCTCCGACAGGGACTTCGGCAAGCTGGCCGGCCACGAGGAGTAGTCCACGGGCTCCGGAACCAGGGGAAGCGGCTCGGCCGGCCGCAGTTCCGGATCGTCGATCCGGAACGTGCGCACCCGGCCGGGCGGCGTCCACGGTTCCTCGAAGCGCACGGTGACCCGCCCGACGCCGCTGCCCTGCACCCAGCCGTGGCCGTGGACCGCGTGCCGTACGTCGTGTCCGGCCGGCCAGCGCCGTGAGGCCGGCTGCTCCCCGCTCTCCCGGGCGAGCGCCTCGGCCGCTCCCTCCGCGGTGCCCTCCCGCCGCTCGTCGGGTGCGTCGGCGCCAGCGGCCCCCTCTGCGGCCTGCTCCGCTCCGGCGGCCTGCGCGAACAGATCCTCCTGCGTGAAGTCCGCCAGCCCGGTGACTCCGACGCCGAGCAGCCGGACGCCGCCGGTCGTGTCCACGGCCTCCAGAAGCCGCGCAGCGGCCTCCCTGACCACCGTGGGGTCGTCGGTGGGGCCGCGGAGGGTCTCCGACCGGGTGAGCGTGGAGAAGTCGTAGCGGCGCACCTTCAGGACCACGGTCCGCCCGGAGCGTCCCGCGTCCCGCAGCCGCCGCACACATCGGTCCGCGAGCCGCTCCACCTCGCCCCTGACCCGCACACGGTCGTGCAGGTCCACGTCGAAGGTGTCCTCGACCGACACGGACTTGGCGTCCCTCTCGGCGACGACGGGACGGTCGTCGTAGCCCTGCGCCATGCGGTGGAGGGCGACGCCGTGCGCCTTTCCGAGCAGCCGCACGAGCTCCGCCTCGCCGGCCTCCGCCAGGTGGCTGACGAGCGTCATGCCCGCCCGCCGCAGATGGTCGCCGGTGGCGGGCCCGACGCCCGGGAGGGTACGCACCGGCATGGGCGCCAGGAGATCGCGCTCGGTACCGGGCTCGATCAGCAGCAGTCCGTCCGGTTTCGCCTCCTCGGAAGCGATCTTGGCCAGCATCTTGGAGCCGGCCAGGCCGACGGAACCGCTGAGTCCGGTGACGGCCCTGATCACCGTGCGCAGCTGTCCGCCGATCTCACGGGCGGACGCCGAGTCGTCGGCGACACCGCCGGCCTCCAGATCGACGAAGGCCTCGTCGAGGCTGAGCGGCTCCACGAGCGGTGAAAGCCGCCCGAGGAGCTCCATCACCTGGTCGCTCACCGTCCGGTAGAGCGCGAAACGCGGGACCAGGTACGCGGCGTTGGGTGCGAGCCGCCGCGCCTGCGCCATCGGCATCGCCGAATGCACGCCCAGCCGCCGCGCCTCGTACGACGCGGTGGCGACGACGCCGCGCATCCCCAGACCCCCCACGACCACCGGCTTGCCTCGCAGGCTCGGCTTCGCCGCCTGCTCCGCAGAGGCGTAGAAGGCATCCATGTCCAGATGCAGAATGGTGGGCGCGGCTCTCACACGGACCGATGCTGCCCTATGCCACTGACAACCACCCCGCCCGGCACACGTGGCGCGCCGCCCGGCCCCGGTGGTTCAGCCCGCGCGATTGCGCCGCCGCGCCAGTTCATCGGCCGGGTTGTTGCCGACCAGCGTCTCCCCCGTGTCGACACGCTCCCCATGGAGCTGGGAGAGCGCCGCGTCGACGTCCCGCCAGACGACCCCGACCGCGATGCCGAAGACGCCCTGGCCCCCCTGGAGGAGATTCACGACCTCGTCGGGCGAGGAGCACTCGTAGACCGTCGCCCCGTCGCTCATCAGGGTCATGCGCTCCAGATCCGTGAAACCGCGCGCCCTGAGGTGCTGCACAGTGGTGCGGATGTTCTGGAGAGCGACCCCCGTGTCCAGGAAACGCTTGACGATCTTGAGGAGAACCACGTCCCGGAAGCTGTACAGACGCTGTGTCCCCGACCCGTACGCAGGACGTACGCTCGGCTCCACGAGCCCCGTACGCGCCCAGTAGTCGAGCTGTCGGTACGTGATCCCGGCCGCCGCGCACGCCGTCGGCCCCCGATAGCCGATGTCCCCTGCCGCTGCCGCACCGTCCGCTGCCACCACCGCCGGCTGAACCGGCTGTCTGATGGAGTGGTCGGCCGCACTGCCGTGCTGCCGGTACGGCCCACCCGCAGCCGCACCGTCGCCGCTGATTCTCACGCCGACCTCCGTCCTTGACCTGCCATCTCGAAGGTAGGCAGTCACCAGGGGTGCGTCAACGATCGCCACACTCGGCACGCCGAGTGATAATCACCCTGAGGGTGGTTTCCCGTGACTGATTTCGGGGAACGGCTTGTCGGATGTGCCGGAACCGTCCCGCAGGAGGGTCACTGGCTGTTCGTGCCGAAGTCCTCCGGCGAGATCTGGTCGAGGAACTCGCGGAACTTCTCCACCTCGTCCTCCTGCTCGTCCGGGATGGCGATCCCCGCGTCGTCCAGCACCCCGTCACTGCCGTAGATCGGCGTGCCGGTGCGCAGGGCCAGCGCTATGGCGTCGGACGGCCGCGCGCTCACCTCCACCCCGCTGGCGAAGACCAGCTCCGCGTAGAAGACCCCTTCTCTGAGGTCCGTGATGCGGACCTCGGTGAGCTCCTGGCCGACGGCCTCGAGCACATCCTTGAAGAGATCATGGGTCAGCGGCCTGGCCGGAGCCATGCCCTGCTGGGCGAAGGCGATCGCGGTCGCTTCCCCAGGACCGATCCAGATAGGGAGATACCGGTCGCCTCCCACTTCACGCAGGAGCACGATCGGTTGGTTGGAGGGCATTTCCACCCGGACACCCACAACGTCGAGCTCGTTCACACAGCAACCCTAGGACGTGCTCGCCATGTTTGGATAGTCGGGCTCCTCCGCCCTCAGTGGAAACTGACCTTCAGGGCGGTCTGCACGAGTGCGGCGTGCAGCCGTACGGAGAGCTCCGCCAGCTCCTTCGCGGTGGCCTCCGCATGAGCCCTGGTCTGCGGATTCCGGTGCCGGCGCAGGGGTGCGACCACCTGCTCGACCAGCCCGGCCTCGCGTTCCGCGGCCGCCTTGACCGCACGCAGGTGCCGGGGCTCCAGGCCGAATCGGCCCAAGTCCGCCACGAGCCGTGCCACGGTGACGGCCTCGGCGTCGTAGCTCCCCCCTGCAGCGGGGACGATCAGCCCGTACGACTCCCACTCCTCGAGCTGCTCCTCGGTCGCCTCCGTGGCGGCGAGGAGCTCGGAGCGCCCGATGCGGGAGGCTGTCGCCGCACCCGGATCCGGATCCCGCCGGGGGTCGAGCGGATCGCCCTGCCCGCCGCCGGGTGGGAGTGCCGCCTGCTCACCCCGCGCCAAGGCCTCCAGGTGCTCCCGGATGACCTTGAGCGGCAGGTAGTGGTCCCGCTGCATCCGCAGCACCTGGGCCAGCCGCTCGACGTCGCCCGGGCTGAACTTCCGGTAGCCCGAGGGCGTCCGCTGGGGCTCGATGAGCCCCTCGGCCTCCAGGAATCGGATCTTGGAGATCGTGACTTCGGGAAATTCGTCGCGCAGTTGCAGGAGCACCGTGCCGATGCTCATCGCGCGCTCGCCCGCGGCGGCGGTGCCGTGACCGGCACCGCCTGTCGGTGTTCGCAGCATGGACCTTCCTGGGGTCCCCCGGACGGAGTCCGGGGAAGGGTCACACGCCCCGCTGGCTCGCGTAGAAGACCAGCCGGTACTTTCCGATCTGGACTTCGTCGCCGTTGGTCAGCGCGACGGAATCGATGCGCTCGCGGTTGACGTAGGTGCCGTTGAGGCTGCCGACGTCGCCCACGGTGAAACTACCGTCCGGACTCCTGCGGAACTCCACATGACGCCGCGACACGGTCACGTCGTCGAGGAAGATGTCGCTCTGCGGGTGACGGCCGGCCGTCGTCAGGTCGCCGTCCAGCAGGAACCGGCTGCCGGAGTTCGGTCCGCGCCGGACCACCAGGAGCGCCGAGCCCGCCGGCAGTGCGTCGACGGCCGCCTGTGCCTCCGGGGAGAGCGACGGAACAGCCGTCTGACCCGTCGCCTCGGCCTCGTACGCCTCGATACCCGAGATCGAGATGGTCGAGGTCGTCTCCGCGGCACGCTCGGGAACTCCGCCCCGCAGCGGCGCGCCGCAATTGGAGCAGAAGCGGCTGGCCTCGGCGTTACGATGCCCGCACCTGGTGCAAACCGGCATGGACGAGCCCTCCGGAGCGGGGTCGAACCCTGCACCCGTACTCGAGGTTGATGGTTCCCCGAAACCTATGCGGCCTGCACCTCCGGGGTCAACGGACGACGCGCCGGACCCGTCGCCGGGTCCCCGCACCTCATCCCGGAAGAGCGGGCGCTCCGAGCCCTGCTCCTCGGCGTCCTGACCCTGACGCGGGGCGCGGTGGCGGGCAGCGCTGTTGCTGTCCTCGCGGGCACTCTTTCCGAACAACTTCGCAAACAACTTCACGGGCGATTCCCCTTGACCGAAATAGACCCGCCCGTGGGGCAGGACGAACCCTGAATGAACACACCTGCCGACCCGGACATCTTCACAACGTCCGTATCCACCCGACAGTTTCCACCACGCGCCACCGATCCGTTGCGGCGACCCCCCGCAACCCGGCGACCGTGTCCTTCGAGCCCCGCGCACCGCCGTCTCACTGGGACGACGACCGAGCGTAGTCAGGCTGTTTCGCCGGCCGCAAGGCGTCCACGACGATGTCGTCCGCGCGTGCCACCTCCGCCGTGGCCTGCTCCTTCTCCAGCGTCTGCACGACACCGCCGGGGATGTTCAGAGCCGGTTCCAGGTCCTGCGGCTTGCCGATGACCTGGAACTCGTACGGGGCCTCGACCTTGCGGCCGTCGATCCTCAGCTCCCCGCCGTCGCCGGAGAAGTACGTATTGGCCACCACACGCACACCGTTGACCTCGATCGCCTCCGCGCCGGCGGCGCGCAGCTCCTGGATGGTGTCGAGGAGCATGTCGGACTCGACCGCACCGGTCGGGTCGTCGATGGTCAGCGTGATACCGGGACCGTGCGCCGCGACCGTCCCCGCCAGGATACCGAGCTGCCGCTCCTTCTCGAGCGTCTGCTTGCGGGCCTCCTCCGCCTGGTCGGAGCTGTTCTCCAGCTCCGTGCGCTGGTCGTCCAGGCGCTGCTTCTCATCCTCGAGGCGCTCGGTGCGGTTGTCGAGCTCGTCCAGGATGCGGACCAGGTCCTCCTGGCGTGCACCGCGCAGGGCGCTGTTGTCGCTGTTCGACCTGACCTGGATGGCCAGCCCCAGGCCGAGGACGAACAGCAGCAGCGCCACGATGAGTTGCGCCCTGCTCACCCTGGGAGGCCAGAGCCCCGCCCGCAGCCGCTGCCGGCCGGAGACCTCTTCCGCCGGGGCCGGCCGGGACGGTTCGCAGGCGGGCCGCTCGGGAGGGAGCGCGCCGGAGGGGCCTCCGTTGCCGGGGCCGTTCTCGCTGCTCGGGTTCTGTTCGCTGCTCATCGGCCTCAAGCCCGGAAGACGTGGCGGCGGATGGCCGCCGCGTTGGAGAAGATCCGGATGCCCAGCACGACCACCACACCGGTGGAGAGCTGGGCTCCGACGCCCAGTTTGTCGCCGAGGAAGACGATGAGGGCGGCCACCACGACGTTCGACAGGAACGACACCACGAAGACCTTGTCGACGAAGATTCCGTCGAGCATGGCCCGCAGGCCGCCGAAGACGGCGTCGAGTGCGGCCACCACGGCGATCGGGAGGTAGGGCTCGACCACCGCCGGCACTTCGGGGCGGACCAACAGTCCGGCCACGACTCCCACGACGAGGCCCAGTACGGCGATCACGATGTGCCCTTCCCTGTGTCTGCCGCACCACTGCCCGTGTCTGCGGCCTGAGGCTCTGCTGTACGTACGATCAGGCTGGGCGCGGCCGGAAGGCGCACCTGCTTCTGCTCGGAGATGCTGGTGCGGATGTCGAAGCTCTCGTGCAGCGCCTGCAGATAGAGGCCGTCGGCACTCTCCTGGAACGCGGTGGCGAGCTTCTTCCCGTCCCCCACCGCAAGCACCGTGTACGGCGGCACGAGCGGCCTGTTGTCGACCAGTATGGCGTCGCCCGCCGCACGGATGGCGGAGAGGGCCGTCAGGCGCTGCCCGTTGATCGCCACAGCCTCGGCGCCGGACTGCCACAGACCGTTGACCACGCGCTGCATGTCCCGGTCACGGACCCGGCCCGTATCGGCGAAGCCGGTGGACTCGCGCGGTCCTCCCCCGCCCTGGTCGGTGTCCTTGGCGTCGTCCACCACGAGTTTGATCCCGGGGCCCTCGACGGGGGTCGCACCGGACAGCAACGCCACCAGGGCGCCCTGGTCCCCGCCGTGCTTCTCGAGGGCCTTGCGCTGCCGCTCGCCGACGTCCTCGCGCAGTTCGTCGACCTCGGCCTGGAGCGTGTCCGCCGTGGAGGTACCGGCGTTGACCCGGTCGATGAGCTCTTCGCGTTCCTTGGCGACGACCGGGGCCGCCACGCGGGCCTCCGCAGCACCGAGCGTCACGACGAGCGCTGCCAGCACCAGTCCGGCGGCGAGGCCCAGTTTCGCCTTCAGCGTCCGCGGCAGCCCGTCGCTGCCCTCGGACCTGCGACGTGCCGAGGCCTCGGCGTACCCCTCGTCGAGGCTGTGTTCCATCACGGTGGTCAGCAGCGACATGGACGCGTCGGGGCGGGGACGCGGCGGGGCGCTACTCCGATCGGGGGGCGGCTGCGACATGCCGCACATCGTCGCACGTCATGCCTGCTGCCGCCGAATGGCCCCACCGTCGGCCCGGAAGCCGCCTCACACGACTTCCGGGCCGACCGCTCATCCGCTCGGTCTCCTCAGTCGCCCGCGCTGTCGACGACCGCCGCCCACTCGTCGAGCAGCGCCTGGGCCGAGGCGTCGTCGGGGCCCTCGGCCCACAGGTGGGTGACGGCCTCCGCCCTGTCGGGGAGCACCATCACCCAGCGGCCGTCGGTCTCGACCACGCGGACTCCGTCCGTCGTGTCCACGCTGCGGTCGCCCGCCTCCTCGACGACCCGGCGCATGACGAGCCCCTTGACCGCCCACGGTGTGGCGAGGTCGCGGCGCAGTACATGGGCGCGCGGGATGCGTGCGTCGATCTGGCTGAGGGTGAGCTGCGTCCTGGCGACGAGACCGATGAGCCTGACGAAGGCCGCCGCGCCGTCGAAGACGCTGCTGAACTCGGGGACGATGAAACCACCACGGCCGTCGCCGCCGAAGATCGTGGCATCCTCGCGTCCCACCCGCGTCAGATCGTCGGGGGACGTGGTCGTCCACTCCACCTGGGTGCCGTGGTAGGCAGCGACCTGCTCGGCGACCCGGGTGGTCGTGACCGGCAGGGCCACGCGTCCGCTCCTGCGCTCGGCAGCCACGAGGTCGAGCATGACCAGCAGCGCCCGGTCGTCCTCGATGATCCGGCCCCGCTCGTCCACGAGGGACAGCCGTTCGCCGACGGGGTCGAACCTCACCCCGAACGCGGCCCGTGCCGAGGACACGATCTCGCCGAGGCGCACGAGGCCCGCCCGCCGGGACTCCGCGGACTCCGTGGGCCGGGACTCGTCGAGCCCCGGATTGATCGTCAGCGCGTCCACGCCGAGCCGGCCCAGCAGGCTGGGCAGAACAAGCCCCGCGCTCCCGTTGGAGGCGTCGACGACGACCTTGAGGCCCGCGTCCGCGATGCCGCTCGTATCGACGTTGCGGAGCAGTGATCCGGTGTACGAGTCGAAGACGCTCGACGGGAAGTGGAGGTCGCCGATCTCACCGGGGAAGGCCCTGCGGAACTCCTGACGGGCGTAGACCCGGTCCAGCTTCTTCTGACGTGCCTGGGAGAGGTCGGCTCCCCGCTCGTCGAAGAACATGATGTCGACCGAGTCGGGCACGCCCGGAGACGTACGGATCATGATCCCGCCGGCGCTGCCCCGCGCGGTCTGCTGGCGTGCGACCGGCAGCGGCACGTTCTCCAGGTCACGGACGTCGATGGCACTGGCCTGGAGAGCCGAGATGACCGCCCTCTTCAGCGCGCGCGCACCACGGGAGTGGTCACGGGCGGTCGTGACCGTCGCGCCCTTCTTCAACGTGGTGGCGTACGCGCCGGCGAGCCGGACCGCGAGCTCCGGGGTGATCTCGACGTTCAGGATCCCCGAGACACCGCGGGCACCGAAGAGGTGCGCCTGCCCGCGCGACTCCCAGATCACCGAGGTGTTGACGAAGGCGCCCGCCTCGATGGTCTTGAACGGGTAGACCCGGACGTTTCCCTGAATGATCGATTCTTCGCCGACCAGGCATTCGTCGCCGATCACCGCACCGTCCTCGATGCGCGAGGCACGCATGATGTCGGTGTTCTTGCCGATGACACAGCCGCGCAGATTGCTGTGCTCACCGATGTAGACGTTGTCGTGCACGACCGCCCGGTGAAGGAAGGCCCGGGATTTCACGACGACGTTGGAGCCGATGACCGTGTGCTCACGGATCTCGGCACCGGACTCGATCTTCGCGTAGTCACCGATGTACAACGGCCCACGCAGCACCGCGTCCGGATGGACCTCGGCGCCTTCCGCGACCCAGACCCCGGGCGAGATCTCGAATCCGTCCAGTTCGACGTCGACCTTGCGCTCCAGCACGTCGGCCTGGGCCTTCACATAACTCTCGTGCGTGCCCACGTCTTCCCAGTAGCCCTCGGCGATGTAGCCGTAGATCGGCTTGCCGTCCTTCATGAGCTGGGGGAAGACGTCACCGGACCAGTCCACAGAGGTGTCGGCCTGGACGTAGTCGAAGACCTCGGGCTCCATGACGTAGATGCCCGTGTTCACCGTGTCCGAGAAGACCTGGCCCCATGTCGGCTTCTCCAGGAAGCGTTCGACTTTCCCTTCCTCGTCCACGATCGTGATCCCGAATTCCAGGGGATTCGGGACCCGGGTCAGGCACACCGTGACAAGTGCACCCTTCTCCTTGTGGAAGGCGATGAGATCCGTGAGATCGAAGTCGGTGAGGGCATCTCCGGAAATGACCAGGAAGGTGTCGTCCTTCAGGGCCTCTTCCGCGTTCTTGACGCTTCCCGCAGTACCGAGTGGCTTCTCCTCGTTGGCATAACTGAGCTCCATACCGAGTTCTTCGCCGTCCCCGAAGTAATTCTTGACGAGAGAGGCGAGGAACTGGACGGTAACGACGGTCTCGTTGAGCCCATGCCGTTTGAGCAGCCGCAGCACGTGCTCCATGATCGGCCGGTTGGCCACGGGCAGGAGCGGCTTGGGCATGCTTGAGGTCATGGGGCGAAGGCGGGTGCCTTCACCGCCTGCCATCACGACGGCCTTCATGTCGGAAACGTCCTCCTCGAAGAGACGACGGTCTAGCCGACTTCACCCGTCGGGGCAACACCACTGCATCCGGTGCGGGCCGGCGACACTGCACGGCCACACATCAACGAGCTAATCGGCTACTTCATCCGCCTTGACCAGACGGCGGACTTGGACCACGTAGAGGATCCCTGCCCACCAATAGAGGGTTGTACCCCATCCAGCGAACGCCCATCCGAAAATGGTGCCCAGCGAAGCCAGCCAACCACTTCCGTCGCTGAGCAGCAACAAGGGGAACGCGTACATCAGGTTGAAGGTTGCAGCTTTGCCCAGGAAGTTCACCTGGGGCGGCGGATAGCCGTGGCGGCGCAGGATTCCCACCATGACGAGGAGCATCAGCTCGCGGGCGAGGAGCGCGGCAGTCAGCCAGAGCGGCAGGATCTCGCGCCAGGTGAGCCCGACGAGGGTCGACAGAATGTAGAGACGGTCCGCAGCCGGGTCCAGGAGCCGGCCGAGGCTGCTGATCTGATTCCACCGGCGCGCGAGCTTGCCGTCGAGGTAGTCACTGATACCGCTCAGCATCAGGACCAGCAGGGCCCAGCCATCGCTGTTGGGCCCGCCGAACACGGGGCGAAGGATCAGCCACAGGAAGAGCGGTACGCCGACGAGGCGAGCCATGCTGAGGATGTTGGGGATGGTGAGTACTCGGTCCGTCTGAACTCGAGTCTCCTGGACCTCCACCCGGGGGCCTCCTGTGAAGAACGTGCCAATGATGCCTCCTGACCTTACCCTCAGCTCCCGAGCACCGGTGCACAGGGGTACGAGCCAGGAGCTCCGAACGCAGGAAAGCCCCGTGCCACAAGGGCACGGGGCTTTCCCGGAATAATTGTCCGGCGGCGTCCTACTCTCCCACAGGGTCCCCCCTGCAGTACCATCGGCGCTGAAAGGCTTAGCTTCCGGGTTCGGAATGTAACCGGGCGTTTCCCTAACGCAATGACCACCGAAACACTATGAAATTAACCAACACCGGAACACAACACGGCCGTTCGTTATTTCAGAACTAACACAGTGGACGCGAGCAACTGAGGACAAGCCCTCGGCCTATTAGTACCAGTCAGCTCCACCCGTTACCGGGCTTCCACATCTGGCCTATCAACCCAGTCGTCTACTGGGAGCCTTAACCACTCAAGGTGGTGGGAATACTCATCTCGAAGCAGGCTTCCCGCTTAGATGCTTTCAGCGGTTATCCTTTCCGAACGTAGCCAACCAGCCATGCCCTTGGCAGGACAACTGGCACACCAGAGGTTCGTCCGTCCCGGTCCTCTCGTACTAGGGACAGCCCTTCTCAATATTCCTACGCGCACAGCGGATAGGGACCGAACTGTCTCACGACGTTCTAAACCCAGCTCGCGTACCGCTTTAATGGGCGAACAGCCCAACCCTTGGGACCGACTCCAGCCCCAGGATGCGACGAGCCGACATCGAGGTGCCAAACCATCCCGTCGATATGGACTCTTGGGGAAGATCAGCCTGTTATCCCCGGGGTACCTTTTATCCGTTGAGCGACAGCGCTTCCACAAGCCACTGCCGGATCACTAGTCCCGACTTTCGTCCCTGCTCGACCCGTCGGTCTCACAGTCAAGCTCCCTTGTGCACTTACACTCAACACCTGATTGCCAACCAGGCTGAGGGAACCTTTGGGCGCCTCCGTTACTCTTTAGGAGGCAACCGCCCCAGTTAAACTACCCATCAGACACTGTCCCTGATCCGGATCACGGACCCAGGTTAGACATCCAGCACGACCAGAGTGGTATTTCAACGACGACTCCACAACCACTGGCGTGGCCGCTTCAAAGTCTCCCACCTATCCTACACAAGCCGAACCGAACACCAATATCAAACTATAGTAAAGGTCCCGGGGTCTTTCCGTCCTGCTGCGCGAAACGAGCATCTTTACTCGTAGTGCAATTTCACCGGGCCTATGGTTGAGACAGTCGAGAAGTCGTTACGCCATTCGTGCAGGTCGGAACTTACCCGACAAGGAATTTCGCTACCTTAGGATGGTTATAGTTACCACCGCCGTTTACTGGCGCTTAAGTTCTCAGCTTCGCACACCCGAAAGTGCACTAACCGGTCCCCTTAACGTTCCAGCACCGGGCAGGCGTCAGTCCGTATACATCGCCTTACGGCTTCGCACGGACCTGTGTTTTTAGTAAACAGTCGCTTCTCGCTGGTCTCTGCGGCCACCCCCAGCTCACCGAGTAAATCGGATCACCAGTGATGGCCCCCCTTCTCCCGAAGTTACGGGGGCATTTTGCCGAGTTCCTTAACCATAGTTCACCCGAACGCCTCGGTATTCTCTACCTGACTACCTGAGTCGGTTTAGGGTACGGGCCGCCATGAAACTCGCTAGAGGCTTTTCTCGACAGCATAGGATCATCCACTTCACCACAATCGGCTCGGCATCAGGTCTCAGCCTTAATGTGTGACGGATTTACCTACCACACGGCCTACACCCTTACCCCGGGAACAACCATCGCCCGGGTTGGACTACCTTCCTGCGTCACCCCATCGCTTACCTAGTACAAGTCTGGTTCGTCGGCTCCACCACTACCCTCAACTCCGAAGAGATCGGGCCGGCTTCACGGACTTAGCATCGCCTGATTCAGTATTGGGCGTTTCAAAGCGGGTACCGGAATATCAACCGGTTGTCCATCGACTACGCCTGTCGGCCTCGCCTTAGGTCCCGACTTACCCTGGGCAGATCAGCTTGACCCAGGAACCCTTAGTCAATCGGCGCACACGTTTCTCACGTGTGTATCGCTACTCATGCCTGCATTCTCACTCGTGAACCGTCCACAACTCGCTTCCGCGGCTGCTTCACCCGGCACACGACGCTCCCCTACCCATCCATACTCCCGTTGAGGATATGTGTATGAATGACACGACTTCGGCGGTACGCTTGAGCCCCGCTACATTGTCGGCGCGGAATCACTTGACCAGTGAGCTATTACGCACTCTTTCAAGGGTGGCTGCTTCTAAGCCAACCTCCTGGTTGTCTCTGCGACTCCACATCCTTTCCCACTTAGCGTACGCTTAGGGGCCTTAGTCGATGCTCTGGGCTGTTTCCCTCTCGACCATGGAGCTTATCCCCCACAGTCTCACTGCCGTGCTCTCACTTACCGGCATTCGGAGTTTGGCTAAGGTCAGTAACCCGGTAGGGCCCATCGCCTATCCAGTGCTCTACCTCCGGCAAGAAACACACGACGCTGCACCTAAATGCATTTCGGGGAGAACCAGCTATCACGGAGTTTGATTGGCCTTTCACCCCTAACCACAGGTCATCCCCCAGGTTTTCAACCCTGGTGGGTTCGGTCCTCCACGAAGTCTTACCTCCGCTTCAACCTGCCCATGGCTAGATCACTCCGCTTCGGGTCTAGAGCGTGCAACTCAATCGCCCTATTCGGACTCGCTTTCGCTACGGCTTCCCCACACGGGTTAACCTCGCTACACACCGCTAACTCGCAGGCTCATTCTTCAAAAGGCACGCAGTCACGACTGCATGTGCAAGCACATACAGCGACGCTCCCACGGCTTGTAGGCACACGGTTTCAGGTACTATTTCACTCCGCTCCCGCGGTACTTTTCACCATTCCCTCACGGTACTATCCGCTATCGGTCACCAGGGAATATTTAGGCTTAGCGGGTGGTCCCGCCAGATTCACACGGGATTTCTCGGGCCCCGTGCTACTTGGGTGGTTCTCAAGCAAGCCGTTGATGTTTCAGCTACGGGGGTCTTACCCTCTACGCCGGACCTTTCGCATGTCCTTCGCCTACACCAACGGTTTCTGACTTGCCGACCAATCGGCAGATTGATCAAGAGAACTCCCACAACCCCGCATGCGCAACCCCTGCCGGGTATCACACGCATACGGTTTGGCCTCATCCAGTTTCGCTCGCCACTACTCCCGGAATCACGGTTGTTTTCTCTTCCTGCGGGTACTGAGATGTTTCACTTCCCCGCGTTCCCTCCACACTGCCTATGTGTTCAGCAGCGGGTGACAGCCCATGACGACTGCCGGGTTTCCCCATTCGGAAACCCCCGGATCAAAGCTTGGTTGACAGCTCCCCGGGGACTATCGTGGCCTCCCACGTCCTTCATCGGTTCCTGGTGCCAAGGCATCCACCGTGCGCCCTTAAAAACTTGGCCACAGATGCTCGCGTCCACTGTGCAGTTCTCAAACAACGACCAGCCACCCATCACCCCACCCTTACAGGCGAGTTCACTGGGGCCGGCAACCAAAGGGACAGACTCAAACGAGCCCGTACCTTCAGATACCCAACAGCGTGCCCGACCCGACCGATCCATTCTCACTTTCCACGCCGAAGCAGTACTCGCAAAAACAACCTGTCGTGCCGAATAGTCAACGTTCCACCCATGAGCAACCACCGTCGAACATTTGCCGACGAAATGGCCTCTGGATTCCCCGAAGAGAATCTAGATGCTCCTTAGAAAGGAGGTGATCCAGCCGCACCTTCCGGTACGGCTACCTTGTTACGACTTCGTCCCAATCGCCAGTCCCACCTTCGACAGCTCCCTCCCACAAGGGGTTGGGCCACCGGCTTCGGGTGTTACCGACTTTCGTGACGTGACGGGCGGTGTGTACAAGGCCCGGGAACGTATTCACCGCAGCAATGCTGATCTGCGATTACTAGCAACTCCGACTTCATGGGGTCGAGTTGCAGACCCCAATCCGAACTGAGACCGGCTTTTTGAGATTCGCTCCGCCTCGCGGCATCGCAGCTCATTGTACCGGCCATTGTAGCACGTGTGCAGCCCAAGACATAAGGGGCATGATGACTTGACGTCGTCCCCACCTTCCTCCGAGTTGACCCCGGCAGTCTCCTGTGAGTCCCCATCACCCCGAAGGGCATGCTGGCAACACAGAACAAGGGTTGCGCTCGTTGCGGGACTTAACCCAACATCTCACGACACGAGCTGACGACAGCCATGCACCACCTGTATACCGACCACAAGGGGGGCACCATCTCTGATGCTTTCCGGTATATGTCAAGCCTTGGTAAGGTTCTTCGCGTTGCGTCGAATTAAGCCACATGCTCCGCTGCTTGTGCGGGCCCCCGTCAATTCCTTTGAGTTTTAGCCTTGCGGCCGTACTCCCCAGGCGGGGAACTTAATGCGTTAGCTGCGGCACCGACGACGTGGAATGTCGCCAACACCTAGTTCCCAACGTTTACGGCGTGGACTACCAGGGTATCTAATCCTGTTCGCTCCCCACGCTTTCGCTCCTCAGCGTCAGTAATGGCCCAGAGATCCGCCTTCGCCACCGGTGTTCCTCCTGATATCTGCGCATTTCACCGCTACACCAGGAATTCCGATCTCCCCTACCACACTCTAGCTAGCCCGTATCGAATGCAGACTCGGGGTTAAGCCCCGAGCTTTCACATCCGACGTGACAAGCCGCCTACGAGCTCTTTACGCCCAATAATTCCGGACAACGCTTGCGCCCTACGTATTACCGCGGCTGCTGGCACGTAGTTAGCCGGCGCTTCTTCTGCAGGTACCGTCACTTTCGCTTCTTCCCTGCTGAAAGAGGTTTACAACCCGAAGGCCGTCATCCCTCACGCGGCGTCGCTGCATCAGGCTTTCGCCCATTGTGCAATATTCCCCACTGCTGCCTCCCGTAGGAGTCTGGGCCGTGTCTCAGTCCCAGTGTGGCCGGTCGCCCTCTCAGGCCGGCTACCCGTCGTCGCCTTGGTAGGCCATTACCCCACCAACAAGCTGATAGGCCGCGGGCTCATCCTTCACCGCCGGAGCTTTTAACCCCGCCCCATGAGGGACAGAGTGTTATCCGGTATTAGACCCCGTTTCCAGGGCTTGTCCCAGAGTGAAGGGCAGATTGCCCACGTGTTACTCACCCGTTCGCCACTAATCCACCCCGAAGGGCTTCATCGTTCGACTTGCATGTGTTAAGCACGCCGCCAGCGTTCGTCCTGAGCCAGGATCAAACTCTCCGTGAATGTTTTCCCGTAATCGGGATCACAACACGAGAGCGGAACGACCAGGTCGGAATATGACCGGTCGTTCACAGCGTCCTCGCTGTTGTTGCCTACCGGACCGTGAAGGGCCGGCAGGACTTTTCAAAGGAACCACCAACCTGCCGAAGCAGGCCGGGGTATCAACATATCTGGCGTTGACTTTTGGCACGCTGTTGAGTTCTCAAGGAACGGACGCTTCCTTCGGTCCCGTTTCACCGGGCCCCTCCGGGCGCTTCCCTTCGTTCTTGCGTTTCCGACTCTATCAGACTCTTTCGTGTCCGATTCCCGG
>NZ_NEUF01000172.1 GCF_002910915.1 Streptomyces sp. SM10 | reverse complement strand
GGGTTGTCCGACGCTTGATCAAATAAGCGGAGAGTGCTCCTGACCTGCAACGATGGGACTTGTCTAGGGTCCAGTCAGCCGCACGAAAGAAGCACTCTCCAGGTGAGTAAGCGTATCGGGTCGTACCCGCGCGTCCGCGTCGAGGGCAGTGGCAGCGGGACGGTCTCGCAGGCCGGTGCGGTGCTGTTGGTCGAGACGGTCCGAAAGTTGGGTCTGGACACCGCGATATCGACGGCATTGGCGCCTTGGCGCAAGCCGCGGGCAGTGCATGAGCCGGGCAAGATCCTGCTGGATGTCGCGCTCGGAGTCGCTCTGGGCGGGGACTGCCTCGCCGATGTCGCCCTGCTGCGGGCCGAGCCGGCCGTGTTCGGGCCGGTGGCCTCCGACCCGACGGTTTCACGGCTCATTGACGCCCTTGCCGCTGCCGGACCAAAGGCGCTCACCGCGATTCGGTCGGCTCGGGCGAAAGTACGCTCGCGGGTCTGGGACCTGGCCGGGGCGAACGGCCCCGCCGCCGACGGCTCGGTGATCGTGGACATCGACGGCGTGCTCGTCCTTGCGCACTCCGAGAAGCAGGACGCCACAGCGACCTGGAAGAAGACCTTCGGCCACCACCCGCTCGTCGCGTTCGTCGACCATGGCCAGGCCGGGTCCGGAGAGCCGGTGGCAGCCCTGCTGCGGCCCGGCAACGCAGGCTCCAACACCGCGAGCGATCACATCGAAACAGCGCGACTCGCCCTGGCTCAACTCCCCAAACACCTGCGACGGGGCCGTCAGACACTGATCCGTACCGACTCCGCCGGCGGCACCCACGCCTTCCTCGACTGGCTCTCCAAACCGGGCCGGTGGCTGTCGTACTCCGTCGGAATGACCATCACCGACGCCATCCACCAGGCCGTGCTGAAGATCCCGAAGAAGGCATGGACGCCGGCCTATGACTCCGGTGGCACCGAGCGGCCCGGCGCCTGGGTCGCGGAGATCACCGACATGCCCGACCTGACCACCTGGCCGAAAGGGATGCGGCTGATCGTTCGCAAAGAACGCCCGCACCCCGGGGCCCAGTTGCGCTTCACCGACCTCGACGGACTACGGCTCACCTGCTTCGCGACCAACACCAAGGGCGGCCAACTCGCCGACCTCGAACTACGTCACCGCCGCCGGGCCCGCTGCGAGGACCGCATCCGAAACGCCCGAGACACCGGCCTGCGCAACCTCCCCTTGCACGACACCGCTCAGAACCAGATCTGGCTGGAGATCGTCTCCCTCGCACTCGACCTACTCGCCTGGATGCCGATGCTCGCCCTGACCGCAGAGACCCGCCGCTGGGAGCCCAAACGGCTTCGACTACGGCTGTTCTCTGCCGCCGCCCAGCTGGTCACCACGGGCCGCCGCCGTTGGCTCCGCTTCACCGCCCGATGGCCCTGGACGGATGTGATCACCCGCGCGATCCAACGGCTCGCAGCCCTACAGAACCCCGGCTGACCAGCAACTCCGACCGCCCCGACGAACCAGCGACATCCCGGAACCGTGGAACCCGGCGCCCACCCGACGCGACAGCCGGGCCGTCAACCTGCCCCGGCCCACGAAGTTCCGCACCTCGCAAGCACAGAGTCCCCGTCAGCGCACCGACGAGGACTCATGAACGATCGAGGTTAGACACCCCAATGATCACGAAGCCCGTGCCTTGTCTGCCATGCACCCCAACCGGTCGCCGCCCGACCAACCCCGACCCAGGAACTTGATCAAGCCCTGGGGCACCACCGCTTGCGGTGGGCCCTTCGACGTTGACGAGGAACTGCTGACCGGCGCTCAGATCTGCACCACGTGCACGTCCTGGGCATCCAGTGCCTTCAGATAGGCGTCGAGGTCCGCCGGATCACTGGTGAAGACCACGGCACTGCCGTGTCGGGCGGCCGTAAGAGCCACCAGGGCGTCCACAGCGTCCGGCCGCTTCTTCGGGGGCAACTCTGCCGAACCGAGTGCGCTTCCGATGCGTTGCCATTCGGTGATGTCCGGACCGGTGGCGCACATGATGCATGCCGTCTGCCCCACGCTGGTAGAGCGCATGGCTAGGGCCGAACTACGAGCCTGAGGCACCGTGCAATCCTTCATCACCCCGGCCAAGGCATGCACCGTGGCGGGATTGGGCCGCCAGACTTGCGCGAGTACCGGTCCGAGCACGAGCGCCCGATGCGGTGTCTCCCGAAGACCGGCATGCAGGCGCACCGCCTTCGCCTTGCGGTCCGCGAGCGCGATCAGCATGCCGGTGTCGTAGACCGGCACCCGGACAGTCACGCCGCGTTACCGGATCGGATAGCAGGACGCTCGGCACCATAGATGAGCCCCATGGCCTCCTGCACCTCCTGCCGCTCCTGCTCCGTGAGATCGTCGTCGGCGACTTCAGGCAGCGGCGCCAGTGCGGCAGCCTCCGCCTCAGCTGCCGCGATCACCGCGTCAAGTCGGGCGAACTGGGCCTCCGCCGCTTCCGCCTCGGCCATCTGCCGGGTCGCAGCGTTGACGAGGTAAGCGGACACATCCATTCCAGCCCGCTCCGCGTGGGTCCGGATACGCTCGGCATGCTCACTGTCCAGGCTGATGCTGATTCTCGTCTTCGGCATACCAGCAGTGTATGACGCGTATTACGACTCCGCCAAGCATTCCGCCTGCGCGGGGCCGACAGCCGAGCCGCGCTGACTCGACCACGACCGCCCGAACTCTGCCCGACAAGGCTCGTGGTCTCGGTTCGGGTCTCATTCACCCCTGTACGACGCCATCCGAAGGTGCGGCGGTCTCCTGAACCGTCGCAGGTCATTGCACACCTGACCGCCTCCGGACATCCGGACGAAGACTTGGAAAGCGTGTTGGGGGCAACCCCTCACGAGTTCGAATCTCGTATCCTCCGCCATTGCTCTCACCGGGCAATACGTCGAAGGGCCCCACCGCTTGCGGTGGGGCCCTTCGGCGTTCCTCTAGGCCCGTAGTCTCATCTGCAGTCTCATCGAGACCCTGCGGAGCCCTCCGCGCCGCTCTCGTCGGGCTCCTTGGCCACTTCCCAGATGAGTCCTCCGACCCGCTGCGCGACGTCGGCGAGGATGCCGCCCGTCACGTGCTGGTACCGGGCCGCCATCGCCGTGGACGACCAGCCCATGATCTGCATCACGACCCGTTCGGGGACACCGAGGATGAGCAGAACCGTCGCCGAGGTGTGCCGGGCATCGTGCAGGCGCCCGTCCCGAACCTTCGCATCGGCCAGCAGCCGCTTCCAGGTGCCGTAGTCCGTGCTCGGCACCAGCGGCTCGCCCACGGGAGAGGTGAAGACGAACCCGGACTCTCGCCAGTCCTCCCCTGCGATCGCCCGCTCGCGTGCCTGCTCTCTGCGGTGCAGCTCCAGCAGCCTCACCAGTTCGTCGGGGACACCGATGACGCGTCGGCCGGCGCGCGACTTC
>NZ_NEUF01000171.1 GCF_002910915.1 Streptomyces sp. SM10 | reverse complement strand
CGAGCACCTCCACGCCGCCTACCACGCGGCGCCCCGGCCGGACTCCGGCGAGATCCCCGCACCAGAGGCGTGCCAGGCCGGCCTTCCGGAGGGAGCACCGGGACTGACCATCTGCCAGCGCCATCAGCGCACCGCTCATCTCGTGCGGCGGCGCACCACCCCGGCCGACCTGCACGCCCCGTTCACCGGCCTCGTCCGCCGCTGACCCACCCCTCACCTGGAGAAACACTCATGCCCCGTACCCGCGCCAGCGCCTCCCCTCTGTTCGTGCCCCGTAAGACGACACGCGCCGAACAGCGGGCCGCCCGAGCCGGTTTTACCGAAGCCCGCCGCCAGGCACGCCTCGCCGGAAACCCGCCCAAGCACCGCGCCGAGCAGACCCTCGACCCGGATCTGCGACCCACCTACCCGCTCGCCGGTCGCCCCGGTCCGGCCTCCGCCCGCGGCGGCAAGCTCGCCCTGCCCGCCCACCGGATGACCACCGCCACAGCCAGCGGCGCGTACCCGTTCGTGGCCGAGGGCGGCCTGGGCGCCGAAGGGGTGTTCATCGGCCGCGATGTGCACGCGGAGGCGGCCTTCTGCTTCGACCCGTTCTCGCTCTACAACAGCGGCAGGGTGGAGGGCTTCACGAACCCCAACGCGGTGCTGGCCGGGATCATCGGCATGGGGAAGTCGGCGTTGGCGAAGTCGATCGCCACTCGGTCGATCGCCCATGGCTACCGGATCTACATCCCCTGCGATCCCAAGGGGGAGTGGACCGGTGTCTCGCAGGCCCTCGGCGGCTACAGCATCGCCCTGGGCCCGGGGCTCCCTGGACGGTTGAATCCGCTGGACGCCCCGGCCCGGCCCGCCTCCGTGAGCGAGGAGGACTGGTTCACGGAGGTTCGCAAGCGCCGTCTGCTGCTGCTGGCCAGCCTCGCCCGCACCGTGCTGAAGCGCGACCTGCTGCCGATGGAGCACACCGCCCTCGACCTGGCCCTGGATCTGGTCGTCGCTGACGCCGCCGCCCGGGGCACGGTGCCGCTGCTCGGCGAGATCGCGCACGTACTCGGCTCCCCCGAACGCCTCGACCAGGCCCTCGGCCACCAGACGGGGCACCTCGGTTCAGCCGCCCAGGACCTCGCCCATGCCCTGCGACGTCTCGTGCACGGCGACTTGAGCGGCATGTTCGACGCGCCGAGCACCGTTTCGTTCGACCCGACCACACCGATGCTGTCCATCGACCTCTCCCGTCTCGGCGGCTCCGGTGACGACACGGCACTGGTGCTCGCGATGACGTGCGCGAGCGCGTGGATGGAGTCGGCCCTCAGTGATCCCGATGGCGGTCGGCGCTGGGTGATCTACGACGAGGCGTGGCGGCTGATGCGGCACGTCGGGCTGCTGGAGCGGATGCAGAGCCAGTGGAAGCTCTCCCGAGGGCTGGGCATCGCGAACCTCATGGTGATCCACCGCCTCAGCGACTTGCTCTCGGCGGGCGACGCCGGCTCACGCGGCCGAGTCCTGGCCGAGGGGCTCCTCGCGGACTGCAGCACGCGCATCATCTACCGCCAGGAGCCCGACCAGCTCGCCGCCGCTGCATCTCTGCTCGGCCTGACCGGCGTCGAGACCCAGGCGGTGTCCGCCCTGACCAAGGGCCGAGGTCTGTGGAAGGTCGCCGGCCGCTCCTTCATCACCCAGCACATCCTCCACCCGGCCGAGCGGGAGCTGTTCGACACAGACGCCCGCATGGCCGCCTAGCCCAACGACCAGCACAGCAACGGGAATCGATCATGTCTGCTTCTTCCACTCCTTCCTCCGGTGACAACCAGCCGTCGCAGGCCACCGACCCTTTGGCGTGGCGACGGCACCTCCCGGCACTGGCCTCGGCCGCCGCCGGCATCAACGAGGCGTGCGACGCCTGGGACGCGGTTTCGGACTCCCTCTGCGACGCGGACGGCTGGCCGCTGGACGACAAGATCTACGGGGACGGGAAGGTCAAGCGGGACGCCGAAGCGTGGAAGCACGCCGAGGTGTTCCTCGACCACGGACCCGAGGTGCTGGCCGGGGTCCGCGCCGCCGCCGACGGCCCCGACTACGTCGAGGGACCGATCAGTGACGACCTCCGTCGGATACGCGGGATCGACACCATCCTGTTCCGGGCGGATGAGCTGCGGCACGAATGGGCCGACGTCATGGCGCTTATGGACGGTTCGCAGCCGAGCGTGCTCCACCTCTACCAGGAGCGTGCCGAGGAGCACCGCAACACCGAAGGCTGGCACTACTCACACGAACTGGGTTCCAAAGGACCGGCGTTGGTTCGCGTCGGCGAATACCTAGTTCACCGGGGGGACACCGAACGGCCGGCGCAGACCGAACGGGCGCGCGTCGCACTGACCCGCTCGACACACAAGCCCCCTGCCGTGTCACCTGCTTCGCCCCAGGTCCCGCCGGCATCGCATCCGCCGGCTCCCGGTCGCTCGCGGTGATCCCTAGCACGCAGTCACGGCAGCGCCAAACTGCCCGATCACCGGATCCTCATGGACCACCGCACTCCTTCAAGCTCCACGCCCCGTCGGCTCCCGCCGTGCGGCGGGACGTTCGCAACGGAGAACTCCATGCACCACGAAACCCCGCCCCCGACCGCCGCGTCCGATCCGCGTCACCTTCAGGCCGCCCTCTGTTCCGCGCTCGGGCAGCGCGGCCTGGAGTGCACCGTCGAGTACGGCCTCAGCGACTACATCGTCCACGCCGAGCTTCCCGACGGCAGTTCGCTGATCATCTCGCCCCCGCAGGAGCCACCCTCCGAGCACCCCGAGACCCCGGAAAGCTGGATGGTCACCCGCCACCGGTCCGCCGAGCCCGCCGTCTACGAGGTGATCTACGACTCCGAGCCGGACGGTCCGCATGCGCGCCACGGCGGCAGCGTGCCGGATCTCCTCTCCGCTGTCGACGCCCGCCTGGACCAGCTTGGCGTACCGACACGCCAGGAGCAGGAACGTTCCAGCAAGGCGCGCGCCGCCACCGTGCTCCCGCCCGACTCCGCTCCATCCCGGGCGAGGGTCGCTCTCGCCTCTTCGCCGTCGGTCGGCCAGCGCGTGCTCCCGACCGGTCCGCCGCCGGAGTCTTCCGCGCGGGCCGCGCCGCCGCCGGCCAGTTCCTCATCCGCTCCCCGGCTCTGACCGACCGCGATCCAGGAGTCCTCCGTGCACCGCACCCTCAGAACTGATCCGCCCGTCGCCCGCACCTGTAACCGCACCCGCCTCGGATGGATCTGCCATGCCCAGCCACTACGACGTGCTGCCCGACCTGGCCTTCGGCCACCACCCCGTCCACGGCATCGTCGCCGCGAACCCGAAGAACCTCGCGGCCAGCACCTGGATGCTCAAGGGATTCGACTTCCATCCCGTCGCCGACCAGCCGACGTTGTACGCGCTGGCCGACCAGAACCGTGACGGACACGGCCGTACGAGCCGGGCCATCGAGCTGCTGCGCAAGGCCGGCTACCAGGTCGATGTGGACGTCGCACTTGACCCTGCGCTGGCGCCCGACACGGCACAGATACGCGACAGCGGTCCGCTCGGTGAACCAGACGTCGCCTTCGCCGATCACCCGCAGCTCGGCATCGTCGCAGCCCTCGACGACCGTGTCTCCGGCCTCAGCGGGCTCGCGCTGGTGGAGGACGGCTGGCGGCACAACTCGAGCCTGGACATCTACACGCTCCCCGCGACCACCGATCGCGTCGAGGCGCTGGGGAAGGTCGCCGACGCCACGGTGGCCCTGCAGCGTTCGGGGCTGCAAGTCGCGGTGCAGCCCCGCCTCGCTCAAGAGGTGACGGCCCGGCCCCGCCCTGCCGCGACGCCGACCGCCGCGCGGGCGCGAGGCCATGGTCCGGCTCGCGCGTCTCCGTTGAGCGCCGCCGCGCTCGCCGCCAGCCCGGCCCGCGCCGGTATCCC
>NZ_NEUF01000170.1 GCF_002910915.1 Streptomyces sp. SM10 | reverse complement strand
GGGGTCGTTGATCCATGCCTGGCGGGGGATCGATGGTGGGACGGGGCGGCGGTTGAACCGTTCCGGGTGCCGTTCGTAGGCGGCTGTGAGGGTGGTGGCTCGTTGCTCACGTACCAGTTCCGCGGTGCCGAAGTGCACGCTGGCCGGCGTGTGGTAGCCGATCCCGGAGTGCCGGTGGACGTGGTTGTAGTAGCTGATGAAGCCGTCCATCCACTCCCGGGCGTGCGTCAGCGAGTCGAACCTGCGCGGGAAGTCGGGCTGGTACTTGGCGGTCTTGAAGTGGCTTTCGCTGTAGGGGTTGTCGTTGCTCACTTTGGGGCGTGAGTGGCTGCGAGTGACACCGAGGTCAATCAGCAGCTGGGAGACCTTCTTGGAGGTCATGGAGGTGCCCCGGTCGGCGTGCACGGTCTCGGGCACGATGCCGTTGCGCAGGATCGTCTCGCGGATCAGCTCCTCGGCCCGGTCGGCTGATTCGGCCCGCTCCACTGTCCAGCCGACGATGTAGCGGCTGTAGATGTCGATGATGACGTAGGCGTGATACCAGATGCCCTTGTCCGGACCCGCCAGCTTCGTGATGTCCCAGGTGAACACCTGCGAAGGGGCGTCGGCGACCAGCTCGGGCACGGTCCTGGCACCATGGGTGGCGATCCGGCGCCGCTCGCCGTCCTGCCCGGCCTCCTTCAGAATCCGGTACATCGTGCGCTCGGAGCAGTGGTAGCGGCCCTCGTCCAGTTCGCGGGCGTAGATCTGGGCCGGCGGAAGTTCGGCGTACTCGTCGCTGTTCACCAGCGCCAGCACGGTGGCCCGCTCTGCGGCCGACAGTGCGGTGACCGGGGCCGGACGCGGTCGCCCAGGTGCCGGCGGCCTGGGATGCAGCCGCCGGTGGTGGGTCGCCCGGGAACGTCCGGTGATCCGGCAGGCATCCACGATGCCCACCAGCAGCCTCAACTCCTCGACCGCCGCGTGCAGATGGCCGTCCAGGACGTGGCTCAGTCCGCGCTCCTGGACAGTGACTGCAAGAGCGCGTGTGTTTTTCCCAGCACCTCCAGTGCCGCGTTCTTCTGGTCCACCTCCGTGCGCAGCCGCTCGTTCTCCCGCCGCAGCTTGGCGTTCTCGGCCTCGGCCGGGTGCTTCCTGGGGCGGGCGGGACTGGTGCGGTGGTCGGTCAGCTGCGCGAGCGCACCGGCGTCGCGGGCGGTACGCCACTCGATCACGTGCGAGTGGTACAGGCGCTCGCGGCGCAGGATGGCGCCCTTCTCGCCGGCCGGGGCGCCGTCGTACTCGGCGACGATCCGCAGCTTGTACTCGGCGGTGAAGGTGCGACGCTTCGGCTTCGGCGCAGGATCGGCGCCGGGACCGCTGGTGCTGGTCATACGTGTGGTTCTCCTGCTCGCTCGTCCACCCAGGCTAACTGATTACACCAAGGCGTCTCGCCTAACGATGTCAGGGAGGGAGCCGATCGTATGTGTTGGGCTTGCGGCCCGGATGGGTTCCTAGGCATGGGACCTGGCCAGTGGGCCGCTGAAGGACGGCATGGGCCCGGGACCGAGGCCCCGCCAGCGGCCAGGCTGGCTGGGAGCGGGACGAGGCCAGCCAGAGGCCCGGGGCAGTTCGGCCCGGCCCTCCATCAGCTCATGCCGCGGGTCCACATGTCCTCCTCGTCGATCAGCTCGTCCAGCACGCTGGTCAACGAGGGAGGTTGGTGCAGATAACTGAGCACTCCTGCCTGGAGCCATTCGACGAAGCCAGCGCGGCGGTCGGACAAGTCGCGGTCGGCATGGTGACCGCAGGTGTGGTCGATAGGCCAGATCGTCTTCACGGCCATAGGGGGCCTCCTTGAGGAGTTGGATCAGCGGTTGCGGGAGTACGCGATGCGGGGGTCAACCGGCCGGACCGCCGCTGTGTTGACGGCGGGGACCGGCGCCCTGCCGGGGATACCGGCGCGGGCCGGGCTGGCGGCGAGCGCGGCGGCGCTCAACGGAGACGCGCGAGCCGGACCATGGCCTCGCGCCCGCGCGGCGGTCGGCGTCGCGGCAGGGCGGGGCCGGGCCGTCACCTCTTGAGCGAGGCGGGGCTGCACCGCGACTTGCAGCCCCGAACGCTGCAGGGCCACCGTGGCGTCGGCGACCTTCCCCAGCGCCTCGACGCGATCGGTGGTCGCGGGGAGCGTGTAGATGTCCAGGCTCGAGTTGTGCCGCCAGCCGTCCTCCACCAGCGCGAGCCCGCTGAGGCCGGAGACACGGTCGTCGAGGGCTGCGACGATGCCGAGCTGCGGGTGATCGGCGAAGGCGACGTCTGGTTCACCGAGCGGACCGCTGTCGCGTATCTGTGCCGTGTCGGGCGCCAGCGCAGGGTCAAGTGCGACGTCCACATCGACCTGGTAGCCGGCCTTGCGCAGCAGCTCGATGGCCCGGCTCGTACGGCCGTGTCCGTCACGGTTCTGGTCGGCCAGCGCGTACAACGTCGGCTGGTCGGCGACGGGATGGAAGTCGAATCCCTTGAGCATCCAGGTGCTGGCCGCGAGGTTCTTCGGGTTCGCGGCGACGATGCCGTGGACGGGGTGGTGGCCGAAGGCCAGGTCGGGCAGCACGTCGTAGTGGCTGGGCATGGCAGATCCATCCGAGGCGGGTGCGGTTACAGGTGCGGGCGACGGGCGGATCAGTTCTGAGGGTGCGGTGCACGGAGGACTCCTGGATCGCGGTCGGTCAGAGCCGGGGAGCGGATGAGGAACTGGCCGGCGGCGGCGCGGCCCGCGCGGAAGACTCCGGCGGCGGACCGGTCGGGAGCACGCGCTGGCCGACCGACGGCGAAGAGGCGAGAGCGACCCTCGCCCGGGATGGAGCGGAGTCGGGCGGGAGCACGGTGGCGGCGCGCGCCTTGCTGGAACGTTCCTGCTCCTGGCGTGTCGGTACGCCAAGCTGGTCCAGGCGGGCGTCGACAGCGGAGAGGAGATCCGGCACGCTGCCGCCGTGGCGCGCATGCGGACCGTCCGGCTCGGAGTCGTAGATCACCTCGTAGACGGCGGGCTCGGCGGACCGGTGGCGGGTGACCATCCAGCTTTCCGGGGTCTCGGGGTGCTCGGAGGGTGGCTCCTGCGGGGGCGAGATGATCAGCGAACTGCCGTCGGGAAGCTCGGCGTGGACGATGTAGTCGCTGAGGCCGTACTCGACGGTGCACTCCAGGCCGCGCTGCCCGAGCGCGGAACAGAGGGCGGCCTGAAGGTGACGCGGATCGGACGCGGCGGTCGGGGGCGGGGTTTCGTGGTGCATGGAGTTCTCCGTTGCGAACGTCCCGCCGCACGGCGGGAGCCGACGGGGCGTGGAGCTTGAAGGAGTGCGGTGGTCCATGAGGATCCGGTGATCGGGCAGTTTGGCGCTGCCGTGACTGCGTGCTAGGGATCACCGCGAGCGACCGGGAGCCGGCGG
>NZ_NEUF01000169.1 GCF_002910915.1 Streptomyces sp. SM10 | reverse complement strand
TCAGGCCGCTCTACCTTCTTGATCGGGCTGATCGAGCCATTCGTAGGGTTGGGTCACCCAGGGGCGCTGGGTGTGGCTTTCAGGCCGCTGCCGTCTCGTGGCAATCGAGGCTTTGCCGCTCAGCGCCCCACGACGACTCGGCCGCCGATTAGGAAGTGCGAACAAGTCGCTGTGTAGAGCAATGCCGGCGAGGTCGTCCGTGGCACGAAGAGTACGAACACGCATGTCAGGAGCGCGATGAGCCGGATATGGGCGGGGATCGACGTCGGCAAGGGCCACCATCACGGCCTTGCCCTGGACGTGGACGGCAAGACACTGCTGTCGCGGCGGGTCGCCAATGACGAACCCGAGCTGCTGAAGCTGGTCGGGGATGTCCTGGACCTGGCCGACGGGCGTGAGGTCACCTGGGCGATCGACATGACCGGCGGGGAACCCGCGTTGCTGCTGGCCTTGCTGGTCAGCCACGGCCAAGAGGTCCTCTACATGCCCGGCCGACTGGTGAACCGGGCGTCCGACGGCTACCGCGGCGAGGGCAAGACCGACGCCCGCGATGCCTACGTGATCGCCGACCAGGCCCGGATGCGCCGCGACCTGCGGCCCATCCGTCCCGGTGACGAGGCAGCCATCGAGCTGAAGCTGCTGACCGGGCGCCGGTCTGACCTGGTCGAGGACCGCACCCGCGTCGTGAACCGCCTGCGCGGCACTTTGCTGAGCATGTTCCCGGCCCTGGAGCGGGCCTTGGACGTGACCAACACCGGCCCGCTCAAGCTGCTGACGGGTTACCAGACCCCGGCTTCGATCCGCCGGGCCGGCGTCGCCCGGCTGACGAAGTGGCTGGCCAACCGCAAGGTCCGCAGCGCCAAGGACCTGGCCGAAGCGGCGGTCGAGGCCGCCGCGCGCCAGCACACCGCCGTGCCTGGGGAGAAGACCATCGCGAAGCTGGTCCATACCCTGGCTGAGGAGGTGATGGCCCTCAACGCGCATATTTCCGAGATGGACAAGCTCATCGAGGGCCGGTTTCGCGAGCACGAACTCGCCGACATCGTCCTGAGCGTCCCCGGCATCGGTGCGACTCTCGGTGCCGAGTTCCTCGCCGCCGTCGGCGGCGATCTGGACGAGTTCGACTCCCCGGACGCCCTGGCGGCCTTCGCCGGCGTCGCCCCAGCACCTCGCGACTCGGGCAAGGTCAGCGGCAACCTCCACCGGCCGGTCACCTACCACCGCAGACTCCAGCGCGTCTTTTACACCTCCGCGCTCGTCAGCGTCCGCTACGACCCGAACTCACGGCAGTTCTACGACCGCAAACGCGCCGAAGGGAAGAGGCACGTCCAAGCCGTGCTCGCCCTCGCCCGCCGACGTGTCAACGTCATCTGGGCACTGATCCGCGACCGACGGTGCTACGAAGTGACACCGCCGATGGCTACGGCCGCTTGACAACAGCATTAGGAAGCCTCGAACGCCCGCCGGATCGACGGTGCCGCCTTCTCCAGGTTGGCCGCCGATGCAAGGCGCACTTACTGGTCTCCGGTCCCAAATTGCCCGAAGTCGCGCAGGTCCCGGGCGAAGTGCCCATCGAGCGGGACAGTGGGTCGCTCAGACGGCCATGCTCTCGAGCGCGGCATGGAACGGCATATCCGTAGGGGGCGCCGCAGCAGACATTCTTTGCAAGTCATCAGGCCGCAGGTAGCGATAGCTCTGCGGAGGGTGGAACGTCCCGCCAGCGCGCAGAGCTGTCAGTGGCACCGGAGTCTCGAAGGCGACGGGCGCTTCCAATGTCAGCCCACTGGCCTGCGCGGCTCCGTCCATATAGGTGTCGTACTCGCGTCTGCTGATTCCCGCCCGTGTGCTGCTGGCCGACCAGACCTCGCGTGGGGTCGCGACCTGTACCGAAGCGATGCGCGCCATGCCGACGATAGCCTTCGTGGGCGCCGTGGCGTACAGAAGCACCGGCGTACCCGGGGGAGCAGCGACGCGCTGCCTCCGAACCTCCACTGTCTTGGAGCCGGCGAGGATCGCCGTAGCGAACCTGGGGTGGACGGACAGCAGCATCGTGCGTTCCGGTTCGTTCACGTCTTTCGGTGCCCTTCTTCGTACACGGCCTGGAACAGCTCGCTGCTGATCTTCGACAGTGACATCAGCGACAACGGCTGTCCCAGATCACCTGCCAACGCTTCGAGGCGTCCGAGCGTCACGGCCGCGGGGAAGAGCTCCGTGTCCGAGAAACGCAGAGCCATCGCCGCACCGTGCCCCCGGGCCACTTTGCGCACCTCAGCCTGACCGTATACGCCCAGGTGTTCGAACTGGGAGTGGAGTGCGTCCGGTGTGTCGATCAACACCTCGTCCAGCCGTGAGCAACCGATGGCCATCTTGCCCTGGGGACCGCTTGAATCCTGACTGACGTACCAGAGGAGACGTGCGGGGACGCTCTCTCCACGTCGGCCTGGCGACCGGTAGTAGACGTGCTCACGGCTGATTCCGAGCTCGCCACGAGGGGTGAGCGGTGAGGGGATGTTGAAGAGGTCGGCGGACCAGCGGGGTTTGATAGGGACGATGAAGCACGGAATGTCAGAGTCGATGATCTTAGCTGGCCACCACGCCCGTTCGACGGCGCTGGCAATCTCGGTCTGAAGACCCGCCCCAAAAGCAACAGAGGGAACCTTCAGGCGGTTGGTGATCCGGTTCGCTGTGGCGGAGACTTCGCGCGCAGTTCCGCAGACATCAACCAAGAGCGCTGTGAGACCGTTGTCCTGAGAGAAGAATCCGTCGAGCCCAGCGGCTTCGGCCGCCGCAGGCGACGGGAAGGGGTCCGTGATCCGGACCGTCTCCACCCCACACTCCCGTCCGAGGTTCTTGAGCAGGAACAGCAGTTGCCGGGCCAGAGTCTGCTCCAGCGAGTGTTCAGCAGTACGCAGCATCGCAACGGTCAGCGTGCGACCGTCATGAGCCCACACGTACAGGGCGACGGGGCGCCCCTCTCCATCGCGCAGCAGCTCCCGCCTCCACACCACGGAATCGTCCTGCTCGAAGGCTCTGAGTCGATCTTCGAAGGCAGACCCCTTCTCGCCCTCGCTTTGATCGAAGAACGCTGTCAGCTCGCCCTCTGCGTCAGTCGCGACCTGTCCGGTGGTGAAAGCTGTCCCCAGGAGGTCGGCGGGTCGGTAGACCTGGGCTTGACGGAGCTCGTCCACATGCAGCGCAACCACGGCCGGCCGGACCACCTTCACGCGGCCAATCTCGCGGGCTACGTCCGCCAGCGCGAGGAGGTCCGGGTTGCATGTGGCCAGCACGTGGAGCCCGGCACAAGATGCCTCCGCCACGTACTGCAGCAAGGGCCCGGTGTGTGGCTGCATGCTCAGATCGGCGCTCTGGGCGCGAACACCGTCCATGAGCTCCCGATGTCGTTCCGCCACGGCTTCCGCGGCAGGCGCGAACTTTCGCATCCGCGCGACTTCGGACCGCTGCTGATTCCGCACCGTGTCAGCGGCGACACTGCGAATGTCGAGCATCAGCTGCGGTGTGTAGGCCAGCTCGGTCTCGTCCTCAAGCCAGGCCGCCTTGAAGATGCGTGGTTCGCGGCTCTCGGCATCCGGGCTTCGATCCGCGATGCCCTCCAGGACGCTGTGGTCCAGGCCGACGATCAGAAGCGCATCGCTCTGCATGTCCGTGAAGAGGTCTGGGTGCCCGAAATCCAGCCACCAGGTGTCCAAGGTCTCCCGGTCGTGCCCCCTGCCGACGGACTCTCCCGGTGGTACGAACCCCAAACTTGCCCACATACCGCTGAGGTCATAGTTGCGCCGGCACTTCGCCCTGATGCCCAGCCGATTTCCGTGCCCCGCCCGTATCGTGTCGATCAGCTGCCGAGCGATTCCTTCGCTGCGGTGCTCATCAGCCACGCACAGGTGCGTCAGCCGTACGTAGGGTTTGCGCTTGGGTAGACCGAAGAGGGCGTAACCGACGACCTCGTCAGCCACCAGCGCGACGAGCAGTCCTCCGACTTCGGCGCTCTGCAGGTATGCCTGCGGCGTGAGCAGACCGAGTGTCTTGGTGTGCAGGTTCCCCAGAGCCACCCGGTGCCTGTCAAGTCAAATGAAACGAATGTGATGAGGCTGACCCTCTGGAGTGGACACCCTGACAATGGATCTTGCTGGTCCAGGGAGGGATGTCCAGGTGGGACGCAGGTCTCCGTATTCGGAGGAGTTCAGGAGGGACGCGGTCGCGCTCTTTCGGGCCGCGGCCGGGAAGCGGACGTACGCTTCGGTGGCTACGGATCTCGGGATCACCGCGGAGTCGCTGCGGACGTGGGTCCGCAAGGATGAGGCCCCGGACCCGTCCGGCGGCCGTGATGCGGGCGTCAGCGTGGCGGAGGAACTTGCCCGGCTGCGAGCTGAGAACGCCAGGCTGCTCAAGGCTGAGCAGGAGTGGCGCCTGGAGCGCGAGATCCTGCGCCGGGCGGCCGCCTATTTCGCGCGGGAGGTGAAGTGAGATCCCGCCGCTGGGACTTCATCTCCGAGAATCTCGCCGATTTCGGCGTCAAGCGGATCTGCCGGGTGCTCGGGGTGTCCCGCGCCGGCTACTACCGGCACCTGGCCACCGCACAGGTCCGCGCCGAGCGCCAGGCCGACGAGGCACGGACCGTGAACGAGATCCGCGCCATTCACGCCGAACATCACGGCGCCTACGGGGCCCCGCGCGTCCATGCCGAGCTGCGGGCGAGGGGTCGGAGGGTCAACCGCAAGCGGGTGACCAGGCTGATGCGGGTCAACGACATCGTCGGCCGGCACCTGCGTAGGAAGAAGCGGACGACGATCGCGGACAGGACCGCGGCGCCCGTGCCGGACCTGGTGATGCGCGACTTCACCGCGGACACCTTGAACACCAGGTGGTGCGGCGACATCACCTATATAGCCGTCGGTTCGACGTGGCTCTACCTCGCCACGGTGATCGACATCTGCTCGAGGAAGGTCGTGGGCTGGTCGATCGCGGACCACATGCGCACCTCGCTGGTCACCGACGCGCTCGAGATGGCCGTGGCGGCCCGCGGAGGCCGGGTCCGCGGTGTCGTGTTCCACACCGACAGAGGAGCCCAATACAGCGCGGCCGCTTTCGCCGACGTCTGCCAGCGGCACGGCATCCGCCGCAGCATGGGCAGGGTCGGCTCGAGTTACGACAACGCCCTCGCCGAGTCGTTCTTCCAGGGCCTCAAGCGCGAGTTGCTCCACGGACGCCGCTGGACCTCGAAGGCACAGACCCGCATCGAGCTGTTCCACTGGCTGTCGTACTACAACCGGCGCCGTCGGCACTCCGCGCTCGGCTACCTCACACCAGCCGAGTTCGAACAACAGCTGATCACGACACGTACGCTGTCACTCATCGCATGAAAACCGGTGTCCACTCCCCGGGATCAACCTCATGATGCTATGAAATCTGTTGTTCTGTTTGGCGTGGCTTGGTGGGGTCGTTGATCCATGCCTGGCGGGGGATCGATGGTGGGACGGGGCGGCGGTTGAACCGTTCCGGGTGCCGTTCGTAGGCGGCTGTGAGGGTGGTGGCTCGTTGCTCACGTACCAGTTCCGCGGTGCCGAAGTGCACGCTGGCCGGCGTGTGGTAGCCGATCCCGGAGTGCCGGTGGACGTGGTTGTAGTAGCTGATGAAGCCGTCCATCCACTCCCGGGCGTGCGTCAGCGAGTCGAACCTGCGCGGGAAGTCGGGCTGGTACTTGGCGGTCTTGAAGTGGCTTTCGCTGTAGGGGTTGTCGTTGCTCACTTTGGGGCGTGAGTGGCTGCGAGTGACACCGAGGTCAATCAGCAGCTGGGAGACCTTCTTGGAGGTCATGGAGGTGCCCCGGTCGGCGTGCACGGTCTCGGGCACGATGCCGTTGCGCAGGATCGTCTCGCGGATCAGCTCCTCGGCCCGGTCGGCTGATTCGGCCCGCTCCACTGTCCAGCCGACGATGTAGCGGCTGTAGATGTCGATGATGACGTAGGCGTGATACCAGATGCCCTTGTCCGGACCCGCCAGCTTCGTGATGTCCCAGGTGAACACCTGCGAAGGGGCGTCGGCGACCAGCTCGGGCACGGTCCTGGCACCATGGGTGGCGATCCGGCGCCGCTCGCCGTCCTGCCCGGCCTCCTTCAGAATCCGGTACATCGTGCGCTCGGAGCAGTGGTAGCGGCCCTCGTCCAGTTCGCGGGCGTAGATCTGGGCCGGCGGAAGTTCGGCGTACTCGTCGCTGTTCACCAGCGCCAGCACGGTGGCCCGCTCTGCGGCCGACAGTGCGGTGACCGGGGCCGGACGCGGTCGCCCAGGTGCCGGCGGCCTGGGATGCAGCCGCCGGTGGTGGGTCGCCCGGGAACGTCCGGTGATCCGGCAGGCATCCACGATGCCCACCAGCAGCCTCAACTCCTCGACCGCCGCGTGCAGATGGCCGTCCAGGACGTGGCTCAGTCCGCGCTCCTGGACAGTGACTGCAAGAGCGCGTGTGTTTTTCCCAGCACCTCCAGTGCCGCGTTCTTCTGGTCCACCTCCGTGCGCAGCCGCTCGTTCTCCCGCCGCAGCTTGGCGTTCTCGGCCTCGGCCGGGTGCTTCCTGGGGCGGGC
>NZ_NEUF01000168.1 GCF_002910915.1 Streptomyces sp. SM10 | reverse complement strand
CCAGGTCGTTGACCTGTTCTCCCGCTGCTTCCAGCGCCTCCCGGACACGCTCCAGCGCACCGTGCTCGGGGTGAAGGAGGTGGTCAACTGCCCGCTGAAGGCTGGCTCCGTCTTCGGCCGCACGGATCTGGTCCGTGATGCTGAGGAGTTCGGCTCCGGCGGCGTAGGGCCCCAGCGCATGCACCGGAGGGCTCAGCCGGGCGGTGTCGAGAGACGGCGGGAGGGTGACGTCATAGCGAGCGGCTCGAAGCATCTCGGCCGCATGGCTGGCGATGGCGACCTGGTCGGCGAGCGGAGTGGTGGTGGGCAGGCGATGGCGTCGGCCGTGCCAGTCGTCGATCTGCTTGAAACCGGCGTGACGGAGGAGCTGCGCGGAGAGGTCGTCAGTAGCGCCCTTGGCAACGACGCTGCCGCTGAACTCGGACGTGATGGTGATCGAGGTAGGCACGGAAGTCTCCGGGGCAGAGGGAGCGAAGGACCCGTTGGAGGTGGGCCAGTGGGCAGAGCATCCGGCAATTCCGGGGTTTGGTCCGGCCGAGAATCGCTGGTAGAGGCCGCACGGTGGCGGTCAGCTGGGTGTCCCGCCGCAGCAGGGCACCCGGTCGGTCAGAAGAAGGGATTCTCTGTCGGCCGGTCGGCCCCGGTGGCGGCTCGGAGCAGTTCGGTGAGGTCTTCGGGCTCGGACGACCTCTGGTCTATCCACCACCCGGCGCGGGTCACCGTACGAGCGTTCTCCTCGATCTCCGCCCAGTCCGCTTCGCTGGTCGCGCCTTCGGTGACCAGTGCGGTGTAGGCGTTGGTCAGGATCTGGTGACGACAGCGCACGCCCCAGGGAACGGCCCGCTCGGTCCCCTCCAGGGGAGGCATCCGGTACTGCTCGGACCAGGCTTCGGACGCGGTCTGCTCCTCGGCGCGCTTCGCCTTGAGCCAGGCGGCCTTGTCCTGCTCGTCGCCCTCGTTCGAGGCACGCCAGCAGTTGGTGCTTCTCTGCACTTCACTCTTATGGGTGATCAGGGCTATGTGGCTCGTCAATGGGCCGTCGAGATTGATGGGATGGGGTCAGGGGTGGAGACAGCGTCGGCGACTGCCCGGTGAGTTGTCGAGCGTCGGTAAGATCAGCGCTCTCATTGGGGGTGCGATGCGAACATCAGGGCGGGCCGGCGAGGGGCAGAAGTACGCGCTGACCTCGGACAAGGACGACAGTGACTTCTGGGGCTTTACTCACGAGGCCGAGGGGCTCTTCACGTCTCTGCCGGATGAGGGGGGCGCACGCCGAGTGCACCTCGAAGGTTGTTTTCCGCAGGGTGGCCTACTGAAGAGCCTCGATCATGTCGGTAGCCGTCGCGCCATGGCGGGGAACGCATGGCTCGCCCTTCTCGACGGCGACGGTGCCACCATGGGGTCCTACTTCGTCAACGGGGTCACCGTCGTCGACGCCAAACCTTCTGCCCTTGGAACCGGCCTCGTCGACGTCACAGTGACGCTGTGGTGCGAGAACGCCCTACCCGGAGCGGAACGAGCGTGGAACCTGGTCCGCACGGGTCAACTGAACCGCATCGGCATGTGGCACGAACTCGCACCCGAGGATCGGCACGCGTGGCTGTCGGTAGCCCTGTGGTCCTGGGCGTACCAACGCCAGGGGAAGCTCGAAGAGCCTGCAGGCCAGGTGTTCGCCCTGGACGGCCGGCACATGGTCGACGAAGACAGCTTCTACTGTGCAATCGGTGAGGCGATCAACGGACCCGGCGGATACTTCGGCTGGAACCTTGACGCTCTCGACGACTGCCTTTGCGGCGGGTGGGGCGCCACTGCTCCATTCACCTTGCACTGGGATTCCTCGGCCGAGGCTCGGGAAGGGTTGGCAGAGCGCGTGCCCGCCGGTGACCGCGAGCTTGTGCTGTTCGACCTCCTCCTGGAGATCTTCGAGGAACGGGGCGTAAACGTCATCCTTCGGTAACGGCTGGTCGCTTCCAGGCATTGGTCCTGGACTCGGGCGGCCAGTTCGGCACGCGCCAGCTCGCCTTCCTCCCCGGCGCCGCCCGTCCCGCGGTTCACCCGGTGGTGGGTCGTCAGGTCAAGGGTTGTGGCGCAGCGCACGCAGGCGCCTCCATCGCGGGAGTGCACCAGAGCGCGCACGGTGTCGGTCGGGCCGGTACGGCGTCGGGCCACGGCAGGATCTCCGTCCTGCCCGCGCGCCTGGCCGTACGGCACGGCCACGAGGAAGGCGCGGGCGAGGACGGGACCATGAACGACTGGGCGCGCTTGCGTCGCGTGCCGCTGGTCAGCCGCCGCTGGCCGTCATGAGGAAGCTGCCGACCATCTCGATGAGCTTCTGCGCGGCCTGGTCCTGGCCCGCCTGGAGCAGGCTCTCTCTCATGCCCTCGAGGGTTCGTCGCATGCGGCTGGGTTGCGGCTCCTCCCTCTCCGCTTCGCGCTGCAGCGCCTCAGCGTCCTCCGTGATCCGCTCACGGATCGACTCAGGGACGTCCATGGTGACGGCGGCGGCGAGGACCTGCTGGGCGAACTGGGCGAGGTCGTCTGGAGGGAACCCGACGTTGTTGTTCTGGGTGTTGTGGTCCCCGATCTGGTTGATGCCGCCGTAGATGGCGACCGGGCGGGCGTCCTTCTGGCTGGTCACGAAATTCCTCACGTTGACGTGTTGGTCCCCGCACTGGATGCCAAGCGGGGTCAGGGCGAGCGCGTACGACGGGTCGAAAGCCTCTCGGGGACGAATGGCGACCGATCGGGAGTACACGGTGGCCAGCTTGCTGTCCACCAGGAAGGCCGTGGCCTTCTCGATCGTTTCCGCGTCGATTCGCTGGCCGAGAAAGACAGCACGGTCGGATTCCGCGAAGTCCTGCACCACGACGTGGAAATCAGGGACCTCGTCCATTGCAGCGACGATCAGACCATTCGCTGCGGCGTCGAACCGATGCAGCTTGTTGCCTCGCAGCTGGAAGAGACGCTCAGCCTCGTGCACCCCCTTGGGGGTCAAAGTGCACCTGGTCGTGAAGCTGTTGCACCCGGCGTTTCGCTGTCCGTGGTGCTGTCCGTAGTGGTTGACGAGACCGCGCTCGGCAAGCCACGCGACCAGTCTGAACACTTCCCCCTTCGCGACCTCGGACCACTCGCACGACCTGTGAGGGTCGACAGAAATGCGGCTATCCGTGCCTGCGGTCTTTTCACGTATCCAGAGCAGGAGCAGGTCCGCTTCGGTCTCAAACGTCACGAGCCGGTGCCTGTCAAGTCAAATGAAACGAATGTGGCGCTATGAGTTCTGTCGTTCGGTTTGGTGTCGCTTGGCGGGGTCGTTGATCCATGCCTGGCGGGGGATCGATGGTGGGACGGGGCGGCGGTTGAACCGTTCCGGGTGCCGTTCGTAGGCGGCTGTGAGGGTGGTGGCTCGTTGCTCACGTACCAGTTCCGCGGTGCCGAAGTGCACGCTGGCCGGCGTGTGGTAGCCGATCCCGGAGTGCCGGTGGACGTGGTTGTAGTAGCTGATGAAGCCGTCCATCCACTCCCGGGCGTGCGTCAGCGAGTCGAACCTGCGCGGGAAGTCGGGCTGGTACTTGGCGGTCTTGAAGTGGCTTTCGCTGTAGGGGTTGTCGTTGCTCACTTTGGGGCGTGAGTGGCTGCGAGTGACACCGAGGTCAATCAGCAGCTGGGAGACCTTCTTGGAGGTCATGGAGGTGCCCCGGTCGGCGTGCACGGTCTCGGGCACGATGCCGTTGCGCAGGATCGTCTCGCGGATCAGCTCCTCGGCCCGGTCGGCTGATTCGGCCCGCTCCACTGTCCAGCCGACGATGTAGCGGCTGTAGATGTCGATGATGACGTAGGCGTGATACCAGATGCCCTTGTCCGGACCCGCCAGCTTCGTGATGTCCCAGGTGAACACCTGCGAAGGGGCGTCGGCGACCAGCTCGGGCACGGTCCTGGCACCATGGGTGGCGATCCGGCGCCGCTCGCCGTCCTGCCCGGCCTCCTTCAGAATCCGGTACATCGTGCGCTCGGAGCAGTGGTAGCGGCCCTCGTCCAGTTCGCGGGCGTAGATCTGGGCCGGCGGAAGTTCGGCGTACTCGTCGCTGTTCACCAGCGCCAGCACGGTGGCCCGCTCTGCGGCCGACAGTGCGGTGACCGGGGCCGGACGCGGTCGCCCAGGTGCCGGCGGCCTGGGATGCAGCCGCCGGTGGTGGGTCGCCCGGGAACGTCCGGTGATCCGGCAGGCATCCACGATGCCCACCAGCAGCCTCAACTCCTCGACCGCCGCGTGCAGATGGCCGTCCAGGACGTGGCTCAGTCCGCGCTCCTGGACAGTGACTGCAAGAGCGCGTGTGTTTTTCCCAGCACCTCCAGTGCCGCGTTCTTCTGGTCCACCTCCGTGCGCAGCCGCTCGTTCTCCCGCCGCAGCTTGGCGTTCTCGGCCTCGGCCGGGTGCTTCCTGGGGCGGGC
>NZ_NEUF01000167.1 GCF_002910915.1 Streptomyces sp. SM10 | reverse complement strand
CAGGGCTTGCGCAAGTTCCCGGGATCGCCCAACTGGCGTGAGGATGCCGCGGGTTGGGGTGGACGACAGAGCGGACACGGGATCCGTGATCATTCAGGTGTCTAAGCCAAGTGATCAAAAGGGTTCCCGTGTCCGCTGTCTCATCTTCCCCGATCCCTGCCGTGTTGGCCAAGTTGGGGCCGCTCAATCCGGACGACATGCCTGACCTGCGATTCTTCCTGGAGGCGGTGCCCGATCCGCGCTCCCGGCGGGGCCGCTGGTACTCGCTGACCTCGATCCTGCTGGTCTGCGCGGCCGCCGTGGTCTCGGGAGCCCGGACCATCGACGAACTCGCCGAGTGGGGCGCCCGCGCCGACGCAGGGCTGCTCGCCGCGCTCGGCGTGCGCCGTCACCTGCTGTGCTGGCGGCATGCGCCGTCCAGGTCGGCGATCGGGAGGGTCCTCGAGCGTCTCGACACCGACGCACTCGATGCGGCCGTGGGCGCCTGGTTGGCTCACCGCCACAGGGCCGCAGCCCCGGGCAGGCGACGGGTGATCGCCGTGGACGGCAAGGCGCTGCGGGGCTCCGCCCGCCTAAACCAGACCCGCCGGCATCTGCTGTCCGCCGTCACCCACGGCTGCCCGGTCACCCTCGCCCAGGCTGAGGTCGGGGCCAAGACCAACGAGACACGGCACTTCCAGCCTCTGCTTGCACCGCTCGACCTGGACGGGGACGTGGTCACTTTCGACGCGCTGCACTCCGTGAAGGCCAACGTCGCCTGGCTGGCCGAGACCAAGAAGGCGCACTACGTGGCCGTGATCAAGCCCAATCAGCCCACCGCCTGGGCCCAACTGGACGGTCTGGACTGGCATGCGGTGGCCATCCAGCACACCGCCTCGAACAAGGGACACGGCCGTCGCGAGTCCCGCTCGATCAAGACTCTGGCCATCGCCGACAACCTGGGCGGCATCGCCTTCCCCCACGCGAAGCTCGCCCTCCGCGTCCACCGCCGCCGCAAAGAGACCGGCAGGAAGGAGACCCGCGAGACCGTCTATGCGGTCACCAGCCTCGACGTCCACCAGGCGAAACCGGCCGAACTCGCCTCCCACCTGCGCGGACACTGGACCGTGGAAGCCCAGCACCACATCCGCGACCGTACCTTCGCCGAGGACGCCTCCACCGTCCACGCCGGCAACGCACCCCGCGTCATGGCCACCCTCCGCAACCTCGCGATCGGAGCCCTCAAAGCCCTCGGAGCGACCAACATCGCGAAGACCACCCGCGCCATCCGCGACCAACCCGAACGAGCCCTCCCCATCCTGGGCATCACCTACAAGCACGACCTCAACGGAACTTGATCAAGCCCTGCGCCGCTCGCACTTCCGAAATCTCTTGCACCAAGGTTGTGGTCCCCGCATGCCTCGATCTACCCGTTTCATACCCATATCAGCCGCAATAGGTGTGGCTGGTTCCCTGGCCCTCCTGTCCACCGGCTGCTCCAACTCGACCAACGACGCCTCCCCGGCCTCGACCGCGTCCGCGCAGCCGCACTCCGTCTCGGCGGACATCCCCGACACGGCCACGCCGCACAGCAGCGCCGCCTCCTCCTCGTCAGCTACCGGGCTCCCCAAGGACGTTGAACGGGCGGCGCGGGCCTTCACTACGGCCTACGCGGAGCACGATGCCCGCGACGGTGCCGACAGCTCGTACGCGGATGCCGGCGCTCGGGCAGCCCGGCTCGCCTCGGGGGAACTCGCTGGCGCGCTCGCCCAGAAGCGGCCGGGTCAAGAGGCCGCCTGGGCCGCCCTGCGGGCCGAGAAGGCACATCAGACGGCCAAGATCACGTCAGCAGTCGTCCCCGACGCCGCACCTGCGGCAACGGCCTCCTCCGCTCTCGTCCGCGTGAGCTACACCCTCACGACCGCCCCGAAGTCCGGTCACACGCGCAGCAGTAGCGAACAGCTCGCGCTCCGCCTGGAGCACACCTCCAAGGGCTGGCGCGTCACCGCCTTGCCCTGGGCGTGACGGGGCCGCGATGAACAAGGGCACGCAAGCTGGCCTGGGACTCGTCACGGCCGGGCTCATCACCGGTGTCGCCATGCTGACCACGTTCGGAGGGGCCGACAGCGCCTCCGCGCAGGAAGCCGGCCCGGGTGGCGGCATCACGACGGACGCTCCCGTGCCGGGCTGGGTCCGTGAGCTGATCAACAAGCACGCGGGCGAGTGCCCGCAGGTCACAGCCTCGCTCCTGGCGGCTCAGCTCTACACGGAAAGCCACTTCAACTCCGGCGCGACGTCACCCGTCGGCGCCCTCGGGATCGCCCAGTTCATGCCGGGGACCTGGGCCCAGCACGGCAAGGACGGCGACGGCGACGGGGTCAAGGACGTCCGCAACCCCGCCGACGCCATCGCCGCGCAAGCCGCGTACGACTGCACCTTGGCAAACGAGGTCAAGAAGGTGCCGGGCGACTCGACGGACAACATGCTGGCCGCGTACAACGCGGGCGGCGGCGCGGTGATCAAGTACGGCGACATCCCCCCGTACCCCGAGACCCGCAACTACGTGCGCAGCATCCGCGCTCTGGCCTCGAAATGGGCCGACGCCGTCAACCCGGACGCACCGGCCGGCAAGGGCGCCGCCCGCGCGATCTCGGCCGCGAAGACGGCCCTGGGCACTTGGTACCGGTGGGGCGGCAGTTGCGTCATGCCGTACGAGGGTGTGGGCGGCTGCGACTGCTCCTCGCTCACCAAGATGGCCTGGTCAGCGGCGGGAGTGAACCTGCCGCGAACCACGTACGACCAGGTCCACGCAGGGACCGCCGTCAAGGCCGTCTCCCAACTCGTCCCGGGCGACCTGCTGTTCAGCGTCCCGGGCAGCGCCGGCCCTGAGCACGTCGGCATGTACATCGGCGGCGGCCAGGTCATCGACGCACCGCACACCGGGGCTCAGGTGCGGATCAAGCCGCTCAGCTACTGGAAACCGCAGATCATCGCGATGCGGCACGTCGGCTAATCACACCAAAACATCCCAAACCATTCCTCACAGCACCAAGGGGCTAAACCATGCACAACCTCCTTTCTACCGCTGCCGATCCCTCCCTGCACACGACCCTCGCCGCCGGAGCCGATGTTGTGTCCGGCGTGAAGCCGGACTGGGGCCCCTTCGGGAAGCTCGGCGGCACGGCGAAGGTCATCCTGGGTGTCATCGCCGCCGTCGTCCTCGTCGTCGGCGCCGGTGCCTTCCTCGCCGGTGTCGGCAAGTCGAAGGGGTGGTTCGGTGAGGGCCACTCCACGATGGACAGCTCGCGCGGCAAGGGCATGATGGTCGGCGGCCTGACCTGCGTCTTCCTCGTGGCCAGCTTCGGCACCATCTTCGCCATCACGTACGGCATGGGTGTGTGACCCATGCCTATCCGATCCCGGAGGAACGTTTCCTCCTCGAAAGCCAGCGGAGCGCGCCGCTCGTCGGCCAAGCTCTGGGGCATCGCGGCTGGCGGCGCGGCCGTGGTCACCGCGGCCGGGGTGGTCGTCAGCATGACGACGGGCACCCCTCCGGCCACGGCACCCTCCGAGTCGGCACCCGCGCACTCGGCTCCGCAGGCGAGCAGGGAAGGCGTGCGGGAGCTGCACGGCGTCCCCGTCGGCTACCCGCACACTCGATCCGGCGCCAAGGCGGCAGCGGCCAACTACACGACGGTCAGCGGGAGCTCGCAGTTCCTCACGGACAAGGACGCGCGGCACCGTGCGGTGGCAGTTATGGCGGCCAAGGGCTCGGCTGAAGCGGCGGTGAAGAAGGCCGACCACGCTGCCGAGGACGCGGTCGGCTCCCTGCGGGGCGACACCTCCAAGGTCTCCGTCAAGAAGACCGTCGCGCGTACCGGTGTCCTCTCGGCGCATGTCCTGGGCTTCGACGCCCACGGGGCGATGGTGCGGCTGTGGACGACAACGGTTCGCGGCAGCACGGCCGGGCACGCGACACCGAAGACGGGCTTCCAGTCGGTGACGGTCACCCTCACCTGGGAGTCCGACGACTGGAAGCTGAAGGACAGTTCAGCCTCGACGGGACTGGTCGCTCCGATCGACGTGCGGCAGGCATCCAACGTACCGGGCGACTTCTCGGACTACGTTCCGGCCGCTGCAGAAGACCCCGTGCTGAGCGGCGCTGAAGACCGAAGTAGATTCCCGGCACCGTACGGACACAACGAGCGCGGCGCTCGTGCCGCTGCCGTCAGCGCCACCATGCTCTACGGCGACCCTCGGTTCTTCACCGATGAGGACTGGCGGCACCGGATGCTGTCGACCACGGCCGCGTCGAGCGTGCTGCACTCGGTCACCTCGGACACCGACTCGACGGCTCGTCTGGTCATGGAGAACCGCGGTGTCGGTGCGGACGGGACGACCGCCGACGGCAGCGAGCTGATCACGCGGACTGCGGCGCTCGCCACCCGCTCGATCTCCTACTCCGACCAGGCCGCGAGCATGGAGCTGTGGACGGCGTCGGTTGGGGGCGTAGCCGGGAAGGACGAGACGCAGCGCCCGCAGGTCGCCTTCCTGCGGATGACCGTGGATCTGGTCTGGGAGGACGGCACCTGGAAGACGGCGGCCGTCACCCCGTCCGAACCGCTCGTGCCGTCTCCGCCGGCCATGCAGGAGGCGGCCCCGGCCGACAGCTTCGCGGACGTGGGGGGTGCCAGCAATGCGCCTGCGACTGCGTGACGACGCCCCCGGCCTGCTGACCATCGAGCGGGGAGCGCCGGGTCGCTGGCGCCGCCGCCTCCAGGCGGTGGCGATGGTCAACGTGATCATCGGGTTCGTGTTTGTGCCCTCGGCGGTGGCGAACCCCTTCTGCTACATCCCGATGGTGTGTGAGGCGAAGGCGGCCATCGACTTCGTCAAGGACCCGCTGGGGTTCCTGCTCCAGAAGCTCACCGAGGCGAACATCTGGTTCCTGCGCAAGATGCTGGAGCTGATCCAGAACACCACGAAGATCGACCTGACCAGCCCCGGTTTCCTGAAGCAGTACGCGATCATCTTCGCGGCCTCCAGCCTGCTCACCGTGGCCCTCTGGTTGATCGCCGTGGCCAAGCGGGCGGTCCGCGGAGTCGCCCTGACCACCGCCGTGTCCGAGGCGATCGGCTTCCTGCTCCTCCAGTTCGTGGTCAACGCCATGACGCCGGGCGCAATCGCGCTGCTGATGAGGGCCATTGACGAAGTCACCGCCGTTTTCGAGCCGTACGCGACGAGCAACTTCAAACCGTTCCTGGAGAACATCCTCAAGGTCATGGCGGCCAACCCCACGGAGGGCGTGGGACAGCTGCTGGTCGTCAACCTCATCATGATGTGCGGCGCCCTGCTGATGTGGATCGAGCTGCTGATCCGCAGCGCGGCCATCTACGTGGCCGTCGCGCTCGGGCCGATCGTCAACGCCGGGCTGGTCGATCGCGACCTGTGGGGCAAGTCGAAGAAGTGGTTCGGCGCCATCTTCGCCATCGGCTTGAGCAAACCGATCTTGTTCGCCCTGCTGGGCCTCGGCGGCGCGATCCTCAGCGACACCTCGGGGAGCATGTCCGACGCGGTCTCCAAGACCCTGGTCGGCGCGCTGATCCTCCTGCTCGCCGTCTTCGCGTCCGCCACGCTCTACAAGTGGGTTCCTGCCTTCGGCGACGATATGGCCAGCCTCCACCACGACCGGAAGAGTGCACAGTCTTCCGGCCCGGCCGCCGCGATCGACGGCCCCGCCCAGCACGCCAACAGGGCGATGGGCGCACACGTGCAGGACTCCTTGGTCGGCGGCTCCAAGACCGCTGGCGCCAAGACCGCTGGCGCGAAGATGGGCGGCGGAACGGCTGTGGCCGGACCGGTCGCGGCCGGGCTCGCCGTTGCCAAGGCTGGCGTCGACATGGCGAAGAACAAGGCCACCAGTTCCCCGGGCGCGCAGGGCACCGACGCCGCCGGCGGCGGCAAGCCCGAACAGCCCGAAGGCCAGCAGGGCGGCGACGACACCGCCGGTACGTCCGGTGCACCGGCCGCCGCTCGCCCCCAGGGAGCGACCTCTGACCCGGTCGTCAGCTCTTCTCCGGACTGGTCTTCGGCCGGTGGCCACGCCTCGGCCGGACGCGCACCGGAAGCCAGCGGGGCACCGAGCACAGCACAGCCGCCCTCCCCGCCGTCACCCGGCGCGGGAACCTCGGGCCCGACACCGCCCGCCTCCCCTTCCTCCACATCAGGAACCACCTCGGGCTCCGGGCCCTCCGTCACGCCCCCGCCGCCGTCGCGGCCCTCGGGCGGCCAGGCACCCGGACGACCGAACCCCAGCAAGGATCAGTGACCCTCCATGTCGACTCGTACGTATCAGTTCGGACAGCACCGCCCCACAGGGCTGGTCGGCCGCCGCGACCTCGGCGAACAGGTCGTCCTCGGCGGCGGAGCCGTCATCGGCATCCTCTTTGGCTACCTCTTCAACAGCGTGACGGCCATCGCCGCAGCGTGCCTGGTCCTGCCGATCCTGCTCGCCCTGGTCATCGTGTACGCCCCGTACCGGCCCAAGGGCACCTCCCAGCGGCGCACCCTCTACCGCTGGTGGCGGATCAACCGCTACCACCGCAAGGCACTCCGCCGTACCGGCGGCGTGTGGGTGTCCCCGGCTGTCGAGGCCGGCGTGCGTGCCAATGGCACGCCCCCGGACGCCGCTCTTGTGGAGCCGGAAGGGGTCACGGGCATGACGTGGGTGCCGGTCACGGTCCGTGGACAGCAGGCCGTCGTGGTCCTCCAGCCGGAGACCGGGTGCGTCACAGCCACTCTGGAGATCGCTTCGCCCGGCCTCGGCGGCAAGGAAGTGGGTGAGCAGATCGTCGCCCTGGAGCGCTGGGGTGAACTCCTCGACGCCTTCGGGAACGTCGAAGAACACCCGGTGAAGCGCATCCAGGTCCTGGCCCGGCAGATGAAGTCGGACCCCTACGCCCACCAGCGTTACATCGCGCAGCGCGACGAGTCAGCCGCGACGACGGACGCCCCGCAGTGGCTGAAGGACTCGTACGACGTACTGGCCAATGCCGTCTCCACCAGCGCCGAGGAACACCGCTACTACATCACCATCCACGCCCGGTTCACCCGCGACCTGGCGGCCGAGGGCGCCGCCCGCGGTACCGGTGACGAAGGGATCGCCGCGGCCATGGCGGCGTACCTGGATGAGCTGTGGTCCCGCGCGGAGGACGCCGACCTCTCCGTGATCGCGCCCCTGGACGAAGGACGGATGACCGCGTTCATCCGCAACTCCTACGACCCTGACCACGCCATCTGGGACACCGACCTCCGACAGGCGCACGCCTTCCCCCGCAACGTCGACGTCCGCGACGGTGCCCACGTCGCCACCCGCGCGGCAGGCTCCACGGGCAGCTGGTACCACGCCACGGCCGCCGTCGTCGGATGGCCCACGACCCCTGTCGGCCCCGACTTCCTCTCGCCTCTGCTGATCGGGATGCCCGACGTCATCCGCACCATCGCGATCACGCAGCAGCTCGAACCCAACGACAAAGCCGTGGAGCGGATGCTCGCGGAGGACACGAACAACCAGGCCGAGATCGACCGAGACCGCAAGCGTGGCAAGAACGTCGACCCGCGGGACCAGATCGCCGCCAGCGCCACCGGCTCACGCGGCATGACCCTGGCATCCTCCGGCGCGGCCGGCTCCGCCGTCGTCGGCTACATCACCATCTCCTCGCGCAGCGCCGAAGAGCTGGAGCGCACCAAGCGCACCACCGCCTCCCGCGCCCGCAACGCGCACCTGCGGATCGAATGGCTCGACCTCGAACACGCCCGTGCCTTCGCCACGACCCTGCCCCTCGCCGGAGGCATCAAGTGACCGACCTCCTCGACCTCGCCCCGCTGTCGCCGACGCACGAGACGGTGCGCCGTCCCCTCTACACCGAGACGACCACCAGCCAGGCCCTGTACCTGCCGATCGCCCCGCCGACCCTCGGCACGGCGGGCGCGATCATCGGCCGGGAGCTGTACTCGGGCAAGGCGTTCATCTACTGCCCGTTCTCGGCGTTCGGTGACGGCCTGCCCGGCGGCAACATGATCGTCATGGGGGACACGGGCCGGGGCAAGTCGGCCCTGACCAAGACGTACGCGGCCCGGCAGATCCGCCTCGGGCGTCAGGTCGTCGTCCTCGACACCAAGGAGCAGAAGGAGCGCGAAGAAGGCGAGTGGGCCGCGCTCGGCCGCTCGCTGACCGGCAAGGCCCCGGTGAAGTTCACGCCCGGCGGCGGCCGTGGTGCCTCGTGCATCAACCCGATGGACCCGGCCATCGCGGGCAAGCGGCAAGTCGAGCTGGTGCGCACCATCGTTGAACTCGGCCTCGGCAAGGCCCTGGATGAGTTCGCCGGCTCCGCGCTCCGCATCGCGATCCGCCGGGCTCACCAGCGGGCGGGAGATCTCGGCCGGACCCCGGTCCTGGCCGACGTCGCCGCCGCGCTGCGCTCTCCGGAGGAGTCCGACGCGACGGCCAAGCAACGCACGAGGGGCGAACTCCTCGGTGACGGCCTGGAGGCGTCCTACGTCCTGGACCGACTGTGCGGCAGCGAACAGGACGACACCGGCGACCTGACGGGCATGCTCGACGGCCCGACCAGCCTGGGCGTGGATCTCGACGCCGACATGATCGTTTTCGACCTGACCAAGGTCCCGTCCGGCGGCGTCGCCATGACCATCCTCGTCGCCGTGATCTCGGTCTTCCTCGAAGAGGTCTGGCTGCGCCCGCTGTGCGAATGCGGCACGGAGCCGGGGCAGCACGACCGCGTCGTGGTCGACGCGAACTCAGGAGCCTGGGAGCTGGGGCCGAACCCCGGCTCCGGCTGCCGCCGCTACACGCAGCGCAAGCGCATCCTCGTCTGCGAGGAAGCCTGGCACATCCTCGGGACCCCCCAACTCGCCTCGCTGCTTGAGAAGTTCCTGAAATTCGCACGGGGATACGGGCTGAGCTGCATCTTCATCGTCCATCACCTGTCCGACATCGACGACAGCCCGGAGACCCAAGCGGCGTTGAAGATGGCCGACACCATCGTGATCTACAGCCAGAAGAAGGCGGAGGCGGAAGCGACGGTGGCCCGGCTGGGTCTGCCGTCCTGGACGGCCGAGCACATCATGCGCCTGCGTCGCGGAATCGCGCTGTGGAAGGTCGGCGAGGTGATCTACCCCGGCGTCCAGCACCTCTTGGTGGAGGCCGAGCAGTACCTGTGCTTCTCCTCCGGGTCGATGACCGACCTGACCAGCACCTCCCCGGACGCCGAATGAGCGGATACCGCCGCCCCTCGACCGCCGACCCCTTCCACGCAGACTCAGAACGAGCCCTCGCCATGACCGTGACCACTGACCACACCACGCTTCCCGCCGACGAGCGCGCGGTGCGACAGGACATCGACCAGCTGCACGCCGAAGCGCTCGACCTCGCCCGGCGTATGAAGGAACTGGCCCTCGTGCTGGACCACGGCGACTACTCCGCCGCTGGAGGACGCGTACGTACGGCCGTCGCCCACGTCTGGCGGGCCGCCGAGGATCTGCACAGTGCCTTCCACACCGCACCCCCGCGCTGTGCCGGGCCCGACGCGTCGATGTCGCGGCTGTGCGGCCGGCGGATGCGCTACCTGGCGGCCCGCGTCGCCCGGAGGGCCGAGTAATGGACATCACGCCCGGCGGAATCTCCCTGGCCCTGTACGCCGTGACGGCCGTGTGCGCGGTGTCCCTGGTGACGCTCTGGTTCCTGCTGAACCGCGGACGGCGCAACGCCGGATTCGCGAGCAAGGCACAGCTCAAGCGCCAGATGTCGGCCAAGGCGGTCTTGAAGGCCACCGAGATCCGGCCCTCCCTCACCAGCGACGACGGCCACCCCAGCCGCGCAGCCGGGGTGAGCTTCGCGAAGGACCGCTCCGCCGCTCGCTGACCTCTCTCCTCGTCGCCCACCTCGCACCGGAGTACGTCATGCACCACCCCCTCGATCCTCACGATTTCGGCTACTCGCTGGGCACCTCGCAGCGCCCGAAGGGCGTCGAGCTCTGGTCCCGCGCCGACAAGGCATGCCGGGTCATCGGCCCGATGGGCAGCGGAAAGACTCTGCGGTTCTTCGCCCCGCTCGTCCGCCGCTGGGCCGGGCCGGTTTTGGCCACCTCGACCAAGCCCGATCTGGTCGAACTGACCCTCGACGCGCGGCAGCGGGACGGTCGCCCCGTCGCCGTCTTCGACCCGCAGAACATCGCGCCGAGCCTCCCGCGCTTCCGGTGGACGCCGATCAACGGCGCAGCCGACACAGAGGTGGCGATGATGCGCGGGAAGGCGTTCGTCGCGGGCTCGCGCACCTCCAACGGTGCCGCACAGTCCAGCGAGGGCAGCTTCTTCTACAAGGGGCAGGCGTCCAAGATCCTCGCTGCCTTCTTCCACGCCGCCGCCCTCGACGGCGCCTCACTTGACTGGGTTCTGCGATGGGCCCGCAAGCTGACCGACCCGGCCCCCCTCAGCATCCTCAACGCTCACCCGGGCGCTGGCCCCGGCTGGGCCGACATGCTACGCACGGCCACCACGGGCGACAGCCGCACCGTCGGCAACACCGCCTCGACCCTCGACGCGGCCCTCGAACCCTTCATGCACCAGTCGGTGATCAACGCCCTTCAGGGAGACGGAGAGGACCCCACGGACTTCGGCGCGTTCCTCGACGCCGGGGGCACGCTCTACCTCCTCGGCAAGGACAGCGAGGTGAACAGCGTCGCGCCACTGACCACCGCGATAGCCGAAGACCTTCTGGATTTCGCGGAGGCGCACGCCCTCGCGTCCCCGGCCGGTCGGCTCGACCCCGCACTCCTCGCGGCCTTGGACGAGGCGCCGAACATCGCGCCTATCCCCTCCCTCCGCCAACGCGTCGCCGACGGCCGGGGACGCGGCATCACGGTTGTCTACGGCCTCCAGGCGTGGGCGTCGGCTCGTGCCCGCTTCGGCGAGGACACCGCCAAGGAGCTGGCGGCCTTCACCAACAACGTCATCGTCCTGCCGGGCGACAAGGACCCCGACTTCTTGAAGGACATGTCTGACCTGTGCGGTCAGGTCGAGCGAGAGCGCACGACGAAGACCACGTCCGGCGGGGACCGCGGCGGTCACTCGACGGCCACGCACATGGCGCTCGAACCCGTCCTTCGAGGAGACGAGATCAGGGGCCTTCCCGAGGGGCACGCCCTGGTCCTCGCGGACAACCTCCCGCCGATCGTCTCCCGGCTCGACGGCATGTGGACCTGGGATTCCTGGGCCGAGATCGAGGGTCACGTCCGTGACCTTCGAGCCGCCAATGAAGCCGAGCGGAACCGGCGGGCCACCGAGAAGAGGAACCAGGCCAAGGCCCACGCGGTGTCGTGGGCCGGCCGTGAAGGAGCGGCTGCCGCATGATCGAGACCCTGACCCGCTTCGAGTCCTTTCCCGAGCCGCCCGCACTGATCCTGGAGTACATCGCGGAGCGGAGCACGGAGGAGTCCGTGGCCGCCGACGGTCCCGTCCCGTGGGACATCGGCGCCCTGCCAGCAGAGCTGATCAAGCCGATGCCCGTGTGGCTCGATTCCGTGTGCCGCTGGCTGAACCGGACGTACGCCTGGCAGCCGCAGGACGTCATCCCGCCCTGCTGGGCGAAGCACGAGGGCCTGGCATACGAGATCGTGGCCCTGGCCTTCGCCAGGGGAGACGCGTATACGGAGGCGGGCTCGTCCGTGATCTGGCATGAGCAGTACGACCGATTCCTCACCCGAATGAATAAGACGTTGGGCAAGGCAGGCGACGAATGCCGCGTCGGCAAGCACGACGACCGTCCGGCGCGTTTCCAGCTCGCGGCCTGGCCCACGGCCAAGAGCGAGGACACGGGATCTGCGGGACGAGTCGAGGAGATGGCCGGATGATGACGGACCCGAGCATGGTCTTCTCGACGGACCCTCGTCACGGACTGGTGGCGCGAAGCGGCTGGGAGCAGGAGGAAGCCCGGACCGTGCTCCGTGATCTCGGTTGGGAGTGGACGGAGGAACTGCACGCCCTCGTCCCACCGGACGACGTGCCGGAGGTCGACGCGGGCCTTCAGGCAGTGGAGGAACTGCACCTGCATGGACACCGGACCGGGTACGCCGTTGGGCCTTACGGCACGATGCGGTTGACCCTGGATCGCGCGGAGCAGGTGTTCACGAGTGTCACCGCTCGGGAATCTGCTGCGACCGAGCCGGGCCGAGCACTGGCAGAACCGCGGTCGACCTACGGTGATGCGGCGGCCCTAGAATGGGCTGAGACCACCACGATTAGCTCCGAGCATCCGGCGTTCTAGCACGAGCTCCCAACGGGCCAGTTCTGTCATACCTGCACCACTGCATCGGGCGCCTGGGCTCTGGGTTCTGGGCCCCGTGCTCCTTCCTTCTCGTCGTTGGTAAGAATGGGCGACCGGGCCCCGGGCCATGCGACCGCCTTGCTGGTCGCGTGCGTGGCCCGAGGCTCGTGAGTGCGGACTCTCGGCTGCGGCAAAGATCGTGGGGCGCGCTGGCGGATTCAGCCGGCCAGCATCGACTACTCCCACCCGTGCTCGGTGAGCGCTCCGTCACCTTCCAGGTAGGCGAGGAGCCCCTTCTCCGGGTACTCGATGATGTCCTCGGGCAGTTCGTGGACGCTGAACCACTCCAGCCCGAGGCACTTCTCTGGTTCCCGGTTGACGGGCTCTCCGCTCCACTGGGTGGCTTCGAAGAAGAAGCCGATTCTTTCGACTTCAGCGCTCTGCCGGTGGTGCACGACGTGCACCATCCGCAGGTGCGCGGGATCGACCGTCACGCCGGTCTCCTCCTGCAGCTCGCGGGCAGCCCCGACGCGCAAGGGCTCGCCCTGGTCGAGCTTGCCCGAGGGCATGTGCCATCGGCCGTAGCCGTAGGGTCCGCCGCGCTGGGAGAACAGCAGTTTGTCGCCTGCGCGCAGGATGACGTGAGTGTCGATGACGGGTTCTGCGAGTAGTTCCGGTGTCATGGTCCCTGGGATGTTGTCGTCGTCGGTGAGCCCGTCGACGCTATCGAGGAACCGGACACGGCGTCGGCGATTGTGGCCGCAACCTCCGATGGGGTGGCTTCGCCGGTATTCACCACGAGCACCTTCACGTTGGCCGTCATCAGGGTCTGGGCTGCAGCTTCGTAGAGGACGACCTCGCGGCGGGGCGCGGTCGGATCGCGGTGGAATCGGTTGTGCGGGCCGCGCGCGGCAATCCGTGCGGCAATGAGACCAGGGCCCGCTGTCAGGATGACCGCCAGGTCCGGCATCAGTACGTTCGCGTTCAGGTCCAGCAGGAACTTCAGTGGTACGCCGTCGAGTTGCTGCATGACGAGCGTCGAGGCGAGGTACCGGTCGGTGATGACGGTGTCGCCGTCAGCCAGTCGGGGCCTGATCTCGTGCTCGACGTGCTCGTACCGGTCGGCTGCGACCAGGCAGGCCAGGGCGTGCCCCCGGATGTGACTGAAGTGCGCGCTGATGAAGCTGCCGAGCTCGCTGGTGGTGGGCTCCACGGTCCGGTGCACGGGAACACCCCGGCCGGCCAGCTCGGCGTGCAGCGCCGCAATAGTGGTGGACTTTCCGACCCCGCTGGGGCCGTCGACCGTGATGAACGCCCCGTGTCCCGTCATCACGCTGCAGCTCCTTGCGTGGCCTGGTTGCGCTGGTGCTGCTCGCGGGTGAGCGTGGCGAGGGTGGAGCGGACCCGGGCCAGGGGGACATCGCCAAACTGAATGTCCACCGAGAAGTTGAACTCGTCGCGTTGGCGCATGGTCTCGTCGGCGCCGTCGCTGGTGAGGTCGACGTCCCCGTAGGCCAGCAGAGCGTCAGGGCTGTGGCCGGCGTCCGTGAGGGTCGTCCAGATGGGAGTGCCGGGATAGGGCCGGAACTCGAACACGCTGGCGCGTATGTCTCCCGGGCTGCTGTCGGCCAAGGCCCAGAGATTTCGGATGTGGCGGACAGTCGCCTCGATGTCGTCGTGGGACTCGCCGGGGAAGCCGAGGATGAAGTAGCCCTTCACGCCGATGCCGTGCTTGACCAGGCGGTGGGCGACGCGTTCGGTCATCTCGGCGTCGATCCGCTTGTCCATGGCCTTGAGGATGCGGTCGCTGCCGGACTCGATGCCGAGAGCGACTTCGCGCAGGCCGTTCAGGACCAAGCGGTCGAGCTCGCCGTCGCTGAGCCGGTTCAGGACGTTGATTCGGCCGGTGGCGTCCCACACGTAGCGCTCGCCGATCCGGTTCTGGGTGAAGGCGACCATCTGTTCGTCGATAACCCGGCCCGCGCCGAGGAACAGGTCGTCGACGAAGCGGAAGGCCGTCACGCCGTACTCGGCGTGCAGCTGGTCGAGCTCGCCGATGATGTTCTCGGGAGAGCGCACGCGGATGCTGAGGTCCGGGTTGGCGCTGACCGCGGCGCCGCAGAAGGTGCAGTTGTACGGGCAGCCGCGGCTGCCGACGATGTTTGCCTCCCTATGGCCGGTACGGGCGGCGTTCTTCAGCAGGTCCGTGCCACGGTTCCGGGCCAGGCGGCGGTCCGTCTCCGTCGGCGCGGCCTGGTAGGGGTCCTGCGGGAGGAAGGCGCGGTTCACATACGGCAGAGCGTTGATGTCCGGGCCGAGCATCTGCGGGTTCGGCTTCCCAGCCGGGATGCCGGCGGCCCGGGTGCCGAGCAGCGGGTCACGCCAGAGCACGCCGGGCAGTTCACGGCGGCGCTGCTCGTCCTCCAGGAGCGCGGCGACGCGAAGCTCTCCCTCGCCGAGTACGAGGGCCCGCAGGTTGGTCATGCGGGGGTCGGCCAGGATGCGGTCGGGCATGGCCTTGGCGTGGTGTCCGCCGACCATCAGGGCGATGTCGGGGGCGAGGTGGGCCGCGATGCGTGCGGACATCTCGTAGGTGGGGGCGAGCAGGTTCATGGCCGCCCACCGGGGCCGGGCCGCGTTGACGAGTTCGGCGGTCTCGACGATGCCCAGCCCGTGCGCCTCCGCGTCAAGCACCGCCACGTTGAAGCCGGCCCGCTGGGCGTACGTGGCGATGTACGCCATGCCCAGCACCGGCAGGGTGTAGTCGTTCGTGCGGGGGCGCTGGCCGTAGTCGCGCAGCGGCGCGTTCACGAAGATGGCATCGAGGGCGCGTGTCGGGTCAGCGCCGGAAAGAAGGGGTAACGGCTGCATCGATCCTCCAGTTCAGCGGGCATGGGAGCCCCAGGTGAGCGTGGAAAGGGTCAGGGTGTGCAGGGCAGTGCGGTCGGAGCCGGCCATGCCGGTCCACATCGGGCCGAACGCCTTGTCTTTCTTGTCCGGCCAGTCATGAGTGGGCGCGATCTGCGCGGCCCAGGTGCGCACGGCGAGGTCGTCGTGCGGGTAAATGCTGAAGTCGCCGGTGAAGTCCGTTGCGGCTGCCGCTGCGGTCCACGGGCCGATTCGGGGGATGGCGGTGAGCGCGGCCGCGAGATCCTGCGCGTTCAGAGTGAGCCAGTCGGCGGCGTGCATTTCGTAGTGCTCAGCGGCCGCTCGCAGCGCACTGCGGTGGAACTTCGCTCCGATGCTCTCGAACTGCTCGTCCTGCAGGGCGAGGACTTCCTTGGGCGTGGGAGCGGTGGCGGCGGTTCCGTAGGCCTTGCACCATGCCCGGTAGAGCTTGCGGGCCTGCCCGGCGCGGACGACCTGGCGCAGAATCGCCGTGGTGATCGCATCCCAGAGCCACGGGTTGGCGAGGCGCTGGGAGACGCCAAGAGCGTCGAGGCCGGCCCTGAGGCCGGTTTCGACGGTCTCAGGAAGGCACGCGGGATCAGTGGTGACGAACCTTGGCTTCACGTCCTCGGTGCCTTCCACACAGACCGTGTGCAGGCCGTTTCGATCCCACGACAGGGCCCAGATGCCGGTGGCGGTGCGTACGGCTCGCGCGCGGCCACCTGCCTCGGTCTCGACCCAGGCAGGGTGGTCGGTCGTCAGGACGGTCATGGTGGTGCTCCTCGTGTTGTGCGGTTGTTGCGCCGTAGCCTCTCGTGTCGCGGGCAATCGGTGTGCGCGACTGCGGAAAGCCGAGCGGCATCGCTCAGGGTCAGGGCCTCCGGCCTACTCGCTGCGGGTCAGTTTCGACGGCGTCAGGGAGACCGAGATCGATCATGGTTTTGGTATTGGTGACTACGCCCACCGCGTGGTGGCGGGCGTAGTTGGCGAGAGCGAGGGCCAGCTTCGGCTCCGAGGCCATGTCCCGTTCGGATGCGGTCAGGTAGCGCACCAGCTCGGGCGTGAGCCGGGCGCGCCCCTGGAGCAGGCGAAGGCTGTCCGGCCCGTGCTCGTCAACCAGTTGCGCAGCGTGGACCGGATCAGGCTTCTCGACCAGCGCCGCCATGGTGCGATCCGGTCCTGTGCCGGCGCAGATAATCACCCCGTGGCTGCTGGCGCCTTGCAGGGTGAACGGTCCCGCGAGGACTGCCGGGACGCCCCGGAGTGCGGTGGCCATGAGCTCGGAGAGAGCTGTGTGGCTGGGGTCGACGTTGTCAGCGAAAGCCAGGCAGATGTTCCCGGTGTTCAGGTGTTCGGCACCGTTCAGCGCGGAGGTGATGTCGGCGTAGCGGCCGTGCTGGGCAATGAAGTCGACCTGCATGCGGTCGGTCAGCGGGTGATGGCCGGCAGGTTGGTGCGCGAGCTGTCGGTATCGGGCCTGGGCGCCAGGGGCGAGGACCTGCCGGGTCCATTCGATGAGCGGAGCGTAGTACGGGTGGTGCACAACGACGGCGCGATCAGCCCCCATCGTGGCGGCCTCCTCGAGCACGTGAAGGAGGCCGGGGCGCCCCTGGACCGGGCGGAGTTCCTTGGGCAGGAACGGGGACCAGCCTGCCACGCGGGTGCCGAGTCCTCCGGCTGCGATGACAACCGCAGTGGGACGCTCATTCATCGGTGTTCCCCCCTGCCCGGGTGGGTGGGCGCTACGGTCTGGGGATGCATACACGTGTGACGGGCGTCGTCATTGAGGACGGCGCGATCCTGCTTCTGGACCAGGACACGGACAGCAAGCGGTCGTGGAGCCTGCCGGGAGGCAAGGTCGAGAACGGCGAGACTCTGGCCGAAGCCCTGGTTCGGGAGATGCGGGAAGAAACCGGCGTCGAGGTCGAGGTCGGGCGCTTGCTGTACCTGTGCGACAACGTCAAGGCTCATGTCGTTCACGTCACCTTCGAAGCCCGGCGGATCGGCGGGCAGATCGGGGCAGTCATCGAGGGCGCGGATACACGCCCGATCCGGCAGGTCGCGTTCGTCAAGATCGGCGACCTGCCCGGCTTGGGATTCAGCGAGACGTTCGTGAAGCTCTGTCAGGAGGACTTTCCTGGCGCCGGCTCGTACATGGGCCCCAAGTCCGCGATCGGCCTATGAGCTCGGCTCGGCCGCGGTCAGTGCAGTGACCAAACGCCGGTCCAGTTCGCCCAGAGAGCGGGCTGGACCGGCAAGGTCATCAATCCAGCCGTTGAGGCGGTGCGCCAGCTCCCAGGCGCCGAGCCCGGTCGCCTGAGTGGTGTCAGGGTCGCGGACAAGGCGGATACCGACGCCACGCGAGGAGCCCAGCAAATACCTCGACCGCTCCGCCTGGATCGCCGCCCTGGTGCCCGGGGTGTTCCACGCCGCACCGAACAGGAAGCGCTGCTCGGGACGCTCCGCGCCCTGGGCGGGGCCGTCGCTGCACCAGGCCTGGAGGTTCCCCACCAGGTGGTGGACCTGACCGGCACCGAGGCCTGGCTCGACGACACAGGACGCGTCCCCTATCGCGTAGGCGCTGTTGCGCGCCGACGGCGCTCCTAGGCTGGCTTCCAGCGCTTCTGCTCGTGTGGGCAGACGCGCCCCCGACCATGCGGCCATGACGGCTGCTCCCACCCACGTGACCCAGTACGCCGGGTGCGCCTCGAAGCCAGGACTCACCGCCCATCGCCGCTCCTTGGCATCGAAATGCAACCGGCCGCCACGTTCGTGCGGCATCGGGCACAGCAGGAGATTCGTGCCGCACTGGGTGTTCGGCATTCCAGCTACGTGCAGCATGGTCAGGAGGTCGGCCATTTCAGCGTTGGTGACCAGCGTGTTCCGCCAGGACACACCAGCCATCGGGCAGTAGCCGGGAAGCGGCACCTTCGGCCCGGCTGCAGCTGGCCGCTCGGCCCGGCGCGGGCGTGCGACCGGTTCGTGCAGCTCGTACAGGTAGTCTCCGGCCAGCCATTCGGCAGCAGTCGCGATGACCTGCGGATCGAGCGTCTGCGCAGCGCGGCCAAGGGTGGCATTGACGTGTTCGCTCACCAGTTCCGCCGTACGACAGTCCAGGCCGGCGACGAGTTCGCTCTTGTGCCTGTTGGTGGCAAACGTGGAGTCAGTGGCGATGGGGTTGGTGGGCCGCGGCTGCTGCACCTTGGCCGGCAGGTCGACGTTCAGCAGGGCGGCGATTCGGCCCAGAGTGCCCGTGGGGTCTGTGACGTGCTGCTCGTACGAAACGATGGTGTGGGCCCGTCCCTTGAGGGCGCGGGCCAGCAGCAGCGCGTTCACAGCCATCAGGCGCCCCAGCGCGATGGGTTCCTCGGGGTCGTCCTGCGGCAGGAGCAGTTTGAACTCGTCGCGCCACCGTGCAGAGCGTGCAGTCACTGCGACCTGGGCGTACCGCTCGCCGTAGCCCCAGCGCTTCCAGAGGCGTCCGCGAGCAAAACTGGAGGCCACCCCGACCGGAGCACGGGTGAGGACCAGCACGGGAGAGTGGGGCAAGAGCGTGAGCGTGGTGTCCGTGGAGAAGAAGAGGTTCGTCTCCTTGACCAGGTGCCGCGGATGCCCATAGAGATCGCTCAGTGCACAGGCCAGGTGGTGCTGCTCGAGCTCACCGAGCCAGGCGCCCCCGGTCAGTTCGAGCGGAATGCGGTTGTACGGGGAAGTCGGGTGCTTTCTGCTGAGCTGCTGACGGAACGGTTCGTTGTGCTGGGGCATTTCGGCGCGCAACGAGTCGGACAACCAGTTCGACCCGACGCGCTCGAAGGTACCCAGGGCTAGCACTGGCGCCGTCGTGTGCGCCAGGCTCCCAGCTTCGTATTGTCCGTGGAGCGCGGCCACCCGCCTGGCAAGGGTCGTGAGATCAGCTGTAAGCATTCATTCTCCTGGTGACTCGAAAATGCCAAGAGCTACATGGGCTTGATGGAGGCTGCGGTGACGACGAGAACGATGGCAATTAGGAACACCGCCAGTTGGCACACGCGTCGGAACATCGGCTACTCAGCCTGCGTCCGTGCTCGCGTCTGCGATTCGATCCCTGCGGACGTCGTCTCGGCTGCGAGCTTGTGGAGGTCGACGGGGGTGACGTCTTCGAGCTGTACAAGCTCGCGGGCGGCGTTGATCCACGCGTATTCCTTGTGACCGAACGGCCGCTCGATCAGCCGATTGCCGGGGCCGAGCTTCGGTGCGAGCGTTGACGGAGCGTGCAGGACACCGGCTACACCCCACGGTCGCGCGTCCTTGACCAGCACGGCGGTCCACCCCTGCCGAATGTGTGAGCACGCCTCGACGGACTCAAGTGCACACGAGAGACAGACGGGGGGTGAGTCTGTCGTTTCCCCGTTCGATATGACCTGCCCAGGGTCGAGAGCACGCATGAGGAACAGGTGCCGTTCGCCCCAGAACTTCCAGTGCTCGTCAAACGTGCTGTTGCCGCAGACCTGACACAGCAGGTGGGCCATGGCCTGGCGCTGGCGCATCGGGTGCACACCGGCGAGCGCTGGAGTCCCCTTCCCACGCGCGACTGCCCGGCGCACCCACAAGGCACCGTGCCGCCGGTCGGCGACTTTCCACTCGTCGGTGTAGCCGATGCCCCACACCCCACGGTAGGAGGCGCGGATCACCTGAGGGTGGAAGACCGTTTCGAAGCTCCATGTGGCGATGAACGGGACGTGTAGGCCGCGCCAGTAGTGCTGAACCCGGTCCCGGGCCGGGAGCACGCTGTCAGCAGTTGCTGGCATGTTCGCAGTTCCTTCCGGGTGTCAGCTGTCCGTAGGCGATGAAGGCGCGACGGTCGTGCAACCAGTGCAGGAAGTGCTCGTAGGCGTCGTCGGCGGTGGGCATGGCCTGTCGGCTGGTCGTGAGGATGCCGTCCACGAAGCCGGCTCCCGCGTGTCGGCAGGCCCGGTTGAATTCGGGCCGTATGTCGGTCGGCGTCGGGCCGCCGGGTGGTTGGTCGGTGAAGCGTTCGCGGTGGACACGCCAGTTCCGGCCCCCGGCGAACTCGTTGAGGAGAGCGTGCTCGGCTTCGACGTCGACGTCGGGCCCGGCAAGTACGTACGTGGAGACCCTGATGGGACGGTGCAGTGCGATCGTGGAGACGGCGCTCTCGAAGAAGCTGCGGCGCAGGGCTGCGAGTCTGCTGCCAGCACTCAACCGCCGCCGTGGAACCTCGCGGTCGTAGTACGGCCAGTCGTCGTCGATCTCGTCGGCGGGGACGATCTCCAGCACAGCATCCTCCGGTGCAGCTCTGCACAGGGCCGGCCCTGGTGCCGGAGCCGGTTCAGGGACCGGCACCAGGGCGGGGGGATCCGTGCTCGCCAACGTCCAGGGGGACGGCGTCGGCGAGCACGGAGTTCAGGGGGTCAAACCGAGTTGCGCCGCGAGGGCGGCATGCGGTGTTGGCTCAGGGCGACACACGTCAAGGGCTTGCCGGAGAGGCTGGAGAGGCACAAGGCGGTCGCTCGCGGACGGACGGAGCCAGTACGGGCCCGGAGGCGCGGCGCGGTTCAGGGAAGGCAGGGTGATCGTGTGGGGCGCGCCAAGGCACACGGCGTACTCGTGGGGCTCCCAGCGGGCGGAGGAACCGGGCGGGACCAGCCAGTACAGCCACTCGGCCTCAGGATCCTCGATGACCGGCCCACAGCCGTTCTGCTGCTCGTCCATGCGGTTGATGACCTTGCGGGCCTGAGAGTCGAAACCGGTGATCACGACATCGAACAGGTTGCCTCCGAGACGCACCCGCGTATCGCGTCTGGCCTCGACCGCCAGAAGCGTCCGGATCACTTCAGCGAGGTCCGCCATATCGGCAGCCGGCTCGCGGGCCGGTCCACTGGACTCGACCAGCTGCTGCATCATCTCGACGGCGATCTGGGCCGGCGGCGCGGTCGAGGTAATCACGGCTGCACCAGGCCCGGGAGGAGCCGTGCACGGACAGCCTTGCCACCGTGCTCGCACAGGTGCCAGGAAAGAGCACCCCCAAGACGGCGCACCGTCCAGAGACCACAGCCGAGCTCGCCGGCCTGCGCCCGCTCAAAGTGACGGAACTCGGGGAGAGGGTCCTCGACATCGATCAGAAGAGCGTGATCTTCCATGATGGCGAGCCTCAGCCGCAGGAGCCGGTCATCATGCTGCGCGCCCGGGTCGGCATGCTTGACGGCATTGCCGACGAGAATGCCGACGACCTGCGTAGCGGACTCGCGGTTCCCCGGCCATCGGAGCATCGTCAGCCGGGTCCGGGCGTGTAAGCGCGCCAGTTGTGCTGCACCGGGCTCAAGCTGGAACACCCTGCTCCACTCGCGATCGACTGGCGAGCTCGGCAAGGGATCCGACGAAGGCGTCGGCCGACTGCCGAGCGGTAAGCGAGGCTCAGCCGCACCGTCCGGGTGCACTGGCGGCCGTGCGGTCTCGATGGACACAGGGACTCCCTGATTACGCGAATGGTTCGTACCGGCACTGTCAGCAAGGGCAAGTACGAGCCTGACGACGCCCGCCTTCCAGACCTAGCCCCGTCTCTCCCTCGGAACGCAGACGCAAGTTGACGCCGAACCTCGTACTTTCCTCGGACTCACCTCGGTGCCGCTAAGTACGTTGGTTCCAGGGCAACTTCCTGGGGGCGGGGCTCTACCGTCGACGCCAGTGACATGCAGAACGTGCAGGAGATGAGGGAGACCATGCCAACGCTGCTCCGGTACCTGCTCGACCAACGTGAGCTCCGCGACCTCGCAGCGTTTCTGCCCTACTTCAAGAAGGCTGCACGCGAGCTGGCCGAGTTCGAAGGGAACCCGGCCATCGCGACTCTCGCCCCGGCAAAGGCGACCTTCGAGGGCTGGTACTACGGCACCCGCAGACCCCAGCGAGATGCCCGGAGGGTGCTGGTGCGGCTCCTGGGCTACAGCATCGACCAGCTGTGGACTGAAGTTGAGGCCGGCACGGTGCCCGAGCTCCCCTCACTGTTCGGCACGTCACGCGCAGAAGGTCCGGCCGAACCCGGCTTGGCCATGCACGAGATGAAAAGGACGGGCGTAATGGCAGCACGACGCGCAATGGATTTCGCCCTGGGTGCGGAACGCAACCAGGTCGGCGACGAAGCTCTCGGCTTCCTCCAGGACGAGGTCGCCCGGATCGTGGAGCTGTACCCCCGCACCCCCCTGTCGGAGATCTGGGAGGACCTGGCCAACGCACAGGAGGACACGTTCCGGATCCTCGAAGGCGGACGAGCCCGCCCGTCCCAGCTCAGGCAACTGCACTTCATGGCTACAGTGCTCACCTTCCTGATGGCGAAGGGCTCCCACGACATGGGTGAGTCCAAGGTCGCTCTGCAGCAGACCCGCGTCGCCGCGTTCTGCGCTAAGGAGGCAGAGCACACGGGCCTGATGGCCGTGGTTGACGGGCTCAAGTCCCTCATCTCCTACTGGGCGGGCCGGCCCGACGACGCCCTGCACTACGCAAGGCAGGGGGCGACCTACGCCCCCAACCAGAGGGGCACGGTCAGCGTCTGGCTCCCCGGACTCGAGGCCCGCGCCGCAGCGCTCCTCGGGGACGAAGGGGCCGTACGCGCAGCCAACCAGAGGGCGGAGTCGCTTCGCGAACTGGTGGTGCCCGATGACCTGGACGCACTGGGAGGCCTGCTCACCTACCCGGAGCTGAAGCAGCTCTACTACGTAGTCGAGTCCGAGGTGCTCCTCGGCCACGGCGACACCCAACTCGCTGCGCGCGCGGAGGAGGCAGTCCGCGGCTTCAGCGATCAGGAGCAGTCGCACTGGGCCTTCGGCGATCTCGCCGGCTCGCAGTGCAACCTGGCTCTCGTCCGGCTGCACGCCGAGGACCTGGACGGTGCGGCAGCGGCGATCCGGCCTGTCCTCGACCTGGTCCCGGGCATGAGGAACAACGGGATCGTCAGGTCCGCCGAACGGGTGAGGGACGCACTCGGCCGCAACTCGATGGGCGCCACAGCGCTGGCAGGCGACCTGCGCACCGAGATCGGCATGTTTGAGCCCTCTCGCCCCGCCCTGCCTCGCTAGGCCCGGGATACAGTCCCTGCATGTACCCGATCAGCCGTTCCAGTGAGCGCCTGGAACTTCGCGAACTCACCATCGATGACGTAGACGCGATTCTCGCGATCTACGGAGACCACGAGACGACGAAGCACATGTCGTTCGAGCCGCGGACACGAGCACAGGTAGGGCAGATCGTCGCTCGCTCCGTCACTTCGGCCAGCGCGTCGCCTCGCAGTGAGTATGCCCTCGCGATCGTCGAGAGCCACAGCGACGAACTGATCGGGTTCGGCCGCATAGCCACCGACCCTCACCAGCCTCGCGGCGCCACCTTCGGCTTCGCGCTGAACTCCAAGGTGTGGGGACTCGGGTACGGCGTTGAGTCGGTGCGCCTCCTCCTCGGGCTCGGCTTCGAGGATCTGAAGCTCCATCGCATCTGGGGAGCACGATCGCCTCTGAACGAGGCGTCGGCGAGGACCATGGCGAAGGCGGGCATGGTGGAGGAGGGCATCATCCGGCAGCACATCGAGAGAGCCGGAAAGTGGCGCGACTCAGTGGTGCACGCGATCGTCGAGGGCGACTGGCCCTCTGCGTAGCCACTCAGCTTGAATCGTCAGCCGCGCCTTGCCCCGCTGGCACGGGCGCGCCGTCGTAAACAGGCTGTTCGCGAAGAGGGCGCGCTGCGGGTCTTGGACAGGCGCACATGGCCCTTGCCTCGACGGCCCAAGCTGCTGGCCGCGATCGCCGAACGATCAAAGACCTGTGTGTACTCCTCCAACCAGCAGATCCTCGTCGGCGCCGACACCCGCCTGGTCGCAGTGGTCGGTTAGTCGCTGGCCGGAGACCGTGGCGCCTGCCGCTGAGTTCTATGGGACGGACGTAGCGGTTGTGGTCTTCGTTCTAAGATGGTGCAAGGGGCGCCGGGCGGCATACCGCGGTCAATTGCTGACGGGCTACCTGCGGTGGCGTGTACGTCAGGAAAGTGAGCAGGCGCGTTGTACCTAAACAGCTTCTCCGTCAGTGGGTTCCGCTCGCTGACCGATGTCCGTGAGATCCCCGTCCGCAAACCGACGATCTTGGCCGGTCACAACGACGGCGGAAAAAGCGCTTTGCTTGACTCGCTGCACTTTCTCACCGGATCGCGCAAGCTCAAGCAAGACGACCGTACCTTCGTGGCGCAGCCCAGCGGACAGGGGCTGACGGCGGCCGCCCCTCCTCAGCGGTGCGAAGAGACCACAGTGGTCGGTGAGTTCCAGCTCGACGAGTGGGAGCAGGCGGAACTCGAGTTGCCGCCGCTGGTGCGGATTCGCCGTCGGGCCGGTGAGGACTGTGTTGGCCGCCTTGAGTACTGGGGCTCGTTTCCTGACGATGAGCGACTGCGTGACCTACCGTCGCTTCTGCTCCCCGCGCTCAAGGCCCTGGTCAAGGAACACGGGCTCGAGCCAGCTAGCGGCAAGAAGGAAGACCTCCAAAAGGCACTTCGTGCCTACGCGCGTGAGCACTCCGCCGGTGAGACATGGCTCCCGGCGCCCGCGTTGCTGGATAAGCGCATGCCGCGGCTGCTGCCCTTCGACGGCAAGGTCGCGCACCCTGACGCGGAGATCAAAAGTGCTCTCAGCGGTCGGTTCAAGCAGTACATGGAGGATCCGCAGCTCAAAGGCAAGCTGAGTGAACTGGAGGACGAGGTCAAGAATCGTCTTCGGACTGAGGCCAAGTCCCTCTGTGATCACATCCAGTTGCGCTGCCCAGACCTGACTGACGTATACGTGGATCCGGACGTCTCCTTCGAGCATGGATTTCGCGGCGCACCGCTGCGGGTGGCCCGTGCTGCCGGAGAGTCAGTCGCGCTGGAAGGCTCAGGGCTCGGCCGCAGTAGACGAGTCGCGTTGGCCGTGTGGGAGTGGACCAGCGAGCTGCTTGCCGACGAAGAAGAAGACCAATCCGCGGTCCCTGACGAAGCACAAGATGTCACGCCGCCGGCGGTGCAGACGATCGTCATCTACGACGAGCCTGACACCCACCTGGACTATCACCACCAGCGACGCGTCATGCAGCTCATTCAAGACCAGAGCGCACTGTCGCACGTCGCTGTCATCGTCGCTACCCACTCTTTGAACCTCATCGACGGTGTCGAGATCTCCGACGTCGTCCACCTCAAGCTAGAGAAGCACCGCACCGTCATCGAGCGGATCGGCTCCGATGCGGATGGCGACGAGCTCGAGCACCACCTGTGGAGGATTGCCGCCGGACTCGGCTTGCGAAATTCTGTACTGCTACATGAGCGCTGCTTCATGGCTGTGGAAGGCGACACGGAGCAGCGTGCCTTCCCATTGCTGTTCAAGCTCTGCGAGAGGTTGTCACTTCAGGCGGCTGGCATTGCCCTGTGGGCGTGCTTCAACAATGAGGGGGCACTGCATCTGGCACGCTACCTCGCTGAGCACGATCGGTCCTTCATGCTGGTGGTCGACGCCGACAGCCGCAATCTACCCAAAAGCATTTTCAAGCCCGTCAAGCTGACCCAGTTTTTCGGCCCGCGCGTAGCTGACTACGTGAAATTCATCGGGGAACCCGACCCGAGCCTCCCCGGCGGGGAGAAGTTCAACGAGCTCGAGGAGGCCTTCACCGACGAGGTCTGGGCCCGTGTCGCCAATAAGATATGGCCCAGGATCGAAGGCATCTGGGCGCCCGTGGACTTCTTGCAGCTGCGTGGGGGCAAGTTCAGTGATGCGGTCAAGCAGATGCTGCGGGAGCAGAGCGAAAGCGGCCCCGGAGGCAAGCCCGACATGATGTATCAGCTTGCCTCGGCGCTCGATGACCCTCAGGATGTCCCAGAACAGCTTCGCCTCGTATTCAGCCAGCTCAGAAAGCTAGCGGCGTAGCTGTGAAGCGCAGGAGCCGGTTACCGGGCCCACGACGACGTCGGGCCAGCATCCTCTCCTTGCGCTGCTCCTGCGTAGGCGGCTCCCACTTGTGCCAGCCCACCGGCGGTTTGTACCGCTGCATGTGCTCGCGCTCATCCACCCCGCACCAGCGACACCCACTTGGCAAAGGTATATGCAGGTCAGAACCACTGTCCGCTGCGGACATCAAAGCCTCCCTCCACTGATTCAGATTCTTCCCCATGCCACTGACATCAGCCTTCCGAAGGATGAGACAAACCGTCGCGTACACCGCGATTAGGTGTGTGGACAAGGTGGAATCTAATCCACAGCGGGATAGCATGGCGTCGCAGCAGCGCCAGCAGCCCCCTTCGCCTACCTGCTCTGCCAGCGCGCGGGACAACACAAGAGACGCCCGGTTCCGAGGAGCCGCGCAACACCTGCGTATGAGGGACGGGCAGACGCGGCATGACGACGTGGGCCGCTCGTACGCCATGAACTCGGCGTCTAATTGGACGTCTCGATGACCTGGACCATCCCGCCTACTCGCCTCCTCGGTGCCCGCGACTGCCTTGACCTCGAACGAGACATCGCCTGAGGCCGTAATACCGGAAAGAGTTAGCCCACACGGCGGGGTCGACCGGGACGGCCGGCAGGGCGAAGGGCGGCGGATCCCATCACAGGCGTGGCTCAACCGGTGGCTCGCTCGGTCCATCGGACGACTGATGCACATGCGCGTCGGCTTGCCCGGGGTAGGGAGAGGCCGGAACCCCACCTCGCCCCTGGTGTTGACGCGGCTCGTCACTCGGCACGGGCACCTTCCCTTCGGTCCGCGCTGACAACTCAGCCAGGAGTCCAACTACGCGGTATGCGGCACCGTTAGACGTGTTGCGCGCCTTGGCGGCTTCGGCCCGGAGCCGCAGAGCCACCTTGTTGTCCCTGCCCTGGGCCCGCCGAAGAAATGCGGCCTTCTCCTCCTCCGGCATGTCCGCTTCGGTGAGCACCGCTTCGTACTCACCGACCGACCCAGCCTGCCGGGTGACATCATGGAAACGCGTACTCATCTGCTCCAGTCCTCGCGCCTCCCTCTCGCACGTACGGAGCAGTTCCTCACGGTCGGCCTCCATCGCAGCGCGGTTCTCCCCACGAAGGACCGGCCGCCCGAAGCGGCTGGTCTCAGCCAGCCGCTGTTCGAGTCCTTGGATACGAACTTGCGCGTGGTGGAGCCGGTCAGTGCACTCCGTGATTGTGCCGCCCAGTGCTCGAACTTCGCGGATCGCCACGGCCTGCTGGGCAACGTCCTGCTGTCGACGGCTGAGCGCGAGCGTGTTCGGGCCTGTCCCGGCAGCAGCCTGCTGTTCAGCGCGGGTAGCGGCGGCCTCAGCCTTCTCGGCCGCCGAGCTGGTGGCGCGCGCTGCCACGGTGGCCTTGCGCGTTGCGTCGCGCAGAGCCGAAGTAGTGAGGTGAGCGTACGGGCGGCCGGTCGTCGGCGCAGTTGTCGGAGACGCGGTCGAGACTTCGCTCCCTGCGGCAGGCGCCGGGGCGGTTCGGTTCTCGGTTTCCATGTCCTCGCCGGGAGGGGCCGCGTCGTGTGTCTGTCCGGTGCCGGGCGCGCGCGGGGTCGGCAGGTCAGCTACGGCCTGGCGGACGTGATTGGGGACCACGTTCATTGGGAGGTCGGTGAGGATCATGCGTTCCTCTGTGCCGTTCTCGATCTCGCGGATGAGCCCCGCGACGGCACGGTCAAGCTGTTCCCGCTCGGTGAGTGCGTCACCGTGGCGGGCGCGGTCGGCGTCGGTCTCGTAGACGGAGAGCGGCAGGAAGAGGTGAGACTCCTTCTTGTCCCGCGACATCATCGTGTAGAGGGCGTTCGTCTGGGCGCCGGGGCCGTAGACCAGGGCCTCTTGGACGCTGAGGCCCTGGGACTTGTGCCCGGTGATCGCGTATCCGAGGCTGAGCCCGCCCTGTGCGATGTAGTCGGCGTCCACCCATTCGGCAACGTCGCGGTGGCCGTCCTCGGTCTTCTCGCGCCACTCGACCAGCACCCGGCGTTCGTCGTCCACGGCGCACACGATTCCGCGGTAGCCGTTCAGCACGTCTTCGTTCTGCCCTCGGCTCTTCTTGCCCCGGTAGTCGTTGACTCGAAGGAGGACCTGGTCACCGACGGACAGGGTCAGCTCGCCGCCACCGGGCAGCGCGTAGGCGTGCTCCGGACCGGTGAGGTCGCCGTTCTCCTTCCGCAGTGCGCGGGCGCCGGTGTTCAGCTCTTCCACGATCTCGTTGGTGGCAGCGAGCATGAGGAGCTGCTGCACGGCGGTGTGGTCGTCGTTGTGCGCGGCCCGCTTGTCGGCCCAGACGGTGAGCATCGCGGCGAGGGTGGTGTCCTTGTCCGCGAGAGCGTGCACGCGGCCGGTCCCGGCGAAGGTACGGAGCGATTCCACGCGGTCGTCGTCTCGCCACAGCTCCAGGGCCCGGCGCTCGACCATGTCCTTCTGGCGGAAATTCTGGCTGAGGGTGAGCCCGCCCACGAGGTGGTGCACGGCGGCGAAGCTGCCGCCGATGCCGGGCGAGTGGAGCTGCTTGGGGTCACCGATGCCGACGACCTTCGTGCCGGCTTCCGCGGCGTGGGTGAGGAGTTCGGCGATGTCGCGGTCATCGCACATGGCGGCTTCGTCCACGACCAACACGTCCACGCCGGTGAGGCCGGAGCCTCCGTTGCGGATGCCGGTCAACCAGGACGCGAGGGTGCGGGATTCGATGCCCGCCTCGGCCTTCAGGTTCGCGGCGGCGACGGCGGCTGTACTCGCACCGGCGATGACGAGACCGTGCGCCTCCCATGCCTGGCGCGCGGTGTCCATGATCGTGGTCTTGCCCGATCCGGCGATGCCCACGACGGCGTCGATTCCGTGCCCGGCCGTGAGCAGTCGTTCAAGGACGGCACGCTGTTCGTCGGAGAACGTGAAGCTGCCGCCGTGCTGGGCCTCGACGGTGGACAGCGTCATGTCGACCGTGTCGCTGCTGACGGCGGCGGCCTGAGTCCCGAGCCGGTTCGTGACCTCGGAGACGATCAGCGCTTCGGCCGCCACGACATCCGCCGTGGTGTACCGGTCGGCGTGCGCGAAGTGCTGGGCGCCCTTCGGGTTGAGCTGGACCGCGTATCCGGCTTGCCGGAGCACGGACTTGGTGAGCTGTTCGGCCTCGGCGGCGTCCGCGACGCCGTACGGAAGGGCGTCCAGCACGGCGGCGATGGCGGCGGCGTGGGTGAACTCCTTGGAGTGGCTGGTCAGGCCGGTCTTGGGGGCGAAGACCTGGGCGCACAGTTCATCCAGAGACGGGTTCCGGTCGGCTCGGGCCTGCTCCATCGCGCTGGCTGCGATGGCGTCGGGGTCGTCTCCGGCCGCGCGGCCTTCGGCCTGCCAGTAGGCGCGGAGGACATCGTCCCCGACTCCGGCGGCTTCGCCGTTCTTCGCGGCCTTGGACGCGGTGGAGGCGGCGGTGCGCTCGCGGGCTGTCGCGCTGTCGTAGTCGATGCCGAATTTCGTCAGTAGGTCCCGGACCTGGCTGTCCCGCTTGCTGAACAACCGGATCGTGGCCTCGGGAATCGCTGCGATCTCCCATGCTCCGGTCCGCTCCTCACGGCGGAAGCTGATACCGAACGTGTCGGTCAGCTCGCGGCGGATGCGGGCGTTCATGAGGGACTGGGTCGCGCGGGTGTGCCGGTGGAGGTCGCGGCCCCCGCCGGCCATCGTGGACCACTTGCCGTCGGTGCCCTTGACCATGTTGGCCAGGGTGAAGTGCAGGTGGAAGTGGGGGTCTCCGTACGGGGCGCCGTCCACGGGGCGGGCGGCGCGGTGAACCATCATCCAGCCGGAGAACCCACTCGTCTTCACGGTCTCGGCTTCGTCGCCATCGCCATGGTGGCCGCGCATGGCGTACGCCGTCCACCGTTCCAGGGCACCGATGGACTCGCGGCCGGCGGTCGTGTAGATGCCCTCGACCTGGGCGGCGATCTCTTCGGGCGCATAGGCGAGGAAAGCGGACTTCGACTTCGCCAAGTCCAAGGTGACGTCAGCACCGAAGTTGCCGACCTGCACGCGGCCTTCGAGGAGAGCGGCCTTGATCTCCTCGGTGTCCCACACGTCCTCGGGCGCGAGCCCTGCCGCCTTGGCCATCGCGACGGCTTCGCGGACGTCCATCGGCAGGTCCCGAAGACGACGTGCGCCTTGACCTTCGGTCTGGGCGTACCGGCGCTTCATGGACGCGGCGTCGAACAGGTCGGCGGGCTGCTGTCCGGTGTCGGTGGCGCGCGTCTCGCCCGCACGCAGGAGTGCGCGGGCGTCCAGACGGCCGCCCGCCTCGGCAGCGACCGCCTTCTCCACCACGCTCTCGCCGTAGAGGTCGACGGCGTCGATGCCGACGGCGTCGGCGAGCTTCAGCACCGTCGAGACGGGAACACGGTGCGACTCCCCGAACCTCTTGAGCTGGCTCTCCATCCGGCGGAAGACGTCCTGCTTTCGCTTGGAGTCCAGCAGGGAGGCGGGGTTCACACTGCGTTCGGCGGCGGCGCGGCGGATGGCGCGGGCCAGTGGGGCGGCGGGGAGCTTGGCGGCCGGCGCGATCGCCAGCTTGGGTTCCACGAGGGTCTGCCCGGTCCGCGGGTCTTCGCCGTGCATGAGGCGCCGGGCGGCCGGGAACTGCTCGGGGGCGAGGGTGCTGCCGGGCGTGATGTCGAACTCGGCGAGCCCATCGCCGATCCAGACCAGGGGCCGTTCGCTGGCGTCCAGGTGGTAGTCCACCTGTCCGTCCGCGGGCCGAGCGGGGAGGGCCTGTTCCCCGTAGAGGTCGCGGGCGTCGAGCCCGGCTGCGGCGGCGACTTCAACGGCGTCGAACCCGGTGAACCGCGCAGCGCCCTTGCTGCGGAGGAGTCCGCGGGCGCGGAAGAAGGCGCGCTTGGCCTCGCGGTTCGCGAGCAGGGAGGCGACGGGGGCTCCGGCGGCTTCGGCCTTCGCTTCGATGGCGGCAATGAGGGGCGCGGCGTCGACCGCTACAGACTTCCCGCATCCGTGGCCGCCGGTAAGGCGGTACTCAACCTGCTCGTCGGAGGGGCCGATCATGGTCACCCATCCCATCGGCCCGCTCACCCCCCGCTCTCATCCGGTCAGTTTCGGTCGTCTTGGCTGATTGTATCGTCACGAAGTGACGATACCTTGGTCCTCTAAATTCAAGATCCTGATCAACGGAGGGAACCTCGGGCACTCGGAGTGGCATGGTCACTCCTGCGAATCAGGCTCCTGGAGCCTGATGTCCTGTTGGACTGTTACCTCTGGCAGGTGCGGGCGAGGGAAGAACATCAGCAGGTCGACGTTGTTCAGGAGCACGCTGGACTGGAAACGGCTTGACCTTCGAGCCGTCTGGAAGGTTTACGGTCCACGGTGTGAGCACGATGCGGATTTCCCAGCTCGCGGAGCGCTGCGGCGTCCCGGCCACCACCTTGCGCTTCTATGAGAATGCCGGGCTGTTGCCCGCCGACCGCAACGCCTCCGGGTACCGCCTATACGGCGAGGAGGCGGTGGAACGCCTCGCGTTCATTGCGGCAGCCAAGCACCTCGGGCTCCCCCTGGAGGAGATCGGCGAACTCCTAGCCGTGTGGGAGGCTGGCGCCTGCGCGGACGTAAAGGCTGACCTGCGTCCCCGCATCTCCGCCCGCCTGGATGAAGCCGAGCAGCGCACTGCCGAACTGACGGCATTCGCTGCCTCCCTGCACACCGCGCTGGAACACCTGGACGCGCTACCCGACCGCGCCACCCGCTGCGACCCGGAATGCGGCTTCCTCACCCAGCCCGCACCCATCGGCGCTTCCCGCGCGGTGGACATCGTGCTCTCGCCCAGCCGCCGCGCTGCGGAGGAGACCGAGTCCTGGCGGACAGCTCCGGTCGCCTGCTCTCTGACCGGCGATGGCCTCGGCGAGCGCAAGGCCCAGTGGCACCGCCTCCTCGACGGCGCGGTACGCCAGGAGATCCCCGATGGGCTCCGCCTCACCATGCCCGCCTCACGGGCCGGGGGCCTCGCCGCGCTCGCCGCCGAGGAGCAGCAATGCTGCCCGTTCTTCGACTTCCGACTCCACCTCAACGGCCAGTACCTCCACGTCGAAGTCCGCGCCGCGACCGCCGGGGCCGAACTACTCACGGACCTCTTCGGCCCGACGGCCTGACGTGCTCCATCACGTCGCCCTTCACCGCTCCACCCACAGAAAGACCCAGCCGCCGTGCTCATCGCCCGCTCCATCGCTCTGTTCGTCGTCGCAGCCTTCTTCGAGATCGGAGGGGCCTGGTTGGTCTGGCAAGGCGTGCGCGAACACAAGGGCTGGATCTGGATCGGCGCCGGCGTCATTGCGCTCGGCCTGTACGGGTTCGTCGCCACGCTCCAGTCCGACGGCAACTTCGGCCGCATCCTCGCCGCGTACGGCGGCGTCTTCGTCGCCGGATCGATCGCTTGGGGCATGGTCGCCGACGGCTACCGACCCGACCGGTACGACATCATCGGCGCCGTCATCTGCCTGATCGGGATGGGCGTCCTCATGTACGCACCCCGCAGTCACTAAGCGCCTGGTGACACGACGAAGGTCCCCGCTCCGGGTCGGAGGGGGGACCTTCCTCATGCTGGCCGTGTGGCTGGGCCAGCGGCTACGTGTTCAGGGGCCACTCGCCGAACGGCACCGGCGCCTGACCGTGGGCCTCGCGCACGGCTTCCTCCGTACCGCACGTGGTGCAGATGAAGACCTCGCGGTCGGTGGTCAGACGGGAGCGTGCGGGCCGTTCACCGAGCGGGCCGCCGCAGCGCGGACAGCGGGTGTCGGGCACGGGTCACTCCTCGGGGTGCTCGCGAGCGGACTTGATGATGTTGTTCCAGGTCGGGCGGGAGTAGGTCTTCTCCGTCTGCTCCTGGAGCTGGGGGATCAGCTCGGCGTTCGTGGCCTGGGGGTTCGCCGCGATGGCCTGCCGGGCGAGGGTCAGCCGCTCGTCTCCTTGGTAGGGGTAGGCCAGTCCGCGGCGGCCGATGGGCCGTCCGCCGGCGTGCCCGCGGCCCTTCCGGTCGGCGAGGTACTGCCACAGCCTCCAGCGCTTCCACTTCGGCCGCCGCCGGGTCGGAAGCTCGTCCCAGTCGTCCGGCTCGGGCCACCCCTCGGGCGGGTTCTTCACGTAGTGGGAGACGGTGGTGGAGTCGGCAAACCCGCAGACCTTCGCCGCTTCGGCGGGGCCGACCATCTCTTCGGGATCGCCGTCGAGCTTCGGCGGATTGGTGGTGCTGGCGGCGGCGCGCTGCCGCTGAAGCTCGTGGTGCCACGTCGCCCATACGTCGCCGTCCCAGTGCATGACGCCGTCAATGGTGTCCGCGACGGGTGGGTGCCCGTTGTTCTCCCGGTCGGTCCAGAGGTTCTGAAGCGTCGGCTCGCTGATGCCGTGGACCTTGCGCAGGTCCGCGCGTGAGTAGAGCGTGCGGCCGGTCTTGCGGGACACGGTCGCCTCCTGTTCTTGGTCGGGGTCGCGACCGCTCGGCGCGGTCACAGGATGTCGTCCGGGTCCGGGGCCGGCGCCCACGTACGGCTGCCCGCCGGTTCGAGCCGGGTGAGGGTGGCTATGTCGGCCAAGGGGACGGCGGCGGCCCAGTCGGCGCGGCCAGGGTGGTCGACGGGGAGGTTGAGCACGAGGTGCCGACCGGGCGGGGGGAAGTCCTCGACGATGACGAAGCTGTCGCCGGGATCGGCGCCGATGCTGTTACCCCTGGTGAGCTGGGCGATGTCGCCGGGCTGGGGACAGTCGGAGTGCCGGTCACATAGCATGGTGTGGTCTTTCTGGTGAGAGAGACACCGACGGCCAGCGCCTTGTTGCCCTTGTGCGCTGGCCGTCATCTGTTGTCTGGTGTGTGGCGCCCCGTGGGACGCGCGGCCGGTCGGAGGTTGCCCGCTCCGCTGACGGCGGAGTAATTAAACCACCTTCGGGTTGAGCGGGGCGGGGCTCTGATCCGGACGACGACGGTCATCAGAAGAGGGCCCCCTGATCTGTGGGGCGTCGGCCCCGGTCGTTGGATGGCCGGGTTACGTGGAGTTCGTAGCGGGGGCGCCCCGCGTGCGGCGGAGCGTGAGCTTCGCGGCGGTACCGGCGCCAGGCCACGACGGGGGCGCCCTGGTCAATCCAACCCGCTGGGTACCGGGCGATGAGCTGAGCCCAGCGGCTCCGGTTCCGCGGGACGGCCCACCGGTCCTCGACCGTGGTGATCGTTGGCAGTGTCCGCCAGCCGGGGAAACAGTGGTCGTGCGCGTCCTCCACCGCCTCGTTGTCACCGTTCCCGAACCCGTCGCCGGAGTGCACGGGACCTTCCCACTCGCACGCGAGACACCCGCCGCGAAACTCCTGCTCGTCCCCCCGGCCGCCGGTCGGCCGGCTGCGGGAGAGCAGAGTCGGCGCGTGGTGTGAGGGCGGGACCAGATCGTGGCCGAGGTCGCAGTACGCGCCGCCGGGGTGTCCGGGCTGGATGTGCCACGCCTGCCCGGCGCTCGGGGGTGAGTGGCGCGTCCGGGCGTTGCGGACTCGCCAGTAGTACGTCTGCCGTGCCCGTGCTCCAGTCGGCTCGGCGACGGTAGCGGTCATGGCTTCCTGCTTCCTGCGGCGAGGACTTCGCGGAGCGGGTCCGCGAGCACGGCCTGTTCGTCGGGTGCGTCGAGGAACCGCGGCCCGTACGCGCGGCGCACCGCGCGGCGGGCGTCCTGGTGGCGGTCGAGCTCCGGGTAGTACGGCGACCGGTCGAGCACGTCATAACCGTGCTGGGTGAGCACGTCTGCGATGAGCGACCGGACCTGTACGGGGTCGAGGGCGGAGAGGTCGGATTCCCCTGGGGCCGCGAGGAGTACGCGGATCAGCTCGGTCGCGCTGAGCCGGGGGTGGAGGGGAACGCTGAGCCGGTGGATGCTGTCCCGGCTGGGGGTGGCGGCTCCTCGGCGGCTCGGCGTCCTGGTGGTGCTGCGGTCTTCTGTCGTCTCGTCCATCGTGTGGGCCTTCGATGACTCGGGATGCTGGGGGCGGCGGGGTCAGGACAGGGCATGTTCAGCGCGGGCGGCGGCGGTGCGGAACGCGTGGGCAGCGTCGGCGGCGGTACGGCCGGGCTCGGCGCTCCACCGGTCGATGGTCTCGCGGCGCAGGGCCTTGGCGGCGGGGTCGTCGGCGCCGACGGGGTGACCGGTGAGGGTTGCCGCGAGGAGGGCGAACGCCTGGTCACGGGCACGGTCGATGCGGTCCCAGTCGTACGTCCGGCCGGCGGCTCCCCGCCCGTGGCCGGCAGCGACTTGGAGGGCGCCGCGGCCAGCACGGCAACGTGGCCGTGCGGCCGGGACCGTCGAACAGGCGCGGGCCCTGGTGGATGCCGACGTGTTCGATGTGGCGGGCGGCCCATTCCAGGATCGCGCCCGGAGTGTCGGCGATGACGATGCTTTCGGGGGTGTGGCGGGTCGGCACGATGCTGTCCTTCGGGAGAGCGGGGGCGGCGGCACGCTGCCGCCGCCCCTCGGTCAGGCTGCTAGTGGTAGGCGGGGATCAAACGGCGGACCTTGTCTTCTCCGATGCACCCGCCCTTGTGACGGCGCGCGCTCGGCGGCTCTCCGTTGCGTCCGCGCAGGTGTGACCAGAACTTCGGGCCTTCCCACGGGCACAATTCACAGCTGAGGAACCAGTGGTTATCGCTGCCGGGAAACCCGGTGAGGACTGCCCGCCAGTGGTGGGCCCGGAGTCCCGCGAACGCGATCTGGGCGCCCTGGATGTTGCGATCGTTGACCGGCATCCGCGGGTGGAGGAGAGGCACCGGCCCGCACAAGGGCGTGGGAGCCTCGGCAAGCACCTGGTCCAGGGGGACGGCGCCGATCCGACCGGCGGTGTACTCCTCCGCGAGATGGGCGGCGGCCATATCGGTGCCAGGGGTCCCCTTGGGCGGACGGCGGAGATTGCGTTCGCCCTCGGTGGTGAGGACGAGCCAATCCCGGTGCCACCTGAAGGCGCGGCCGATGACCTGGTCTTCGCCAACGATTACGGGGTATCGGCACTGGATGTCGGGGGTGCCGACGCGGTACTTCGGGAGGGTGGTGCCCTCGGTTGCGGGGACGATGAGCTTGCCCGCTTCGGTGTCGGGGGCGGTGATCGTCGCGGGTCGTTCGAGGAGTTGCGTAGTCATGGTGGCGCCCTGTTCTGGTGAAAGAGGGGCCCGCCCCGGTGTGCTCGGCCGCCGGGGCGGGCGGGGGCGTGGTTACGCGGCCTCGGCGGGGGCCTGCGTGGCGGCGGTCCATTCACGGCGCGGGGTGATGCCCAGGTCCGTAAGGACCGGGTCCAAACTCCCGTTGTCCGGCGTCCATTCCCAGTCGGTTCCTTCGGCGCCGGGCCGGTCGGTCCAGGTGAGCATGTAGGAGCGGCCGGAGGTCCGGGGGTCGCCGCACACCGCCTTTGCCTCGCGGCGGGGCAGGGCCCACAAGGCGCGCTTGCGGGAGCGGCGGGAGTTCTTCGAGGTGATGAGCACCAGTGCCATGTCCTCCTGCCCGTTTGCCGTTTCGGCGGGGGCCGTCGCCGGGGTCGGCCTCCCTTCAGGGGCGTGTTGACCGAGAGCCCAGCAGTGCGCTTTCGCGTGCCAGGGACTGGGGTGACTGGTCGGGCACGTCTCAGCCGCCGGTACCGGCTCCTTGACCGGCGGGGCCTGTTGGGCCTGCTCCTGGTGCTCGGCGGCCTCGGCCCGAGGCGGCTGCTGCATCTCGTCGGCGCTCTTGCGCCCGGACACGTCGTCGTAGGGAGCGGTCCAGGTCCAGCCGTCGTGACGGTTGTCCGCCGCGCGAACGACGCGCTGACCGACGCCGTTGTGAATGTGCGGGATCGTCACCGACTTCGGGTTGACCCGCAGGATCTCGTACCAGGTGCCTCGGTACAGCACGAAGTCCCCGCGCGTGAAGTCGGCTTTCGACCAGACCTTGAAGCCCTCGGCTTCGGCGTCCTTGATGACCTTCTCCCAGTGGGCGATCTCCTCCGTCAGCTCCAGGTGCTCGGTCTCCAGCTCGGGGTCTGCCGGACACCGGGAAAACCCCTTGGCGGACTCGCCGCGTTGCCACTTCTCGACCGCGCGGAGGTCGGACCGCAGCTTGTCGAGACGGCGGAGCGTGCGGCCGGGGTCCTTCTTGAACCGCTCGTAGTTCGCGGCGGCCTGCGCGCGGCCGGTCCAGTGGGCGGCGCGGTCGCTCTCGCCGATGCTCTCGCGCATCGCGTTGTCCATCCGCGCGTGATCACGGCGGGCGCGGCCCTCGGAGTGGTGTCCGATGAGGATGGGCTGACCGAAGGCGAACCGCTCGGATATCTCGTGGCTCGACTTCCATGCAGCCTCGGAATTCTGGGCGGCGCTGGAGGCGTATCCGCCGAACCTCTCCGCCCGGCCTTCGGCCTTCTCTTCCCGTTCCTTCTCGGCGTCGGAGAACGAGCGGCGGTCGGCGTTGTCGATGGTCAACGTGACCTCGAAGCCCGCGTCTCGGAGTCGCTGCGCGAGGAGTTCGAGCGAGGGGGTGTAGGTGGCGTGGTCGCGGCTGTGCGGGAGGTACCAGCAGTCAAGGTTCCTACTCCAGCGGAAGGGCTGGCGCTGGGTGCGGCCGTACTCGCGGAGTCGCAGGATCTCGGCCGATCCGTCGCCCCGGCTGGTCCCCTCGATCAGGGTGCCGTTCTGTAGGGCTACTGCTCCGTAGCCGCTGGCGTTGCTGAGGTTGTGGCTGGCCAGACGCGCTGAGGCGATCGTGAGGCGGTGCGACAGGTGTCGCGCACGTAGGCTGGGCCGGTGATGTTCGCGCTGCGGGAACGATGGAGTAGACAGCCGTTGTGGGCGAGATGGGTTCTCGCGGTTTACTTGACCGGGTTCCTTGAAGGATTCGGTGCCCATGTTCTCGACCTGGCCCGTGGCGGCATCCATGCCTATGCGGCGTTCCAGTGGGTGCCCCTCCAGGTGTTCTTCGTCTGCCTGGTAGTCCTCGATCCGCTGGTCGCCGTGCTGGTGGGGTGCGTGCGGAGCGCGGGGGTCTGGCTGGCGGGCGCGGTGATGGTGATGGACGTCTGCGCGAACTGGCTGGGCAATTGGCAGTGGCTGCGGGATGATCCAGCGGGGCTGTTGCGTCCTGACGGGCTGTTGCTCATTAACGTGTTCGGCCTGTTCGTCGTCGTGTTCTTGCTTCCCTTGCATCGCGCGGTCGCCGGGACTGACGCAAGGGCCCAGGTAGCCGCGCACTCTGGGTGAAGGCTCGTGAGGAGCCCGACCTATTGGACCCTCCATCAGAGCTTGTCCTTGAATGTGTTGAGGCTGGCCATGAGCTGTCGGTTCGCGGCGCGGGCGGTGCCTGTCAAGTCAAATGAAACGAATGTGGCGCTATGAGTTCTGTCGTTCGGTTTGGTGTCGCTTGGCGGGGTCGTTGATCCATGCCTGGCGGGGGATCGATGGTGGGACGGGGCGGCGGTTGAACCGTTCCGGGTGCCGTTCGTAGGCGGCTGTGAGGGTGGTGGCTCGTTGCTCACGTACCAGTTCCGCGGTGCCGAAGTGCACGCTGGCCGGCGTGTGGTAGCCGATCCCGGAGTGCCGGTGGACGTGGTTGTAGTAGCTGATGAAGCCGTCCATCCACTCCCGGGCGTGCGTCAGCGAGTCGAACCTGCGCGGGAAGTCGGGCTGGTACTTGGCGGTCTTGAAGTGGCTTTCGCTGTAGGGGTTGTCGTTGCTCACTTTGGGGCGTGAGTGGCTGCGAGTGACACCGAGGTCAATCAGCAGCTGGGAGACCTTCTTGGAGGTCATGGAGGTGCCCCGGTCGGCGTGCACGGTCTCGGGCACGATGCCGTTGCGCAGGATCGTCTCGCGGATCAGCTCCTCGGCCCGGTCGGCTGATTCGGCCCGCTCCACTGTCCAGCCGACGATGTAGCGGCTGTAGATGTCGATGATGACGTAGGCGTGATACCAGATGCCCTTGTCCGGACCCGCCAGCTTCGTGATGTCCCAGGTGAACACCTGCGAAGGGGCGTCGGCGACCAGCTCGGGCACGGTCCTGGCACCATGGGTGGCGATCCGGCGCCGCTCGCCGTCCTGCCCGGCCTCCTTCAGAATCCGGTACATCGTGCGCTCGGAGCAGTGGTAGCGGCCCTCGTCCAGTTCGCGGGCGTAGATCTGGGCCGGCGGAAGTTCGGCGTACTCGTCGCTGTTCACCAGCGCCAGCACGGTGGCCCGCTCTGCGGCCGACAGTGCGGTGACCGGGGCCGGACGCGGTCGCCCAGGTGCCGGCGGCCTGGGATGCAGCCGCCGGTGGTGGGTCGCCCGGGAACGTCCGGTGATCCGGCAGGCATCCACGATGCCCACCAGCAGCCTCAACTCCTCGACCGCCGCGTGCAGATGGCCGTCCAGGACGTGGCTCAGTCCGCGCTCCTGGACAGTGACTGCAAGAGCGCGTGTGTTTTTCCCAGCACCTCCAGTGCCGCGTTCTTCTGGTCCACCTCCGTGCGCAGCCGCTCGTTCTCCCGCCGCAGCTTGGCGTTCTCGGCCTCGGCCGGGTGCTTCCTGGGGCGGGC
>NZ_NEUF01000166.1 GCF_002910915.1 Streptomyces sp. SM10 | reverse complement strand
CCCTCTCTGCCAGCCTTGGGTGAGACATCCCGCTCTGTCGGGTTAGCCTGAGAAGGCACGACAGGAGAATCGCCCCTTATGACCAGCACCGAAACGGCCGGGTCCGACCCGGCGCCGAGGCCGAAGCGCCGCAGTTTCACCTCGGAGTACAAGCTGCGGATCGTCGCCGAGTACGACGCGGCGCCCAGGAACGAGAAGGGTGCGGTCCTGCGCCGGGAACGGCTTTACCACTCGCATGTCAAGGAGTGGCGGGCCGCCCGGGATGCAGGGGCCCTGGAAAACCTGGTCGACCGCCGGACCAGCCCGGCCCGCGCGAAGAAGTCCGCCGCGGAGGTGGAGAACGAGAAGCTGCGGCAGCAGGTGGCACGGCTCGAGAAGGACCTGGCCCGGAATAAGGCCGCGCTCGAGGTGATGGGAAAAGCTTCTGCGCTCTTGGAAATGATCTCCGAGAGCGCGGACTGAGACACGTCGTCGACCCGGTGGTGGACACCGCGTTCACGGGTGTCGAGAACCAGCTGGGCATTACCGCCGCCTGCCGGCTGACCGGCCGGTCGCGGGCCACTCACTACCGCAGGCTGCGGCCCCCGCCGCAGCGGAAACCCAGGAAACCGCAAGTGCAACCCTCGGCGCTGACGGCCGAAGAGCGCTCTGCGGTACTGGAGTTGATGAACAGCGACGAGTACGCCGAACTGGCGCCCGCCCAGATCTGGGCCCGCGAGCTGGACGCCGGGCGCTACCACTGCTCGGTCTCGACGATGTATCGGATCCTGCGCGAGCAGGGCCAGTCCGGCGAACGCCGGCGGCAGGCCACCCACCCCGCCAGGGCGGTGCCCGAGCTGGTGGCCACCGCCCCGTCGCAGGTGTTCACCTGGGACATCACCAAGGCGGCCGGACCGGCCAAGGGCGTTTGGTATCACGCCTACGTCATCATCGACATCTTCAGCCGCTACATCGTCGGCCACACCGTTGAACGGGCCGAATCAGCCGAACGGGCCGAGGAGCTGATCCGCGAGACCATCGCCCGCAACGGGATCGTGCCCGACACCGTGCACGCGGACCGCGGCACCTCGATGACCTCCAAGAAGGTCTCCCAGATGCTGATCGATCTGGGGGTGACACGCTCGCACTCCCGGCCGAAGGTCTCCAACGACAACCCCTACAGCGAGGCCCAGTTCAAGACCACGAAGTACATGTCGGACTATCCCGAACGGTTCGATTCGTTGACCCACGCCCGCGAGTGGTTCGACGCCTTCATCGCGTACTACAACCACGAGCACCGGCACTCGGGCATCGGCTGGCACACGCCGGCCAGCGTGCACTTCGGGACCGCCGAGGAGGTCCGCGACCAGCGGGCCGTCACCCTCACCGGGGCCTACGCCCGTCACCCCGAACGCTTCGGCCGCCGCCCCCGACCACCCGCAATACCCCAGACCGCCTGGATCAACGACCCGGCCAAGCGACGTGAACCCGCACCACAAACCTCATAGCGCCACAACCGTCTCACTGGACTTGAAATATTCCGTGGCGGGTGTCGCGGTCGTCGGGTACTTCGTGCCGCTCCTCGGTATACCGCTGGCAGTGTTCCTCGCCGCCGACATCCTCTGGGGGGAGATCGCTTACCGCCGTGGCAGGCGCTCATACGCACCGGTCGGCTGAGGGACAGGGTCCCTCGTGCGGGCAACGAGGCAAGGGCGCTTCGACCAGCCGGTAGCCGTGCCGGTTCGAGCAGGTCAACCCGGCACTTCTTCCGCCGACTTCTCCTCAGCGGGCGCATGCTGGAATGGTCATGCCGGTGCGTAGGCCGGGAGGCCGGCTGGGGCGAATCCGGAGCGGACTCCTGTGGGCTTCCGCCAGCATGCTGTTGGGCGTCACGAGCCACGTCGTGGCAGGAGGTCAACTGCCTGACGTGGACACGCTGGCGCTCGCTTACACCTTCCTCACCGCGTTGGGCATCGTCTTCTTCGACAGCCGGCGCCACCGCTTCGACGTGACCGTCCTGGTGTTGGGCGTCACACAGTTCGCTCTTCATCTGGCGCTTCATCTCCTTTCCACGTCCCTTGGCACCGGGCACATCGTGGCCGAAGGACCGGTCGGCCACCAGGCTGTGGCTGTCGGCATGCCTGGCGGGCGCATGGACATGAGCGCGGGTCGGGAGGCGTCCGCCGCGCATGGGACGACCCCGGGAATGACGACTGCGCACGCGCTCGCAACGATGGGATCAGCTCTCTGCGTCGTCCACGGGGAACGGTTTTTACGGCGACTGGCCGTCCTGATCCGGCCCGTACTGCAGTGGATCTCGCCACCTGCTCAGCCGCATACGCCGGATGGTCCCACGCTGTCGTCCCTTACGGCGGTGCTCCCGGCGCGGCGCGGCGTGCTGCTCGCGCGAGCTCGCCCACTTCGAGGTCCTCCCGGGGTGACGGTCGCCTGACCACCCACGCGGTGATCACGGCACCAGCCACAGCGACCGGCTTGGTGCCCGAAGCCGCATCGCTCTCGTCACCTACCCGACTTCGCCGTACGCGTGGCCACCGGGCGCGCGTACATCCCCTCTGGAGCAACTGATGGCGTCAACCACTGAAGAACGACCACCGGGACAAAGACCCGAGGAACTCGAGGCACCGGCAGCCGGACGCTCCTGGGCGGGCGTGCGCGCTCTGCTCGTCCGGCTCCACTTCTACGCCGGAGTGTTCGTCGCTCCGTTCCTCGTTGTAGCCGCCCTGACCGGACTCGCCTACACCGTCACTCCGCAGCTCGACCACCTCGTCTACGGCGATCAACTGCGCGTCGAGCACGTGGGGGACGAGCCACGCCCGCTGGCCGAACAGATAGCCGCTGCCCGCGCGGCCCAGCCGGAGGGCGTGCTGGCCTCCGTGATCACCCCGGCGCAGCCGGAGGACACCACCCGCGTCGTACTCACCGTCCCGGAACTGGGGGAGAAGCAGCGCACCGTCTACGTCGACCCGTACACCGCCGAAGTGCAGGGCGAGCTGACCACCTGGTTCGGTTCGACACCGCTGACCACCTGGCTCGATGACCTGCACCGCAATCTGCACCTCGGCGAAGTCGGCCGTCTGTACTCCGAGGTAGCCGCCAGCTGGCTCGGGATCATCGTCACGGTCGGACTCGTGCTGTGGCTCGGCCGCAGCCGGGGCCGCCGCAAGAAGTCCGCGCGCGGGGTGCTGCTCCCTGAAAGGGGAGCCCGTGGTGTGCGTCGGACCCGCAGCCTGCACGGGGCGACAGGCGTGTGGATCTCTCTCGGGCTGCTCTTCCTCAGCGCCACCGGATTGACATGGTCGCATCATGCCGGTGAGCGGTTCGGGACGTTGATGGACGCGGTGAAGGGCCACGCGCCGGCGCTGGATCCCGTGCTGCCGGGCGCGCAACCGGAAGGAGAAGGGGGAGGGGAGCACGCGGAGCACGCCGGTCACGACGTGGCAGGACACGGCGCCCGTACGGATCCTGCCGACTTCGATACGGCTCTCGCCGTCGCGCGCCAGGCCGGGCTGGGAGGAACTGTCACTGTGACGCCCCCCACGGACGCGGCAAGCGCCTGGGTCGTTGCTCAAGGCGACAACGTGTGGCCGGTGCACTACGACCAGGTCGCCGTGGACACCACCAACGCCAAGGTCACCTCGCATAGCCGCTGGGCGGACTACCCACTGCTGGCCAAGCTCAGCAAGCTGGGCGTGCAGGGGCACATGGGCGTGCTGTTCGGCGTCGTCAACCAGATCCTTCTGGCACTGATCGCTCTGAGCCTGATCGCGGTGACCCTCTGGGGATACCGGATGTGGTGGCAGCGCCGCCCCACACGCCAAGGCAGTGCAGCGCGCCTCGGAAGGGCACCCGAGCGGAGCGCCTGGCGACGCATCCCGCTGCCGGTGCTCGTTCTGGGCATACCTCTCACGGTCCTACTGGGTTGGGCTCTTCCGCTGCTGGGCATCACGCTGCTCGCCTTCCTCGTCGGTGACTCGGTCACCGGTCTCGTGCGGCGGGGCCGAGCGAGGTAGCGGCTGGAGGGGAAGGCGTACGGGATGTGTTGCGGGTCCAGCCGATGAACGACCGCTCGGTGCGCGGTCCGCGCCCCGAGCGGTCGTAGACCCGGCAAGACCGGGCTCGGTCAGCAGGCCAGAGCAGGCTCCGCCTTGTCGTCGAGCATGGCGCACAGTGACGTACGGGCTCGCGAGACCCGGGATCTGATGGTTCCCACCGGGCACGCGACGGCTCGAGCCGCGTCGTCGTACGGCATGTACAGGACCTGGGTCAGTACGAACGCCTCGCGGCGGGCATCCGGGAGCGAGTCGACGAGGGCCATGAGAGCGATGCCCTCGTCGAAGCCGGGCAGGTCACGCGGTTGGCTGCACTCCGCTACGTGCTGCCAGTCGGACGTGTCAGTCAGACGGGGCCGGGAAGCGGCACGCCGCAGGCTGTCGACGACAGTTCGGCGGGCGATGGTCAGTATCCAGGCGCGAGCCGAGCCCCGTCCTTGGAAGAGATGGACGGTGCTCACCGCGCGCAGGAAGGTCTCCTGCACCAGGTCGTCGGCCATCTGAAAGTCGTCGGCCAGAGCGGTGACATATCGACGTACGTCGTTGTGGAGGGCACGGAAGACGTGCTCGAAGGCATCGGCGTCGCCGGCCGCGGCGCCGAGAGCCCAGGCGGTGACTTCGTCCTCCGTCACCGCGGGTTGTCTTTGGGCAGGAAGCATGGGAACTGCGGTTCCTTCCGGGTGTCCGGACAGGGCGCGGCCCACGGGCATGCGCCAATCCGGAAATTGGGAGATCGCGTCCGTGCATCACCTGCACGGACGCACGTCGGCGGTGATGCGGCCGACGTGATCCAGCTGTCAGTGGACAGCGATCTCCCCCGGAGGCCCCCGGGTGACGAGCGTGTGGACGAGCAGTCGCGGGCGTGGAAGCGTGACGGAGCGGTCGACCGCGGACGCGGGGGGAGCGGGCGAGTGGGGCCGGAGGGCGCTGAGAAGTGCGAGGGGAAGGTGGAAGCGGTCTGCCAGGGCTCGCAGAATCTGGAAGGCGGCCCGCTCACCGCGGGCAAGCCACACGCCGCACAGCAGCGCCGCCACCACGTGCGCCGCGAGCATGCCCCAGGAAGCGTTGCCGGTCATCGCTCCCATGTCGTGCATGGGCGGGGTCGCGTGGGCACCGTGAGCGGCGGTGTGCCCGAGCGCCGCTATGGCGGAGGAACCGCCTTCGAGTCGGGGCAGCGGCATGCTGTCGGTGAGACCGGCCCGCGCCGCGACGTCGTAGGCGCGCGCCGCTGCGGCCGTGTCGCTGTGCGGGCCGCAGAGCAAGGCGTCCGCCCATCTCTCGGCGAGCCCGGAATCACCTCCGGCTCCCATGGCCGCCTGCGGCGCGGTCTGGACGAACGTGAACACGCCGTGGAGTGCTGCCTGTACCGCGGCGGTGAGAGCGACGACAGTTACCTGGCCCCGTTCCCGTCCAGTGACGAGCCAGGCCAGTGTGCCGACTCCTCCTACGCACAGGACCAGAAACCACCAGGGCAGTGCATCGTCCGACATGAGGACGTGGCCGCAGGCAGCGAGAGCCACGCACACGACCGCGAAGAACGCGGACCGTGCGGCGCGAAACCGCCATCCCACCGACATGGCACCCAATCCTGGCATTGTTCCCGCAGCGGCTCCCTGCCGGGTCCCGTGCGGCCTGTTGCGGACGACGCAGTGCGCTTCGACGGCATGGCCATCCAAGAACGGTCTACACGTGAAAGGGGTCGTACAGGGGTGCCTTCTGGTTCCCGCCACCTCAGGAGTTCCGGGAGCATCGGGTGCGCGCGGGCGGGTCACTGTGCTTCCACACAGGACGACGGCCGAGCTTGCGGCCCGGCGGCCGGGGGCATTACCTCCGTATTCGTCTCCGGCTTTAGCCGGAGGCCACGAATGGAGGAGAGAGCGATGACCGGATCCCCCGAGCCCCTGGCGACCTTCTGCGGGAACTGCAACTGCGGGTGCCCGCAGTTGTTCGTGGACGAAAGCGCTCCGGTCGAACGCCGGATCGTGATCACCGACGACTTCGGGCAGCGCGTGGAGATGAGTGCGGACCAGTTCGGGTCCCTGGTCGAGGAGGCCAAAGCCGGTCACCTCGACGCAGCTGTCACCGCTTGACGGTCACGCGGGTCCTGGAAACCCCGAGACCTGACCACTGACCAGGTCTTTCGGTCAGCACCGTGGACGTCCCTCCGCCCTCCTGCCACTCCTCACCTCACTCGGACGGGTGCTGTGACGCTGCTCACTCGTGCGGCGGGGAACTCCGGGCGGAGCGCCTTCGACTTCTGGACCGTCACGAGCCGTCGCAGCACGGCTCGCATCCAGAACTGCGAGGAGCACTCCGTGGAGCAGACGGCAGGTCCCGGACCCGAAGCGAATTCTGGCCGGGGCGTCCCGCCACCGGCGCTGTGGGTGTTCCTGCTTCTGCTCGGGGTCCTGTTCGCGGGCGCCTACGCGGTGGGGAATGCGGTGGGGCCCGTCGCGCCGGGCATGCACGGTCCGGGAGCGACCGGCGGCACGCCCGCCGACGACGGGGACATGCCCATGGAGCATGGGGGCGGTCACTGATGGCGGCTGAGGCGACGCCCACGGCGGCGATGACGGATATCAACGTCGGCGGTATGACCTGCGCGGCCTGTGCGCGACGGGTCGAGCGCAAGCTGGGCAAGCTGGACGGGGTCACGGCGGAGGTGAATCTCGCCACCGGCCGGGCCCGCGTGAGCCATCCAGCCGCAGTGACCGTCGACGAGCTGACGTCCGCCGTCGAGGCCGCGGGATACACGGCCCACGTGGTGGTTCCCCCGGTCGAGGGGCAACCACAGCGGCGGGCGGAGGACACGGCCGAGGACGTCGTCCGGCGGGAGCGCGAGCGGCTGACCTTCACCGCGGCGCTTTCGCTGCCCGTCCTCGTCCTGTCGATGGCACCGCCCTTGCAGTTCGACAACTGGCAGTGGCTGTGTTTCGTGCTCGCCGCTCCGGTCGCCGCCTGGGGAGCCTGGCCCTTCCACCACCGTGCCCTGAGCGGACTGCGCCACGCCGCCGCCACCATGGACACGCTGGTGTCGCTCGGCGTGCTCGCGTCGTTCCTCTGGTCGGCGTACGCGCTGTTCCTCGGGGGAGCGGGCATGCCCGGCATGCGGATGCCGTTCAGCCTGGTGCCCTCCGCCTCCGACGGAGTGGCGCACGTCTATCTCGAAGCGGCCGTGGGTGTACCGCTGTTCGTCCTGCTGGGTCGGTTCCTGGAAGGCCGGGCGAGGCGCGGGACCGGGGCGGCGTTGCGGTCGCTCGCCCAGCTCGCCGCGAAGGAGGTCACGGTACGCCGTAGCGGCGCGGACGTACGCCTGCCGATCGAACGGCTGCGAGTCGGTGAGGTGTTCGTGGTCCGTCCCGGTGAACGGGTGGCCACCGACGGGGAGGTTTCCGAGGGAAGCTCCGCCGTCGACCTGTCCCTGGTCACCGGCGAGTCCGAGCCCATCGAGGTCGGCCCGGGAAGCTCCGTGACCGGAGGATCGGTCAACGTGGGCGGCCTGTTGCTGGTGCGCGGGACCGCAGTAGGAGCGGACACGCAGCTCGCCCGCATCACCAGGCTCGTGACGGACGCCCAGGCGGGCAAGGCACGGGCCCAGCGCCTGGCTGACACGATCGCGGGCGTCTTCGTCCCGGTCGTCCTAGCCCTCGCGGCCACGACGCTCGGATTCTGGCTCGGCGCCGGCGCCGACCCTGAGGCCGCGATCACCGCCGCTGTGGCGGTTCTCGTCGTGGCCTGCCCGTGCGCCCTGGGCCTCGCGACACCTACGGCGCTGATGGCCGCCACCGGGCGCGGAGCGCGGCTGGGCGTCCTGGTGAGCGGGCCGCAGGCACTGGAGGGGCTCAAGCACGTCGACACGGTGGTGCTCGACAAGACCGGCACCCTGACCTCCGGGCACATGAGCGTCGGGCGGATCACCGCGACACCTGACGGACCGGACGCGGACGAGGTCGTCCGGCTCGCAGGTGCGGTCGAGGAAGGCTCGGAGCACCCGCTGGGCCGAGCGATCACAGCCCAGGCGCGCCGTGCGGGCGGAGACGAGCCGCTGCCTGCCGTGTCCGCATTCCGTGCCACCGCCGGGCACGGTGTGCGCGGACACGTGGACGGGCGGGCCGTGGAGGTGGTTGCACCTGACGGAACGGAGCTGCCCGCCGCTCTGTCGGCGGCCCGCGAACGAGCGGACGAAGCGGCCCGTACGGCGGTACTGGTACGGGTGGACGGTGCTCCCGTCGCGATCATGGAGGTGGCCGACCTCGTGCGGCCCGGCAGCTACCGCGCCGTCGACCGGTTGCGCAGGCTCGGGGTCCGCCCCGTGCTGGCCACCGGCGACCGGGCCGCCGTCGCACGGGCGGTCGCGGAGGACCTCGGCATCGCGGAGGTCCACGCCCGCTGCACACCGCAGGACAAGGCTGAACTGGTACGCAGACTGCGTGCCGAAGGCCGGCGGGTCGCCGTCGTCGGGGACGGCGTCAACGACGCCGCCGCACTCGCCGGCGCGGACCTGGGCATCGCCATGGGCACCGGAACCGACGTGGCGATCGGCGCCGCCGACGTCACGCTCGTACGCAGCGACATCGAGGCGCTCGCAGACGCCGTCCGGCTGGCCCGGCACACGCTGGGCACCATCCGCACCAACCTGGCGTGGGCCTTCGGCTACAACGCCGTGACGATGCCGCTGGCCATGGTCGGGCTGCTGAATCCCATGGTCGCCGCCGCCGCGATGTCGCTCAGCTCCGTCCTCGTCGTGGCCAACAGCCTGCGTCTGCGCACCTGGCGGCCGTCCCCGGCCCGGCAGCGCCGTGGCCGTACCGCCCCCAGGAGCCTGGCGTGACCTACCCACCCAGCCTCGCAGGGTTCGTCTCGGCGAACCTCATATCCCCTTCCTCTCCGTAAGGGAGCGCGCGTTCATGAAGAACCTCCGTCCGCCGAGGTCCGGCCGCCTTCGCCGTGCCCGCCAGGCGGCCGCGACGGGCACGGCAGTGGTCGTCGCCTCCCTTGCCGCTGTCGGCGGCCTTTCCGCCTGGACAACCGCCGGCTACGCGGGCAGCCCCGCGAACATCGAGGTGCGGGAGGCCCGCGTGCTGCTGCCGGTGATGCCTGGGCGGGACACCAACGCTTACTTCCACATCGTCAACACCGGCGGCGCGCCGGACCGGCTCCGCTCGGTGTCGTCCTCGGCGGCATCGGACCCGAAGCTGACCACGCACCGTATGAACGCGGCGAACGGGGCCTACCGCGAGCGGTCCGGGAGCGTGGAGATTCCGGCGAAAGGGGAGGTGGAAATGTCCCCCCAAGGCTCGGCGGTGACCCTCCGCTCCGATCCCTCGTGGCGTCCCGGGAGCCGGGTCACGTTCACTCTCGACTTTCAACGGTCCGGGACGGTCACCGTGCAAGCCTTGGTCCGACCGGTCACCCTTGGCTCCACACCCTGAAGCCGAGGCAGGTGTCTCACCTCCCCCCCAGGACTTCGCCATCCCACCGGTGAACTTCGCCGAGGGTGGGAACTCGGCATCGTTTCCATCCGACTTATGGGGCGGTCCGTTAGCTGCTTTCTTCGGCGACGGCAGCGAATTTCCGGCTGCGCGGAGCACTCTCGGAATCTTCGGCTCCCGGGTGGCGGGGCGTTCACGGACTGGGCGGAGAACCACATCGGCTTCTTCCACTCGTGCGAGATTTCCGCCTTCTTCGTGCGTGCGCTATGACCGATTCACCGAGGAGATTTACGTGCAGGTAGCGATCGTGCTCTATCCCGGATACACCGCACTGGACGTCATAGGCCCCTACGAAGTCTTGGGACGCCTGCCGGGGGCCCAGGCCGTCTTCGTGGCCGAGAATCCCGGCCTCGTGACCAACGACCTGGGCAGCCTGTCGATCAATGTCGTAAAGCACTTGGACGAGGTGCCCGCTCCAGATGTAGTCCTGGTCGGCGGAGGCCCCGGGCAGGCGGACCAGATGACTGACGGCGCTCTGCACGACTGGTTGCGAACGGTCGACCGTTCCGCGACCTGGATGACATCGGTCTGCACGGGATCGCTGGTGCTGGCCGCCTCCGGAGTCCTGTCCGGCCGCCGGGCGACGACCCACTGGGGAGCGTTGGACCAGCTCACCGAGTTCGGGGTGACGCCCACGCCGGAGCGCGTGGTCATCGACGGCAAGTACGCGACCGGTGCCGGCGTCTCGGCCGGTATCGACATGGCCCTGACGCTGGCCGGCCGGATCTCGGGCGACGACGTGGCGCAGGCCGTGCAGCTTCTCATCGAATACGCGCCGCAGCCGCCCTACAACGCGGGAAGCAGGGAGACGGCCTCGGACGAGGTCGTCGACACCCTCTTCACCGTCTTCGGCCCCGATACGTCGCATGAAAGTGACTGAGCCTGGCCACTTCCCCGTGGGGGTGCGATTCCGATTGATTTCTCGGTTACGGCGGGAACTCGACCGGACCGCCATTCGACTATTAACACGAAGCGGCCACCAACCCTCGATGAGGTCGCTGCTGCGAAGGTCGCGACGCAAGGTCGAGACCTTCGCGGCACGGGCAGGGAAGGAATGCGCGATGCAGCCGACGTACGAGCAGTTCGCCGCGATACGTGAGGAATTCGGCCCCGACTCGCTGGCCCGGGTGGAGGAGATGATGGCCCCGGGAGGAATGCCGAGACATCCCTTTCAGGCGGGCGCCAAATGGATCCTGCCAGGAATTTCACAGCAGCCCTGGCACGATCCGCGAAGCGATCCGGCCATCGCCTCGCTGGTCGACGCCTTGGAGAACGCGCACGGCGCGATCCGCTCCGAGCACGAGCGCGCCTGGCAGACACGCCGTACGGCCTTCTCGGACTACGAGCACTACCTGACCCGCCAAGACGACTGGCAGTCCCTCTACATCTACCAGGACGGTCAACTCATAACAGAGACGGTCGAGTTGGCACCCACTGCCTTCGGCGTGATCAGAGATGTCGCCGTCGCCGACGGACTCATCTGTCCGCTTCTGGAGAGCCACTTCTCCACGTTGCTCCCGGGGTCCCGTATTGCTCCGCACAGCGATCTGTGGAACTTCAGCATCAACCTCCACTTCGCCGTCGACATCCCGGACGACTGCGACATCACAGTCGCCGGTGAGACGCGTACCTGGGAGGAGGGCCGTTGTCTGCTCTTCGACTACTCCTTCGAGCACCACGCCGAGAACCGCGGTGAGCGCCCCCGGACCTGTCTCCTGGCCGACCTCTGGCACCCCGAGACGACCGTGCCCGAACGCCGGGCGCTGACTGTCCTGGTGACGGAGGTACGGAAGCTGCTCGCCGACATATGAGATCTCGCGTGGCGTCCCGCATCGTCCGCCCACCGGCGTGCGACAGGACACGCTCCCGCGCCCCGTGTCCGACGACAGGGTGACCTCCGGCATGCCCGCACGCACGCACCGACCGCTCCTGCTCGGCCTGGACGCCAGGCCCATACCCAGAAAGGGACGATCATGTCCGCGACCGCAGCCGAGTCGACGGCCGGGCGCCAGCGCCTCGGCCTCCCCGTGGTCGTCCTGGCGCTCGCCCAGCTCGTCATCTCCCTCGACTACAGCATCGTCTACGTAGCGCTGCCGGAGATCGGCCTCAGCCTCGGTTTCTCCGACCACGACCTCCAATGGGTGGTCAGCGCGTACGTCGTCACCACTGGTGGCTTCCTGCTGCTCGGCGGTCGCGCGGCTGATCTCCTGGGCCGCCGCCGGATGTTCGTCCTCGCCACGGCGATCTACGCGGTCTCCTCCCTGATCGGCGGTCTCGCCCAGTCGCCCGGTGTGCTGCTCGCAGTCCGCGCGGCCCAGGGGATAGGCGGCTCCCTGCTGTTCCCCGCCACACTTTCGCTCATCAACACCACGTACGCCGAAGGACCGGTGCGCAACCGGGCGCTCGCGATCTGGGGCGCTGCCGGTGCGGGTGGCCTGTGTTTCGGCTCGCTGCTCGGCGGTGTCCTGGTCCACGGGTACGGCTGGCCTTCGGTGTTCCTGGTCAACGTCCCCATGGCCCTGGCCCTGGCCGTCCTGGGGTGGCTGCTTTTCCCGGCCGACGCGCCCCGGGACCGTACGCGTCGTTTCGATGCGGCCGGGGCGCTGGCCGCCACCGGCGGGCTCACCTTGGTGGTCTTCGTGTTGGTGTACGCGCCCGCCTGGGGTTGGATACGCCTCGCCTCCCTCGCTGCGGCAGCGGTAGGGATCGTCTTCCTGGTGCTCTTCGCCGCCATCGAGCGCCGAGCTCCGGATCCGCTGGTCCCCGTCCGCCTCTTCCGACACAGAGGGTTGGTCCTGGCCACGGCGGTGGCGGCTCTGTTCAGCGCGACGTTCAGTTCGCTGCCGTACTTCCTCACCCTGTACTTCCAAGCCGTGCGGGGTTACGACGCATTCGTCACAGGGCTCTGCTTCCTGCTCCCGGCCGTCGTCGTCGCTGCGGGCACCCAGGCGGGGCCGCCCGCCGTCGCCCGTTTCGGGACGCGGCGGCTGCTGATCGGGGGGCTGACGGCCGGTGCCGTCGGCGCACTTGCCCTGGTGCCCGCCGTCGCAGTGGAGGGCTCCTACCTGTCGCTGTTGCCGGGAATCGTCCTCATCAGTCTGGGACAGGGCTCAGCCTGGACTGCCCTGTGGATCGCCGCCGCCTCGGGCGTGGCTCCGGGCGACCAGGGCATTGCCTCCGGGATCGCGTCCACCTCCCTTCAGATCGGCGGCGCCGTGGGCCTCGCCCTGCTCGTCGCCGCCGCCTCCGGCATCGGGCAGCAGTCCTCCGCCCCGGCGCTGCTTGACGGCATACGGACCGCCCTGCTCGCGATGTCCGGGGCCCTGGCACTCGGCGCGCTCGTCGCCCTCGCGACCCGGAGGGCGACCTCCCCGTGAACGCCCTCACGCCTGCGACCACGCTACCCACCAGGAGAACCATGTCCGCGACTTCCGCCGGGCGACCCGACCACGTCGCCGTGCTGTGCGGCGTCGGAGGACACCTGCCCCGGCACAGGGTGGGCAACGACGAGTTGGCGGCCCGGCTCGACACCGACGACGCCTGGATACGGACCCGGACCGGCATCCGTTCCCGGCACCTCGCCGCCCCGCACGAGGCCACGTCCGACCTGGCCGTCGCAGCGGGCCGCCGAGCCCTGGCGAACTCCGGTACAGCCAGGGCCGATGCCGTCGTGGTGGCCACCACCACCCCCGACCGGTCCTGTCCCGCCACGGCTCCGCTGGTCGCCGCACGGCTCGGGCTGTCCGGGGCGGCGGCCTTCGACATCGGCGCGGTGTGCACCGGGTTCGTCTACGCCCTGGCCGCCGGAGCGGGGCTGATCACCTCCGGTGTGGCGGACCGCATCCTGGTGATCGGTGCGGACGTGTACTCCCGCATCGTGGACCCGGCCGACCGGCAGAACGCCGTCGTCTTCGGGGACGGGGCGGGGGCCGTCGTCCTGCGCGCCGGGCACGCAGACGAACCCGGCGCACTGGGCTCCTTCGACCTTGGCAGCGACGGCGACCACGAGGACATGATCACCGCCGCGGCCGGCGGCTCCCGCCTCCCCGCCGACCCCTCCCGCACCTCACACACCGAGCGGCACTTCGCGATGCGCGGCAAGGAGGTTTACCGCCACGCACTGACCCGGATGACGGACTCGGCCCGCACCGTACTGGACCGCTCCGGCCTGACCGTGGACGACGTCGACCGGTTCGTGCCCCACCAGGCCAACCTCCGCATCCTGCGCACCGTCGCCACCGACCTGGGCCTGCCCGCAGACCGCTGCGCCACCCACGTGGAGAGGGCGGGGAACACCGGAGCGGCATCCATCCCGCTCGCTCTCACCGACGACCACGCGAACCGGCTCCTGCGACCGGGCCACCAGGTCCTGCTCACCGCCTTCGGAGGCGGCCTCACCTGGGGCTCCTGCCTCCTCACCTGGCCGGAACTGCCCCCGGCCGCCGCACCTGCCCACCACGAACAGGAATCCGCCCCGTGACCGCCACCTACGAGCAGCTGGTGTCCATCCTCACCGCTCTGCACGACGCCCCTGCCGACCACTTCCGGCCCGAGGCGACGTACGCCGACCTCGACGTCGACTCGCTGACGATGGTCGAGATCAGCATCCACATCGAACGGCACCTCGGCGTCACTGTCGAGGACAGCGAACTCGTCCCGGACCTCACGCTCGGCGCGACCGCAGAGCTGATCGACGCCCGCCTGGCCGCCTGACGCGATCACGGCCCAACACATCCGCCACCGCATCAGAAGGAGCACCAGCGTGCGCATCACCGACCACACCGGAACCGCCATCGGCGCATCCGTCGAGGACTTCGACCACACGTCGGCCTCGGAGAACGACATCGCGGCACTCAAGGAGACCGTCTACCGCCGCAAGATCGCTGTCCTCAAAGGGCAGCGCCTCACCCCACAGGCGTTCCTGGAGCTGGGCCGGCGGCTCGGCCGCCCGGAGACGTACTACGAGCCGATGTACCAGCACCCCGAGGTCTCCGAGGTGTTCGTCTCCTCCAACGTCCCCGAGAACGGCAAGCAGGTCGGCGTCCCCAAGACCGGCAAGTTCTGGCACGCCGACTACCAGTTCATGCCCGACCCGTTCGGCATCACCCTGATCTATCCGCAGGTCATACCGGCCAAGAACCGCGGCACGTACTTCATCGACATGGGCGCGGCCTACGAGAGGCTGCCCGATGACCTCAAGGGCGAGATCGAGGGCGCACGCTGCCTGCACTCCGTACGCAAGTACTTCAAGGTCCGACCCCACGACGTCTACCGGCCGCTCTCGGAGATCATCCAGGAGGTCGAGGAGAAGACGCCCGCCGTCCGCCAGCCCACCGTCTTCACCCACCCCATGACCGGTGAGAAGGTGCTCTACCTCAGCGAGGGCTTCACCGTCGGCATCGAGGACGAGGACGGAATGCCGCTCGACGAGGAACTTCTCCAGCGGCTCTTCGAGGCGACCGGACAGCTCGACCGCGACTTCGAGCACGAGAACATCCACCTCCAAAGCTTCGAGCAGGGTGACCTCCTGGTCTGGGACAACCGCAGCCTCATCCACTGCGCCCGGCACACCACCACGCCCGAGCCGACGGTCTCCTTCCGCGTCACCGTCCACGACGAGCGCAAGCTGCACGCCGGACTGGAGGCGGCATGACCGCCACCGACACCGCCCCGACGCGCACCTTCGCCACCGACCAGGAACTGCTGCCCCGGGTGCTCACCCCGTACAAACACCACTGCCGCTACCTGCTCACCGCAGAGGTGTCCGCCCTGCCCGACGGACTCTCCCGGGTGCGTGCGACGTTCGCGATCCCGGAGTCCTGCTACATCGACGACACCGGCCACCTGAACGCGGTCGAGGTGAACATCGCCTACAACCAGATGATGTATTACCTCGTCGCCAAGTCGGTGAAGGAAAGGCTTCTGAGCGGCTTCGAAAGCTGGACGCTGGAGGACTTCTGGCGTCATCAGCTGCCGGACATCCTCATCGCCCGCTTCGCCTCCCGGTTCCAACGACCCGTCGCTCCGCGGGACTTTTACGGCGAGATGGAGTTCCGCTCCGTCGAACGGCGTTCGCCCGGCGGCAAGCCACTTCTCATGGCCACCACCGCCTACCGCTACGGCGACGCCCAGGACGGACGGTGCGACGGCGAAGCCACCCTCGCCTTCGTCAACATCACCTGACCTACCCGCCCGCCAGCGCGGGCCGGCACCGGACGGACACCACACATGGAATCCCCTGACAGCCCACGACCGGGCGCCCGGCTGCATCACAGACTCACCACACTCATCGACACCGCACGCTTCCACGCCGAACACCAGCCTGACACCCCGGCGGTCATCTGCGGCGACACCACCCTCACCTACGCCGCACTGCACAGTGAGAGCGACCGCACCGCGCAGGCGTTGCGAGCGGCAGGTCTCACTGCCGGTGACCGGGTCGCCTACCTCGGCAAGGAGTCCGAGCGCTACTACGAGGTCCTCTTCGCCTGCGCCAAGACCGGAACCGTCCTTGTCCCGGTCAACTGGCGTCTGACGTCACCCGAGGTCAGCCACATCCTCCACGACTCCGGCACCCGGCTCCTCCTCGTCGAGGAGGAGTTCCGGCCCGTCGTCGACGGTATGCCCGCCACACCGCCCGAACACATCGTCGTCCTTGACGCGGCCGAAGGCTACGCCGCCTGGAAAGCTGCCGGCACCGGAGCCGCCGAGGCGTACGCGGCCACCCGCGACACCCCGGTAGCTCAGCTCTACACCAGCGGTACCACCGGGCTGCCCAAGGGCGTCGTCCTGGCCCACCGGAGCTTCTTCGCCATCGCGGACGCCATGGCCGAAGCAGACGTCGACTGGATCGACTGGCGGGCAGGAGACATCGCGCTGATCGGTATTCCCGGCTTCCACATCGGCGGCCTCTGGTGGGCGACGCAGAACTTCAACGCCGGGACCACCGTCGTGGCGATGCCCGCCTTCGACGCGGCCGGGGCGGTCGAGCTGATCCACCGGCTCGGGATCACCACCGCCTGCGTGGTCCCGGCCATGCTGCGCATGATGCTGACCCGGCCCGGCGTCACCCCGGCCGATTTCGCCACCTTGCGCAAGATCGTCTACGGCGGGTCTCCGATCTCCGAGACTCTGCTGGAGCAGAGCATGGCCGTGTTCCGCTGCGAGTTCGCCCAGATCTACGGGCTCACGGAGACCGGCAACACAGCCGTCTGCCTGCCGCCTGCCGTCCACGAACCCGGATCGCCCCTTATGCAGGCGGCGGGCCGCCCCTACCCGGGCGTGCGGGTCCAGGTGATCGACGACCACGGCACGGTACTGCCGCCCGGGGCCGTCGGCGAGGTCTGCCTGGCCACACCGGCGCGCATGCTGGAGTACTGGAACCTCCCCGACAAGACCGCTGAGACGCTCGTCGGCGGCTGGATACGCACCGGGGACGCCGGCTTCGTCGACGAGGACGGATACGTCTTCATCCGCGACCGGATCAAGGACGCCATCCTCGTGGCCGGGGAGAACGTCTACCCGGCGGAGATCGAGAACGTCCTGGAGCACCACCCCGGCGTCGCCGAGGCCGTGGTCGTCGGAGCGCCCGACGAGCGGTGGGGCGAGTACGTCCACGCCTTCGTCGTCCCCGCCGACCTGGGCGGCGAGCCCGTCCGCGCCCGCGACCTGCACACCTTCCTGACCCCCCGGCTGGCCGCGTTCAAGCTGCCCGCGAAGTACGAGTTCATCGACCACGTCCCGCGTAACCCCAGCGGCAAGATCCTCCGCCGCGAACTGCGGAACCGGTTCTGGGACGGCTCCGACCGCAAGGTCAACTGACCTCCACCCACCGGGAAAGCCACCCCTCCCATAGAGAAGGGATCACCATGCCCGCTGCCCTCTCCCCCCAGCAGTTCCGCGCCGATCTCGCCGAACTGCTCTACCAGGAGCCCGAAGAGGTCGACCTCGACGACAACCCCGTCGGCGCGGGACTCGACTCCCTGCGCGTCGTCACGCTCGTCGAGCGCTGGCAGGAGTACGGCATCGACGTCTCCTTCATCGACCTGGCCGAACTGCCCTCCTTTCAGCGCTGGTGGCACCTGCTGGACGAGCGACAGCGGGCACGACAGGAAGCAGGACACCATGGCGACGTCTGAGAACGACCTGCGCCGCCACCCACTGCTCGGTGCCCAGGAGGGCATCTGGACCGGGCACCATCTCGACACCTCCAGTCCCGCCTACAACACGGCCGAGTACGTGGTGATCGAGGGCCCGGTCGACGTGGACCTCTTCGGGGCCGCCCTGAGCCGGGTGGTCGAGGAGACCGAGGCCCTGCACTGCGTCTTCATGACCGACGAGGAGGGGCACCCTTGGCAGGTCGATACCGCCGTCCCTCGGTGGGACCTCCACACCGCCGACCTCTCAGAAGCGCCCGATCCCCACGCCGCCGCGCTCGCCTGGATCGACGAGGACGTCGCCCGCCCCGTCGACCTCACCCACGGCCCGCTGTTCGGCCACGCCCTGTTCCGCCTGGCGCCCGACCGGCACCTCTGGTACCACCGCGTCCATCACATCGCACTCGACGGCTTCGGCCTCTCCCTGGTCGCCCGCCGCGTCGCCGACCTCTACACCGGCCTCGTGACCGACACCGAGCCAGGACCCAGCGGCTTCGGCACCCTCGCCTCCGTACGCGAGGAGGAGGCCGCCTACCGTACGTCCGAGCGGTACGCCCGCGACCGGGACCACTGGAACGGCCGGTACGCCGACAGGCCGGAGGTAGCCACCCCGGCAGGCCGCTCGGCGCTTCCGGGAGCCTCCTTCCTCCGGGACGCGGCGGATCTCGACGCCGGCACCACGGCGGCGCTCCGGACCACCGCCCGTGCCCTGAAAGTGTCCTGGTCGGAGATCCTGCTCGCGGTCACCGCCGCCCACCTCCACCGCGCCACCGGGGCACCCGAGATCGTGCTGAGCGTCCCGGCGATGGGCCGCTTCGGCTCGGTTTCCCTGCGCGTGCCCGCCATGGTCCGCAACGTGCTGCCGCTGCGGGTGACCGTGGGCCCGGACGACAGCCTGCGCACCCTGACGGCCGCAGTCTCCCAAGAGGTGCGCGCCGCCCTCCCGCACCAGCGCTACCGCTACGAACAGATCCGCCGCGACCTGCGACTGGTGGGCGGCGGACGGCGCCTCTCCGGACCCGGCGTCAACATCATGCCCTTCGCCTACGACCTGCGCTTCGCCGGACACCGCAGCACCGTCCACAACGTGTCGGCCGGCCCCGTCGACGACCTCGCGTTCAACGTGTACGACCGCTCCGAAGGCACCGCCCTGCGCTTCGCCGTGGACGCCAACCCCGACCTCTACACCGCCGCCGAGGTCGCGGATCACCGCAGCGCCCTGTTCAGCCTCCTGACGGAATCGGTTGCCGACCCCGACCGGCCGTTCACCGCTCTGCGCCCCGTACGAAGCGCACGCTGCATGGCGCCGATCCACGTCGTTGAAGGGGACCCGCTCCCCGCGCCGCCGCGCCCCGTACTCTCGCTCATCGCCGATCATGCGACCCGCCGCGGCGGCGCGGTGGCCGTCGAGGAGGGCGACCGGAGTATCTCGTACGCCGACCTCTTCGGAGAGGCCCTCCACATTGCCCGGCGGATCGCCGGACGCGGGGTGAGTAGCGGTGAACTGGTGGCCGTGGCCCTGCCCCGGGGCATCGACGCCGTCACCGTCCTGCTCGGCATCATGTCCGCGAGGGCCGTCTACTGCCCCCTCGACCCCGGCGCCCCGACGGATCGCACTGCCGCCCTGCTTACCTCCGCCGCGCCGGCCCTCGTCGTCACCGAGCAGCGGTACGCCCACCTCTTCCCGAACCGCGAGATCATGCTGATCGACGCGCCGCCGGGCACCGAGCCCCACCAGCCCCCGCTCTCCACCTCGGGGCCCGACGACCTCGCCTACGTGCTCCACACCTCCGGTTCCACGGGGGAGCCCAAGGGTGTCGAGGTCGGGCACGGCGCGCTGACTCACTTCGTCGCGGCGGCGGGCCTCCGCTACGGGCCGCAACGCGACGACCGCGTACTTCAGTTCGCCCCCCTCCACTTCGACACCAGCGTCGAGGAGATCTTCCTGACCCTGTGCTCCGGCGCCACCCTGGTGATCCGTGAGCCGGACATGACGGACTCGGTCCCGCACTTCCTCTCCGTATGCGAGCGTCTGGCCGTCAATGTGCTCGACCTGCCGACCGCGTACTGGCACGAGCTGGCCTACGCCTTGTCCATCGGGGCGGGAGATCTGCCGAGCACGGTGCACACCGTGATCATCGGCGGCGAGGCGGCCCTGCCCGAGCGAACGGCCCGCTGGCGCAAGGCCGTCGGCACGGACGTCCGCCTGGTCAACACCTACGGCCCGACCGAGGGAACGGTGGTGGCCACCGCCGCCGACCTGAACGACCCCGCCCTCGCCCCTGACGACACTCCCGTAGGCCGCCCCCTGCCCGGCAGCCGGGTCGCCGTCCGCGACGGAGAGCTGTATCTGCTGGGCCCCGCGCTCGCCCACGGCTACCGCAACCTGCCCGAGGAGACCGCCGAGCGGTTCGTCCGGCTGGAAGGGCTGGCCGACGCTCCGCGCGCCTACCGCACCGGTGACCGCGTGGAGGTCGGGACGGACGGTCTCCTGCGCTACCTCGGCCGCGTTGACGACGAGTTCAAGATCAGCGGCCACCGGGTCCAGCCGGCCGAGGTGGAGAGCGCCCTGCTCTCCCACCCCGGCATCAAGGACGCCGCGGTGGTGGGCCAGGTACTGCCCGACGGCACCCGCAGGCTCACCGCCCACCTGGTCGCCGCCCAGGACCAGCCCCCGCTCTCCGCGGTACGCAACTACCTCAAGACCCGGCTGCCCGCGGCGATGATCCCCACCTCGCTCGGCTTCCTGGACCGCCTGCCCCGTACGGCGTCCGGCAAGACGGACCGCGCCGCCCTGCTCGCCCAGCTCCCGTCGCCGGGGGTCACTGCCGGAACCTTCCAGGACCGCACGCTCACGAAGGCCGTGACCGACGTCTGGCGTGAGGTGCTGGCGGCCGGAGACCTCACCGAGCACGACGACGTCTTCGACCGCGGGGCCCAGTCCCTCCAGGCCATCCAGGCAGCAAACCGCCTGGCGGCCGAGCTGGGCAGGGAGGTAAAGGTGGCCTGGCTCTTCCAGCACGCTACTTCCGCCGCTCTCGCCGCGTTCCTCGCAGCCGAGTTCGGCTCCGGCCCGGACAACCTGACGACCAGGTCTGTACTGGTCTCCACCCTGGCTGCCGACACGATCCTCACCCCCGCTATCCAACCGGGAGCCGACACGGTTGCCTGGCCGCCCCGGAGGGTCCTGCTCACCGGAGCCACAGGCTTCGTCGGAACCCACCTGCTTACCGAACTGTTGCGCCGCACCGATGTCGAGGTGGTCTGCGCCGTACGGGCCGCGAGCCCCGACACAGCCCTGGAACGCGTCCACTCCGCACTGGCTGCGGCCGACCTGCCGCTGCCACCGGACCAGCACCACCGCGTGACTGCTTTTCCGGCCGACCTCGACCGGCCCTTGCTGGGCCTGGGCGACGAGCAATGGGACGAACTCAGGGCCACTGTCGACGCCATCGTCCACAACGGCGCGGCGGTCAGCGTCGTCCGTGACTACACCGCGCTTCGCCCGGCCAACACAGACTCCACCCACGATCTGCTGCGGCTGGCCGCTCCGCGACGCATCCCGCTCCACTACGTCTCCACCCTCTCCGTCGGCCCGCCCCGCTCCCTGAGCGCGGAGTTCACGGAGTCGTTCCTCCCTGCCCACGAAGGGCTGAGCTACGGCTACCAGCAGACCAAGTGGGCCTCCGAACACCTCCTGGAACAGGCGGCTGAGCGTGGTCTGCCCGTCACCATCCACCGGCTCGGCCGCGTCGTCGGACCGATCGGTACAGGCAGGGTCAACCGCCAGGACTTCCTGTGGACCGTCCTGCGCGCCGGAGTGCCTGCGGGCCTTGTGCCCGACCTCTTCACGGAGGAGTCCTGGACCCCGGCCGACCGGGTCGCCGCCGAGATCGTGGTGACCGGCCCCGGCACGCGGCACCCGGCGGCGGTGGTGCACCACCACGCGGGGGCCCCGGTGCGCCAGGAGGATCTGCACCGCTGGCTGCGCGAGTACGGATACACGGTCGAGGCCCTGGCCCTGGACACCTGGCGGGAGCGGATATCTCAGGACGACGAAGACGCCGCAGCGGTTCTGGCGTTCTTCGACTCCCTGCCCGATGCCCCGATCGGAACGGACGGAGACCTCGCCCTGGCGACCGTTCAGGCCGACCACGTGCGCGCAAGCCTCCTTGCGGCCGGAAGCCCCGTCCCGCCCACTCACCCGGTGATCGACCGGGCGGCCTTCTTCCGGCAACTGGACCACTGCGTGGCCCAGGGTGACCTCCCGGCCCCCACTGCACCCGGCTCGCAAAAGCCGGGAACTGGCTCCGAGCCCCGTCCGACTCTTGATACGAACCCCGGCTGTGAGCCGGCCTCGAACTAGGAGCACACATGTCCACCAAGCGGATCGCCGCTCTCGTAGTGATAGCCGTCGTCGGCTTCGCGACCGCCGGATGCGGGGACTCGTCGGACGGGAAGACCGCGGCGGCCGAGAAGCCCGCCGCCTCGTCCCCGGCCGGCGGCTTCCCGGTGACACTGGAGAACTGCGGGGTGAAGCAGACCTTCACCAAGGCCCCCAGCCGGGTGGTCGTCATGAACGGCGCCTCGGTCGCCGAGGTCTCCACGCTGCTGGCCCTCGGACTCAAGGACCGCATCGCCGTCAACCAGCAGACCTACGGCATGTCCGAGGTCCCGGGCCGAGCCGACGCGATCAAGTCCTTGCCGAAGGGGGACATCAAGCTCAACGACGCCTTCGACATCCCCCGCGAGGCGATGCTCGCCCAGCGCCCCGACCTCGTCCTGTCCACCACCGCCTACGGTTTCGACGCCAAGAACGGCTTCGCCACCCGCGACCAGCTCAAGCAGGTCGGCGCCAACAGCTACATCTCCCCGCAGGGCTGCGACCAGGACACCTCGAAGATGACGATGGAGGACAGCCGGACCCTGCTGCGCGACATGGGCAAGGTCTTTGGCGTCAGCGACCGAGCCGAGAAGCTGATCGCCGAGTCCGACAAGCGCACCGCTGAGATCGCGGAAAAGGTCAAGGGCGAGAAGAAGCCCAAGGTCATGGTCCTCTTCTCCAACATGACCATGGGCGGCAACGACTTCAGTTCCGTCGTCGCCAAGGGCATCTACAACGACATCCTCGCAAACGCCGGGGGCACCAACGCCTTCGAGAATGCCGCCAAGGGCTCCTTCGCCGACCTCAGCAAGGAGAAGGTCGCCGCCGCCGACGTGGACGCCCTCGTCGTCATCAGTTACAACGACCCCGATCCGGGGGCCTACGCCAAGAAACTGCTCAAGGAGTTCCCCCAGTGGACGGCCGCGAAGAACGAGGCGTACGTGGTGCTGTCCGACTCGATCTACCTCGGCCCCAGCAACGACGTGGCCGTGGAGAAGATCGCCAAGACGCTCCACCCCGACGCGCTCTGACCGGACTTCGGCTCTCTCTCGGCGTCGCCGTCCTGCTCGCCGCGCTGATCGCCGCCATGATCACAGCGATCAGCATCGGCGCGGTGACCATACCGGTCGCCCACGTCTGGACCATCGTGGCCCACCACATCACGGGGCAGGGGGCCACGGACGACCCAGCACTGGACCAGATCGTGTGGAACTTCCGCACGCCCCGTGTCCTGCTCGCGGCCCTTGCCGGAGCCGGACTGGCGGTGGCCGGTGCAGTCCTGCAGACCCTCGTCACCAACCCGCTGGCCGACCCGACCGTGCTCGGCTTCTCCTACGGGGCCTCTTTCGGAGCGGTCCTGGTCATCACCCTGGGCGGGATCGGCATCGGGGGCGTGGGGGTGGCGGGGGCGGCCTTCCTGGGTGCTCTCGCCACCGGGGCGGTGGTCTTCGCCCTCGGCCGCCGCCGAGGACGACTGGCACCCACCCGCCTCGTCCTCGCGGGTGTGGCGGTCGGCTACGTCCTGCTCTCCGCGACCAGCTTCGTCCAACTCTGGGCCACCCCCACCGAACTGCGCACCGTCATGTTCTGGATGCTCGGCAGCGTTGCCGGAGCCCAGTGGAACCAACTGCCCGTCGTCGCGACGATCGTCCTGACCTGCACCGCCCTGCTCGGGCTCTTCGGCCGGCAGCTCAACGCCGTCCTCGCGGGCGACGAATCCGCCACCGCACTCGGCGTGGACGTCAACCGCCTGCGCGCCGTCCTGCTCGTCATCACCGCGCTGCTCACCGGCTCGGTCATCGCGGTGGCCGGCGGCATCGGCTTCGTCGGGCTGATGATCCCCCACCTCGTACGCCTCACCGTCGGCGCGGACAACCGGCGGCTCCTCCCGCTCACCGCGCTGCTCGGAGCCGTCTACCTCGTCCTCGTCGACCTCCTCTCCCGCACCCTCATCCGCCCGAACGAACTGCCGCTCGGTATCCTTACCGCCCTGCTCGGCGCCCCGTTCTTCGTTTGGCTGCTGCGCCGCAACAAGGGCTTGGACACCGCATGAAGCTCACCGTCGACCAGGTCCACGTCGAACTGGAAGGCACACCCGTCCTCCAAGGAGTCAACCTGGAGGTCCTGCCCGGAACCGTCGTCGGACTCGTCGGCCCCAACGGCAGCGGCAAATCCACCCTTCTCCGGACCGTCTACCGCTCACTCCGCCCCAGCAAGGGTGTCGTGAGGGTCGGTGACGACGACGTCTGGCGGCTCGCGCCCCGTACCGCCGCCCGCCGTACCGCCGCGGTCCTCCAGGACCCGGCGGGCAGCACAGGGGGACTGTCAGTGAAGGAGATCGTCGAGCTGGGCCGCACCCCCCACCATGGACTGGTCGGCCGGGAGGGCCCCGACGACCGCCGCGCCGTCGCCGACGCGATCGATCGCTGCGGCATCCGCCCCTTCGCGGCAAGGGAGTACGCCTCCCTGTCCGGAGGCGAACGCCAACGTGTTCTTCTGGCGCGCGCCCTGGCCCAGGAGCCGCGTCTGCTGGTCCTGGACGAACTGACCAACCACCTCGACATCCGAGCCCGCTTCGAACTCCTCGACCTGATCCGTTCCACAGGAGTGAGCACTCTCGCGGTCTTGCACGATCTCGACCTCGCCGTTCGCCTCTGCGACCACCTGGTGATCCTGAGCGACGGAGCCGTGGCGGCGGCCGGACCGGTTCTGGAGGTACTTACTCCGGACCTTCTCGCCGACGTCTTTGGCGTCCACGCCACCACCGAACGCCACGCGGACGGCGTCATCCGCATCACCTACGCCGCCCGGCCCATCACGAGCGGCGGCAGGCCGGAACCGGTTAATGAGAGGAGCCCGGAGAAGCACAACACCCACCTGACCAGGACGACCGAACACTGAAGCGCGGGGGAATGCCGCCCGGAGCCCTCGGACCGCCGTTCAATGGAAGTCCGGGACAGGACGACCAAGAGGACATGCGGTGCGGCGGAGAGTTGTGGTCGGTGTGAGTGGTTCCCTGGGAAGCCTCACGGCCCTCCACCGGGCCACTGCCGAAGCCCAGGAGCACAACGCGGAACTTTATGCGGTCCTGGCCTGGCAACTGCCCGGTGGAGGGCTGGGCAGCCGTGCCACGTACGGCCCGGCCGTGCTGAGGGAGTGCCGGGAAACGGCGGTGGAAGATCTGTGCACGGTTCTGGACACGGCGTTCGCCGCCGGAAGGCGGGGAGTCACTCTGGTCGGGCGTACCGTTCGTGGCGACCCGGGGGCGGTTCTCGTCGATGCTGTTCGGTCGTCCGACGATCTGTTGGTCGTCGGCACGGCATCCGCGGCAGGTGGCTCCCTGGACTACGGGCGCCGGTGGCCAGGCATTGCCTGGCACACGCACCGTGCCCTGTGCTCGCCGTCCCCCGAACCCGCTCGAAGCCGAAATCGCCGCAATACGGCGCAGGACGTGGTCCGTGCCGTACATGACGAGGGAACCAGGGCGATGAGGGGTCCACGATGGCTCGCGTGCGTGGGCCAGGAGTCTGAAAGCGGCGGCGAGGTCAAGTCGGAACCCCTGCGGAGGAAATCCTGGACAGCATCTCGTGTGAGACAAAGGAACCCCTGTGATGTCCTTTTCGGATGATGGCTTGGATTCGTGCCCCTCCGCGCCACAGGAAACCATCATTCAGAAGGTGCTCGGCTGCTTCGACGCCTACGCCCGTATCCGCAGGACACGCGACAGCATCTGTGCTCCCGTCCGCTTCAGCCCTCGAGAAGAACAGCGCGCGCATGATGATCTGCAGCAGGCCGTGGCTCGGTTGCGCATCCTGAGTCAGCAGTTCGACTCAGCCGAACCCGCTGGAGGCCCGTCACGAAACGGCGAGCTTCCGCACGGTCCTCAGTTCGGTGCGCGATCCACATCTACCGTTGGTAGATGACGGGCCCTCGCCCCACTGCCGGTTACTCCCAGCACTCCGACATCTGCACTTCAGTTCGATGCCCAGAGGCGGCGGTGATGATCGTCCTTCCTCGCAGCGACCGCGGTATGAAGCGGCTCCTCTACGCTCTCCTGCTTGCTGCGACGGTGCTGATCGTCGTCGGATCCCTCACCGAGGCGCTGTGGCTGCTCGGGATCGGAGCCTGGATGCTGATCGGCGCGCTGCTCATTGAATTGATCTACCGGCCCTGATGCGTCGGCAGTCAAGCATCCGGGGCGCACTGCCGGGCCGCAGATCCCGACCCGAGCCCGCGTGAGGGACAAAGGCTGCGCGCTGCCACGGTCGAGGTGCTGCCGTACTGCAGGTTGCCATGCAATGCCATATTGCCCGTGCCGAACCGACATACGGCCGTGACGCTCATTTGACGCTCGGGTCGTCCGCTGACCTCGCTTCGGGACCCGAAAGCCTTTATGGCCTGCTGCTTTGCCGTCTGCGTCCAGTGCGACAAGTTTTCGATTACTCATCCTGTGGAGAGCGCGCTGTTCGGGAAGCCGTCGCTCCTGGTTCAAAGTCCCAGAAAAGTCCCAGGGACTCCGTCACACCCCGCCTCGACTCGCATTTGTGCAGGTCAGAAGGGGTGTGACGGTGCCATTTTTGCAGGCTTTCAGATGTCCCGGAACTCATGTACAACGCTTCTGACCTGCACGAACGGCCCTCTCTGAAGATCATCTTGCACGTACGTTGCACATGCCGTGGAGTTCGGCCTATGCGGCCCGTATGTATGCGCTCCGCACCGCGATGCGGATCTTGGAACCGGCTCCCGCGATCCCGTGCACGTACTTACGCAGCGTGAACGCAGGATCGGCGTGTCCGAGCCGGTCCGCGAGTGTGTACACGTCTACCCCGCCATTGACATCATCGCTGCGTACAGGTGCCGGAGGGCGTGCATCATCTTGTCGCGCGAGTTCTCCCAGCGTCGTCCCTTCTCGCTGGGATCGAGGGGCTTGATGAGGCCAACTGCTGCCAGAGCCGGCTTCCAGCGATAGGAGTTGAACCAGTTCGACTGGATGGCGGTCTTCTCCCGGGTGTAGAAGATCAGCCGCACCGTGACCGGGTCGCCGCCTTTGCTGCACCACGGTCGGGTCACCTCGACCGGCGGGTACTTCTCCATGTGCTCGCGCAGGGGGATGGCCACGTCGTCGGTCAACTCGACCCACCGGTCCTTCGGGTCCTCCTCGTCTCCGCCCTTGGGGAGGGTGTACGCCAGGAACGCCCGGCCAGGTCACGACCCTACGCCCGCACATCCCGCCCTCCGCCCCGGGACGGTCCCCCTCCGTACCGCCCCGCACCCTCCACACAGTAGAAACACTCTGTCACTCTCGGTGAGGTGACCCAGCAAACCAGCGGGACTGTCCAGAGGTCGCGGCCAGCGACGTGGACGCGACCACGGCCTCCCTCCTCATTGCGGAACTCACCGCGAACGCCACCCTGCACGGTCGCGTACGGGGCTGTCACGCCCGCCTTGCCCTGACCCTCACGTCCGGCACCCTGCCGATCGAGGTCACGGACGCCCGAGGCGACCGTCTCCCCGCGCCGACGCCTGACGCGGACGGCGAGTCCGGACGCGGTCTGCTCCTCGTCGCCTCGCTCGCCGACGCCTGGGGTTGCGAGCCGCACCACCCTGGAGGGAAGACGGTGTGGACGGAGTGCGCCCGGCGTAAACCCGCGCGCAAGGGGGCGCTTGAACTCGCCTGTGCTCCCAACCAACGAGGTTGGGGATTGACGGTGGTTGTGAACGGCCTTCACGCTTAACGGGTAAGCGTGAAGACCGTTCACGGGGAGATGTCATGGGAGGCACGCCCGAGGCGGAAGACCAACTCGTAGGACTGTTTGAAGTGGCGGAGATGGCGGGGGTCGGCCGGACGGTCGTAGCGAATTGGCGTGCCCGTGACCAAGGCTTCCCCGTTCCCGTGGCGGACCTGCGGAGCGGTCCGGTTTTCCAGGCGAGTCAGATTCAGCGCTACCTCAAACGGAGGAAGAAGCACATGGCACCCAAAGCCCATGTCATCTCGACCATCAACCTGAAGGGCGGAGTCGGGAAGACCACGACCACGGCCGGACTTGCGGAGTTCCTCTCCGCGGAGTTCCGCAAGCGGGTCCTGGTGGTCGATCTCGACCCGCAGACCAATCTGACCACGGTCCTGATCGGGGAGGAGAGGTGGGAGGAGCTCAACGACGAGGGATACACCCTGGCGACCCTGTTCAAGGATGCCCTCCGGCCCGAGGACGAGCCTCTGGAGTTCGACCTGGAGAAAACCCTCCAGCGCAATGTCTCTTCCGTTGACGCTGTGACGAAGGTGGACCTCCTGCCTTCTTCGCTGGACCTCATCGACGTCCAGGACCGCCTGGCGTCCATGCCCAGGGGGCGATTCCACGCCAACAACCCCACCGATCTCCTGCGCAAGGCGATCCGGAAGATCATTGATGACTATGACTACGTCCTCGTCGACTGCCCTCCCAACCTCGGAATCGTCACTTTGAACGGTCTGCGCATCTCCGAGGGATACATCATCCCGACCATTCCCGACGTCCTGTCCACCTACGGCATCCCTCAGATCCAGCGGCGGGTGCGGGCCTTCGCGGACGACCTGGGGGAGACCATCAAGGAGATCGGCATCGTCATCACGAAATACAAGGCCAACTCGACGGTCCACTGGAACACCGTCAGGGGACTTCAGGGCGACAAGAAGCTCCCCGCCGTGCTGCCGACCTTCATCCCCGAGAAGAACGACATCGCCGGTTCGGCGGAGTTCGTCGGTCGCGGTACCCTGCGGCAGAAGTACGGCTACCAGGGCGGGTTCGACGCTTTCCGTGGCATGACGCAGGAGTTCATCGAACTGGTCGAGGAGAAGGCGTGACCGAGCAGAGCGACAGTCGGCCCGACGGTAACGGTCTCCTGAATGCCCAGGTGCGGGAGGCCGTAGAAGCCCTGACCAAGCTCGGCGCCTCCGACCCGGAGCTCGCGGCGACGCTCGCACGTGTCCTCGGCGTGGTGGCGTCCGAAGCCGCACGCACGACACGCTTCGCTCGAGCACTGGCCAAGGCGCTGACGCCTCCCGATGCGCAGACCGCACCTCGGCCGGCAGAACGCCCGAGGCGTAGCCGACGAGCGCCGGGAGTGATCGACCCGTTCGCGGTGCTCGCCGAATCCGGCGAGACGGGGCTCCGTTCGAGCCTGAGCGAGCTCGGCCTCGAACAACTGCGGGACATCGTCTCCGAGCACGGGATGGACCACGACCGGCTGGCGCTGAAGTGGAAGGACCCTCAACGGGTCATCGACCGCATCGTGGAACGCGTCGAATCGCGGACAGCCAAGGGAGCCGCCTTCCGGGGACGGCCGGAACAGCCCGCTTTGCGGCAAGATGAGGCCGTCGGCCCGGCGGCCGAGGACTCGTCGACCTGAGGTGAGCTGGGCGCGACGAGCCAAACGCCTCGCGGCCGCCGCCCATGCCAAGGCCATCCGCATCGAGCGCCGTGTCGAGGGCCGCACCATCCTCCTCTTCGACGCCCTGTTCACCACCGGCCAGCAGATGCCGCCCGTCGCCCGCCTGTTACGCGGGCGGGCGCGGCTGAGGTAAGGGGGCTCGTCCTTGCTCGCGCCCCTTGGCGAGGGGCGGACCGCCAGGGGGCACTGTTCGACTCGTGACGATCAACCTGGGCCCCCTGAGTCCCTGCCTCAGTCCGTGCCCCGACTCTCCCAGCGGTCCCGGAACCAGGTCAGAGTCTCTACAAGCAGTTCACGGTTGCGGTCCTTCTCCAGAACGGACAGCTGGAAGCTGGGGTCCGGTCCCCGCCCCGGCTCCCTCTCCTGGAGGTCGACACCTTCAAGTTCGTTGAGGCGCCTGAGAAGCTCGGCACGCAGGGCGTGGTCGGTGAAGGACTCGTGTCCGGCCAGTCCGTGGAAGGCGACGTACACCGAGCCGCCCAGCCCGCAGCCCGGGGTGAGGCTCATCGGCGACATCCCACTGCCCGGGGCACTCGCCTCACCCAGCATGAGGAACGCGCCGGTGCTGTCGTGTCCCACCGTGTTGATCCAGCCGCCGAGTCCCTCCCAGCGGGCGAAGAGCTCACGCACCGCCTCCACCGTCTCGCGGGAGTTGTCCGCCGCGAGCTGACGGAAGAACCGCCGCTCGGGGGAGTTTTCCGCCACGAGCTGGAGGTAGAACGGGTCGGCGTGCGTCTGCTCACCCTGGCTCTCCGAGGTGCGCTGCGCCGCATCCTCCCTGACGTCGGCCTGATCGTCTTCGGCGCCGCCGACCAGCAGAGCGAGGTCGTCGGCGGAGAGGCGCTGCGCCGGATCGGCGGCCCCGTTGGCCGTGAAGCGCACGCCGTCTGCGCTCAGCCGGGCGCGGACATCGCTTCCCACGTCCTGAGGCGTCCAGCGGAAGCCGTCGGAGACCTTGCCCTCGGAGGTGAGCACCCGGTACGCGTTGGCCACCCCCGGCGTGTTGGCCAGATGGTTGCCCACGGCCTGGGCGCCGGAGCCGATGAACGCCGCGAGATCGCCGTACGACGTCCAGGTGCCGTGGGGGAGCGCGGCGAGCACCTGGTGGGCCAGGTTCCAGTCCCGGCTCCGCTCCGCTCGGCCGACTCCGCGCAACGGAGCCGGCCACAGCGCGATCGCGCGGTCGGCGAGTTCGTCGGCACGCGCGCGGATCTCGTCCGCGCCCCACCGTTCTGTGGCCGCGATGCGGCGGTTCATCTCCAGGTGGCTGCCCTGGAGCAGGTCCTGCTTGCGCTCGAAGGGGTGGTTGGACAGCTCCGCGTTGACCGCGGTCAGCGTCAGGTTCCCGAGCGTGTGCTGAAGCCGGGAGTGCAGGTCCTCCGCGCTCTCGCCGGCGACCACGTCCTCGCTCAACATCCGGAGCCACTCGTCGCCCGGCGACTGCGGCATGACGTGCTCGATGGTGAGCTGCGCGGCGGCGAAGTCGACCGGTTCGGGATGCTCGTAGCTCTCCTCCAGCCGCTGGAGCACCAGCTTGCGCTGGTGCCCGCGTCCGAACTTGTAGAAGGGTGCCGTCCGGACCTTCTCGCGTAGCTCGTCGTCATCGGGCCAGAAGCGGTTCTCGGCGGAGAGGAGCTGGTGCAGCCCGTCAGCGACGGGCATGTCGAGCGGCAGTTGCCCGGGCACCGCCTGGAAGATCCTGTTGAGGTTGTTCGTCGGCACGCGGCACATCATCCGGCGTACCAGGAAGCTCTCGATGTACGACATCGCGCGGGCCGTGTCCGCGGAGTTGAGGTCCCTGCGCTCGCGTCGGTCGAGCAGCAGCATCAGAGCGGGGTAGGTGACCTGGGCCTGCCAGGTGTCCAAGCGGTGCAGATGGGCGCGGACGGCCGCGTTCGGCTCCACTTCGGGGTGCAGCAGCCGACGGAAGAGGGCGCCGCGCCGGTACAACTCCTTGATGTACGCCTCGATCTCCGCTTCGCTGACCTCACCGCGCTCGAAGCGCTGCTGCTGAGCCGCGTAGAGGTCCTGGCGGCGGACCCGGTCGTCTCCGTCGAGCACCAGCTGCAACCACATGAGCTGTTCCAGCTCGTCGTTGCTCAGACTGTCCTGCAGCGGAAGCCAGTAGGTCTCGTAAATGCGCTCACCGCGGGTGGGCAGCCGCATGAACAGGTAGTTGCGCAGCAGGTCGGCCTGGCTCAGCTTGAGGCCGGTGTTGTTGAGGGACTCGAAGATGCGGTGCACGTTGTCCGCGCGCTCGGCTGTCACCGCCACCAGCGTGAGCCGGGAGGTGATGGCCTCCTCGATGCGGAGCACGTCCTGCGGGGCGGCCGGATCGGCGGCCTCGACGAGCTTGCGGCGGAAGAAGCCGTAGGCGGCGGCGACGGCTCCGTCGGAGGCCTGCTCCGAGAGCGGCCCGCGAACGTACGCCGCGAACTGCGCCCGGTCAGCCTGGGTCGGCAGTAGCCGGAAGCGATCGCTGCCGTTCTTGCGCTTGTTGATGAGGTATTCCTCGTCGATGCGCTCGGCCTCGTCCGGCTCGCCGTCCGCTATGTGGTCGCGGATCGCGGCCAGGGCGAGCGACAGCGTGGTCAGCCGCTGCTGACCGTCGACGACGAGCCAGCGGGGGAACGTCGCCTCGTTCTGTGGCGACGGCGCGAGCACCACGGACCCCAGGAAGTGTGTGCTCGCCTTCTCCCCGGACTCCAGCAGCTCGGCCTGCTCCAGAATGTCGGTCCACAGCTGTCTGAGCTGCTTCTCCGTCCAGGAGTATGTCCGCTGATAGAGCGGCACCTGGAACTGCTGTGCCCTGCCCTGGACAAGATCGGCGAACAGCGTCTCCTTCGCCTGCACGGCGTCCCCCTCGGCGATCGGTCCGGTCGTAGCGCGTGGGAAGGAGCTTAGGGCTTCTCGCTGATAGTCAGGGCACTTCAGCCCTCGTCGAGGCACGCACACCACAGCGCGTAAGCCCGGTCCGTCTCGTCAAGTGTCGCCCGCGTGAACCGGACGTCGAGGAAGGTCCGGTCGACGATCCGCTCCGCGGGCGCGACCAGGTGCGCCGCGACGTGCTCCACCTGCTCCCCGCGCACCGGTCCTGAACCCGCTCCAGGTGTTCCTGACGCTCCCACAGGTCGGCGAGGCTCGCGCTCGCCTTCTCCTCGTCGTCGTACGGGGACGAGGGCCAGGGCGGCCGGCTCGTCCGGTCCGCCGTTGCCGAGAATGCGGTTGGCGATCGTACGGACGGCCTCGGAGCGTTCGACACGCACCGCCTGGGCCCGCAGGGTGCCGAGCAGTGCCGGGACCTCGGCCCGGGCTCCGCGCCGCAGGGTCTCCGCGAGTGCGGTCGTCTGGTCCTCGCCCAGGTCCGAGGCGTCGTCCAGTACGTCCTTCGCCGCGCCGACCTCCTCGAAGGCGCGCTGAGCGGTGCGGGCCGCCTCGGTGAGCAATCCTGACCAAGCCCTTCACCGCCTGGCGGACCTTCCTCCACCCCACCCAGCGGTGCATCGCCTACCGGCCCGGCTATGCCGGACCCGCCCAGATCACCGGCGGCCCCGGCACCGGAAAGACGGTCGTCGCCCTGCGCCGGGTCAAGCACCTCCTGGACCGGGCACCCGACACGCGCGTCCTCCTCACCACCTACACCGGAGCCCTGGCCCGTTTCCTGCAGAGCAGCCTCGCCCTGCTGCTCTACCACGACCGGCGCTGCTCGCCCGTGTCGACGTCACCACGGTCGACGCCGTCGCTCACCGCGTCGTACGGCAACTGCGCGGCAACCCGGGGACCGCGCTCGGCGACCGGGACGAGCGCACCCGCTGGCAGCGCGTGGCCCGCCGCCTCGAACTGCCCTGGAACGAGTCGTTCCTGTCCCAGGAGTACCGGCACGTGGTCCTCGCCCAGGACCTGCGGAGCGAGGAGGAGTACCTGACGTGCGAACGGCGTGGACGCGACAGCGCGCTCGGGCAGCCCCAACGGCGTTGCGTCTGGCAGGCCGTGACCCTGTTCGAGGACGGCCTGACCCGTGACCGGGCGCACTCCTGGCTCCAGGTCTGCGCCGAGGCCACCCGGCTGCTGCGCGACAAGCCGGGTGCGGGACCGTCGTACGACCATGTCGTCGTGGACGAGGCGCAGGACTTGCATCCGGCGCAATGGCGCCTGCTGCGCGTCCTGGCGGCCGAAGGCCCCGACGACCTGTTCGTCACCGGCGACCCGCACCAGCGGATCTACGATGCCCGGGTCTCGCTGCGCTCCCTCGGCATCTCCGTCGCGGGACGCAGCGGACGACTGCGCGTCAACTACCGCTCCACCCAGTAGATCCTGTGCTGGGCCCGCGGCCTGCTCGACAGCGAGCCCGTCGCCGATCTGACCGGCGACGCCCACGACGCCCTCACCGGATACCGCTCGCTGCTGCACGGCACACAGCCCGTGTGCGAGGGGCACGGCAGCGAGAACGAGGAGGCCGACGCCGTCGTGCGCCGAGTGCGCGACTGGATGAACGCCGGGGTTGCGCCCTCGGACATCGCAGTCTGCGCCCGCTTCAATACCCTGGCGGGCAAGCTCGGCGACCGCCTCGCCGGGGCCAGCATCCCCGTGGTGCGGGTGCGGGTCGGGGAACCGGAGAGCGCGGTCGGGGTACGGGTGTCGACGCTGCACAGCATGAAGGGGCTGGAATACCGGTGCGTCGCCGTGGCAGGGGTCACCCGCTGCGCCTTCCCCTTCACGCCGGCCGTCACCCCGGCCGAGGTGGACCGCATCCAGCACACCACGGACCTGGCCGCCGAACGATGCCTGCTGTTCGTCGCCTGCACCCGGGCGCGGGAGGCGCTGTATGTGTCGTACAGCGGGCGGGCCAGTGAGTTCCTCGCGGCGTGATGCCGAGCGTATGCTCCGGCGCCGCCTTAGTCAGAAGCCCTCGCAGACCAGGTCAGGATGCGTCGCGACCTGCAGCCCATCCGTCCCGGCGACGAAGCCGCGATCGAGCTGAAGCTGCTGGCCGGCCGACCTGGTTGAGGACCGCACCCGCTCAGTGAACCGCCTGCGCGGCATCCTGCTGAGCATGTTCCCGGCTCTGGAACGGTCCCTGGACGTGACCAACACCGGCCCCTGGAGGGGCTGACGGGCTACCAGGCACCCGCCGTGATCCGCCGCGCTGGCATCGCTCGGCTGACGAAGTGGCTGGCCAACCGCAAGGTCCGCAACGCCGGAGCCCTCGCCGAAGCTGCTGTCGAGGCGGCGGAGCGGCCGCACACCGCGATTCCCGGGGAACAGACCATCGCGAAGCTGGTCCCCACCCTGGCCGAGGAGGTGATGGCCCTCATCGAGCAGATTCGGGAGATGCAAGCTAGTCGAGGGCCGGTTTCGCGAGTGCGACCTCGCCGACATCCTCCTGAGCGTCCCAGGCATCGGCGCCACCCCCGGCGCCGGGTTCCCCACCGCCATCGGCGGCGACCTGGACGAGTTCGACTCCCCGGACGCGCCGGCGGCCTCCGCTGGCGTCGCCCCAATACCACGTGACTCGGGCAAGGTCAGCGGCAACCTTCACCGGCCCATCACCTACCACTGAAGCTCCAGCGGGTCTTCTACACCTCCGTGCTCGGCAGCGTCCGCTACGACCCGAACTCGCGGATGTTCTACGACCGGCAAACGAGCCGAGGAGGCTGCTTCGGCGACAACCCTCCGTAAAAGCTGACGGTCACTCAGCTACCTCTGGCAGTCATGAAAGATCATCTTGCAGGCGCGTTGCACATGGTGATGAAGAACAGCGGTGATCAATGGAGGGTCGAGAATGGGTATATCCGCAGGTCGTCAGCCATTTGGGGGTGTCGTACGCCGTGCCGCCAAGGGGCGCAACACCCCACCCGTCAGATGCGTCCCGGAACAAAGCTTCTGACCTGCGTAAATGACACCCCTCGAAAATCCTCTTGCACGGTTGTTGCACAAGCCGAACGGTGCAGGAGTCACGCGGCCCTGGTGTAGGCGCTCCGGACCGCGATGCGGACCTTGGAACCTGCTCCCACGACCCGGTGCACGTATTTACGCAGGGTGAACGCGGGATCGGCGTGTCCGAGTCGGTCCGCGAGCGTGTACACGTCTACACCGCCGCTGATCATCATCGACGCGTACAGGTGTCGGAGCGCGTGCATCATCACGTCGCGGGACTTCTCCCAGCGTCGTCCCTTCGCGTCGGGCTCAAGGGGCTTGATGAGGCCGGCCGACGCCAGGGCGGGCTTCCAGCGGTAGGAGTTGAACCAATTCGACTGAATGGCGGTCTTCTCCCGGGTGTAGAAGATCAGCCGCACCGTGGCCGGGTCGCCGCCTTTGCTGCCCCACGGTCGGGTCACCTCGACCGGCGGGTACTTCTGCATGTGCTCGCGCAGGGGGATGGCCACGTCGTCAGTCAACTCGACCCACCGGTCCTTCGGGTCCTCGTCGTCTCCGCCCTTGGGGAGGGCGTATGCGAGGAACGAGCCGTCGTGGACTACTTGCCGTTGCACGTGCACTATGGCGCCGTCCGGATGTGCCCAGTCGATATCTTCTGGTGACAGGCCGAATATCTCTCCTTGCCGAAGACCCAGGCCGCGACCACAGTCGACGAGTGCTTTATAGCGGTCGGGAAGTTCGGCACGGATCTTCTCGGTGTCCTCCCATGTCAGGGTCAGCTCTGCCCGGCCGCCACCTCCTCGCTTCGGCTTGGCGTCCTGCACCGATTTGGCGAGGCACGGATTTTTGTGTATCAGGCTGTCGTCCACGGCCAGGTCAAAGACAGCCCGAAGATTGTCGAAGACCAGGCGCAGCGTGGAACTTTCGAGCAGCCTGCGACGGTCGTGCAGCCAGTCCAGCAAAGATGAGGCGTTCACGTCCTTTACGCGCATCTTCCCAACTGCGGTAGGAACGACGTGCAGGAGAATCCGCTCCTTGTGGCGTCGGTAAGTCCGTGGATTCTTGTGTTCGTGCCCCTTGAGCCACGTAAGGGCGAGTTCACCGACTCTGACCTCACCGGCGCGAGGGTTGATGTACGAGCCGTCGTCCACTCCGGACCGCATCTTGGTCTCGTGCCTGCGGGCTTCGGCCTCGGTGCGGAACAGCTCCGTCTGCTGGACATCCTCCCGGTTGCGCCATCGGGCCTGCCACCGCTTCCCCGTCCCATGATCCCGCGTCGGAACTTTGCCGTGTTCCTTGCAGGACGACTCCCCGTCTTTCGGGCGCGACTTGTGCCAGCGGTCGTACGGCATCGACTCAACTCCTAGCTTCCAACGGCCCTTTGAGTTTATTTGTGGACTCTCTTTAATCAGGGTCATCGTTGACCACGAGACCGTGTGTTCGTTCATCGCGCCCTGAGTGAATCGGATGTTGATCCAGGTGAGCTGGAGATGTCAAATGCATTCCTGGGGTCTTCGCGACAAAGGGTGCAGATTGGTAGGGAAGTTTTTACCTAGACGAACGCTCGCTGAGGGCTCGACGAGGGCTCGCCGAACCCTCGGCGAAGATTCTCCTTTGCTCTTCGAGAGTTCGCGACAGTCGTAGGCATTTCGTTGAAAGGCTCTCTGTTTGGTCCGGCCGGAATTTAGTGAGAATGTTCCGTGCATCACCGCAGCGGAATGCCGCTCACATTGTTCTTTCCTGCCCGCTTCGAACCGTTCTGGAGTACCCATGCGTCGAACCACTGCCCGTGCGGAAGAAGCCGCTGGTGGCGCGGGGGGCCGTTGTCCCTTGATGAGCGCGGAGGAGCTGGCCGACTTCCTGGGCGTGCCTCTGAACACGGTCTACGTATGGAATCACCGACACCAGGGGCCACGAGCCCACAAGGTTGGCCGCTATTTGCGCTACCGCTGGCCGGAGGTAGAGGCGTGGCTGGAAGCTCGGGCGGTGGATCGCTCGGTCTGAATCGGCGAGGACGCCTGTTCGTCGAGGGCGACAGAACCCGGCGTGCAGGGCGAACTCGTCTACCGTCGCCTGCGGCTTCGCCTTGAAAAGGCATTTGACCTGCGTCGGATGCCCTTTCTGAAGCGCCCCGGGTCAGAGGATTCCCGTCCAGGACCACGGCCGTGGGCCGGACCGACCACGGAGACAGTCGATCCGGTACTGCGCCTGGCTTCTCCACTCAGCGTTGCTGGCTGAGTGCTGCGCCGCGTACGTAACCATGCGTAGCTCACGGGCGCGCGCGAGGACGGGATAGCCCTCCCACGCCGTCACGTCGTACCCGTACACCGCACAGAAGCGGTCGTACTCGCGGGCGCTGACGGCGCCCGTGGTCTTCGCGCGCACGGCAGTGGACACGAGATCCCACTCCGGCGGCCCGACAGAAAAGCGCTCCAGGTCCATCATCAGGACCCCATCGGCCGTGCGGACGATGTTGCCGGGCCAGGCGTCACCGTGCACGGCCCGATCGGGAAGACCGGCCGGCCGCTCGGCCCAGGACGCTACGAGGTCGTGGTGAAGGGCGTTCAGCCACTGCTTGTCGTCGTCGCGGATCGTGGTGGCCGCGTGCAGCCGTTCGCCGACCCGGACGAAGGGATCGAGGTACCCCAGCTCGATCGCCGGCGTGGGCAGGGAGTGGAGCCTCGTGAGGAGTTCAGCGACATCCTCAACCGAGCCGTGCTGCTGCGGTGGCAGTTCCACCCAGAAGGTCACGGGTCTACCGTCTGCCTCTACCGGCTGCTCCACGTCGGCCAGGCGAACGGCCGGGACGTTCTCATGGGCGAGCCAGCGTGCGACGCGCACTTCGCGGGCCGCCGCAGCGCTCTGTCCTCCCCGGGCGATCCGCACGATCACTCGCTGACGAGGCAGCCGCCATATCTGGTTCTCGGCCAAGCGGAGAGGCTCCGCTCCGTCGGAGTCCAATCCCACCGCCGAACAAGCCTGCTTCAGGACGTGACGTGCAGATTCGGATGCCGAAGGAGTCATGCGGAAACCGTAGTGGCGATCCGATCTCGCAGTGCTGAAGCCTCCTGGACAGTCCGATGCTTCGAGGCGAAGCGACCGAGCTGCCGCAGATCGTCGGCAGCTCGCCGTGAGGTGAGTCGGCCTACCTCGTTCAAGGCGTCGTGGCCGAGCGCCGCCGCCTGGCGAGGGTCGCCCTTGGCCATGAGCAGAGAGGCCAGCTTCGTCCGCGAGATCGCACGAGACCGTTTGTAGGCGTCTGCGTGTCCGTTCACCGCTGTGTTGAATCGGCGCGCTGCCCGGTGCCTGTCAAGTCAAATGAAACGAATGTGGCGCTATGAGTTCTGTCGTTCGGTTTGGTGTCGCTTGGCGGGGTCGTTGATCCATGCCTGGCGGGGGATCGATGGTGGGACGGGGCGGCGGTTGAACCGTTCCGGGTGCCGTTCGTAGGCGGCTGTGAGGGTGGTGGCTCGTTGCTCACGTACCAGTTCCGCGGTGCCGAAGTGCACGCTGGCCGGCGTGTGGTAGCCGATCCCGGAGTGCCGGTGGACGTGGTTGTAGTAGCTGATGAAGCCGTCCATCCACTCCCGGGCGTGCGTCAGCGAGTCGAACCTGCGCGGGAAGTCGGGCTGGTACTTGGCGGTCTTGAAGTGGCTTTCGCTGTAGGGGTTGTCGTTGCTCACTTTGGGGCGTGAGTGGCTGCGAGTGACACCGAGGTCAATCAGCAGCTGGGAGACCTTCTTGGAGGTCATGGAGGTGCCCCGGTCGGCGTGCACGGTCTCGGGCACGATGCCGTTGCGCAGGATCGTCTCGCGGATCAGCTCCTCGGCCCGGTCGGCTGATTCGGCCCGCTCCACTGTCCAGCCGACGATGTAGCGGCTGTAGATGTCGATGATGACGTAGGCGTGATACCAGATGCCCTTGTCCGGACCCGCCAGCTTCGTGATGTCCCAGGTGAACACCTGCGAAGGGGCGTCGGCGACCAGCTCGGGCACGGTCCTGGCACCATGGGTGGCGATCCGGCGCCGCTCGCCGTCCTGCCCGGCCTCCTTCAGAATCCGGTACATCGTGCGCTCGGAGCAGTGGTAGCGGCCCTCGTCCAGTTCGCGGGCGTAGATCTGGGCCGGCGGAAGTTCGGCGTACTCGTCGCTGTTCACCAGCGCCAGCACGGTGGCCCGCTCTGCGGCCGACAGTGCGGTGACCGGGGCCGGACGCGGTCGCCCAGGTGCCGGCGGCCTGGGATGCAGCCGCCGGTGGTGGGTCGCCCGGGAACGTCCGGTGATCCGGCAGGCATCCACGATGCCCACCAGCAGCCTCAACTCCTCGACCGCCGCGTGCAGATGGCCGTCCAGGACGTGGCTCAGTCCGCGCTCCTGGACAGTGACTGCAAGAGCGCGTGTGTTTTTCCCAGCACCTCCAGTGCCGCGTTCTTCTGGTCCACCTCCGTGCGCAGCCGCTCGTTCTCCCGCCGCAGCTTGGCGTTCTCGGCCTCGGCCGGGTGCTTCCTGGGGCGGGC
>NZ_NEUF01000165.1:2380-11068 GCF_002910915.1 Streptomyces sp. SM10 | reverse complement strand
TGCTAGTGCCGCGTCAGGCAACGTTCGCCCTGTTGTCGGCAGCGGTGCCAGATGGTGCTCGGTGGAGCGGTTCACTCAGCGCCGAGCTGGTGGTCGGCCCAGACGTAGCTTTCGGGCAGCAGGTCGGTGATGAGGACGGTTCGGATGCGGTCGCCTTCGCCGACGATGACCTTGAGGGACGGGAAGTAGTCGAGGAGGACCTGACGACACCGGCCGCATGGGGGAACAACTCCTCGGTCGCGGTCGCCCACCGCGACGATCGTGTTGAGCTCGTAGGCGCCCTGGGCGGCTGCCGCGCCGATGAGGACCATCTCGGCGCAGGGACCTCCCGTGAAGTGGTAGGCATTCACGGTGGTGACGATCCGGCCGTCCTGGGCGCGGGCCGCGGCTGCCATCGTGTGGTTGTCGCCCCGGCAGCGGGTGCGAGCGACGTGCGCCGCGGCCTGGATGAGTTCGTGGTCGACGGGGTGGGTCTGCGTGGTCATTTTCTCTTCCTTCGTCAGGTGTCAGGCGACGTTGACCCGTGTGACGAGGGTGCGCAAGCGAATATCGGCGGTGTGCTTGTTTCGCCAGATGATGTAGCGGCGGATCATGCTGCCCTGCTCCTTGTGGCTGGCGTGGTCGGTGCCGTCGAGGGTGAAGTAGCGAAGGGCGGTGAACTGGGCCTCGATCCGGTTGAGCCAGGAGCTGTTGGTCGGGGTGTAGGCAATTTCGACGTTGTTCGCCGTGGCCCAGGTGCCGACCCGCTGGCACTTCTTGGTGGTCAGGTGCGGGGAGAAGTTGTCGCAGACGATCGCGATGCGGACCTGGGGCGGGTAGAGGCTGCGCAGATAGCGGCAGAACTCCAGGAACTGGGTGCGCTTCTTGATCGGCTTGATGTGGCCGTAGAGCTTGTCCCTGGCCAGGTCCAGGGCGGCGAACAGGTGCCGTACTCCGCCGTAGCGGTTGTAGGTCGCCCGCCGCCTGCGGCGCGGTGCGCGGTCGGGGTCCTTGTGTTTCCCGCCGCGCTCGGCCCATTGCCGGCCGGGGTGGGGCATCAGGTTGAGCGGCCCGAACTCGTCCACGCAGAAGATGACTTCGGGCTCGTCCACCTCGGGTATGACCTCCCCGTCGGCGATCGCGTAGAGGTGCTCGACCCGGGCCTTCTTGGCCGCGTAGTCCGGATCGCGGGAGGTCTTCCAGGTCTTCAGGCGTTGAAAGGAGACGCCTTCCTCGCGGAGCAGGATGCGCAGGCCCTCGTGGCTGATGTCGTCGACCACCCCCTCGGCGACCAGGAAGTCCGCCAGCTTGGTCAGGCTCCAGGTGGAGAACGGCAGGTCGTGCTCGGTCGGCTTCGACTTCGCGATCTTTTTGATCTCGCGCCGCTCGGGCAGTGTGAACGTCTTCGGACGCCCGCCCTTGTACTTCGGATACAGCGACTCGAAGCCGTCGGCGTTGAAGTTGTGGATCACATCCCGGACCCGGTCCGCGCTGGTGAAGGTGACCTCGGCGATCTTCGCCACCGGCATGCTCTGCGCGGACAGCAGGACCATCTGGGCCCGCCGCCAGGTCACCACCGACCCGGTGCCCCGGCGGATGATCCGCAGCAGCCGTCTGCCCTCATCATCGTCGATCTCGCGTACGCGTACTCGCTCTGCCACCTGGACAGGGTGACGGCCACGCGCCGCCCGGCACAGCACCGGGACGGCGCGTCACGTCACAACAGGGCAAACGTTGCCTGACGCGGCACTAGCACGCCGAGACCAGCAGTGCCTGGTCCTCCAGTGGAAGCCTCCAGGGCAGGCCGCTGCGGACCGCGTCCGCACTCCAGCCCGGCGTACACATCAGCCTCCTGACGGCATGCGTGCTCAGCCCGTAGAGCGGGGCTGTCGACCTGTAGTAGGTACCGCCGGACGAAGTCGTCCTCCCGCACGATGCTCTCCTGGCAGCCAGGGCAGCGGCGGAACACCACCCTGTGGGTAAAGCCGGAGGGGCGATTGCGCCCCATATTGTCCAGAGTGCGAGCGGGTGCCTACATCACCAAAGGCTTAGAGGTCGCCCTTCTGTAACCGCTGTGTGAACCCGCACGGTGATCTCCGCCGCGGACTCCCCGCTCCTTTGGCCGGCGCGGATGGCGGCACCGATGGCACGGGAGCGCCCTGCCGGGCCACGGACATCAGCGAGGGGACTGGTGGGGTCTCTACGGCGGGCCAGCCATTCGGCCCGGTTCTCCGCCGCAGTCCCGAGGCGCAGGTGCGTCGGCTGCTGGCAGGAGTGGTTGTCGCAGGTGTGGCAGACGGTCGGGCTGTCTGTACCCCAGCCGAGCCGAGGGATGACACCGTGCGCGAGCTGGTACCCGTAGAGGTGGCCCGGCACCGTGCCGCGTCGCGTCCTGCCCGGCCGCGACGCCGCCCTGAAGCTGGCGTGGCCGGTGCTGGAGATCCCGCCGAAGAAGAACCAGCAGTCCTCGGTTGACGAGGTTCGGTAGACCTTTGCCCAGTACCGGGCCTGAATGGACTCGTTGGCCAGCCAGGACATCCACTCAACAGCCGGTATACGAACGGGCGTTGGCTCACCGATGAGGGAAAGTTGCTCGTCAACGTGAACGGGCCCGGACCCGTTCACCGCCGCGAGCGGGAAGAGTCCGGGCCCGATGTCGTTCTCAGGCGGCATCAGCCCGGCTGTCGTCCGCCGTGACGACCGGGGCCGGGGCGCCCGATGTCGAGGAAGGCGCGTCTGCCGCATCCACCCGAGGCTTGCGGGTTCGGGTGGTGCGGGGCCGCTCGGCGCGGGCTCGCAGCGATTCGATGATCTCCTTCGCCCGAGCGGCCGTAACAGGCTTCGCCTCGCGTTCCAGCTCCTCCGCCGGGACGCCCAGCAGTTCCGAGACCAACTCGGCGTCGTTGTCGAACAGCCGCAGGACTACAGCAGCAGCCTCCCGGGCCGTGACGTCGGCCTCCTCCTTCGCCTTGGCCGCCTTCACCGCAGCCTCACGTGCAGTCAGCGCGTGCTCGGCGGCCATCTCCCGCGTCTTCGCCTTCACCGCTTCAGCAGCGCGAACCCGCCGCCGCAGCTCCGACGCGCTCACCGGTCCTGCCGAATTCGTGCTCACCCGTGCCCCCAGTTCTGTTCGAAATCAGTGCTCGTCGTGCGCACCGTAGGCACAGGTCCGCGGACATCTCGAACCACGCCTTCATTGGGTGCCGGCGAGGGCGAAAGGCTGCCTCCGGCGGGTCCTCCTCGGAGGGGGTGGGGGCTGGTTGGTCGGGTGCGGGAGCGTTGTGGTGCAGGTGGTGAAGGCGGGGTTCCCTCCTCGGCCGGACACCTCAAGGGGCGTACCAGGAACCCGGACACGGCGTCCAGGCCGAGCCGCTACGCGGTCGCTACGCGAGCCAGGACGCCGCGCCCGGAACCCTGGTACGGCGGAGCTGTCCGACCGAGGAGGGAACCCCGCCCAGGCCCGTTGTGGCCAGGCCCGGCCGGGCGGGTGCGGGCCGTGGGGTGCAAGAAAAGGCCAGGTCAGCGCCCTTATCTGGGTTGACCCGACCCCTAGAACATGGTTTAATTAGTGATGTCGGAAGGGGAGGGCAACCCCCGACTGGCACACGGCAGGCCGACCGGCCGCCGACAACCTCTCTCACCAGGAGAACGAACGTGAGCACCACGAAGGCACCCGCGAAGCTCGAAACCATCCGCGCCCTGCTCGCCAGGGCGGAGGACCCCCGCACGCCGGAGTCGGAGGCGGAGCTGGCCCGGAAGCGGGCGTTCGAGATGATGGCGAAGTACGGCGTCGAACAGGCGATGCTCAACGACGCCAACCCGGCCAGCGACGTCCCGACGGATCGCAAGATCGTTCTGGATAATCCGTGGGCGATGGAGCGGGTCCGCCTCATCAACCGCATTGCGCTCGCCCTCGGTTGCGAGCTGATCCACCTTGGCCGGGATGGCAGCGGCCCGGCGCGCCGGGTGCACGTCTTCGGGTACGCGAGCGACCTTCAGCGTGTCGAACTGCTCTACACCTCCCTTCTGCTCCAGATGAACGGCGGACTGGCCGCTCAGTCGGTCCCGCCGGGCCAGGGTGCGCGTGCCTGGCGTCGGTCCTGGCTTCTCGGCTTCATCAACCGGGTGGGGGGCCGTATCGAGGAGGCCGAGCGCGGCGCACGCGACGAGGCTAAGGGCGAGACCACCGCCACCGGCCGCAGCGCGGCCCTCGTGCTCGCGGACCGCAAGGCCGTCGTCTCGCGCAGCTATCAGCAGGCGTACCCCCGTGCACGGAAGGGTGGCACCACCACCATGACCGGCAACGGGTACGGAGCCGGATGGATGGCGGGAAGCCGCGCCGACATCGGCGGTAAGCGGATCGGCCGCACCACGGCCGGGTCCGTAGCCGCGTAACCCCGTCAAGGCCGGGGGGTGGCCATCCGCCGCCCCCCCGGCCGCCGAGCCCGCGACCTACCCCAGGAGGCATGACCGTGCCCGCTCGAAAGCCACTGGCCACCCCCGCCCGCATCCTCACTGCCGCCGCCGACCACATCGAACACGTCGGCCTCTATCAGGGTGACCACCTCTGGCAGCCCGGCCGGATGGGCGACACCGCCCCGTGCACCGTGCTGCACGCATGGGAGCGCGGCGTGCGTTCCGTCCGGCCCCGCTGGTCCGTGCGCGGTGAACCGTGGGACATCTTCCAACGAGCCCTGTTTGACTCCCTTGTGGTGCTCAGCAACCAGGTCAACGGCCGCCCCGTGCCCGGGGTCCGGTGGCGAAAGCTGCGGCTCACCGAGGACGCCTACCGGCGCACCCTCCTGTGGTGCTGGGGGGACGAGCCTGAGTGGACCACCGCCGAGGCCACCGTGATGATCCGCACCGCCGCAGCCCTGCATCCGAGTGACGGCGATCACAGCACCCAGGGTTGCCCCACCCTCAAGAACATGGTTTAATTAATGGTGTCGGAAGGGGGAGGGCAACCCCCCGACCGAGAACGACACCGGGCCGAAGGGCCCGAACAACTCTCACCAGGAAGAAAAGGACCGATGACGAACACCAAGACCCAGGCCGGCGTCCAGGCTGCTCCTGCCTCGTGGCCGACCCTCATGGTCTCCGAACTCGCCGCGCACCCCGGCAACGTCCGCGACATCGAGGCCCCGGCCGATCTGCTGGCCGACGTGAAGGATAACGGCGTCGTCGAGCCGCTGTACGTCGTCCGCACCCACGGCGACGTGCCGCAGGTCATCGACGGGTTCCAGCGGCTGGCCGCCGCCGTCGCCGCAGGGCTGGAGACCGTGCCGGTCATGCCCCGCCCCGTCATCCGGATCGACGCGCTCACCCCGCACCCGAAGAACGCCCGTGAAGATCTCGACCTCACCGCGCCGTTCGTGGACTCACTCCGCACCGAGGGGTGCCGCATCCCCGTCAAGATCCAGCGGCTCGACTGCGGAGTCCTCCAGGTCAACGACGGAAACCGTCGCTATCACGCAGCGACGGACGCGGGTCTTACCCACCTGCCGTACGAGTGGGAGGACGACGACCGCGACGCAGCCGGGCAGTTCCTCGACATGATCACGACCGCTCAGCACCGTAAGAGCCTCACCACGTCCGAGATGAACCAGGCCATGTTCAGCGCCGCCGAGGCGGGCGCGCAGGTCGGGCGAATCGCCAAGGCCGCAGGCGTGCGGCAGAAGGACGTCAAGACGCTGGTCAAAGTCAGGTCTGACGAGAAGCTGAGCGCCGCCGTCAGCGGCGCAGGCAGTTACGAGTGGACTTTCGAGCACCTGGCCGCGCTCTCGGAGTTTGCCGACGATGCCGAAGCACTCGCCGCGATCACCGAGGCCGCCGCCGAGGACGACGCCGACGAGGGAGACGGTGACTGGGTCATCGCCATCGAGCGGACCAAGCGCGACAAGCGGAACAAGGCGGAGGCGCACCGCGCGGAGCTGGAGACGGCCGGGCAGAAAATCAGGGACGCCGAGGAACTGGCCGAGCGCGCCATGCCCGTGTGGCGACTGCGCGGCATCAGCACCGAGGAGCACGCCGAGTGCAAGGGTCTTGTCTGGGTGCTCGATGAGCGGCGGGGGGACCGGTACGAGCCCTACTGCTCCGCCCCCGGCCTGTACGGGCACACGGTGCCCGAGGGTGCAAGCGCCAGCGGCGGCACGATGACCGCCGCCGACAAGGAGGCCGAGCGCGCCGCCCGTGCCGCCGTCAAGAAGGGGAACATCGACTGGGACGCGGCCGAGGCTCTGCGCCGGAAGTGGATCACGGACCTGATCAAGCGGCGCAACCTCCCGAAGAACACCAGCAACACTCTGATTGGGCACGTCAATAACGCTCTGCTGAACGGGAGTTGGGGTATCTCCGACGACCTGGACAAGGAGGGCACCACGGAGATTCTGGCCGGATTCCTGGGGCTGAACGCCGAGCAGGCGAAGGACCGGAGCAGCTTTGCCGGGCACGTTGCCAAGGACCCGCGCCGGGCCCCGCAACTCCAGTTCGCTGCCATCGCGGCCGTCCGCGAGAAGTGCGCGAACCGGTCTGCATGGCGGACGGACAGCCAGCACGCCCCGTGGACGCGGAAGCCCACCGGCCGGTGGTTCCAGGTGCTCGCGTCCCTCGGGTACCCGCTCACGCTCATTGAGCAGTCGGTCGTGGACGAGGAGCCCTACGACCCGTCGAAGAAGAAGCCCCGGGCCGCGATCACGTCCGGCAGTGAGCCGGAGGCCGAGCAGGAGCCCGGCACCGACGAGGAGGCGGGTGAGCCGGAGGCCGAGGAGGCCGACGATCCGGCCAGCGACGACGAAGCCGCTGCCTAACCACCTCAGCCGCCCGACGCCGGGGGCGGGAACTGCCCGCCCCCGGCACCCCCAGGAGCCCCACAGTGACCCGTACGGCGCTGTTCGAGACCCACGCCGACGGCCACGGTTGCGGATGCGTCCCCGCCCCCGCCGAGCCCGACCCCGGCACCACCGCCGACATCATGCAGGCCCGCGCCATCGCGGGCGGACTCGCGGAGTTCGGCATCGGCCCCGCCCGCTGGTCTGCCGCCTACGACCATGAGGCCGCCGCAGTCGTCCTGCGCGTGGACAGCCCGCGCGGACTGTACGCACTCGCCATCCCGGCCCCCGGCCAGCCGTTCCCCGTCCGTCACCGTGGCGAGCGCATCGGCGCGCTGGACTGCCGCCGCACGTACGGCACCGCCGACAGCTACACCGCCGCCCTGTTCGCCGCGTTCCTGCGCGATCGCGCCGCACTCGACATCCCCGGTCGGGATGCTTGCCCGACACCTGCAAACATGGTTTAATTAATGGTGTCGGAGGGGGAGGGCAACCCCCCTCCGGTCCCACGGGCCGCCAGCCGGCCCGACCCCGGCCGTACGTGGAGGGCAACCCGCCCGGCCGGGCGCTCGATTCCTCTCTCACCAGCAGGAGCACCCACGATGACCAGCGCAGCCATGCGGTTTTCCATCCCCGCCACGGCCCAGTCCCGCGTCCGTCAGCTTGTCGAGGCCACCAACGCCCGCGCCGCCGTCCACCACCTCACCGCGTACACGCTCGACATCTCCGCGCCGTTCCTGGCCGACTACCACGACATCGACGGCCGCCTGATCGGCAAGCGCCCCACCGTCACCGTGACGATCTCCGGTGACATCCCCCGTCACCACGGCTGGACCGCCATCGCCCGCCTGGACCACGACGAGGAGGGCGAGACGATCACCAGCCTGTTCCCCGGTCTGCCCGAGCAGGACGCCGAAGCCGCGCGCCAGTACCGCGCCATTGAGAACTTCTGCCACGGGTGCGCCGTCGCCCGCCACCGCACCGCCACCTACCTTGCCCGCAACGAGAACGGCGAGATGAGGCAGTTGGGCACCACGTGCGTCGAGCCGTACACCGGTCTGCCGATCAAGGGTCTTGAGGCCCTGTGGCGGTTCGGCACGCTGAAGGACTCCGATTGGGACGGCGAACAGGGTGGTATCCCGGCCGATCTCCGCGTCCCAGTGATCGAGGTCCTACGGGTGACCGCCGCCATCGTCAAGACGGAGGGCCGGTTCTACAGCCGGTCCGAGCAGTGGAAGAACACCCAGCCGACCGCCGACGGCGTCGAAGCGTACTTCTTCGACCGCAAGGCCCCGATGGAGTGGCGGGCCGCCATCGACGCCGACCCCGACGCGCCGACCACGGCCGCCGCCGTCCGGGCGTGGGCCGTCCAGGGATACGGCAGCCTCTCCGACTACCGACACAAAGTGGGCCAGTTGGCGAAGAGTGAGACTGTCGACCCGCGCCACCTGCCGACGCTCGTGTCCGCCATCGCGGGGTGGTACCGCGACCAGGAGAAGGAGGCTACCGAGCGAGCCGCACAGAACAGTAAGCCGCAGGGCACCGTGGGCGAGCGCATCACCACCCCCGCCACCGTCACCACCGTGATCGAGCTGGAGGGCCGGACGTACGGTTACCAGACCCAGCGCCGCCGACTGGTGAAGTTCCAGGACCCGCAGGGCAACGTGTTCGTCTGGTTTAGCAGCGCCGCCGACGTCCCCGACCAGGGCGACGAGGTCGAGCTGACCGGCACGGTCAAGGACCACAGCATCTACGGCGAGACCGCACAGACGGTTCTCACCCGGTGCCGCGTCGCCGCACGCGAACCGGTCGCCGCGTAGCAGGCCCGGCCGGGCGGGAAGGACCGCCCGGCCGGACCCCGGCCGCCGGGCCGTGTGGTGGG
>NZ_NEUF01000165.1:0-2364 GCF_002910915.1 Streptomyces sp. SM10 | reverse complement strand
CGCCCACCACACGCTCCGCCCACCGCCGTTCGGGCCCAACCGCGTCGGCGGCCGGCCCCGCTCTCCGGCTCACGTACGAAGGGCGTCCCTCCGGGACGGCTCAGCCTGGCCCGGCTCGCAGCCGGCCGGAGCGTCCGGGCCGCGGGCGGCACCCCTAGGACGAGGCCACGGCACGCCGCCGCCCGCACCACTGAGACACCCGAGGAACACCCCCATGCCCGAGAACGCTTGCGCCGTCCCGCGTCAGGACACACCGGCCGGAGACTCGTCTCCGCGAGGCTGTCTCTAGGTCGCCAGGCAGACCCCCGCCGGCGGACGCAGGATGGCTTGGCCTTCCGCCCGGGGAGGAGCATGCCGCCCCGGGCGCACGCCCGTCACTCGTTCCGCCACTCGTCGCGCAGTCGGCGTACCGCGGTGATAGCCCGTATGGCTTTCTCGGCAAGCGACGGCACCTGATCGAGGACGTAGCCGAGTACGAGAACGCACCCACCGAGCACTGCCACCGAGGCTGTTGCCCATCCGACCGTTTCCATGCGTCCGACGTACCTTCCGTGAAGGTGGTCGGTTCGGTGGCATGGCTGCTCGAACCGACCACTGTTGCTCTCAGTGATCAGGTCGAGAACCAGGCACCGCACGCCGTACTCGGGTATGGACTTGTATCGGAGCGGCAGCTCCGTTCTCCCCGGATGCCCGAAGGCGAGGAAGGCGACCGGGTTTGTGCAGTGCGGTGACTTCACCCGATAGCCAGAAACCTAGGTTCCATCGCTCGGCCACGCCGCAGGACGAGAATCACTCGCGTCGTTATCAATTCGTGATGGTCGGCAGGCTGGGCGGCGTTGCGTGGTGCGCCACGGGCGACCTATCTCCTGAGTGGCCCCGAGTCTGGAGCCCCGGCTGTCGGGGTTCGTTGGGTGCCGGCCGGAGCGAAAGGCTGCCTCCGGCGGGTCCTCCTCGGAGGGGGTGGGGGCTGGTTGGTCGGGTGCGGGAGCGTTGTGGTGCAGGTGGTGAAGGCGGGGTTCCCTCCTCGGCCGGACACCTCAAGGGGCGTACCAGGAACCCGGACACGGCGTCCAGGCCGAGCCGCTACGCGGTCGCTACGCGAGCCAGGACACCGCGCCCGGAACCCTGATACGGCGGAGCTGTCCGACCGGTGCCTGTCAAGTCAAATGAAACGAATGTGGCGCTATGAGTTCTGTCGTTCGGTTTGGTGTCGCTTGGCGGGGTCGTTGATCCATGCCTGGCGGGGGATCGATGGTGGGACGGGGCGGCGGTTGAACCGTTCCGGGTGCCGTTCGTAGGCGGCTGTGAGGGTGGTGGCTCGTTGCTCACGTACCAGTTCCGCGGTGCCGAAGTGCACGCTGGCCGGCGTGTGGTAGCCGATCCCGGAGTGCCGGTGGACGTGGTTGTAGTAGCTGATGAAGCCGTCCATCCACTCCCGGGCGTGCGTCAGCGAGTCGAACCTGCGCGGGAAGTCGGGCTGGTACTTGGCGGTCTTGAAGTGGCTTTCGCTGTAGGGGTTGTCGTTGCTCACTTTGGGGCGTGAGTGGCTGCGAGTGACACCGAGGTCAATCAGCAGCTGGGAGACCTTCTTGGAGGTCATGGAGGTGCCCCGGTCGGCGTGCACGGTCTCGGGCACGATGCCGTTGCGCAGGATCGTCTCGCGGATCAGCTCCTCGGCCCGGTCGGCTGATTCGGCCCGCTCCACTGTCCAGCCGACGATGTAGCGGCTGTAGATGTCGATGATGACGTAGGCGTGATACCAGATGCCCTTGTCCGGACCCGCCAGCTTCGTGATGTCCCAGGTGAACACCTGCGAAGGGGCGTCGGCGACCAGCTCGGGCACGGTCCTGGCACCATGGGTGGCGATCCGGCGCCGCTCGCCGTCCTGCCCGGCCTCCTTCAGAATCCGGTACATCGTGCGCTCGGAGCAGTGGTAGCGGCCCTCGTCCAGTTCGCGGGCGTAGATCTGGGCCGGCGGAAGTTCGGCGTACTCGTCGCTGTTCACCAGCGCCAGCACGGTGGCCCGCTCTGCGGCCGACAGTGCGGTGACCGGGGCCGGACGCGGTCGCCCAGGTGCCGGCGGCCTGGGATGCAGCCGCCGGTGGTGGGTCGCCCGGGAACGTCCGGTGATCCGGCAGGCATCCACGATGCCCACCAGCAGCCTCAACTCCTCGACCGCCGCGTGCAGATGGCCGTCCAGGACGTGGCTCAGTCCGCGCTCCTGGACAGTGACTGCAAGAGCGCGTGTGTTTTTCCCAGCACCTCCAGTGCCGCGTTCTTCTGGTCCACCTCCGTGCGCAGCCGCTCGTTCTCCCGCCGCAGCTTGGCGTTCTCGGCCTCGGCCGGGTGCTTCCTGGGGCGGGC
>NZ_NEUF01000164.1 GCF_002910915.1 Streptomyces sp. SM10 | reverse complement strand
GGGGTCGTTGATCCATGCCTGGCGGGGGATCGATGGTGGGACGGGGCGGCGGTTGAACCGTTCCGGGTGCCGTTCGTAGGCGGCTGTGAGGGTGGTGGCTCGTTGCTCACGTACCAGTTCCGCGGTGCCGAAGTGCACGCTGGCCGGCGTGTGGTAGCCGATCCCGGAGTGCCGGTGGACGTGGTTGTAGTAGCTGATGAAGCCGTCCATCCACTCCCGGGCGTGCGTCAGCGAGTCGAACCTGCGCGGGAAGTCGGGCTGGTACTTGGCGGTCTTGAAGTGGCTTTCGCTGTAGGGGTTGTCGTTGCTCACTTTGGGGCGTGAGTGGCTGCGAGTGACACCGAGGTCAATCAGCAGCTGGGAGACCTTCTTGGAGGTCATGGAGGTGCCCCGGTCGGCGTGCACGGTCTCGGGCACGATGCCGTTGCGCAGGATCGTCTCGCGGATCAGCTCCTCGGCCCGGTCGGCTGATTCGGCCCGCTCCACTGTCCAGCCGACGATGTAGCGGCTGTAGATGTCGATGATGACGTAGGCGTGATACCAGATGCCCTTGTCCGGACCCGCCAGCTTCGTGATGTCCCAGGTGAACACCTGCGAAGGGGCGTCGGCGACCAGCTCGGGCACGGTCCTGGCACCATGGGTGGCGATCCGGCGCCGCTCGCCGTCCTGCCCGGCCTCCTTCAGAATCCGGTACATCGTGCGCTCGGAGCAGTGGTAGCGGCCCTCGTCCAGTTCGCGGGCGTAGATCTGGGCCGGCGGAAGTTCGGCGTACTCGTCGCTGTTCACCAGCGCCAGCACGGTGGCCCGCTCTGCGGCCGACAGTGCGGTGACCGGGGCCGGACGCGGTCGCCCAGGTGCCGGCGGCCTGGGATGCAGCCGCCGGTGGTGGGTCGCCCGGGAACGTCCGGTGATCCGGCAGGCATCCACGATGCCCACCAGCAGCCTCAACTCCTCGACCGCCGCGTGCAGATGGCCGTCCAGGACGTGGCTCAGTCCGCGCTCCTGGACAGTGACTGCAAGAGCGCGTGTGTTTTTCCCAGCACCTCCAGTGCCGCGTTCTTCTGGTCCACCTCCGTGCGCAGCCGCTCGTTCTCCCGCCGCAGCTTGGCGTTCTCGGCCTCGGCCGGGTGCTTCCTGGGGCGGGCGGGACTGGTGCGGTGGTCGGTCAGCTGCGCGAGCGCACCGGCGTCGCGGGCGGTACGCCACTCGATCACGTGCGAGTGGTACAGGCGCTCGCGGCGCAGGATGGCGCCCTTCTCGCCGGCCGGGGCGCCGTCGTACTCGGCGACGATCCGCAGCTTGTACTCGGCGGTGAAGGTGCGACGCTTCGGCTTCGGCGCAGGATCGGCGCCGGGACCGCTGGTGCTGGTCATACGTGTGGTTCTCCTGCTCGCTCGTCCACCCAGGCTAACTGATTACACCAAGGCGTCTCGCCTAACGATGTCAGGGAGGGGACCGAGGAGGGAACCCCGCCCAGGCTCGTTGTGGCCAGGCCCGGCCGGGCGGGTGCGGGTCGTGGGGTGCGGGAAAAGGCCAGGTCGGAGCCCCTGCCGAGGTTGACCCAACCCCTGTAACATGGTTTAATTAGTGGTGTTGCAAGGGGAGGGCAACCCCCCCGACCGGCATCGTGGGGCCAGCCGACCCCGGACGATCTCTCACCAGGAGGACCGCGACATGCCCCGTAAGTCGAAGATGACCGACGAAGAGCGCCGGGCCTACTCCGCCAAGATGCGCGGTGAACTCGAAGCCGTCATGGATCGCGCGTACGGCGCGATGGTCGCCAGCGAAGAGTTCTGGGCCGCCGTCATGCGCACGGCCGCGAACCTGACCCACCCGGACCGCGACGACCGCAGCCCCACCAACTGCATGGCCATCGCTGCCCAGTGCTCTAACGCCACCCACGTACTCAGCTCCGGAGACTGGCGAAAGGTCGGGCGCTTCCCGGCTAAGGGGTCCACTTCCCTCCGTATCTGGACGCCGATCAAGCGGCGGTCCGAGGAGGGGCGGGAGGCCACGGCCGCAGTCGCCGACGGCGGGCGGCGAGAGGCCGCCAGCGAGGCCGCCGAGGGTGAGACGCGCAAGGTGTCGGGGTTCAAGGCCGGGCCGGTTTTCGATATCAGCCAGACCGACGGCGACGCCTACGAGCCGCCTGCCGCCGCCCCGCTCGCCGCCGAGGTCATCCGTGATGTCCTGGTGAACCAATACCGCAACCAGTACCACGAGGACCCCGAGCAGGCCGGAGGGTTCGACTTCACCCAGGACGCCCCCGACGATGCCGTTCGCATCCTGCTGTACGGCCACGCGTGGCGACGTATCACTGAGGTGGACGCGCCCCTTCCCGGCCGGCACGCTGCCGAGGTCGCCTCAGCCGCGCACGTGGCCGCGCTCATCCTCGGAATCAATCCGGGCCCCGCCGTCATGCCGCCGCTCGCGGGCATCATCACCCAGGACAGGAAGCCCCCGGTTCACGAGTCCGCCGTACGGGCCATCGAGACCGGCCGTGCCATTGCCCGCGCCGTCACCACGGCCGCCGAGCGCCGCCGCGAACTTGCCGTGACTGGTTGACCCGGACCCAAGAACATGGTTTAATTAATGGTGCCGGAAGGGGGAGGGCAACCCCCCGACCGACACCGCCGCCGGGGCCGACCAGCCCCGGCGGAATCTCTCACCAGACAGGACGCGACATGCTCACCACCGAAAAGAAGCCCACCGTCCAGGACTTCCCCACCGCGACGCTCGTGATCGGTGGCCCCTGGTTCCGGGGCCACCAGCTCGACACCCGCCCCGCCATCGTCGTCGGCCCGTTCGGCGGGCCGGAGTTCGCGGACGAGGCCACCATGTCCGTGGTCTGGTTCTTCACCCTCGGTGCCCCGCAGCCGGGCGACAGCGTCCAGGCGATGTTCCCGCACGAGCTGACCCCGTTGGACGACACGCTGACCACGATGCACCAGGACACCTTCCGCGACATCGTCCGCAGCCTGCGCCGAGGACGGTTCGCCTACGACGACGGGAACGCGCTCCGCGCCGCCGTCCGCCAGGCATGGCGCGAGCGGACCGGACTGGCCGAAGCCGACCCGGCCGCCCGGCACACGCTCCACCGCAGCTGACCAAGGCCCCGCCGGTCCGGGGGAGGGCAACACCTCCGGACCGGCAACCCCCAGCACCCAAGCGGACACCCCTTCGGGGCGGCAGGACAGGTCCGGTGCGTTCACCGCCGCCGGCCGACTCCGCCGCAGGCGGCTCCGCCGACCGACGACGGGCACCGGACCGCAGCGGACGCGCCCCGCGGGGGCGCGACAGCCCCTGTCGTCGCGCAGGCGCGACGACCCGCGAGCCGATCGTCCCTCACGGCCCGCGCCCGTGGTGCAGCGCCGCTGCCAACGCATGGTCCGCCCTGCGGACGGACCAAACTCTCACCAGGAAAAGCCAGTTCAGTGACTATCGAGATCACCCACACCCGCCGAGAAGGAACTTCTGTTGGGGTGCGAAGTGCATCGTGCACTGTCGCAGTTCGCAGGTCCACTCAGTCGGGTGAGACAGCCGCTATTGGGGTGTCGTGCACGGTGGAGATGTCGTTCCTGTCGCATGAGCCCACAATCCCTCCCGGCTTTCCGGTCGTTTCGCGTGCGGCTGCCGTCCGGAGTCGCCTACTGGACGGTCCTGGATGGCGAACTGCGGCTCGTCGACGCAGCGGACGCCTTCCTGCGGCATCTGCGATTCGGCCGAGACAGCGCGGAGTCCACTACGGAGTCCTACGCAGGTGCCACCGCCCTGTATCTGCGCTGGTGCGCCGAGAGCGGCCGGGCCTGGACGATCGGAGCACGCCACCTGGGCATGTTCATGGTCTGGCTCCGGCACGCACCTCGGTGCCCGTCGCCGACGCCGGAGTTCAACGGGCCGGGCTCGAAACCAGTTCGCGGGCCGCGCCGGGTCAACGCGGTACTGGCCGCGGTCCGTGAGTTCCTGAAGTACGCCGTCAGCAGCGGGGCTGCCCCAGCCTGGGTGATCGACCAGCTCTACGAGACCGGCGACAGCCGGGACCTGCCCGCCGAAGTGCAAGGCGAGTTGGGAATTCCCCGCGGTTACGCCAAGGTCCGCCACCGTCTGCACGAGCCGGACGACCCAGTCGACCGCGCCAGTGACGAGGAGATCGTCGCGCTCGTGCGGGCCTGCCGCTCGGCTCGCGACCGGCTGATCGTGCTGCTGATGGCCCGCGCCGGCCTCCGCCGCGGGGAACTCGTCGGTCTGCGCCGCGCCGACCTGCACTTCGTGCTTGATGCCCGGCCGCTGGGCTGCCCCATCCCCGGCAGCCACCTGCACATCGTCCGCCGCGACAACACCAACCGGGCCTGGGCCAAGTCCCGCAGCTCCCGGGCGGTCCCGGCCGACTCCCTGCTCCTCCAGGCCCACGACCAGTACGTCATCGAACGGGCAGGGATCGCCACAGCAGCCGACGGCGACTTCCTGCTGGTCAACCTCTTCCGTGGCCGCATCGGAGCCCCGATGCGGCTCGGAGCGATCAACGAACTGATGACCTCACTCAGCCGCCGAGCCCGCCTGGAACGACGCATCCGCCCGCACCAAGGACGCCACGGCTTCGCGGACAACATCATGGCCGCCGGTGGCCAACTCGACGAACTAGCCAATCTGTTGGGCCACGCATCACCGCTATCGTCCCAGCCCTACCTGCATCCCTCACACCAGCGGCTCCGCGAGGCCGTCGAGCGAGTCCCCAGCCCCCGCCTGCCCCGACAAGGAGAATGACCATGGCCCACACCGCCGAGGCCACGCCGCTCGTCGCCGCGCCGGCCGTCGACACCGACGAGTCGGTCACCAAGCGGCTGCGGGCCCAGCTGGACACCGAATTCCTGGCGAAGATCGGCTGGATCGAAGACACGCAGTGCTGGCGTCCTCCCAGCGAGGATCCGCTGGTCGGCTACCGGGTCTGCACCATCGTGGGCTGCGGCACCGTGATCGCCCACCGCAGGACGTGGTGCTACGCCTGCATCAAAACCTGGAAGGCCAGCGGGCTGGCCAAGGAGGAGTTTCAGGCCGTACACCGCCGCGAGGTCAAGGAATGGGACGAGCCGATCTGCGCGGTCCGCCACTGCGAAAGGCCCGCCAAGAACGCACGGACGAAGGTCTGCACCGCCCATCTGTGGCCCTACCAGCAAAGCGGCCAGAGCCTTCAGGAGTTCACCGCCCGCACAGACCTGACCGCCTACCCGCACCCCGGCCTCTGCCGGGTCGCCCTCTGCGACTGGCGCCGCTACACCACCCAAACGGCAGAGGGCCTGTGTCTGCCACACACCAAGCGGCTCCAGGCCCAGCGCCGCAAGAACCCCGACACCCAGATCGATCTGGAGCACTGGCTGCGGAGCGTTCCCGCCCGACGGGATGCCCGCCGGGTCGACCTGCGCGGCCTCTCGCCCCGCGTCGTCGCGGAGATCCTGATCGGCCTCCAGGAACGCTACCGAGCCGGGAACATCACCGAGATGTTCCGTCTGCGGCTGCTCTGCACCCACGCCCGCACTCAGCAGGCCAGCACCCTTGAGGACCTGGTCATCCCGATCCGGGGCATCGACACACTGCGGTCCACGATCGTCAAGGCCGCCCGCCTGGCCGCCTCCGATCCCGAGACCGAACGGCACAAGGACACCTGGAACGCCGCCGTCTTCGGACAGGGCAACCAGACCATCGACTTCAGCAAGATCACCCAGCCCTGGCTGCGTGAGGTGGTCAAGTACTGGGTCAGCGAGGAAATGCCGCGCCGCCGCGGCAAAGCGGTCGGCTCCGTCATGCAGAGCTACGTGGCCAGCACGACCAGGCTCTCCGAGAGCCTGCGCCTGCACCGAACCGACGATCGCGGAGACATCCCCGCCCGGCTCGGCCGAGAGGATGCCATCTGCTTCCTCAACCGCCTCGCCTACCTCACGAGCATCGGCAAGATCACCCTCTACATGCGGATCAATGACTGCCGCAACGTCAAACGCGTCATCAACGACCTGCGCAACCGCGGCAAGCGGATGCCCGGCGACATCACCCGAACCCTGCCCCCGGAGTTCACCTTCCTCGCCGAGGACATCCCCCGCCCACCGGATGACGACGAACCCGGCCGGGCCCTGCCCGACCGCGTGCTTGCCCAGCTCTGCCAGGCCCTGCCGGAACTGGAAGCCCGCTCCGGCCCTTCATTCCGCGTCGCCACCGAGCTCCTGATCGACACCGGCCGCCGCCCCGAAGAGATCTGCCGTCTTCCCTGGGACTGCCTCGCCACCAGCGCCGACGGCAAGAGCGTCCTCATCTACCACGACTACAAGAACAACCGGCCCGGCCGCCGCCTGCCGATCGCGGACGCCACCGCAGAAGTCGTACGCGCCCAACAACGCCTCGTCCAGGACCTTTTCCCCGATACCCCGCTCGGCGAACTCGCTCTGGCGCCCGCCCCGAAACGCAGCCCCACCGGCGCCCGCTGCCTGACGGAAGCCTCCCTCACGTCCATCCACCGGGTCTGGGTCGATTCCCTGCCCCCGCTGCTGGCCGACGGTGACATCGAGTTCAACAAGGCGGCCATCTACGCCTACGCCTACCGGCACAGCTATGCCCAACGACACGCGGACGCCGGAGTCCCACCCGATGTGCTGCGCGATTTGATGGGCCACCGCTCGATGCGGACAACTCAGATTTACTACCGCATTACGGGCAAGCGCATGCGTCAGGCGGTCGAGCGAGTGGCGGCCCACCAGTTCGACCGCCACGGCCAGCGCACCTGGCAGAAGATCCAGGGCGCTCTCGACGACGAACATGTGCGCCTGCGGATCGGACAGGTCTCCGTGCCCTTCGGGATCTGCATGGAGCCCAGCAACGTCAAGGCCGGCGGCCACGCCTGCCCGTTCCGGTTCCGCTGCCTGGGCTGCGGCCACTTCCGCACCGACGCCTCCTACCTGCCCGAACTCAAGGACTACCTCAACACCCTCCTGCGCGACCGCGAACGCGTCCTGGCCACCGGAGAACTCGACCCGTGGGCCCGCACCGAAGCAGCCCCGTCCGACACCGAGATCAGCAAGCTCCGCCAGCTCATCCACCGCGTCGAGGACTCCATGGACGACCTCACCGACGAGGACCGCGAACAGATCAAGGAAGCCGCCAACGCGTTGCGCCGCACCCGCCAGGTCGTCGACCTCGGCATGCCCGTCATCGGCTCCTTCATCGACCAGACCAGGAACGAACACCGCCCATGAACAGCGCAAAGTGCCTCACCGAAGCCCGGCGCAAAGACAGCGAACGACGCCGCACCAAGGTCATGTCCGCACTCGATCAACTCGCCACCCTCGGCGAGGAGATCACCGTCTCCGCCGTCTCACGGGCTGCCGGAGTGCACCGCAGCCTCATCTACCGGCACCCGGACCTGCACGCAGCCGTCACCGCACGCGCTGCCGCCGAACCGCCACCCGGCACCATCACAGGTCCCAGCGCAAGCAAGCAGTCCCTCCTCGCGGACATCGCGAACCTCACCGACCGCATCCGCCGTCAGGACACTCACATCCGCCACCTCGAACAGCGTCTCACCGAAGCCATCGGCGAACAGGTCTGGCAACAAGCCGGCCTCGGCGGACCCCCCGATCACGACGACTTACAGAAACGCGTCAACCAGCTCGAACAGCACATCGCCGAGCTGCGGCAACAACTCGCCGACCGCGACGACGACCTCGACGCCGCCCCCTCCCTGACATCGTTAGGCGAGACGCCTTGGTGTAATCAGTTAGCCTGGGTGGACGAGCGAGCAGGAGAACCACACGTATGACCAGCACCAGCGGTCCCGGCGCCGATCCTGCGCCGAAGCCGAAGCGTCGCACCTTCACCGCCGAGTACAAGCTGCGGATCGTCGCCGAGTACGACGGCGCCCCGGCCGGCGAGAAGGGCGCCATCCTGCGCCGCGAGCGCCTGTACCACTCGCACGTGATCGAGTGGCGTACCGCCCGCGACGCCGGTGCGCTCGCGCAGCTGACCGACCACCGCACCAGTCCCGCCCGCCCCAGGAAGCACCCGGCCGAGGCCGAGAACGCCAAGCTGCGGCGGGAGAACGAGCGGCTGCGCACGGAGGTGGACCAGAAGAACGCGGCACTGGAGGTGCTGGGAAAAACACACGCGCTCTTGCAGTCACTGTCCAGGAGCGCGGACTGAGCCACGTCCTGGACGGCCATCTGCACGCGGCGGTCGAGGAGTTGAGGCTGCTGGTGGGCATCGTGGATGCCTGCCGGATCACCGGACGTTCCCGGGCGACCCACCACCGGCGGCTGCATCCCAGGCCGCCGGCACCTGGGCGACCGCGTCCGGCCCCGGTCACCGCACTGTCGGCCGCAGAGCGGGCCACCGTGCTGGCGCTGGTGAACAGCGACGAGTACGCCGAACTTCCGCCGGCCCAGATCTACGCCCGCGAACTGGACGAGGGCCGCTACCACTGCTCCGAGCGCACGATGTACCGGATTCTGAAGGAGGCCGGGCAGGACGGCGAGCGGCGCCGGATCGCCACCCATGGTGCCAGGACCGTGCCCGAGCTGGTCGCCGACGCCCCTTCGCAGGTGTTCACCTGGGACATCACGAAGCTGGCGGGTCCGGACAAGGGCATCTGGTATCACGCCTACGTCATCATCGACATCTACAGCCGCTACATCGTCGGCTGGACAGTGGAGCGGGCCGAATCAGCCGACCGGGCCGAGGAGCTGATCCGCGAGACGATCCTGCGCAACGGCATCGTGCCCGAGACCGTGCACGCCGACCGGGGCACCTCCATGACCTCCAAGAAGGTCTCCCAGCTGCTGATTGACCTCGGTGTCACTCGCAGCCACTCACGCCCCAAAGTGAGCAACGACAACCCCTACAGCGAAAGCCACTTCAAGACCGCCAAGTACCAGCCCGACTTCCCGCGCAGGTTCGACTCGCTGACGCACGCCCGGGAGTGGATGGACGGCTTCATCAGCTACTACAACCACGTCCACCGGCACTCCGGGATCGGCTACCACACGCCGGCCAGCGTGCACTTCGGCACCGCGGAACTGGTACGTGAGCAACGAGCCACCACCCTCACAGCCGCCTACGAACGGCACCCGGAACGGTTCAACCGCCGCCCCGTCCCACCATCGATCCCCCGCCAGGCATGGATCAACGACCCC
>NZ_NEUF01000163.1 GCF_002910915.1 Streptomyces sp. SM10 | reverse complement strand
AGAGTGCGGAACGTAATCTTCTGTCCGGCTTGTGATCGCTCGATGGTGTGACGTTGGGGCATCATCGCCGGTCAGGCGTTCGGGGTTCGCTTGGGTTGTGGCATGAGCATGCGCAAGCCGTACTCGAGTGACGCTTCCGACGAGCAGTGGGCCCTGGTCGAGCCCGTGATCACAGCGTGGAAGGCCGCGCATCCGTCGGTCAGCGGCCATCGGGGCAGATACGAGATGCGGGAGATCGTGAACGCGATCCTGTACCAGAACCGCAGCGGCTGCCAGTGGGACCTGCTGCCCCACGACCTGCCGCCCGCCGGCGCGGTGAAGTACTACTTCTACAAGTGGCGCGACGATGGCACCGACCAGACCATTCATGATCTGCTGCGGTGGCAACTGCGGGAGAGGAAGCGGCGATTAGCCGACCCGAGCCTCATCGTCATGGACACCCAGAGCATCCGCGTGGCCGTCGGCGTCCCGGCCGCCACGACCGGCAAGGACGCGGCGAAACGGGTGCCGGGGCGCAAGAGATGCCTGGCCGTGGACGTACTGGGTCTCGTCGTAGAGGCTGTCGTCCTGCCTGCGTCCGCGCACGACAACGCCGCCGGAATCGCGCTGCTGGACGGCGTGGCCGCCCAGATGGTCACCGTGAAGAAGGCCCTGGTCGACCAGGGGTTCAAGAAGGCCGTCGTCGACCACGGCAAGCAGTACGGCATCGACGTCGAGATCGTTGAGCGCAACCCGGCCGACAAGGGCTTCGTCCCGCAGGCCAAGCGGTGGATCGTGGAGCAGACGAACGGAATCCTGATGTTCTCCCGCCGCCTGGTCCGTGACTACGAGCACCGGCCCGCCACCTCGCGCTCTCGCGTCTTCTGGGCGATGACCTCGGTCATGGCCCGCCGGCTCACCGGCGCCGCCCTGCCCTCCTGGAGGGCCGCATGAGCGACAACCCGCAGATCAGAGCCATCCTTGCCTACCTCGAGGCCCGGGAGACCGAACTCGGCGAGCAGGCCGGGCAGCTCCGCGCGTCCATCGAGGACCTCACCACCCGCCTCGGCGAACTCGACGCGGAAACCGAGAACCTGCGCATCACCCGCAAGACCATCCTGAACATCCCGGTACCCAAGCCCGCCGACGATTCCCCGCGGCCCGAGGCCCCGGACCACCCCGCCTACCAGCAGATCCTCGCAGCCTTCACCGACACCGGCCAGCCGATGCGGGCCCGCGACCTGTGCGAGGCACTCGACCTGCCGATCCTCCCGAAGAACACCGAAGGCATCCGGTCCAAGCTGAAACGCCTGGTCACACGGGGCATTCTCACCGAACCCGAACCCGGCCTGTTCGCTCAGCCCCGCACCTGAGTACCAGTCCGCCCCGCCGACCAGGACTCCTCACCCAACCCCAAGCACCAACCGGACATCAGGTCACGTACCGCACTCTGAGATTGGACGAGACTTGTTCGACGTTCTCGTCATCAGGACCGACTTCAGCGACGACGAGTCGTGGAATGCGGTGGTTGGGGAGTTGCGCCGCCCGTGGGAGCCAGGCGGTGGGATTGCCGCAACAGTGCAGTTGGTCGAAGCGCCCGCTTGGTCAGGAGCAACGCCCCGACGAGGTTCTTGCCGCCGTGGTGGATGGGGACCTGATTGTTGTCTTCCTCGCTGACCGCGACACGATGAAGTCGCCGGCGCGGGCGTTGTTGGCTCTGTCGACACTCTGGGAGGACGTGAGTGGCCTCGACCCCGTCTATTACCAGGAACTCATCGAGTCGCCGGAGCCCCGTGAGTTTCGAGCCGTGCCCGCCGCGGTACACGGCGTCCAGGCGGACCTGGCGCTCGGCAACGTGGACTTCGCAGAGTAAGCTGCGGCTGCTTCCGCAGAGCCTGATCAGGTACTGCGGCCCATCTGACCGCAACAGCGGTCGGCCGCTTCCTCGACAGAGGAACGGATTGAGCTCGTTCATCCCGCACCCCCTGACCGGGGCGCAAGCCGGTCAGGACTGCTCAGCGGCCACCTTCCGCAGCCAGCGGAGCGTCTGGCGCCGGTTGGCCAGCAACACCACGTCGGCGCCGGCGCCGAACTCCTCGATCTTCGCCATCACGCGGGGTCGCATCTTGCGCCGGTACGTGGCGACGTACTTGATCACGCCCCAGTGGATGCGGTTGTGCAATCCGTTGCCCTTGTGCCCGGCCCCGTGCCGGAGCTGCCGGGAGAAGATCCCGTACAGGGCAGCCACGATCGACACGTCCATCAGGACCACCGTGTCGCAGGCTTCGAGCCGTACCTGCAGCGTCGAGTTGTAGTTGCCGTCAATCACCCACCGCGGCTGCGAGACCAGCTCGCGCTGCACGTCGGTGAACTTGTCCCTGGGCAACGCGTTCCACTCGTAGTCGTAGAACGCGGCGTCCAGGTGCGTCACCGGGGCGTCGAGGATCCTGCCCAGCTCGCGGGCCACGTGGGACTTGCCACTGCCTCCGCAGCCGACGATGGCGACCTTCCTCATGGTGCTCCAGCGTAGAGAGGTTGAGGTGATCGGCGAGCCAACTCCCGGGCCGTGCTGTGTCTGGCCTCTCGCCTACCTGTTCAGTTCGGTGCTCAGAGAGCCCTCTACCGACGATAGGCGTCGCCACGCGCCCTGGCTCCCCTGGTGCTCGACGCCGTGAAGGGTGGGCTGCTCTGGCTGCACAAGCGTTACACCTCAACCCTGTGCGCCAGTCCCTTCCTGCTGAGGGTGGGAGTGTCCGACGCTGGCGCGGATCACGTCGTCGCTGCCCCGCAGCGCCTCTGTCATCCTTGCGAGCCAGGGCTCGGGGAGGCTGCCGCTCCCCAGCGCGCATGCACGGACAAGCCGTTGGGCCGCCTCGACCTGGCGCGGCTCGGCGAGACTGGTGAACCGGTGGTCAGCCAGACATTCACGGGCGGCGTAGCCGTCGGTCGCCGCGGCGGCCCGGCGGTGGAGCTCCGCAATCATCCGGTGCGCTGCATCTTCCTGGTGCGGCTCCAGCAGGTCCAGGATCGTCAGGCCGAGGCGCGTGTCGAAGACGGTCATGCCCTGGTCGGGTTGGTGCTCGACGTAGTCCTCGACCAGCGTGTCGAGGAGGGGTACGGCCGGGCCGCGAAGGGCCTCTTTGCACATCACGTCGAGGCAGCCGGTGACGGCGTTCTCCCAGCGTTCTCCGGGTGTGGTCATGGTGATGAGCGCGGCGGCGTCGGTGGGGGTGTGGCTGAGGGCGGCCAGGACGGCGACTTGGCGGCCGTCCAGCATGCGCTGCCCGATGCCCCGGTGTTCCTCGATGTGGGCCAGAGCTTCCGTCCAGCGGCCGGCCGTACTCAAGGTGCGGGTGCCGTCGGCCAGGACGACCTTCCACAGCCAGGTGCGCACCTCGTGGCGGTCGGTGTCGGTGAGGGTGAGGTCGGCCGGAACGTGGACCCCTTCGAACTGAGCGCTGGTGCTGTTCGTGACGGCGTCGAAGAGGTGCAGCAGACGGTGGCGCCCGTCGTCGGCGGCGCCTGCGCGGATCTGGAGGCGTGCGAGGTTCACCACGGGTTCGAGGGCGCGGATCGCGGTCATGCCGGGCAAGGGAGCGGCGTGGAGGTAGGCGGCGGCGTGCTGGTGGCACATCTTCCGTGCGAGGTCGGGGAGCCCGAGGTCGGAGGCGATGAGGGCGGCCTGGTTGTAGACGGCCGAGGCGAGTCCCTGGTCCGCCTTTGCGGCTGCGGCGACGGCGAGTTCGACCAGGCCGTGCACGCGCCGGGGCAGGGGCAGACAGGCGGGTCGGAATCGGTAGATGAGCGGGAAGCGCTGCGCTATGGGTCCGTTCAGGTCCATGAGGTCCCCCGGGGGTGAAGACGACGAGGAGCGGGGAAGGGCCGCGTGGTGCCCGCTGGCCGGTCGGCGGGCACCACGCAGGCGGATCAGCTACTGCCAGGTGACGCGGACGCGGTTCAGCGGGGTGTCGAGGACGAAGACACCGGGCTGCTCGTCCGCGGGCGCGTCGAGCGGCAGGATCTCGAAGGTGGCGTCCCGGCCGCGGTACTCGCGATCCCAGGTGCGGACGGCGTCGGCGACCCGGGCGGCCAGCTCGTCGCCCCCGGGGCCGTGGCCGATGACACCGAACTCCCAGAGCTTGCCGCCCTCGGGGGTCTTCTCCGTGGAGGGCCGACGGGCGAGGTAGGTGACGGCGCCCTTCTCGACGGCGGCCGTGGCCGAGGGGTAGGGGTCCTCGGTGAGCACCGTGCCCTTGGCGCTCTGGGGGAAGAGCATCCGGATCAGCCCGGACGGCATGACGCAGGAGACGAACAGCTCCATCCACTCCGGGGACTCCCCGGCGCGGACCGTCATCCCCGTCCACTCCTCGACGCGCGGCTGGTCAAGAACACCGGCGAGGGCATCGGCGTCGAGCGCCAGTCCGGCCGGGGCCTGGAGGCGCACGGCGCCGTCCGTGCTGAGCGGCACGGCGCGGCGGTCGTCGTCGGCGATGCCCCGGCGCAGCGGCATGAAGGTGTTCATCTCCGAGCCGACCGACTGCCACCGGCCGTCGCGCTGCACGTAGATGATGGAGCGCGAGACGCTGCCCGTGAGCCGCTGCGGGGTGACGAGTCGGCCGCCTTCGGCGAGCTGGTCGAGCCAGGCGTGGGGGATGCCGTGCGCGCCGACGGTGGCGATGATCCGGTCGTACGGGGCGCCTTCGGCGTGGCCGAGGGCGCCGTCGCGCGTCAGGGCCTCGACGTTGGTGGCTCCGGCGGCTGCGAGGTGGGCTCGGGCGCCTTCGACCAGGTCGTCATCGACGTCGATGGTGGTGACGTGTCCGCTCGGGCCGACGAGGTGGCCGATCAAGGCGGCGTTGTAGCCGGTGCCGGCGCCGAGTTCGAGGATGCGCTCGCCCGGCTGGGCTTCGAGCTGGTCCAGCATGAGGGCGACGACGGCCGGCTGGGAGGCGCAGGAGATCGAAGTGCCCTCGGGGTCGTACTTCACGTTGACCGGGCTGTTGTCGTAGGCGTCGGCCAGCGGGGTTTCGGGGACGAACAGGTGCCGGGGCACGGTGCGCAGGGCGGCTTCGACCGCGGGGGTGCGGGCGTGGCCGTCGGCCTTGATCTGGTCGACCAGGGCGTTGCGGAGCTGTTCGGCGTTGGCCTCGGGGGCGGTGAGTGTGTCGGTGTTCACCGTGCTGACGCTATGGGCCGCGGAGCCTGATTCTGTTGCTGACGCGGTGTTTTCACTCGAACCCATGATTGCCTCTCGTGCGATGTTGAACAGGGTGTGCTGGTCGGCAGACGGCAGACCGGCACGGTTGGCGTGGAAGATGGCGTGGTGCGCGATGACGGCGCGCAGTCCGCGGGTCAGGTCGCCCTGGGCGGCGAGGTAGGCGAGCGTGGTGCCGACGCGCTCGAAGGCGGCGACCCAGTCGGCGTGGCCGTCCAGCGGCCCGTGCTCGCGGCACAGGCTGCGGGCCTCGGTGGTCATCAGGGTCCGCATCGCGGAGGTCAGGCGCGTGGACGCAGGCGTGCCGGTGCCGGGGCGCAGCGCGGAGACCTTCGCCCACACGTCGCCCTGCTCGAACCAGTCGAGGTTCGCGGCGCGCATCATGCTGCTCATCAGCAGGATGGCGGTCTCGCGTCGCCCCAGGTGCTCGTTGTGGACGGGGTAGGTGAGGAGGTGGCGGCTGTCCTCGTGGAAGAGGGCGTGCGCGGCCGTCATGGCGTCCGCCCCGCCGAACGCCTCGGTCTCCGGCTCGTAGATCCCGGTCATGCAGGACTGCGCCGTGTCGTCAGCCACCCACTCGTCCAGCAGAGTCAGCACGGTCGGTGACGGCTGGTCGGCGACGTATCGCAGGCGCCAGGGCTGCTTGTTCATGAACCACCAGCCGCTGAGCTGCCCGTCGGCCTCGGCGGCGAGCAGCACGGGGGCGAGGTGTGCGGTGACGGCGCACCGTCCGGTGTCTCGGTCGGGGAAGGTGATGTTGTGCTGCTGCCAGCGGTCGGAGCGCATTGCGAAATCCTTCGGTCGGATTCAGGCGGTGAGCAGGCAGGCGTCCCAGGAGGTGCGGGGCGGCTCCGCGCTGGCCGCGGTGATCAGTCCCAGCGCGGTTCCGGCGGCACCGTCGAGGAGCCCGGGGCCCGCCGCGTCCTTCAGCAGCAGGGCGGCGGCGTCGTACGGGTCGGTGCCAGGCGGGACCAGCACGGCGAGAAGGGCAGGGACGGTGGCGCGGAGCTGACCGGCGGTGGCACGGTCTGCGTCGGCGGCAACGCGTGCCGCGATGTGGACAAGACCGGCGAAGCCGTGGCACAGGCCGCTGTCCGTGGTGGCGCGAAGCTGCGCGCGGTCGCTCAGCGCGTTCAGCAGGGCGGCCTCGGCCTCGGTCTGAAGGCCGCTGTCGCCAAGGGCGAGCGCGGCGAGCTGCTGTGCGCGGGCAAGGCCCGCAGTGCCGTAGCACCAGCTCGGCCGCCGTGGTGCCGCGGCCGCGGGCCGGCCGCTGCGCAGTTCCTCGCGGCTGATCCAGTACGGCCAAGCCGTGCCGCGCCCGGTGGGCGCCTTCCACTGCTCCAGCCAGGCAAGTATGGTGCGCATCGCCTGATGGTGGCCGGTGACGGTGGTGCCGCGGCGGGCGGCAAGCGCCAGCAGCGCGAGGACCGCGCCGACGCCGTGCGCCATGCCGTGGTTGGCGTGCCCACCGGGGAAGCGGTCGTCCGGCCTGCCGGACGGCCCGGTCGGTACCCACCAGCCCGGCAGGCGTTCGCCGCTGTCGGTGACCGGGTCGGTCAGGCGCACGCAGTAGTCGAGAACGGCCCGGGTCACCGGGCCCGCAGGGTCGCGGCGCAGCAGGTAGGCGCCGTACCCGCTCAAGCCTCGGATGGCGTCGAACTCGGCGAGTGCCGGAAGCTGCCCGGCTTCGATCCGGCGGTGCGCGGCGACAAGGCGCCGCCGGGCGTCTGCCGTCACCTGCCGGTCCAGAACATCGAGGCCGCGCCGGTAGGAGTCCGGAAGCTGGTCGGCGGCGCACGCCACGGCATGGGCGAGCGCCGGGGCGCCGTAGAAGGGGTGGCTGTCTGGGCCGCTGGTGAAGGGCTCGCGGGCCGCGGCGGAGAGCCAGTCGTGGGCGCGCTGCCAGGAGGAAAGCCCGGCCGCCGCGCGCTCGATGTGCAACAGGGCGATGCCGGTCGGGCCGTAGGCGAGGTGCTGCCGGTTGGCGTCGTCAGTGGCCGCCGTCGGCGCCTGCTCGGGGTGGGCGAGCCGGTCGGCGATGGCGGCGGCCACCGCGGCTGCTGTGTGGGTCACGGTCGGCTCCCGGCGCGGGCGGTGAAGGCCAGGGCGGCGGCGCGGGCCAGGTACAGGCAGACCTCTTCCTCGGGGAAGTCCACCGCGACATGCCGCACGAAGTGGACGTGCAGCAGGGAGGTCAGCACGCCGTCCACGGCGATGCCGTCGGCGTGCGGGCCGGACAGGTGCGGCCCGTACGCGGCGAGCGCAGCGGTGCGCTCGGCCCAGGCGTCCACGATCGCGGCGCCGCCGGGCGCTGACCGCAGGGCCGCCCAGCCACCGCGCGGGTCTGCCAGCCGCACGGCGTCGGTGAACTGCGAGCGAGGTACCGGGTTCGGCGCGGTCGGCTCGATGTGGTCGATCAGCCAGCGCGCGCCGGCGTCCGGGCTGCCGAGGAGGGCGGAGGCGATGGCGAAGAAGTGCGCGGCCACGAGCGTGCGCTGCGCGGGCCGGACGGGCTGGGCGAGCTGCGCCACCGTGGCCAGGGAGTCCGCGCGGAACACGGCCTCGGCTGCGTCCCACGCCGGTCCGGAGCCCCACCGGCCCGTCTCGCGGTAGGAGGTGGGGTACCGCAGGTCTGCCAGCAGCCCCGCGGTCCGCAGTTCGTCGGCCCAGGCGCTGACCGTGTGCGTGGTGTCGGCGAAGTCGTCCGGGTCGGGCAGCGCGATCCGCAGGCGAAGATGCTGCTGGGGGTCACGGAATCGGACGTACCACCAACGAGGAGAGCCGAGGCGCCGCATCAGGTCAGGCACGTGCCGGGTCAGCAGGGCGTCTTGACGCCGCGGGTCGCCGTACAGGGCTACGAGGAGTATTGGGGAGGTGGCCGGGGTCTGGATCTGGGCTGGGGAGAGCGTGCGGGCGGTGGTCGGCGTGGGAAGGGCAGGCCAGGCCGGAGGACGGACCGCTTTGAGGGGTACCGCGATCTCGTGGGCCCGGCCCCCGCTCCAGCCGTCCGCCCCGGGAGGAGCGGCTTCCGTCAACAGCGCCGTACCGGTGCGGTCGAGGTGTTGGCGCAGCAGGCTCCGGTGGCCGGGCTCATCGAGGTCGAGCGGCAGGCGCCGGTCGTCCTGGACGAGGTGCACGTGTTGCGGCAGGCGTCGGCGATCCCGCCAGCCGGACAGCGCGGCGTCCCAGTCCGCGCCGGGGCAGCGGCGGTCGGGGAGGTCGCCGGCCTCCAGCCTCCAGCGGGCTGCTACCAGCACGATGCGGCCGTACCGCAGGCGGGGGAGGAACGGCATCGCTGCGGCGGCGCCCCAGTCGAACCTGGTGACCTGGGCGTTCTGCGCCCGGGACACCTCGGTGATCAGCCGCGCCAGGGGCGGGGTGTGCTCGGCAAGGTTCAGCGCATGCATACCGACGGCCTCGACGCGCAGCCCGCGGTCCGGAGCCGCCAGGTACATCCGGCGGCCGTCGCACGCCAGCGCCAGATCCGCCGGCGAGAGCACTGCGGCGTCGGGGGCGCGGTGCTCTTGCAGGCTGATCACCAACGGCAGCACGCGCGGGGTTCGGGTGACGTGGGCGGTGTCGGGCAGCAGCGCGGGGAAGGAAAGCTGCGCCGCCACCGTGCCCTCGTCAGCCGTGGGTAGGTCAGCCAACTCCGCTAGCAGGCACTCGCGTTGTGTGGCCGGGAGGACGCTGAGGAAGCGTCCGGCGGTAACCCCGGCTCCGCGTGACACGCTGGTCAACTCCACGGTGAACCGCCCACGGCGGACTTCGGCGAGGGTGGCCGCGTGCAGCCGCACGCCCACCTCCAGGTGGCACGGTATCCGCGGCTCCTGCGGGCCTCGGTCCAGGGCGGCCACGATCTCGTCAGTCAGCACGACCTCGTCGCGGCCGTCGAGCGCCGCGGCCTGGGCGAGGCGGAGCAGCACGTCGTCCCGCGGCGACAGGCGCCGGCGGCCTTCGCCGGTCGGCCTGCCCGGGTACCCGTCCGGGTAGCCGACGCCGCTGTCTGCGACAACTTCCATAAGCGGCACCATGGTGCCGACGCCGAACCGCTCGTAGAACCGCTGGTGGTACTCGTTCCACGGCTCGGCACCCTACGGGCGGGCGCAGAGACGGGTGAGGATCGTGGCGGCGCGCTCGACCTCGCGGGCGACCAGATCGGGGAGCACCACGGTGGCGTCCAGGCATAGGTCCAGGGCGAGCGGGTGACGCCGGAGGCCCGGCACCAGATCGCGCATCCGGGTTGCTACGGCGTCCCGGCCCTCTGCGGTGCCGCACTGCTCCAGCCCGGCGTGGACGGCGCGCAGCTCCCGGACGACGGGTGCCAGGAGACGAATGTCCTCGGCACGGACCCCGTCGAGCTGGGTGACGAGGTGACCGAGCGCGTCGGTCTCGGTCGCCGGCGCGTGAAGGTTGGTGATCAGCACGCGCCGCCGCATCAGGCCCGCGAGGAGCCGCTTGACGCGCTCCGGGGCCACGGCCGGGAACTCGGCCATCAGCTTCTCGGCGAGTTCCCCGATGCGGATCGGCGCGTCAGCCGCGCGGAGGATAAGCCGGACCGGCGCCGACAGCTCGACAGACGCCTCGACCGCTCGCCGCTGACCGGTCGGCCCGTCGTCCTGGTAGGGGACGACGAGACTGCCGTCGCGCTCGAAGGTGGTGTTGTTGACGACGATCGACAGGAGCGGCAGCAGCTCACCGCTCCTTTCTAACTGCTCGATCAGCCTCCCCACCCACTCCGCACCGGCGCGGGCCACGACCACGTGGTTCTGGCCCCAACGGGTGTGGGGCTCGGCGTCGAAGGTGGCCGTGGTGACTCCGGCGAACAGTCCGAACGGTGTGGGCCGGTGCAGCGCGCGCAGGAGGTAGCGCGCCACCGACACTCCAACGCGGCGGACTTCGCGGATAGAAGGGGAGTTAGCACTCTCCAGGACCTCGACTTCGGCGGCGAGAACCGGGCTGGCATGGCGGAGGGCCTGTGCGATGCCCGGGTCGTCCCAGATGCTGCGAATCCAGGCGAGGCGTCCGGTGGTGACCTCCTCCAACTCCTCGGCTCGGAAGGACCGGTCGTCGAAGTCCGGTAGGGGAAGCTGGGTCACCGACGGTCGAGCGGCTGCGCGCACCAGGGCGGTCGTGCCCGCCTTGAACGCTGGGGGTATAGCCACGTGACGTGTCCCTTCGTGCGTCTGGAGGGGCGGTCGGAGCCGACGCGCCGAGTAGCGCGACAGCACCGACCGCGGTTCATGACCTGATGGCCGGGTTCAGACGGTCAGGGTCAGTCAGTGAAGGTGACGCAGGCACCGCAGGAGCTGCCGCACCCGTCGTCGGTCAGAACGGTCAGCCCGGCCGCATCGGACACCTCCAGGAGGGAGACGTTCAGGTCGAACCCGTCCGACTGGCCGCCGGCCGCCGGCTCCTGGACCTGGGTGGTGCTCTTGGTGACGATTCGCGTCATGACAACTCCAGGTGATTCGTTGGTGTGTAGGACAGGTGGTGCTTGCCAGCGCACTGAGGACCGTGGCGTAGCGACGGGGCTACGCCACGGGGTCAGGTTCTGGCCATCCCGGTCCGATGGTCGGGCCGGGAAGCTCTGGGGTGCCGCCCGACGGTCCGGTCCTTTGCCCAGGACCGTCGAGCAGCCGTCTATGCGGCGGGCACAAGATCGTCCAGGCTGACGACCTCGTATTCCCGCAGTTCGCGTACGAGCTGAGAGGCGAGGAACCAGCCGATCTGGGGGTGGTTGTAGGGCAGGGGAGCGTCCGAGGCGGCGAGGGGCTGGATGCCGTCGGCGGTGTACTGGTACGGGGTGCCGATGACGCCGTAGAGCGGGAACCGCGTGGCCAGCAGGGCGACGTGTCCCTTGCTCCTGAGCCGGGGGCACCGCCGGGCCGCCATCCGGGCGTGCTCCAGACACACCGGCGGCTGCGCGGTCTTCACCGGCCCGGTGTGGTCGTCGCCGTCGTCGGCCGTCTCTACGAAGAGGATTCCGTCGCTACGCTTCAGCGGGACCGTGCACACCTGGCAGCGCAGGAGCGCCATCGTGATGCGCTGGCGGAGCGGGTGTACCAGCCGCCACCTCGGGCTCCCGGTGGGCTGTCCCGCGAAGCCGAGTGACATGGAGTACCGGGCCCACAGCACGCCGCGAAGATCTCGGTCGGGCCCTGCCTCGTCCTTGTACCCGAGCCGCGGGCGCCGGTCAGGACCGATGCGTACGTTCAGGTTGAGGAGGGAGTCCACCTCTTCGCCTTCACGAGCGGTGATGTACGGAACGACCAGGTCGGCTGCGGTGATCGTCATGCCGCGCTTCCGACCGTGAGCGCGAGCGGCCGGTGGGGGGCGACGATACGGCCGTCGGGGAGGAGTTCTCCGGTGTCCTCGAAGACAAGCACTCCGTTGCACAGCAGGCTCCAGCCCTGCTCAGGGCGGTGCGCGACGGGTCGCGCGGCCTCCCTGTCGGGAGCCATGGCCGTGGGGCACGGCGGGTTGTGCGCACACATGGTGCTCGTCCTCTCGGGTGGGAAGTTGGGCCCTTTTCGGCCAGCTACGGTGCCGTGGGGGGAACACGGTTCGGGCACGGCTGAAGAGGGGGACTTGTGGCACCGCCCCATGAAGGCCGCTATGGCTGCTTCGCTGTGGCCGTAGAAGCGCCCCAGGGTGGTGGCAGTGCGGTCGCCCTCGAGCGTGGGTGGTCTCTCTCCCCCACTCGCAACGAAGCAGGTGTCCGGGTGAGACGACCACTGCACGCGCAGGTCGGGGAAGCCCAGACGCCCAAGAAGGAAGTCGCAGACCTTGAGCCCAAAGCACACACACGACGCCGGGTAGCCCCCGCCGCGCCTCGTGCCCCCGACGGGGACTGCGAGGAACGGCATGCGCGTGGTGCGCATGGCGACGCTCTTCTCCAGGAGCCAGTTGTCGGAGATCCGCTTCTCGTAGCACTCGAAGTCGTATGCGTCTTGCGGGAGGGCCATCGCCGTGGCGGTCACGACCGAGCGCCGAGCGGAGTCAAGGTTGTACGTCACTCCGCCTCCTTGATGTAGTGGGCTTCGATCAGCTCCTCGACCAGGTCAGAGGTGACGAAGGCCAGACGACGAGCGAGGCCGACGGCCTGCTGGTAGTCGGCCGGCACGCACTCCTCCCGCAGGGGGACCCCGCGTACAACGATTCGGAGCATCTCGGCGGTGGGCGGGTACTGCTCGTCCGCGACAGCGACGTTGCTGAGCTGCTTCAGATGGTCCCGGAGACGGTCAACCAGGGTGTCGGTCACCGCGGCGGGCGGCGTCTGGTTGCCGATCGCCGTGTCGAGGTCGTCAAAGACCTCCTCCACGTCGAGCGGCTTCCAGTTCTTGATCCGTTCCAGGACGGACCACAAACCCTCTGCGTCGAGTGGAGGGGTCCACTGCGGTCTGCGGGGCTCGTCGGTTGGCGGAAGAACCACGTCGTTCTCCGGAACCAGAACGGTGAGGGACATCGGGACTCCTGGGGAGGGCCAAGTACCGGCCGCGGAGGGCTACAAGTGCTCAGTCAGTTGCGGGATCGCCATGAAGACCCACACGTCCTTGCCTGCTGGGGTCATGGACACGGACGTGTCGTCGGCCAGAGCACCCAGCAGCATCAGCCCGCGCCCCTCCTCGGCCAACGGGGCCGGCGACGAGTACACCGGCGGACAGCGGTCCTGGTCGCGAACGACGGCGGTGACACCGTCCGGCACCTTCTGGAGGAGCAGGCTGGCCATCCGGCACCCGTCGGCGTCCGCAGGGGTGTGCTGCAAGACGTTGGTGAGTAGTTCGTTGACCACGGTCAGGACGCGGAACGCGGTGCCGTTGTCGACGCGCCACCAGCAGAGGTGCGCTGCAACGATGTCCCGCACGGTGCCCAGGTCTTCGGCCCGGACGTTGAAACTCATGTCGAGTTGACCGTCCACGCTCCTGGACGTGGCTCGAACAGAAGCATCCCGATCGCGGGTGTCGACGAGTAGTTCCATCGCTGCTTCCTCCGTTCTGCCGGAACCCCTTCAGCCGGGGTGGATTGCGGTGTGTACTGGACTGGAACCGATCAGCAACCATTTAGGCAGAGCGCACCGAGAACGTGCAGAGCCTGATGCCGAGAGGTGAAGAGTTCGGCATCAACGACTTCGGGGGCAGAACATGCCGCAGCCAATGAAGCAGCTCGATCCCGGGGCGTCCCCCCAGGAGTGGTTCGGTAACGAGCTGCGCAGACTGCGCCTTGGGCAAGGGCTGTCGGCCAAGGAGCTGGGGCGGTTAGTGCAGGTCAGCGACGACATGATCCTGTCGATCGAGAAGGGAAAGTACCCGAGCTGTCGCCGCGATGTGGCTCAGCGGCTCGACGACGTCCTCGGCACGGGAGGACTCCTCGACCGGGCGTGGCCGATGGTCTTCGGCAACCGTGATGCCGATAAAAAGAGGGCTGATGCCGATAAAGCCTCCACGCGCCGAGAGGAGAAACCCACGCGGGTGCCGACAGGCCGCATCCTGGGCAGAGACGAAACAACTCTTCGCCCTGGGAGCCATGAGCCCGTGATTCGACGCTCGTTCCTCCAAATCGGCGGCCTCGCCGCCATAGCCCCTCTCAACTTCACCGAATTCTTCGCGCCCGCCGAACTGTCTCTCCCGACAAACGTCAACCCGAGCCACGTCGACCAGGTCCTGGCGGCCGCCACCGCCATCAGCAGCATGGACAACGAGCTGGGGGGCGGTGGCGTGGTGCGTGACGTAGCCGCCCGAGCGATGCAGTGGTCGGCCGGCCTGCTGCAGACCGAGTTCCCCGAGCACATGCGAACCGACCTGTTCGCCGCCGTATCACGGCTTGGCATCGTGGTCGGCGCCTCTGCCTTCGATGCCTACCACCACAATGAAGCCACCAAGACGTTCCGGTTCGCAGCAGACTGCGCCGAGGAGGCCGGCGACTGGCATCTGCGGGCCAAGACGTACTCGTTCCTCGCACGGCAAGCCGTGTGGATCGGGGCCCCCGATGACGGCCTCACGTATGCCGAGAAGGGGCTTGTGCGCTCCGACCGTCTGACAGCGACCGAGCAGGCGATGCTTCACACGGCAAGGGCCAGGGCCTTCGGGAAGATGGGCAACGTCCGGGACACCATGGCGGCCGTCGGCGCCGCAGACGAGGCGTTCACTCGGGCCCGGCCCGCCGAAGACTCGCTATGGATGGCCTACTACGACGAGGCACAGCACAACGGGGACACGGCTCACGCCCTGTTCGATCTCGCGATCCTCGCCGGACAGGACCCAGGCCGGGCCCCTCCCTGACATCGTTAGGCGAGACGCCTTGGTGTAATCAGTTAGCCTGGGTGGACGAGCGAGCAGGAGAACCACACGTATGACCAGCACCAGCGGTCCCGGCGCCGATCCTGCGCCGAAGCCGAAGCGTCGCACCTTCACCGCCGAGTACAAGCTGCGGATCGTCGCCGAGTACGACGGCGCCCCGGCCGGCGAGAAGGGCGCCATCCTGCGCCGCGAGCGCCTGTACCACTCGCACGTGATCGAGTGGCGTACCGCCCGCGACGCCGGTGCGCTCGCGCAGCTGACCGACCACCGCACCAGTCCCGCCCGCCCCAGGAAGCACCCGGCCGAGGCCGAGAACGCCAAGCTGCGGCGGGAGAACGAGCGGCTGCGCACGGAGGTGGACCAGAAGAACGCGGCACTGGAGGTGCTGGGAAAAACACACGCGCTCTTGCAGTCACTGTCCAGGAGCGCGGACTGAGCCACGTCCTGGACGGCCATCTGCACGCGGCGGTCGAGGAGTTGAGGCTGCTGGTGGGCATCGTGGATGCCTGCCGGATCACCGGACGTTCCCGGGCGACCCACCACCGGCGGCTGCATCCCAGGCCGCCGGCACCTGGGCGACCGCGTCCGGCCCCGGTCACCGCACTGTCGGCCGCAGAGCGGGCCACCGTGCTGGCGCTGGTGAACAGCGACGAGTACGCCGAACTTCCGCCGGCCCAGATCTACGCCCGCGAACTGGACGAGGGCCGCTACCACTGCTCCGAGCGCACGATGTACCGGATTCTGAAGGAGGCCGGGCAGGACGGCGAGCGGCGCCGGATCGCCACCCATGGTGCCAGGACCGTGCCCGAGCTGGTCGCCGACGCCCCTTCGCAGGTGTTCACCTGGGACATCACGAAGCTGGCGGGTCCGGACAAGGGCATCTGGTATCACGCCTACGTCATCATCGACATCTACAGCCGCTACATCGTCGGCTGGACAGTGGAGCGGGCCGAATCAGCCGACCGGGCCGAGGAGCTGATCCGCGAGACGATCCTGCGCAACGGCATCGTGCCCGAGACCGTGCACGCCGACCGGGGCACCTCCATGACCTCCAAGAAGGTCTCCCAGCTGCTGATTGACCTCGGTGTCACTCGCAGCCACTCACGCCCCAAAGTGAGCAACGACAACCCCTACAGCGAAAGCCACTTCAAGACCGCCAAGTACCAGCCCGACTTCCCGCGCAGGTTCGACTCGCTGACGCACGCCCGGGAGTGGATGGACGGCTTCATCAGCTACTACAACCACGTCCACCGGCACTCCGGGATCGGCTACCACACGCCGGCCAGCGTGCACTTCGGCACCGCGGAACTGGTACGTGAGCAACGAGCCACCACCCTCACAGCCGCCTACGAACGGCACCCGGAACGGTTCAACCGCCGCCCCGTCCCACCATCGATCCCCCGCCAGGCATGGATCAACGACCCC
>NZ_NEUF01000162.1 GCF_002910915.1 Streptomyces sp. SM10 | reverse complement strand
CGGACAGGTTCACGTTCGGTCTGTGGACCGTGGGCTGGCGTGGCAACGACCCGTTCGGTGAGCCGACACGTCCCGCGCTGGACCCGGTCGAGTCGGTCGAGCGGCTCGCGGAGCTCGGTGCGCACGGGGTGACGTTCCACGACGACGACCTGATCCCGTTCGGGTCCTCCGAGACGGAGCGCGCCCGGCTGATCGGCCGGTTCAAGGACGCCCTGTCCCGCACCGGGATGAAGGTCCCGATGGCCACCACGAACCTGTTCACCCACCCGGTCTTCAAGGACGGCGGGTTCACCGCGAACGACCGCGACGTACGCCGTTTCGCGCTGCGCAAGGTCATGCGCAACATCGACCTGGCCGCCGAGCTCGGCGCGACCACCTACGTCGCCTGGGGCGGCCGCGAGGGCGCCGAGTCCGGCGGCGCGAAGGACGTCCGTATCGCCCTGGACCGGATGAAGGAAGCCTTCGACCTGCTGGGCGACTACGTCACCGAGCAGGGCTACGACCTGCGCTTCGCGATCGAGCCCAAGCCCAACGAGCCCCGCGGCGACATCCTCCTGCCCACGATCGGCCACGCCCTGGCCTTCATCGAGCGCCTCGAGCGCCCCGAGATGGTCGGCGTGAACCCGGAGACCGGCCACGAGCAGATGGCCGGGCTGAACTTCCCCCACGGCATCGCCCAGGCCCTGTGGGCCGGCAAGCTCTTCCACATCGACCTCAACGGACAGTCCGGCATCAAGTACGACCAGGACTTCCGCTTCGGCGCCGGCGACCTGCGCCAGGCCTTCTGGCTCGTCGACCTCCTGGAGACCTCCGACTACACCGGATCCCTCCACTTCGACTTCAAGCCCGTACGCACCGACGGCATCGACGGCGTCTGGGAATCCGCGAAGAACTGCATGCGCAACTACCTCATCCTCAAGGAACGCGCCCTCGCCTTCCGCGCCGACCCCGCCGTCCAGCAGGCCCTGACCGCCTCCCGCCTGGACGAACTCGCCCAGCCCACCGCCGACGACGGCCTCAAGAGCCTCCTCGCCGACCGGTCCGCCTACGAGAACTTCGACGCCACCGCCGCAGCGGAGCGCTCCATGGCCTTCGAAGCCCTCGACCAGCTCGCCATGGAACACCTCCTCGGCGTCCGCTGACCCACCCCCCGGGGCACCCGGCCCACCACCGGGCGCCCCGGACCTCCCTGCCGTGACACCGCCGGATCCGCGCAGGGTCTTGACCACCAGCCCGTGGGAGCGTTCCCATGGGCACGGCCCGGCATCCCCTCCCACCGCAAGGGCACCACCGTGACAGAACCCTCCCCGGACGGACGGATACGACCTCGCAGCCGCCGCACCAGGCGGATCGTCGTCCCCTTCACCGTCGTCTCCGCGATCGTCGCCGGCACCGTTCTGTCGGGGTGCGGCCAGCAGCGGGACGAGGACGTCTACACCGTCATGAACTCCTCGACCGACGAGTCGTACCACCGCTGGGACGGTGACACCCTCAAGCGCTGCAGCAAGGAGCTCGGGGTCACCATCGAGCAGCAGAGCGTGCCGGCGGCGCAGCTGATGACGAAGGCGCTGCGCATGGCGTCATCGAAGTCGCTGCCGGACGTCCTCCAGCTGGACGCCTCCGAGATGCCGACGTTCGCCGAGGCGGGCGGGCTGATACCGCTCAAGGACCTCGGGCTGACCACGACGGACATCCCCGAGGGGATCGTCGACTTCGGTTCGTTCGACGGGGAGTACTACGGGGCCGCGCGCACGGTGAACACCCTGGCGCTGTTCTACAACAAGGACACGCTCGACAAGGCCGGCCTGAAGGTCCCCACCACCTGGGCCGAGATGCAGTCGACCGCCAAGAAGCTGACCCAGGGCAAGCGGTACGGCCTGGCGCTCAGCGCGGGCGGCGCGGAGGACGGCGTCTTCCAGTTCACGCCGTTCATGTGGTCCAACGGCGGTGACGAGTCCAAGCTCGACACCCCCGAGGTCGCGGGCGCCCTGGACTACTGGAAGGGCCTGCTGAAGGACGGTTCGCTCTCCAAGTCCACGGTCAACTGGACCCAGGCCGACGTGAACGACCAGTTCATGGCCGGCAACGCGGCCATGATGATCAACGGTCCGTGGCAGGTCGAGACCCTGAACTCCAAGAAGGGGCTCGACTGGGGCATCGCCGAGATCCCCGTCCCCGAGGCGGGCGACGACTCGGTCGGTCCACTGGGCGGCGGTGTGCTCACCGTGCCCAACACCGGTGACACCGAGCGCGAGAAGATGTCCGCCAAGATCATCGGCTGTATGTCGGGTGAGCAGGAGGAGATCTCCTACGCCATCAACAGCTGGATGGTCCCGGCCAACACCAAGGCGGCCGACATCTGGCGGAAGAAGACCCCGGAACTGGCGGCGCTGGCCGACCAGGTCGCCACCGCCCGTTCGCGTACCGCGAAGGTGGGCGCCCAGTGGTCATCGGTCTCCCTCGCCCTGCAGAGCGCCTTCCAGTCCGCGCTCACCGGCGAGTCCAGCGAGGCCGCGCTGAAGCGTGCCCAGCAGCAGGTCACGAGCGGGAACTGAGGTAACGAACCATGTCATCCACCACTGCCTCGGCCGCCGCGCCGCCGGCCGACCCGAAGGCCCCCGCGGCCCGTGCGGTCAGGAAGCCCGTGAACCCGCGGAGCGCCAAGCGGCGCAGGACGCTCGCCCAGTGGGGGTTCATCGCCCCCGCCGTGATCTTCATGGCGCTGTTCTTCGGCTACCCGCTCGTCCGCAACATCGTCATGAGCTTCCAGGACTACTCGCCGTCCACGTTCTTCACCGGCGAGGCGCCGTTCAACGGCCTGGACAACTGGAACAACGTCTTCAGCGACGGGCTGTTCGGCAAGGCCCTGTGGCAGACGATCCTCTTCACCGTCGGGTCGCTCGTCGGCCAGTTCTGCATCGGTCTGGCACTCGCCGTCTTCTTCACCCGCCGCTTCCCGCTGAACGGCATCCTGCGGTCGCTGATCCTGCTGCCGTGGCTGGTCCCGATGGTCGTCTCCGGCATCGTGTGGCGCCGCATCTTCGACCAGGACACCGGTGTCCTCAACTCCTTCCTGGGCACGGTCGGCCTGCCCGTTGACACGCCGTGGCTGACGAGCACGGGCATGGCGCTGATCTCGGTGATCCTGGTGAACATCTGGATCGGCATCCCGTTCAACATGGTGATCCTCTACGGCGGCCTCCAGGAGGTCCCCAAGGAACTGAACGAGGCAGCAGCGCTCGACGGCGCCTCGGCCTGGCGCACGTTCCGCTCGGTGACCCTGCCGATGCTCAAGCCCGTCATCACCGTGGTGCTGGTGCTCGGCTTCATGTCGACGGTCAAGATCCTCGACCTGGTCCTCGCCCTCACCGACGGCGGCCCCGCCGACTCCACGCAGACGCTCGGCACGCTCACGTACCAGAACTCCTTCGTCCAGATGGACTTCGGGGCCGGTGCCGTGGTCGGCAACATCCTGATCCTGATCTCCGCCGTCTTCGCGGTGTTCTACCTGCGGGTCAACCGCAACGAGGGGAAGTGACCGGCATGGCGACCACCACCCAGATCCCCGCCGCCCCGGCTCCCGCGGTCCACCGGCCGGGGCGTCGCTGGGGTGCGACCGTCTTCGGCGTCGTCGTCCTCGCGGTCATGCTGTTCCCGCTGTACTGGATGATCAACACCGCGCTGCAGCCGGACGCGGGCCTCGTCGACGTGGGCCCGGTCCCGACGGGTGTGGACTTCTCCGGCTTCACCTCGGCGATCACGGAACAGGGCGGCAACCTGCTGACCTCGCTGGCCGTGGCGCTCGGCGCCGTGGCCATCTGCCTGGCGATCTCCGCGCCGGCGGCGTACGGCCTGGCGCAGTTCAAGCTGCGCGGCAGCAAGACGATCGTCTTCGGCACCCTGATCACCCAGATGGTGCCGGGCATCGTCATCGCCAACGCCCTGTACAGCGCGTACGTGGACCTCGGCCTGGTCAACTCCTACTTCGGCCTGATGCTGGCGGACGCCTCGCTGGGCATCCCCTTCGCGATCGTGCTGATGCGTTCGTTCATGGTGTCGATCCCGCGCGAGGTCATCGAGGCCGCCGAGGTCGACGGCGCGGGCCGCATCCGTACGTTCGTCCAGGTCGTCCTGCCGATGAGCCGCAACTCGCTGATCACCGCCGGGCTGTTCTCGTTCCTCTACGCGTGGAGCGACTTCATGTTCGCGCTCACGCTGAACACGACCGACGACGTCAAGCCGATCACGCTCGGCATCTACCAGTACATCGGCGCGCACGTCGGTGACTGGGGATCGGTCATGGCGGCCAGCGTGCTCTCCGCGGTGCCCGCGGCGGTCCTCCTCGTCCTGTCCCAGAAGTACATCGCCGCCGGGATCACCGGCGGCTCGGTCAAGTAAGGGTTTCCATGACTGACTTCCCGGTCTTCCCGCCCGGATTCGTCTTCGGCGCGGCCACGGCCTCGTACCAGATCGAGGGCGCCGTGGAGGAAGACGGCCGCGGCCCGTCCATCTGGGACACCTACAGCCACACGCCCGGCAGGACGGACGGCGGCGACACGGGCGACGTCGCCTGCGACCACTACCACCGCTACCCGGAGGACGTCGCGCTCCTGCGCGACCTGGGCGTGGAGTCGTACCGATTCTCGATCGCCTGGTCCCGGATCCAGGCCACGGGCAGCGGGGCTGTCAACCCGAAGGGGCTGGACTTCTACTCCCGGCTCGTCGACTCGCTCCTGGAGGCGGGGATCGAGCCGGCCGCCACCCTCTACCACTGGGACCTGCCGCAGGCCCTGGAGGACAAGGGCGGCTGGCGGGTCCGGGAGACGGCGGAGCGCTTCGGCGAGTACACCGCGATCATGGCCGAGCACCTGGGCGACCGCGTGCCGCGCTGGATCACCCTGAACGAACCCTGGTGCAGCGCGTTCCTCGGCTACTCGGTCGGCCGTCACGCACCGGGCGCCCAGGAGGGCCGCGGGGCGCTGGCCGCCGCGCACCACCTGCTGGTCGGCCACGGCCACGCGATGAACGCACTGCGCGCGGCCGGTGTCCGCGAGGCGGGCATCACCCTCAACCTGGACCGCAACGTCCCGGCGACCGAGTCGGACGCCGACCTCGCGGCGGTCGTCCGCGCGGACACCCAGCACAACCTGGTGTGGACCGATCCGCTCCTCGGTGGCCGCTACCCGGCCACCGAGGAGGAGACCTGGGGCGAGCTGATCACGGGCCAGGACTTCCGCCGCGACGGCGATCTGGAGCTGATCTCCCGGCCGATGGACTTCCTGGGCATCAACTACTACCGCCCGATCGTCGTCGCCGCCGCCCCGCACCGCGAGGCGGACCCGGCGCTGCGCGTGGCCACGGACAACCGGTACGCGGAGGGCCAGTACCCGGACGTACGGCGTACGGCGATGGGCTGGCCGGTCGTCCCGGAGTCGTTCACGGACCTGCTGACCGCGCTCAAGCAGACGTACGGCGACGCCCTGCCGCCCGTGCACATCACGGAGAACGGCTCGGCGGAGTTCGACAGCGTGGAGGCGGACGGCTCGATCCACGACGCGGACCGGGTGGAGTACCTGCGCACGCACCTGACGGCGCTGCGCGCGGCCATGGACGCGGGTGTCGACGTGCGCGGCTACTACGTGTGGTCCCTGCTGGACAACTTTGAGTGGGCGCTGGGCTATGCGAAGCGGTTCGGGATCATCCGGGTCGACTACGACACCCTGGAGCGCACCCCGAAGGACAGCTACCGCTGGTATCAGCAGCTGATCACGGCGCACCGGGGCTGACCGGCAGATTCCCCGTCGGGGGCGTACGCGCGCAGCAGCGGCGCGTACGCCCCCGTCGGCGTGTCCGGACCGTTCGGCCTGCCGCACCGCTTCGGAGGCCAGGGCGATCGCCACGCCCGGGCTCGCGAGGACGGCGCCGGCGACAAACACGGGGCAGCTCCCCAGGCACCGATGGCAGCGCCGACCAGCGGGTAGCCGAGGGGGGCAAGACCGACCATGGTGAGCATGACGACGGAGGTGACCCGGCCGAGACAGGCCGGGTCCGCCGCGTTCTGGATGAGGGCGTCGTTCCGGCCGTCATCAGACCGATTCCGAGATGTACCACCACCTCCTCCAGGTCCCACACCTGTCCTCGCGAAGGCCGTCGCTCACCACGACGAGACCTCCACACGGCTGGTCACCGAAGCCGGGGGACCTGAACCGATACGCGCGGGGCGATCACGGCCGGTGGCACTCGGGGCCTTACGCCAGGTCCGCCCGAGCTCGCCTGTCCTCGACGTGGAGGACGCCCAGTTCGGTGCCGTCCCGATGACGTTTGGACCGTCCGAGCACGCCGACGGCGATCTCCGACTGATCACGGGGCTCATCAGGGCCGACATAGGTGAGGATGTCGTTGTGATGCCCGGTGACAACCCACCCCTCGACGTCCTTGGGGTGGATCACCCCGAAGTCTCCTGCCGAGGATCCGGCACGCGCCGGGCCGAACTGCTTCAGTAGCTCGGTGGCCTGCTCAGCGAGCTCTCCGTCCGGAGCGGTCAGGACGACACACGTGCCGTGCTCGAACAGCACCCAGGACTTGCGGGGGTCGGCGAGAAGCCGCTGCCAGACGTCTACCAGTATCTCGGTGTCCACGGCGGTCATCATGCCGCAGAGCGCCGACACAGGGCCACGGTCACCCGGGACCTGACTGTGTGTACGCGACTCCTCGGCCTGTGCGCCCACCAGGCTCACCCCCGGTCCCGGCCCACGTTCGAGGACGCCGCGTCCCGGACGTCGGCGGCCGCGTCGGCGGGCAGGAGGTGACCTTCACGCACCGCGGAGGCGCCCGCCGCCGCGACCCGGGCGACATAGCGGGTGTGCGAGGGGTACAGCCGGTTCAGCTGTTCGCCGGTGAAGGGCAGGTGCGTCCCGAACAGCACGCAGAAGGTCTCCCCGGTGTTGTCCCCGGTGTTCAGGGCCGTGGGGGCCTCGACCTGCGGGAGTCTGATGCCGCCCCGGGCCAGCCCGTCGGCGTCCCGGGCCTTGGTACCGTCCGCGGCGAACTCCAGCGGCGGCGCGGCCGGAGGAAGCACACCGCGCTCGACCCAGCGTTCCAGGTGCGCGTAGGCGGCCGCGATCACGTGGTGCAGCGGCACGTCGCTGTACGGCGGCCTGTCGCAGGAGAACGTGGGCGCGGAACCGAGGTCACGGGTGAGCAGCGGTTCACGGTAGGCCTGGCCGAACCGGCCGGAGTGCGCGGCGCCGGCCACCTCCCAGCGCCGGTAGCCCTCGTCGTCGGCCCGCCGGACGGGGGCGCGGACATCGGTCTCCGAGAGCACGTGGAAGACCGGCTCGCCGCCCCTGCGGCCGGGTGCGGAGCCGACGACGAAGCCGTAGCCGTCGAACACCGGCTCGGTCTGCGGCAGTACGTGGTCGTAGTAGACCGTCATCCGGCCGGCCGACTGCGACGCGCCGATGCCCAGCAGCGTGCGCGCCCGGAGCGGGCCGAGCACCTTGCCCGTCCCCGCCCGCAGGGCGGCGGCCGCTTGCGCGTAGACGTCGTAGGACATCTCGTCGGCGGTGAAGCGTCCCTGGCCCGTCACGTCGAGCCCTCCGTAGCGGGCGGGGCTCCACTCGCGGAGCTGGTCCACACCGACGCGCTGGGCGGAGACGCCCACCCAGGCGTACCCGGCGCGCATGATCTGGTCGGGCGCCCAGAGAGCGTCCAGGTCGTAGCCACCGCTGACGTTCTGCCACTCCGTCAGCACCGTGCCGTTGAACCGGGCCGGGCTGCCCGGCCGCCGTACGACGACGCGGGTCGTGTACGGGACGTCGTCCGCGAGCCGTTCCCCGGTGGGTCCGTACGCATCGGCGTCGCCCGTCAGGTAGAACTCCTCCTCGACGTATCCCGCCCCGGCGAGACCGGGTGCGGAGAGCCAGGGGTAGGTGCCGGCCGGGTCCGCCGCCTTCGGGTCGCCGGGCACGGAACCGGCTACCGGGCCGTGCACCGCCGCCGGTGTCCCCGCCCGGGGCGCCGGGCCGGGAGTCCCCGCAGGGACCGCCGTCGCCGTCGCGCCCGCGCCCGCGCCCGCGCCCGCGCCCAGAAGAACGGTGGCCAGGGAGACCGCTGCCAGCCGTAAGGGTGTGCGCCACAGGACCATGAGTGTGCCTCTCTCCCGGCGGCGGGCCGTGCGCCCGCCCTCACCCACGACGGTCCCGGCAAGTCGGCGGCCACGCACCGGCGAAACCACCGGCCACGTGGCGCGGCAGACGGTCGTCGAAGCCAGGGCGGTCGGCGACGGGCAGCGGGAACCGGACAGCGGGGCCAGTTGCTCTCGCGCCGGGCGCCCGGGCTACGACGAGCGGCCGTCGAGTGGCACGACGACCTGGACCAGAAGGCGTTGGGCGGCATGTACCGGCAGATCTTCGAAACGGTCATGGCCTCTGGTGGCCCGCCGGACGCGGCCACAATGGCAGACATCGCGGGGCGGGGAAGGGAGACACTCGCCGTGGACGAGCCAAGGCGCCCTGGGCTTTGTGATGACCATGCGCATCCGGGTCCGGGTTCCGGACCTGAGAGGTGAGGCGTCGGGCGATGAGGAACGATCAGGAATCGGCTCCTGCCCCTGGCCCGAGATCAACCTGTTCGCCGACATCCGTTCGATCCCGATTCACCCGCGGTCGTCCCCGCCGCAATCGGCGGCCGCAGGTGTGACACCGGTAGCGGTCCACCCCGCGAGCGCCCCGAGCAGTCGGAGTGGATCGGCCCGGCAACCGGCCGGGCCGAAGGTCGCCCTCGACCGGCCGGTCGCCGTCCACACCCCGCCGGCGAAGGGCACCCGACGCCGCGCGTGCACCTGCACTCGGCCGGGTCACCTCAGGGCGTACGCCGCCGGGTTCTCCATCACCTCGTACATCACCCGGGCCGCCGCGCCCCGCGCCGCGTCGCCGGAGACGGAGGACGCCCGCAGCCGGCTGCCGTTCTCGTGCCAGCGGCCGGAGACGACCCGGGCCGTGAGCTGGGCGTCGGCGGACTTCTCCAGCCAGGGGATCAGGGTGCGGTACAGCCCGCCGAGGACGACCGCCTCCGGGTCGAACAGGTTGACCGCGCCGGCCAGGACCACGCCGAGTCGGTCCCCCGCCTCGCTCAGCGCCGACACGACCCGCTCCTGGCCGGCCGCGGCGCGCTGTTCCAGCTCGGCGATCCCGCGCACCCCGGTGTCCGGGTCGATGCCGGCCGCCCGCAGGAGGGCTGCGCGGCCTGCGTACTGCTCCAGGCAGCCGTGCGCGCCGCACCGGCAGAGCGGGCCCCGCGGGTCGACGACGACGTGGCCGATCTCGCCGGCGAAGCCGTGGGCACCCCGCAGCATCTCGCCGTTCACCACGAGCGCGCCGCCCACGCCGATCTCACCCGTGACGTAGAGGAAGGTGCGTACGCCACCGAGACCGCCGAACCACAGCTCGGCCAGGGCCGCCAGGTTGGCCTCGTTGTCGGAGCCGACGGCCAGGGCCCGCCCGGCGGGGCGCAGGGTGCTCAGCGCCTGCCCGAAGATGCCCTCGGCCGCGACCCTGCTCCAGCCGAGGTTGGGTGCCTGTCGGACGACGCCGCCGGAGACCAGGCCGGGCAGTGCCAACTCCACGCCGACCACCCGTAGTTCCTGTTCCTGGGTGGAGGCGATGACGCGGTTGGTGAGCCGGGCCGCGTGGGCCAGGACGTCGGCGGGCGGGACGTCGCGGTGGTCGGTGTGCTCGGTGACGCGGACACGGTCGGTGCCGGTGAGGTCGACGGCGCAGACGGAGACGTAGTCGATGTTGATCTCCACGCCGAGTCCGGCGGGGCCCGTCCGCGCGAGCTTCAGGACGGTGCCGGGGCGTCCGGCGGATCCGCTGGAGGTCTTGCCGGACTCACTGAGGCAGCCGACGGCGAGGAGTTCCTCGACGAGGGAGGAGACGGCTGCCCTGGTGAGCCCCACGAGGCTCGCCACCCTGGCCCGGGTGACCTCACCCTCGTCACGGACGGTCCGCAGGACCAGGCTGAGGTTGTGACGCCGCACGGACTCGTGCCCGGCCTTGGCCGCGGGAGAGGCGAGATTGTTCTTCATCAGACCCTCGAGCCTAACGGCGAAGGGCCGCACCCCATGGGTGCGGCCCTTACTGCCTACCGGATCCGTCAGCTGCGGATCAGGCTGCGGAGCACGTACTGCAGGATGCCGCCGTTGCGGTAGTAGTCCGCCTCGCCGGGGGTGTCGATGCGGACGACGCCGTCGAACTCGACGCCCGTGTCGGTGGTGACCTTGACCGTGCGCGGCGTGGTGCCGTCGTTCAGCTCGGTCACGCCGGTGAAGGAGAAGGTCTCCTCGCCGGTGAGGCCGAGGGACTCGGCGGTCTGCCCCTCCGGGAACTGGAGCGGGAGGACGCCCATGCCGATGAGGTTCGAGCGGTGGATGCGCTCGTAGGACTCGGCGATGACGGCCTTGACGCCCAGGAGCGCGGTGCCCTTGGCTGCCCAGTCGCGGGACGAGCCGGAGCCGTACTCCTTGCCCGCCAGGATGACGAGCGGGGTGCCCGCGGCCTGGTAGTTCCGCGAGGCGTCGTAGATGAACGACACCGGGGCGTCGCTCTTCGTGAAGTCGCGGGTGAAGCCGCCCTCGGTGCCCGGCGCGATCTGGTTGCGCAGGCGGATGTTGGCGAACGTACCGCGGATCATGACCTCGTGGTTACCACGGCGCGAACCGTAGGAGTTGAAGTCACGGCGCTCGATGCCGTGCTCCGTGAGGTACTTGCCGGCCGGCGTGTCGGCCTTGATCGCACCGGCCGGGGAGATGTGGTCGGTGGTGACCGAGTCGCCGAGCTTGGCGAGCACCCGGGCGCCGGTGATGTCCTCGACCGGGGTCGTGTCCATCTGCATGCCCTCGAAGTACGGGGGCTTGCGCACGTAGGTGGACTCGGAGTCCCACTCGAAGGTGTTGCCGGTCGGGATCGGCAGCGCCTGCCACTGGGCGTCGCCCGCGAAGACGTCCTGGTAGGACTTGTTGAACATGTCCTCGCCGATGGAGTTGGCGACGACGTCGTTGACCTCGGCCTCGGAGGGCCAGATGTCCTCGAGGAAGACGGGCTTGCCGTCCTGGTCGACGCCGAGGGCCTCCTTGGTGATGTCGACCTTCATCGAACCGGCGATGGCGTACGCGACGACCAGCGGCGGGGACGCCAGGTAGTTCATCTTGACGTCGGGGTTGATCCGGCCCTCGAAGTTGCGGTTGCCGGAGAGCACCGAGGTGACGGCCAGGTCGTGGTCGTTGACGGCCTTGGAGACCTCGTCCGGGAGCGGGCCGGAGTTGCCGATGCAGGTGGTGCAGCCGTAGCCGACGAGGTTGAAGCCGACCTTGTCGAGGTACGGGGTCAGGCCCGCCTTGTCGAAGTAGTCGGTGACGACCTTCGAGCCCGGGGCGAGGGTGGTCTTGACCCACGGCTTGCGGGTCAGGCCCTTCTCGACGGCCTTCTTCGCCACGAGCGCCGCGGCGACCATGACGTACGGGTTCGAGGTGTTGGTGCACGAGGTGATCGCGGCGACGGTGACGGCGCCGTGGTCCAGCTCGTACGTCGTGCCGTCGGGGGCCGTGACGGTGACCGGGTTCGAGGGGACGCCGTTGGAGGCGGCCGGGGAGTCGGAGGCCGGGAAGGACTCCTTGCCCGCCTCCTCGTCGTCCGAGACGTAGTTGCGCACGTCCTGGGCGAACTGCGCCTTGGCGTTCGCGAGGACGATGCGGTCCTGCGGGCGCTTCGGGCCGGCGATGGAGGGGACGACCGTGGAGAGGTCGAGCTCCAGCTTCTCGGAGAAGTCGGGCTCGGCCGCCGGGTCGAGCCAGAGGCCCTGCTCCTTGGCGTACGCCTCGACGAGCGCCACCTGCTGGGCGTCGCGGCCGGTCAGACGCAGGTACTTCAGCGTCTCGTCGTCGATCGGGAAGATCGCGGCGGTGGAGCCGAACTCGGGCGACATGTTGCCGATGGTGGCGCGGTTCGCGAGGGAGGTGGCGGCGACGCCCTCACCGTAGAACTCGACGAACTTGCCGACGACGCCGTGCTTGCGGAGCATCTCGGTGATGGTCAGCACGAGGTCGGTGGCGGTGGTGCCGGCCGGGAGCTCGCCGGTCAGCTTGAAGCCGACGACGCGCGGGATGAGCATGGAGACCGGCTGGCCGAGCATCGCCGCCTCGGCCTCGATGCCGCCGACGCCCCAGCCCAGCACACCGAGGCCGTTGACCATGGTGGTGTGCGAGTCGGTGCCGACGAGGGTGTCGGGGTAGGCCTGGCCACCGCGGACCATGACCGTGCGGGCCAGGTGCTCGATGTTGACCTGGTGGACGATGCCGGTGCCCGGGGGGACGACCTTGAACTCGTCGAAGGCGGTCTGGCCCCAGCGCAGGAACTGGTAGCGCTCCTTGTTGCGGCCGTACTCCAGCTCGACGTTCTGCGCGAACGCGTCGTTGGTGCCGAACTTGTCGGCGATGACGGAGTGGTCGATGACCAGCTCGGCCGGGGCCAGCGGGTTGATCTTCGCCGGGTCACCGCCGAGCTCCTTGACGGCCTCACGCATGGTGGCGAGGTCCACGACGCACGGAACACCCGTGAAGTCCTGCATGATCACGCGAGCCGGAGTGAACTGGATCTCCTGGCTGGGCTGAGCCTGCGAGTCCCATCCACCCAGCGCCCGGATGTGGTCGGCGGTGATGTTCGCGCCGTCCTCGGTGCGGAGCAGGTTCTCCAGCAGCACCTTCAGGCTGTAAGGGAGGCGCGCGGAGCCCTCGACCTTGTCCAGCTTGAAGATCTCGTACGACTCGTCGCCCACGCGCAGCGTGCTGCGGGCGTCGAAGCTGTTCGCCGACACGACAGTCTCCTTCTTCAATGTGCGCGTTCAACCGCGCCGCGCCTCATGTGCGGCCGGCGCCGCCTGCGGCCCCCACCATCCGCTAAGGTAAGGATTAGTTAGGTAACCCTTACCGAGCGGCGGCTGCGGTGCGCTTCGGCAGATATCTCGATGTCGAGATAACTCTAGTACATCGCCGCCGCGCGGTCATGCCCGGGAGTCCGTGTCCGGTGCCACTCCGCGATGACGCACGGCCACGAACCAGGTCCGGACGGATCCCGTCCGGATCCGGAGGGGCCGTCCTCGGCGGTGCGGGCGGACCGGTGCGCCCGAGCGTGACGCGTGATCACCGTGCGCAGCACTCCCCGGTGCCCGGAGAGGCAGCGGCTCACCGACCACCCTCCGCCCAGAGAAGGCTCGCATGTTGTTCACCACCACCTCCGAGGCCGTGCGGGCGTGGGTCCACGGCTGGGCCCTCTCGCGCGGCGCCGGCGAACCGAGCTCGAAGCCCTGGGGCTTCACGGTGACGATCGGACTCCCCGGCCACCCCGTGAGCCACATCCTGCCCTCCGCGGACGAGGCGAACGTACGGGCGCTCACCGCGAGCGCCACCGTCCCCGGCGTCAGGCTCAAGGCATTCGTGCCGGCCGAGTCGCTCGCCTCCTGGATCGCGCCGGGCTGGGCCCTCACCGGCACGCCCGGTTTCCTCATGTCCACCGCCTTGCGTCACGACGCCGTCCGCACACCACCGCCGCTCCCCACTGGTTACCGGCTCCGTACCTGGACCCGCTCCGGCGTCGCCCACGCACGGGTGCACGACCCCGACGGCACCACCGCCGCACACGGCCAGGTCTCGATCGACGGCACCGCGGCCGTCGTCGACAGGGTCGAGACCCACCCGGCCCACCGGCGCCGCGGGCTCGGCCGCGCGGTCATGAACACCCTCACCGGAACCGCCGCCGAACGGGGCGCCACGGTGGGCCTGCTGGCGTCGACGACGGCGGGCCGCGCCCTGTACGAGGCGACGGGGTGGCGCGTGGCGGCGCCGCTGACCAACGCCCTGCGGGGGCCGGACCCGGGCCGGGAAGCCCGGGCCGGGCATTCGTCGGCCAGCGCCGCCGCCGCCTTGAACGCATCCTCGGAGCAGTAGAAGAGGTGCTCCAGGCCGACCCAGGAACGGACGCGGCCGCCGGGAGCCGTTGCGGATCAGCGTGCGGGGGTGACGGGAGCTCATGCGTCGGCCCCCGTCCAGAAGCCCTCGTGGACGGCCGCGGCGGCGGCGTGCAGGTACGGTCCGGAGACCTCGACGGTGCGCTGTCCCGCGGCGAGGACGGTACGGCAGGGCAGGGCCATGGTCGGGTTCTCCTCGTCGGCGCCGGGCAGAGCGAGGAGCTCGTCCTCGCCGAGGGCGTGCGCGTCCGGGTCCTGGCAGCGGTGCGCGGAGCACCTGCACGTCCACGTCAACACCCTGCGCTACCGCCTCCAGCGCGTCGAACAGCTCACGGGGCACAGCCTGGCCACCCTGCACGACCGGGTGGACTTCGTCCTGGCGCTCGGCATCAGGTGAGCAGACCAGCCTGACCGTGTCACGCTCCGGCTCCCCCGGCACGGCGGAGCCGGCGACTTCAGGAGATCTTCGTCCTGCCCCCGCGTGATCCGCCGTCCCACCCATCCGGCCACCGAGTCCCGGTCAACTCAACCGCGAACCGCGCGACTTCGCCTCGCCGAGCACCCCATCCACGGCCGACGGAGGTCCGGTGGGACCACCATGGAGCCCCCCGCGGGCCGCCTCACCGCCCGACGGGACAGCTGACCGAAACGTGAACAGGGGTGGTCCCGACCCTCAGTGCGAAGTCAATCTCCACCGGTCGGCATCGAAACGGCGGAATTCTCCGCCGCATGTCGTGCCCCTCGCCCCCCGGAGACCCGGCGTTCCTCATCCATGCCCCATGCCCCGACATCTACCCAGCGGTGAGTCTCACTCCTCGGAGGTACGTGTTGTCGCCTCGTCCTGCACGCACGGCCTGACGCACCTGCTCGACGCACTCCCCTGCGAGGCACGCGGACGGTACGCGCCGATGGAGTACACGGACAGCGTGCGGTTCGCCGTGGACACGCTGCTGCCCCGTCTCCCCGAGCCGCGCAGGCTGGCCTCCCTGGCGCTGCACCCGACGTGCTCGACCGTCCACCTGGGGAGCGGCGACGCCCTGGTCGCGCCCGGCCGGGCGGTCGCCGACACCGCGGACGTGCCCGACAGCTGGGGCTGATGCGCCTTCGCCGGTGGCCGCGGGCTGCTGCACCCCGAACTGAGCGCCTCGGCCACCGCCGCCCAGGCGGCGGAGGTCGTGGCCGGACAGTACGCGGCGCACGCCTCGTGCAACCGGACCTGCGAGATGGGGATGACCCGGGCGACGGGCCCGCCCCTACCGCCATGCCCTGGAGCTGCTGGAGGAGGCGGCCCGGCCGAGGGTGTGACGCCGGGGCGTGACGCCGGACGCCGGACACGCATGAGCGGGCCGCTTCGGGATACCCGCACCCGTGACAGAGGAGGCACAGATGCCGCTCACATTCCGCAAGAGCTTCCAGATCCTTCCGGGCGTCCGGCTGAACATCAACCGCCGCTCGTGGTCCGTCACGACGGGTGGACGGCACGGCCCGAAGCGCACCCACAGCAGCACCGGCCGGCGCACCACGTCCATGGACCTGCCGGGGCCCTTCGGCTGGCGGAAGACGACGCGTCGCCGCCGGAGCTGAGCCCACCCGTTCGGCGCAGTCCGGCACGCCGGGCCGTGGGGCACGTCCGATGCTCGAATCGGGCGCCCGCCCTGCGGTCCGGCACACGACGGTCACCCGAACCGCACACCCCACCGCGATCTTCATCTCATATCTGAGATAGCGTGCAGGCATGGAAGACGACTACCTCGCACGCATCGGCAAGCTCATCCGTGACGCCCGCCAGCACCGTGGCTGGACACAGAGTCAGCTCGCCGAGGCGCTCGCCACGAGCCAGAGCGCCGTCAACCGCATCGAGCGCGGCAACCAGAACATCAGCCTTGAGATGATCGCCCGTATCGGTGAAGCCCTCGACAGCGAGATCGTGTCGCTCGGGTATTCGGGCCCCATGCATCTGCGGGTGGTCGGCGGGCGCCGGCTCTCCGGCTCCATCGACGTCAAGACGAGCAAGAACGCCTGCGTCGCGCTGCTCTGCGGCTCCCTGCTCAACAAGGGCCGCACCGTCCTGCGCCGGGTCGCCCGTATCGAGGAGGTCTTCCGGCTGCTGGAGGTCCTCAACTCCATCGGTGTCCGCACCCGCTGGATCAACGACGGCGTCGACCTCGAGATCCTGCCGCCCGCCCAGCTGGAGCTGGAGGCCATCGATGCGGACGCCGCGCGCCGGACCCGCTCCATCATCATGTTCCTCGGCCCGCTGCTGCACCGGCTGGACCGCTTCACCCTGCCGTATGCCGGCGGCTGCGACCTCGGCACGCGCACGATCGAGCCGCACATGATCGCCTTGCGCCGCTTCGGCCTGGAGATCGCGGCGACCGACGGGCTCTACCACGCACAGGTCGACCGCGGGATCAGGCCCGGCCGCCCCATCGTCCTGACCGAACGCGGCGACACGGTGACCGAGAACGCCCTGCTGGCCGCCGCCCGCCACGACGGCACGACGGTCATCCGCAACGCGTCCTCCAACTACATGGTCCAGGACCTGTGCTTCTTCCTGGAGGCGCTCGGCGTACGCGTCGACGGCGTCGGCACGACGACCCTGACGGTGCACGGGGTGCCGGAGATCGACGTGGACGTCGACTACTCCCCCTCCGAGGACCCGGTCGAGGCGATGAGCCTGCTGGCCGCCGCCGTGGTGACGGAGTCCGAGCTGACGATCCGTCGCGTCCCGATCGAATTCCTGGAGATCGAGCTCGCGGTCCTGGAGGAGATGGGCGTCGACTGCGACCGCACGGCGGAGTACGCCGCCGACAACGGCCGCACCCGGCTGGTGGACCTGACGGTCCGGCCCTCCAAACTCGAGGCACCCATCGACAAGATCCACCCGATGCCCTTCCCGGGCCTGAACATCGACAACGTGCCGTTCTTCGCGGCGATCGCCGCCTCCGCGCACGGCCAGACCCTGATCCACGACTGGGTCTACGACAACCGCGCCATCTACCTCACCGACCTCAACCGCCTGGGCGGCCGGCTCCAGCTCCTGGACCCGCACCGCGTCCTGGTCGAGGGCCCGACCCGCTGGCGCGCCGCCGAGATGATGTGCCCGCCTGCCCTGCGCCCGGCCGTGGTCGTGCTGCTGGCGATGATGGCGGCCGAGGGCACGTCGGTGCTGCGCAACGTCTACGTCATCAACCGCGGCTACGAGGAGCTGGCGGAGCGGCTGAACTCGGTGGGGGCGCAGATCGAGATCTTCCGGGACATCTGACGGGCGGGGTGTTGTGCCCCTTGGAGGCAAGGGGCACGGCACCTAAACATGCCAGCTGACCTGCGGATACCTACCTTCACAGCCCTCCACTGATCACTGTTGTTTTTCAGCACCTTGTGCAACGCACGTGCAAGATGATCTTGAATGATTGACGGTACGTCAGGGAAGCCTGAGTACCCGTCAGCCTTCACGGAGGGTTGTCGCCGAAGTGGCCTCGCAACGTCCGATGTCGGCCGTGTCACGCCCACCACGTCTGGTCGACGAGGTGAACCGCCATCTGCCCCGACGTCTCCGGCCTCGCGAGCCTGGGTCCGGCCGCGCATCCGAGTCCTCCGGCTGACCACCAAGCCACGCAGAAGAGGACCCGCACACGCGGGTGCGGGTCCTCTGCCGTAGACGGGCGCCGTGTCAGCAACGGACCTGCGCTGATGAAGCGACCGTTGGCCTGGTCGTACTCCCGCGCGGCGATGTGCGTCAGTCCGGTGGGGGTGTCGATGCCGGCACCGGGCCTTGACCCGGTCAATGCCGCCAATCTCTCACGTTGCCACGATCCCCGTCGGTGTCGATGGTGAGACGCGTGAGGCTCTTGGCCCCGTCCCCCACGATCAGGTGTCGTACGGCTGCGCCCCCGCGAGTCCCGTTCTGGTGTCGGTTGCAAGGACGCGGCCGCCGAGGCGGATGTGCTGGATCTGCTTGGTGATGCCGTCGGCCATGGCGACGGGCATTTCGGGGTGCAAGCCACTCCTACGAGCCCGACTCACCGACCAGGCCGAGGGTTTCACCCGGCCGGACGGTGAGGTCGACGCCCTTGAGGACTTCGGTGTCCGGGGCGCGCCATCCCTTGCCGGGGAAGGAGACCCGCAGGTCCCGAACGGCGAGCAGGTCGTCCGTCGGACCGGCGTTTTCCTGGGTGCTCATGCGGTGGCGGTCCTTGCTGCTCGGTGTTGCCAGGGGGCGCGGGTGGGGGCATCGTCGAGTACGGCATCGAGCAGGCGCAGCAGGCCGAGCACCTCCGCCTGGACCCGTACGTCGAGTGCGGTGGTCGGTTCGTCCGCGATCAGGAGTTCGGAGTCGCAGGACATCGCGCCAGCGATGAGGACGCGCTGGGCCATGCCACCGGAGATCTCGTGCGGGTAGAGGCGCAGGGTGCGTTCCGGCTCGGGAATCTCCACGAGGCGCAGGAGTTCCAGGGCACGGGCGGTGGCTTCCTTGCGGGTGAGCCCGAGGTGGTGGCGGAGGGGTTCCATGAGCTGGCTGCCGATGGTGAACGCGGGGTCGAGATTGCTCATGGGTTCCTGCGGGGCGTACCCGACGGTCTTGCCGCGCAGGGCGCGGTGGTCGCGTTCGCTCATGCCGACCGCCTCCCGGCCATTGACCGTGATGCTGCCGTGCGTGGCGCGGCCGCTCTCGGGCAGGATGCCGAGGATCGAGAACGCGGTCTGGCTCTTGCCCGAGCCGGATTCGCCGACGAGTCCGACGATTTGTGCCGTCGGGCTGTGCGTAGGCGACGGCGAGGCTGCGCACGGAGAGAAGAGCCCCACGGGGCGTTTCCGGCCAGGCGGAAACCTCCGGGACTGCGGCCGCCGCAGGGGCGGGCGCCTGCGGCGGGCGGACCGCGGTCGGGGGATGTTCCTCCAGCGCGTCCCGCACGGCCCCGGCCATGAGAACGAGCGCGCAGTTGGTGAGGGCGAGCCCCGGCCACAGGATGAGCAGGGGTGCGTGCTGGATGTTCTGGAACGCCTCGTTGAGCATGGCGCCCCAGGTGGCCGTCGATCCGCTGCCGACGCCAAGGAATTCGAGACCGGCCTGGAGTGCAATGGCGATGGCGGCGACGAGCGCCACCTGGATGATGATGGGGCCGCGCACGACGGTCAGTACGTGCCGGGCGACGATTCGGGCGTCGGACAGCCCCGAGACCTTCGCGGCGTCCACGTACAGCTCGCCCCGCACGTTGGCGACGATGCCGCGCATCAGGCGGAAGAAGTTGGGTGCCACCAGGACGCCGAGCACGGTCATCAGGACCCAGACGTTGGGGCCGAGGATGACGCGGGAGGCCAGCAGGACGACCATGGCGGGCAGCGCCATGACGAGATTGACGGCACAGTTGGCGACGGAGTCGAACCGGCCGCCGCCCCCGGCGGGCCGCCGAGCGTGACCTGCTCGGGCGGGCGCGGGTGCACCGCCCCCGTCCCCTTCGACAGCACGGCGCGAGCACGGGTGTGGGACTGGGACGACCTGCCCGAGCTGATCGCCGCGCTCGGCGTAGACATCACCGCAGCGGCGTAGGCGTAGGTGGGGGGCCCCGATCACCGGCCCCCCACCATCACGACTTGATAACACTGTGGCCAATCCGACCCCGCCGCTCCCCAGTTGGCGCGAAAATTCACCACAGAGCAGGACCTTCAGATCTTACTTGACCTTACATTATTTAGTTTGACTAAGTAAATCTTTAGGTCTGTACTCGTGCGTGAACTTCCTGGAGGGATGAATTAAATGAAGAACCATTGGGGGCGGGTAATTCGCGAGGCGCTCCAAAGCGGCGACGGCACACTGCGGCTCGTCTTCCTGCTGGGCGCCGGCGTCTTCGCCGCCGCGACGGCCGTAGCACTGCTGATCGCCGCACGGGTCACCGGATTGCTCTAGGTGCGACCACGCCGAGCGGGCAATGCTGCATCACATGCGTGAGGTAACAACGTTATTGCGCCGTGATCTGCGGCAGGCGGCGCGTCCTGCACAGCACGCCAGAGATCACTTGCGTCGTTATTGTTACGTGACCCAATGTGGGTGGATCCTCCGGCGTGCCCGGAAACAATCCGCTGATCTTCGCCCCGCCACCATCCCCCGGTGGCGGGGCGTTCGCGCGCCCGGGAGGTGACCCCGTGGCCGACCCGATCACCGACGCCGACCGCGAGACGGTCCGCCGCCTGCACGTCGAGGGCAAGTCCCGAAACCAGATCGCCCGGGAGACCGGCCGCAGCGCCGTCACCGTCTCGAAGCGCCGCCGAGCTCGGCCTCGCATTCAGCGGCGGGGCGCTCGTCGCCGCAGCCACCGAGGCGCGACGACAGCGATCATCCTCGGTCGCGTCGTCCACCTCGTGGGCGCGAGCGACGCTCGGGCCGAGGGCCGACTGCGAGGTCTGACCGCCTCGCTCGCCTACTGCGACGAGATCACTGGGTTGCCAACAGCCGCTCCGGCTGATCGACGTGAGGCTCAAGATCTGACGGTCGACGCGCACATGTACGACCCAGGGGCCTTGTGATGTCATGGACTCGTTCCGAAGAGCTCCTAACACGATCATGATCGGGCCTTCTTGAGTGGTCTCCAGCAGATCAAGCCGCAGGCGAGGGAGACGAAGGCGTCGTGGAGTTCGGTCCGGCGCTCCCATCGGACAGCGAGGCGCTTGAAGTGGTGGAGCAGGGCAATGGTCTGCTCGACGACGTAGCGGAGCTTGCCCAGGCCCTTGATGTTCGGTGATCCCTTGCGCGAGATGGCGGGCAGGATCCGTCGGTGACGCAGCTCGTCGCGGTTGGGGTTGGAGTCGTAGCCCTTGTCGCCGAGCAGGACTGTCGGTCGTCGCCGGTGCCGGCCGGGGCGGCCCGCGACGGGCGGGATGCCGTCGACCAGGGCAAGAGTCTCAGTGACGTCGTTGACGTTGGCCGCGGTGGTGATGACTTTGAGTGGGGTGCCGCGTCCGTCGCAGATCAGGTGGTGTTTGCTGCCCGTCTTCCGCCAGTCGACCGGCGACGGACCGGTGTCGGGTCCCCCTTTTTTTGGCGCGGATGTGGGAGCCATCCACGCACGCGCGTGACCAGTCGAGTTTGCCCGCCGCGTTCAGTTCGGCGAGCAGGATCCGGTGCAGCCGGTCGAAGACCCCTGTCTTCTGCCATCGGTCCAGGCGACGCCAGCACGTCTTCCCTGAGCCGAACCCCAGCTCCAGCGGCAGCAGTTGCCAGGCGATGTCGTTGCAGAGGACGAACAAGATGCCCTGCAGACAGAGCCGGTCCGACACCGGCCGAGGCCCCGGTGACCGCTCCGGCCACGGCGGCAGCAACGGCTCGATCAACGCCACAACTCATCGTCCACGATCCACGGTCGAGTACCCACACCCTCACGAACGGCCGAATCGTCACACCGGTAACGCCCAACCAGGACACTTCAACAAGATCGCGTTACGAGCTCTATGCCGTTGCGGAGACCACTGAGCGCTCACTGAGCTCTTCTCATCCTGGGCCGTGGGGGTGATGACGGTTGCAGGGCGGGGTCTGTGACGAGGCGAAGCTCCATGGTCGTTGCGGTGGTGTTCTCTACGCACCCACGCTTCGCCCGAGGAGCCTCGTTGGTCCCGTATCGTGCCATGCTCGACGCCCCGCACGAGGTCGTACGTCTCCTGGCTCATCCACGCCCGAAGGCGTGAACTGAACTCCCGCCAGCGACGACTGGGTTGCTTCCAGCAGGCCCTGCTCACCCTGGCCCACCTGCGCAATGCGCACCCCCTACAAGGGGCGTGAACTGCCCAAGCAGTACAAACAGTTCAACAAGGACCATGCCCGCCTGCGGGCGCCGGGCGAGCGCGCCTTCGCCCGCCTCAAACAATGGCGGATCTTCCAAGGGCCCGATGCAGCACCAACCGGATCGGCCGCACCCGCATCTGGCCCGCGAGGAGCTCAAGGCCCGCTCCCGGCTTTTGCCGCGGCGACCCGCGCCCGCGACACCCTGCGCATCAGTTGGCACGGGAAGCCGAGCCCGTACCTGCCCGGGCAGCGGCCGCCGCGCCGCGAGCAGCACGCCATCGAAACCCTCAATGTGACTGACGTCACTGCAACCTGGACGGTCTCCGAAATGTCGTTCATCGGGGTGGATGTGGTGTGCGACCGGGGAGGGGTGACAAGGGCGCTATGGGAACGACGCGTGCCGAGGCCATGGCCGCTTGGCAAGAGGGCAAGGAGACCAGGCGACAGGCAGCCCGGGAGGCCGGGCAGGGGGACCGTCCCTCAGGTTTCCGCGTGCGCGCCTGGCGTCGGGCCGGGGTGTTCGGCGCCGAGGCGGTCCAGCGGGTGGAGCGCCTCCTAACCGATTTGTTGAAGGCAGTTCCGGGCGATTCCGACGCTGATGCCACGGTGGCTGCCGCACGGGTCGTCGTACGGACAAATCTCGAAGGTGAACCGACTCCTCAACTGGTCGGAGCCGTCCACGCCCTGCTCTGTGAGGCATCACCCGAGCACGTCGCGCAGACCCTGCTCGCCATCCATGCGGCGCATCTGCCTTGGCTTTCACCGCTGGGTACGCAGCGGTTGGAGGCTCTCGTCGACCCGTCCTGCCCGCCGCTGGCTGTAGCCGTGCGCCCCTCTCTGAGCGAGGATCCGGCGGGTGCGTTCGCGCTGCACGCGGCACTGTGCTCCGGCGACCTCGGTGAACTCAGCGACCGGACAATGCAGCGGATCGTTCACTGGGCACCCCTGGCCGTTCTCGACGAACTCATCGACCTGGGGCGGGTGACAGCCGCTTATGCGCCTTGGCGATACCGCCCCGACGCCGATGACGACGAGCGCGCCTACCTCAGGGCCAGGCTCGAGCCGGAAGCAGTCGAGGAGATGCAGGCGCGGGCGCTGGGCTGGAGGGAGGCGGTCGAACATCACGCCTTTCTCGCGGGTCGGGTCGAGGAACTCACACCGGGCGGATGCTACGACCTGCTGCGCCGGGCCGGCGAGGGCGACAGCGCCGTGCTGGATGAGCTTGAGGCGAATCTCACACGCGACGCAGTGCTCGAACTGCGTGCCGTCAAGGGGGGTGCCTTGAGCGGAAATTGGCCGACGCGAATGCTGCAGGACCGATCGCTGTGGCGCTTGCTCGCCGCTCTGTGGGAGCCCTCCGTGCCGATCAACCCGGCGCGCGGACCGTTCTACGCGTACCGGGCACTGTGCTATGCCCACACGCTCATCCTGAGGAGAGACTTCACCAAGGCGGCAGCCCAACTCGAGCGGTTCCAGGACGTCGAGGTGGCTGCTGAGATGAAGCGCGAGATCAACACCATGCACGCCTACGTTGCCCTGCAAGGCGATGACCTGGGACGCTGCGTAGAGCTGCTGGCTTCGGTGGGTGAGGACTTCCCCGCAGGGCGCGCCAACCGGGACCTCATCCTCGCCCGCGTGTCGACTCTACGCAACGAACGACAGCATCCGAGCAATCCGTATCTCGAACTGGGCCTGCCCCACTACCATCCAGACTGGAAGAGCCGCTACCGGGAGTTGCGCCGAGCAAGCCGTCGACTCGCGGATGAATCGGCCGAGCGTGCGGAAGTCGCGCGACTCAACCGGGCAATGAAGCGCATCGAGGAGGCGACCCGCGCCGATGACTGGTCCGGCTTCTTCGTTCTGCCACTCGACCCCGGGGTACTGACCCCCTCGGCTGCCCCGCTGGCCGTCCTGGCGCCTGTGCTGCCGCCCCTGGTGCGCAGGACGGCATTGGATGATGCAGACGCACTGCGGACGGTCAGAGACCGGGCGCTTCCCGGCCTCCTTGACACCTTCCTCGCGGCGCCCCGGCGTCCGGACCACCAGATCTGATGTGAAAGGCACCATGAAGCAGCCGTCCAGCAAAGAGCATCGGCAACCCTCGGTGAAGGAACTCCGAGGGGGTGCACGGGGCAAGAGGCCGCGAGTGATCAACACGGAACTGCTCACCTACCAGCCGACTGAGCTCCTCAGCCCGGTCGCGATCCTGGAACGCTTTTCCGAGCGAGCCGGCGAGCTGATTGCGACACTGCCGGAAGATGGGCGGCCTGCGCAGGCCGCTGTGACGGCAGCCCTGCGGCAGGCGGTTCTGGAGGCTTTCCGCACCCGTGAGGAGCACCTGGCCCGAATCGTCGAGATGGACCTGGAAGCACGTGGCTCCGGTAATCGCCAGACTACGATTGCCTCGCGGGTATCGGTACGACGTGCACTGCTGGCCCTCGGAGCCGCTGTCGACGAAACAGGCGAAGTATCCGACCGGTTCGTCGTGGTCGAGGGAGAGGGCGAGTCCTTCGAGGTCCTCCGCCCCGCATATTTCGACCAGGCGACCGGAAAGCTGATTCTTGCCGGACAGCTCCGGCGTGTTCCCGCTCCTGCATCCGGCGAGGAGCCGGGCGCCAGACAGCCCGAAAGGGGTCCGCGGTGACCGCCACCGGAATCGACTTCGGCACCACCAACTCGGTGGTCGCCCAGTGGCACGGCGACGACGTTGAGGTGTTGCCACTCGACGCGCATCACATCGACGCTGACTGGCGCCACCCCGGCTTCGAGCACCTCTTCCCCTCCGTCGTCGGTGTTAGCTCGCTGCGCCGCGGACCGCTCTTCGGTTGGGAGGCCAAGGTGCGCTCCGAGGAAGCCGTCGAAGCATGCAAGCGGATGCTCAAGAGCGACGAGTACGTCACCGTACAGGGGCGCAGATTCGCCGCCACCACCGTGGCTGCTGGCGTCTTCGGCGCCATGCGGGAGGGTGCCCGAGAAAACCTCACAGAGATCGACCGAGCGGTCATCACCGTCCCTGCCAACGCCACCGGCGCCGCCCGCTACCGCACCCGCGCCGCCGCACGTTTCGCCGGAATCGACGTCCAGGCACTCCTCAACGAGCCCACCGCTGCCGCTATTTCGTACGTCCATGAAGCCAAGAAGGACTGCCAGCTCGTGGTCTTCGACTGGGGCGGCGGCACCATCGACGTCACCGTCCTCGACTACACGGACGGATTCTTCGAGGAGCGGGTTTCACGTGGAGTCACTGAACTCGGTGGCCTGGAGATCGACCGACGGCTGCGTGATCTGGTTCTTCAGCGCTCGCCCGCCCGAACGGAGTGGAGTACCGCGCAGCGGCGCCAGTTCCGGCTCGACATCGAACGCGGCAAGATCCTGCTCTCCTCCCAGCCGTCCGTGCGGATCCACACGCCCGATGGCAGGAGCGTCGAGGTGTTCCAACAGGAACTCGAGGAGGCCATCGGCGACTTGGTGGACCGGGCACTCGCCCCTCTCCAGCAGTGTCTCGATGAGCTACGCATGGCGCCATCGGACGTTGACGACATCCTGATGATCGGTGGGACCAGCCAGATCCCCAGCGTTCGCGCCGCAGTCGCCGAGGTCCTGCAGAACGATCCCGTGCCCACGGCTCTTTGCGACCCGCTGACCGAGGTGGCTCGCGGGGCGTCCATCGCTTCCGCGATCCTCGCCCGCGAAATCGAAGCGGAGATCACGGTGGCCAGCAGCCATGCGTTGGGCACCGTGGTCCATGATGCTTCGGGGCAGCGCAAGTTCAGCCAGGTCATCCCTCGTAACTCCCCGCTCCCCTGGAGTGAGCGGAAGAGCTATACGCCGAAGAAGGACAACATCCACCGGCTCTCACTGGAGATCTGGGAGGGCGACCCGGACAAGGACTTGGACGATCCGGACAACGTCAAACTTACCGAGCTCTCCCTCAAGTACCCTGAACGCCGCTCCCGCAAGGAGTCCAGCTTCCTGCTGGAATACACCTACGACACGGACGGCCTTCTCCATGTCAAGGCCATCCTGGAGCACACCGGTCAGACCGTGCTCGACGAGCCGGTGCGCAGCTTCGGGTCAGGCGGCCCCACTCCCGAGGTCCGTGAGGAACTCGAAAGCCTCCTCGCCCTGGCCCCGGCGCCAGCCGTCACGGCCGCCGTCCATCCTGCGGAAACCGGGCGTCCTGTGTCCGTCGTCCCCACCCCGCGCACCGGTGACGACGGTCCAACCACGCTCGTCGTCGATGGCTCGAACCTGGCCTGGATCGGCCACTCGCCACGTCGGATCGGGGTGTATGAAGAAGCCGACCGGCCCAGTTACGCCCAGCTCACCGCTGCGATCGAAGCCCTGAAGAAGAAGTTCTCCCGGGCCGATATCCACGTGGTGGTCGATGCCACCTTCCGCCATCGGGTCGCCCCCGAAGAACGGGACGCGGTCGTGGAGGCCCTCGCCAAGGGGGACCTCAGCCAGCCGCCCGCGGGCACCGAAGGGAAAGGTGACGCGCTCGTAGCCGCTATCGCCGACGAGTACGAGGGCGTCGTCGTCACCAACGACAACTTCGCGGAACTCCAGGACCGGCATACCTGGCTCACAGAGGAGGGCCGCGTCATCGGTGCGACCCTGACGAAAGGGGCATGGATCTTCATACCCCGCGTCTGCGTACCGCGCCGACCACGCGTCGGTCACAGGAGGAATGCGTGATCAGAAGCCACTGCGCGAGTGACTGGGGTGGGCTTTCGGCCTGGTGACGGAGGAGATCTCGCACCTCAGTGTGGCAGGACCGCTCAACTGTTAGGTCAAGGACCTCGGCGATCTGGCCGGTGGTCAGAAGGACGCCGAGGGTTGGCAGACGGGCGGCCTTGTTGCCCGCCAACATGCCTGGGTTCCGCGAGCGGCTCGCCGAGGTACCAGGCGAGCACCGGGTCGCGGTCGCGGCGTACGAGGCCGTCAGCGTCGCGGGTCCCGGCCGGGTAGCCAGGGGCGGGGTGCCATGGACGCGTAACGAGTCGGTGGCGCGACCTCCTCGGCGGTGACCCGCTCGGGGAGGTAGGCGAACGCCTCGCCGAGCAGCATCGCCGTCGGGCGTCATGGGCGGCGCCGAGCAGCTCTTACAGGAGCTTCCCGGCCTCGTCGACACCGTCACCCCCCAATGGAGAGCTGGCCGAGGAGGAGAGTTCGAGCGGCACGTGGCTGAGTTCTACTCCGGTGAGCTCAACGACTCGAAGAGCTGAGCCGCAGCCCGGGTGGGTCCTGAGGCGCCCCCGACGGCCCGAGGACTCAATGCTCCGGGTAGGTGAGCCGCACGCGCCCGATTCAGGGCAGGCGTCATCCCGTAGCCGTGCTACCTGCGTCTACGCCCCAGAGTCGGAAGTCCGCCGGACACCGTCCGGACGCTCGTTGACCTGTCAGGACGGGCACTCTCACAAGAGTCTCGGCTCCCGTCCTTCTTGGATTTCTGACGTTGCTCGGATTGCGCGAGGCGGCGCGCACGCATGAGGCATTGGCGCCAGCGGTCATCGGTGCACTCGTTGGCTGGCGGGTCCAGTCGAACGCGCCGCGGTCGCAGTCCCTTCATTCCTCTCCGCAGGCAAAGCCACGGGGGACCGCCCATCCCCAAGACGTAGACCTCGACTGGGCCCATTGCATCAGCGACTCGGAGAGGGCGGCCAGGTCGTCTGGATCAGCGCGAAACGTCAATCGGGTACGCACTGAGCCTTGGAAAGGTTCCAACGCGGCGCGAGTCACCTCGTCATTGACCACCTGGACCCAACTGTCCATCCCTGGCCAAACCACATTCCGTCGCTCTACACCCACGCTTCCAAGCATGACACAGGTCACATACCCCAACTAGGAGCCATATCTCAACCGAACATGATCGCGGCGTTCCCGCTGATCAGGAATGGTTTCAGCGGAGGACGGAGAGATCGCGCGTCCTGTTTCTCTTTGATCGTCGAGGGGCGCAGTCGCGTCGATGCTGGGATTACTGGAGGAGCGGGAGGCGGCTGCTCGTGCGCGGGCTGAGGACCTGCGGGAGGCGGCGGCGCTGGCGGCTGCGGTGCACTGGAGGCCGCCGCGTGCCATCGGCCGGCGACCTGCACCCCGCGCCGTCGCAACATCCACTGAAGGAAGATCTCCAGCACAGACAGCCTCTGAGCCGAAGATTCAGTTCTCGTACCGTTTGGCCATCAGCTTCTGGCCGCAACCTCCGAGCAGCGTGCCGCACCAGAAGACATCCGTCCCGTACTGGCGACGGAACTCGTCGAGATTGTGCGGCTCCTCGGGGAGGATGACGGGGCGGTCAGAACGCTCGACTACCAATAACGGCGGTCTGTACGAGCCGAGTGTCTGTCTGGGACACCTATGTTCCTCTGGCTGCGGTCTTCAGGGACGGGCGTCAAGATCCCTCAGCGAGCGGCGGGACCGAAGTCAGGGCGGACAGGGGACACCTGGTCTTGCCAGTCGGTGGCCCGCAAGAGCATCACTTGCTTTGGTGAGGATCACGAAGTTCCCCGCTGACTCTCTCGTAGAGAGCGCCTTCGGCCTCGTGCAGTTCCCGTTCCACGGCTTCGGTGAGGTTGGGATTGTCAATGAGGACACCGAATTCGACGTTGTTGTTCTCAGCGCTCCAGGAGAAGTTGGCGCTGGTGACCAGGAGGAGTCGATGGTCGATGGCGAGGAACTTGGCGTGGTTGCGGACGTATTTCCCATCGAACTTCCTGGTTCGCCACACCTCTGCAGGCATCAGGTGGGCGGCGACTTCCGACGTCGTCGGCGACCAGTGCTGATCGCTTCCGTCTGCTGCCTTCGTGTCCATGTAGACACGGACCTCGACCTCGACGCGTTGGGCCGCCTGTCGGAGTCCCTCCCAAAGCGCCGAACTGCGCTGGAAATTGAAGGTCGAGCAGGTAACCGCCTGGCGAGCGCCTTCCACGAGCTTGGGCACGGAGGTGGTGAGCGGCCCACTCTGCGCGAGGTGGCCAGGCATCGTCCACAGCGGGGACAAGGCCGTCGGCAGCGCTCGCGCTCCCTGCACCGCACGCAGGACCGGAATGTGGTGCCGGAACGCGTCATCCCCATGGGCGATGGCGTCGAGGAGACGTCGGGCTTCCGCTCGACGGCCGGCGGATACGACCTTGAGAGCCATGGTCACCGTGTCACCGTCGGCGAGGCGGTCGGCGATGCCCTTGGCCTCGGTGCCGGTGAGTAATTCGCCGAGCCGTCCGGCAGCCGCTATTGCCTCACTCATGAAGGGTGAAGAACCCGAGATCGCTGCCTGGGAGGTCAATAAGGAAGCGGCGCTCCAGGAACCGATTGGCCCTCTCGCACGAAGTCTCTGACGCCATGACGCAGCAGTGGCAGGCGGCACCGTGGAGGAAGTCCTCCGGGTCCTGGGGAGTGCGCATCGAGCAGACCGGGTCGGAGGAACAGCGCGCCGCCTTTTCGAGGGCATTGGCGACAACAAACTGGAGCCGGGCAGGCTCGCTGAGCTGAACCAGGCCGCCGAGGGTGCCGTCGGAGTCGGATGCGGTGGTGCAGATGAGGAGTCCGGCTGCTGGCTCCCGGCCTTCGGCGGCCGGCCAGGCGTAGAGGCGTTCACTGAGGCTGGCCGCGGAGTACCCGCATGTGATGGCGAGCTCGCGGATCAGAACATGGGCGAAGGTATGGATGAGCCAGTAGCGCGGCGGCTTCAGACGGGAGTCAGCTTTGACGTTCGCGGCGGTCTCGGAAAAGCGACGATTGAAGTTGCGTTCGTGGGCCGCGCGGTGGGCCTCCCAGAGGGAGGTGGCCAGGACTCGTTCCTCCCATGCGGCGACACCGGTTTCGTCGAGTTGAAGGAAGATGCCCTCGCCTCGGTCCTCGGTGGCCACCGTCCAGGCAGGCCGTGGCGTACGAGTCAGGGGGGCTAGCCGGCGCGGTAGGTCGCCGACTCGGTCCATATCGTCGATGCGGGTGAATCCGACCAACGCGTTGACCTTGCGGAGGCGTTCGACCGCAAGGACCCGGGTGATCTCGGGCTGGAGGGCGTGGTCTCGATCACGCTTGGAGAGGGTCAGGCCGCTCTTCTCGTCCTCCTCGCGGGCACCAAGGAAGTCTTTGAGCAGGTAGCGCCACTCAGGGACCAAAAGATCGACCGGGTCCCAGTCCCGGATCTGCTCTTCCTGCTCCTCCGGGGTGACGGTCGGGGCAGCTGCCGCTTCGACGGCCACTTCCAGCTCTTCGTCGGAGAGGTGCGCAACCTCCAGAGAGCCGTCGAGGAGGTCTCGGATCATGTCCAGGTTGTTGCGGTACTTGGCTAGCTTCTCGCCCAGGGTGGTACGGATGCGATCGGCGAGGTCGCTCGCCTTCTCCTGTTGGGACTCCGGCATCACGATGATCGACTGAGTGGCGGGGAACCACAGGTTGGAGGCACCGACGAGCATCAGTCGCGTCTCGTTGCCGCAGCCCTTGGGCTCGAAGGCGTCCAGGTGCGGGTGGCGGCCCCGGCACCGAGGCAGCTTGGTCTTACCGGCTTCGCCCTGGGCCTCGTTCATCGGTCGCTTCATGTCGCAGGCCCCACAGTGGATGACCGCCGAGGCCCCCTTACCGGCTGTCCGGTCGACCATCTTCAGCGCCGGATGCTGTGCCTGGCTGCACGGCTGGCCGCGGTGCACCCACAGCTCGTAGGGGAACTCGTCGAGGTGGCCGTCGGCGCAGGCGAGAAGGTAGCGGGCAGGGACTGCCGGGCGGCGGGCGGCTTTGCCAGTTCGCTTCCCCGCACGGCCAGTGCACTTGGTGTGCTCGAAGCAGGCGAGGTCGGTTCTGAAGGGGTGAGTGTTGCGGTAGTCGAACTGTGAGATCAACCCGAGCGTGTCGCACCCGGTGCAACGCAGCCACTGCGGGAACACCCGGGCCGGTACGCCGAGGTCGTTGCCCTCGGTGGACAGACTGAGGCGCTTGGGCTGCCAGGGGTGAGGCCGCAGCTGGACGTCGGGCGATCGCAGCAGCATGCGCACCACCTCGCGCAGCCGAGGCGCGTGGATCTGTGGGGGCGCGGCGTCGCGACGCCGCCAGATGCGGTCCCAGTCGTCAAGGCCGGTGGACATGATCGTGAACTGAGGGAGGTCCATGATCGAGCCGGGGCCATAGGTGTAGAGGAGCGAGGAGGGCCGGCCCGAGCCGACCTTGGCACGGTTGTGCTTGGCGGCCTTCTCCGCCTCTTGCTCCAGGTCACCGAGCGGGTCAACGGCGCTCGCGGCGTCGTAGACGAAGCGCGTCGCATCGGTCGTCATCAGGAGCTCTCCTCGGGCATCACCCATCGTGGGGCGGTGGGGGGCGCGATGTACACCAGGTTTTCCTTGATCGGGCTGACCAGGAGGTTGATCTCCGGCTGGACCTCACGCATCGAGTTCGCCACCACGAAGGGGGGTGCATTGCTGGTGTCGATGCGGGACTTGGCGTTCTCGGCGCTCATCATGAGCGCGTCGTGCCGGGTGTCGTCCGTGACCCTCTCGTAGACCAGGGACTTCCGCAGGTCCGCGAGGTGCTTGCGACGCTTGCCCCAGTGGTCGAGCCGGTTATTGAGTCGCAAGCGCGCCCGGTCGGCGGCGTCCTCGTCGGACGCCCTTCGAATGCGGCTGACGAGCGCGTCGATGAGGTCGTCCGCGAAGTGCTGCTCGGCCTCGATGCGGGCCGCTCCGCCCTCGGGGGAAAGGCTGTCGGTTCGTACGGCCTGCAGCACGCGGGCGGCGCTGACGAGCACGCCGTCCAGGCCGCGCTCCAGCGACGTCACCGAGAACGGGGTGACGGACAGCGCCTCGACCTGGGCGTAGAACGTCTCGTGGTAATGCCGGAACTGCTCGAAGTGGGCGAGGTCGCGGGGCCGTGCCCAGTTGCCGAGCGCGACGACCAGACCAGGCTTCCCGGGGTCACGGCCGACACGGGAGGACGCCTGGATGTATTCGGCGGTGTTCTTTGGCTGACCGACGACGAGCATCAAGCCGAGCCGGGTGACGTCCACGCCGACCTGGAGCATCGAGGTAGCCAGGACTACGTCGTAGGGATTGACCTCGCGCTCGGGTGTCTGCTTCTTCGCCTCGCGCAGTTCCCGTAGCTCGCCCTTGCCCGCGGCCGAGTCGAAGCGGGGGTCGAACGGCACTGCCATCTGGTCCAGGGTGGAGGTGATGTCCGCGCTGGCCACCCGCGAAGTCAGTTCTGCTACGTGAAGTGCCCCGTAGTTGGTTCCCGTGCGACTTGGAAGCTTCGACCATGGCCGCCGCTTGGCCAGGGCGGTCTGGATGTCGTCGCCCATGTATCGGGCCATACCTGCGAGTTCACGCGTGGCGCTGAAGTAGCCGACGAGGCTCATGTACGGGTCGGCCGCGTCGCCAGAGCGGTTCATGAGCAGTTGCGCGCCGGCCATGAGGACCTCGGAGACCCGGATCTCCGCCGTGGTCAGGCGAACCCCGGTCGTGCTGATCCCGACGTAGGCGCGCCCCGGGGCCTTCTCGGAGACCGGGAGTTCTTTGGAGAAGAACGTGTGTCCCGCATCGAGGACCTGCGGTGGGAAGACGGTGACGTCTCGGCCGTACAGCGCGCGTACCTGGTCAGGTGCGTTGCGAGCGGTCGCGGTGGAGGCGACGAGGAGCGGGCGGACGGGGGCGCCCTCGCTCGTGCGCCAGGCCGTCATCACGTCGATCGCGACCTCGAACAGGCCGACCGTCGTACCGAGCGCGCCGGTGATGAGGTGCAGCTCGTCCTGGATGATCAGGTCCGGGGGCCTCAGCCGGCTCACCGGGTGCACGGCGGCGGCTGGCATGCCCTCTCGCTTTGGATGCTTGCTGCCGTCCTTGATGTCGCACTGCTGGTAGTCGGGGTGAACGAAGTCGTGGCGCTCACAGCGCCGGGAGACGTACCCGAAGAGCGAGGCGGCCTCGCCCTCGCGTGCCAGGCGGGCGAACTTATCGACTGTGGCGATGACGAAGGCGGGCGCAAGCCGGTAGATCTCCTCGTCGACGGTGAGCACGGGCAACCCGTCGGCAACCTCGGCCCCCTCGGAGAACGGGCACTCGGCCAGCTCGTCCCCGCAGTAGACGTAAATGCGGCGCACGCTGGGGTCGGCGCGCACATCGCGTGCCTCGATCCGGGTGCCGCACCACGGGCAGCGCTGGATCTGCAGCACCGTCAGCCGGTAGCCTCGTCCCGCATTCACCTTTTCCAGCTGGGTCGCGGCCTCGTCGAACCGCTTCGGGCTCACATCTGTACCGACCCACAGCCCGATCCGGAACGGCTCGTCGCCCCACGTCGCCGTGTCCCGCATCCGCGCGAGTTCCGCCGCGCAGATCAAGGCCGTCGCGCGCTGAAATTGCTGCGCGGTGAGCAGCCGCAGCGTGTACCGCATCAGCACGGCTACGCCGGACCCGCCGTCCAGCGGCCCGTCGAAGGCGTTCACGACGCCCTGACGCCGACGAATGGCGAAGGTGTACGCCGCGAGGCCGAGGTATGCCTCCGTCTTGCCACCACCGGTGGGGAAGAACAGAAGCTGCGCCTTGGCAAGGTCACCGGAGCGCTTCTCGGCCGCTGGGTCGGACAGCAGCGGCAGCTGCATCAGCACGAACGCGAGCTGGAACGTACGCCACGCATGCGCCTTGGAACCCTTGTCATCGAGGATCGCCGTACGGGCTTCCTCAATGCTCTCCTCGGGGTGATTCGCCCGGCGCTGGGCCACCTGTGACTGAACACGCTGGTCGCCCATCACCAGATTCATGAACCGGAAGCACCGCAATGCCTCTTCGTCGCCGAGCAGGAACTCCAGCCCGTCGGCGAGCTGCCGCTGTACCCGCCGGGCCTCTGCTACGGCATCACGCCCCTCCGCCCGCAGGTGCTCCGGCAGCGCCTCGGCGCGCTCCTGTTCACCGTCGAGCCACGCGGTGTAACTCGCGACAATGGGCATTAGCCCGGAGCGCAGTTGATCGGGGGACGCGGTTTCCAGCACACGCATGTCGAGAAGCGCCGACTCGATCTCCTCGGCGGCCGTCTGCGGCGTCTGGGTCGTAGGCAGCCAGGTCGTCCAAACCTCACTCGCACGCCGGGAACCCTCGGCCACCGACCAGTCGACTGAGCACGTACGCCCGATCGCGAACTCCAGACGGTCCCGGTACTGAAGACGTAGGCGCCGTAGCTCGTCGTCCCGCTCGGGCCGGACGTCCTCCATTACGTCGGTGACGGGGAGGAACACCGCCTCGCCGGCAGCCGCGACGGAGATCTTCGTCTGGTACAGCCACGCCTCAACGGGGATCTTGCGTGAGGTCTCCCGGTCGTTGCAGAGCGCCACTTCGATCAGACGGCAGCCGCGCTGGGCGTCGTCGTAGCGGTCGATCCGCAGAACAACCTTGTCCTTGAGCTGAATCGTCGTTGTCCGAGATGAGAGGAGGTCGGTAACGGCGACCGTCTTGGCGATCTCAACCGGAGTCCGCTTGAAGCGACGCTGGCGCGAAGCCGGTACTACGTCGCCTTCCTCTTTGCCCTGGCCGTCCTTCTCGTTGATCGGCTCGTAGGTTCCCCAGGTCGCGGTCACCGTGAACACGTCGAGGTTGTCCGGGATCTGACACCGCAGCCCCATCGACGCGGGGATCATCAGCCCGCGCTTCTGCGGCTCGTCGTCGACACTGTCCTCGTCAGAACTCGCACTGCTGTCGTCCACTGCCGTAACCGGCACACCACGGCCCGCGTCAGCGTCGACGGCGTCACCGACATCTGTCGCGGCATCGCCCGAGCCCTCCTCGCTGGGATCCTGACGGTTGGAGGTGAGACGGACGGGGGCGATCCGGCCGATCAGGTATGCCGTGTCGGGCACACCGTCGAGGATTTCCTCGGGTCCGTTGGCCGGGCCGAGGAGCTCCCGTTCCAGAACATCGACGAGGTTTTCGCGAGCGGTCCAGGAACTACCGTCGGGCTCATGGGCGAGGAGGTAGGCCGCATCCTGCGGAGGCTTCTGGGATTGCGGGGTGGTCACTCGTCGCTCTCTTCCTCATCGTCGGTGTCAGTCGGGAGGGGGACGCCGACTTGCAAGGCTGCGCGGCGCTGGCTCTCCTCCAATAGACGGTCCAGGATCTCCACCCGGGCGTCCGGACTGAACGTCCACCGCTGCATCTGCCGGTAAGTGTGGAAGCCGTGATCGAGCGGGATGTCGCCCCAGTTGTAAGAGTCCATCACCGCCTTGTCCAGTTCAACGTGGATCTGCCGAAGACGGGCAGTATCCCGGTCCGAGGGGTCCGCGATGCCCGGGTCATTGACAAGGTTGTACAGCTTGGTGAGACCGAGACCTCGGCGGAGCATGATCTCGCGGCGTTCGGTGTCGAGGGTGCGACCGATTTCGGTCAGATCTTCCGTGGGTCGGGGTCGGGGCAAGGTGAGGAATGCATCCGATGGGGTGTATCGAAATCGCGTTTCCAGGGTAGAGCCGTACTTGATGGCCCAGGTCTGATGCACCGATGAGGACAGCACAGCCTGATCTGCATAGTTATCGGTAGCGAAGATGACAACCTGCTCACTGGGAACAGCACTGGCCTTCATGCGGAACGGCATTACCGACTTACTTACCCGCGCAAGAGCGAGCACCTCGTCCAGATCAGCGACCGCTTCTCGCATTGCCGGGGCCGTCCTGGCGAATTGCCACCAGTCTTCGCGACGATGCCTTTCCTTGTTCTTCGCTCGTTCAGATTTCACCTGCTCCAACACCCGCTGGTACGGCAATCCGTACTCCTTCGCCTCCGCCTCTGACCGTGTGTCGAAGTCAATGACCCACCGAGCAGGCGACCCGTCCGGGCGGGAGTTGAGGTCCTCCCCGTTGAGGTACCGGCGCACCACCTCGGCATTCGCGGGATCGGCCTCCAGCCATACCTTCGCCTCTTCGGAGTTCAGCACGAAGCCCATACCCAGGACGTAGCAACCGATGAAGGCGACCCCATCATTCTCTCGCAGGCGAATCGGATCACCGTCGACTCGGCCGCCGGGCTCCAGCAACGTGGAGATGCGTTGCGTCGGGATGCCGTCAGCCACCCGGGGCACTACTGGGGCCACTGCCCCTCGTGTACCCCAGCAGGCCGCATACTCCAGGTTCGCGCTGGCTGCTGGCCAAGTTCGACTCTGAATGGCTCGGGTAATCGTGAAGCCACTCTCAACGATCTGATCGAGGCCGACATTGCGAGTGTCGCCCTGCGCCACCGTGTTTGTCGCGATCAGGCCGAATGCACCCCTCTGCGTCAACAGGGCATGTGCACGCAGGAGAAAGTACGCGACGAGGTCTGCGCTGCCCTTACGTCCGGAGGCGAGAGTGTTGACGAACCAGTCGCGGACGTTGGTGCCCATGGAACCCGTCAGCTTCTGACCGCCGAGGAACGGCGGGTTGCCGACAACGGCATCGAAGCCACCCCGCTCCATAACGTCTGGGACAGCGAGGATCCAGTGCAGCGGCTTCCACGTCGCGTAGTCCGTCGAAACCGTCGGAGTAAGCCCAACTTCCAGAATGCCGTCGAGCATCGCCCGGTTCGGATCGTCACCACCGGCGGGGTACGCGTGCTCAACGGCGATACGCAGGTTCTCGTACGCGGCCTTCAGGTGCTTCCCCGGCTTGCCGCCGAGGGTCATCCCAGCTGCGATCACACCGTCGGCGACGTCCGCAAGCTGCGCCGTGAGCTGCTGGTAATCGCGCCACTGCCGTCGCTTGGTGGCGGCAGAACGTTGCGGGTCGCTGTCGTTGACCTCGGTGGCAAGCTGTCGGCGTAGGCGGGCGGCGCGGCCCAGGATGCCGTCCACGTCCAGAGCGAACATGCTGATCCGCTGATCGGCAGCGGTGGGGTCGACATGCAACTCCCGTAGCTGCCGTGCATCAGTCAGCCCCAACAGCGCGTTGCCGTGCAGCACCTTGTCGTCGACGAACGAGAACGGCAGTCGGGGGTCGAGGGAGACCAGCCAGAGCGACAACTTGCACATTTCCACGGCCATGCCGTTGATATCGGCGCCGTAGAGGCAACTGGCGACGACCATCCTTATGGCGCGGGTGCGGAGGTCGTGCGGGGAGCCGGTGGCCGCGCCCTCACGGTGCCACGCCTCCACAAGCCGGTCGGCGAGGTAACGGGCGGCGGCGACGAGGAAGGCGCCGGAGCCGCAGGCGATGTCGGCGATCTTGAGGTCGAGAATCTGCTCGGGAGAAATGGGCCGCCAGGCCTCCTGATCGGCGGTCTGGTGCGGGCCAGGTGAGTAGACCAGCGGTTGCAACGCGTGGAGGACGACCTCTTCGGCGAGCCTTCGAGGCGTGTAGTGTGCGCCAGCCGAAGCACGGGAGGGCGTCTCGACGACGAGCACGCCGCCGGGCTTCACAACCAGAGGCCGCTTGCGCAGGTCGCGGCGGATGACACCGAGAAACGGGCGCAGTCGCTCACGGAGTTCAGCGTCGTCGGAGGCTACAGCGCGCAGGGCTTGCTCGGCGTCCTCGACGGTCTCGGCCGAGCCGAGGGCCTTGGCGAGTGCGGTCTTGGACGGCGGTTTGGCCGCCGGCTGGTTTTCCTTGATCCAGGCGAGGATCGCGGTGGTCAGTGCGGCGTCGTTCTGCTTGGTCTCCGCGAGGGATTCGATTACGAACAAAGGGATTTCGGGTTCAGCGCCGGAGGCGCCGATCAGACCGACGAAGACCTGGTCGACGTCCTCGCAGGAGTAGCCGAGCAGACCCTCGTAGATGTAGCCGATCTGCTCGACGTCAATGTCACGGAAGGAGATGCGGCGCGCAGGCTCGCCCTTGAGGCGGGCGTATTGGACGGCGCGCAGGACTTCGAGCATGACACGGTCGCTGACCGTGATGGCCAGGGTGCCCTGGGCCTTGCAGGCAGTGAGGAAGGGAAAGCGGGCGGGGTCGAAGAGCGAGCCGCCGTACTCCGGGAGGCGCAGGTCCTCGAAGGACGCGCCGCGGTACAGGGCCTGGGAGGTGGCCAGAAGGCGGTGCCAGGTGAGGTATGTGCCGTCGAGGGCCTGCTCACCTTCCTCATGCTCTCGGGCGTCGAGCAGGTCAAGTTCGTCGCTTACGCCGTAGCCCATGGCGAAGAGTTGGCTCTGCGGGAGCAGGCCACGTTCCTCGGCGAAGAGGAGGAAGACGACGCGCATCATCACGGTTACGGCCGCTTCGTAGACGTCTCCACGTCGGGCAGGCAACGGATCGGGTTCGCCACGTCGGCTTGCGTCCAGTGCACCGTCGGACAGGGCCTGGACGATCAGTTCGACTGCTCGGCGCACTTGAGTGCCGAGTGCCTCGGTGATCTCCTCGGAGGCCGTTACGGACTCCTTGAACAGGGCGGTGAGGCGGTCCTCGGGCTTGCCGCCGATGAGGCGTCGGCGCTGGAGGAGCTCAATGAAGGCGTTGCGGGCCTGGGGTTCTTCGATCCAGGTCTGGGCGTCAAAGATGCCGGAGGCGACCATGGTCTCGTCACGGGCGCTGACGATGGCCCACCAACGTCCGTCAGTGACCACGCCGACGGGGACGCTGGTTGCCCGGAGGAGTTCTTCCATCCGGTCGACGGGGCTGGCCGCCCATCCGTCGGTGAGCGGGTCGCGCAGGGAGTCGGTGGGGTCGACGACCAGGACGAGTGCGCCGATCGTCTCGCCATACACCAGCGCGCCGTCGGCGTGGACAGTGATGGCGTGGTTAGGAGAGCGGACCTCACCCACGGGGGCTGCGGAGTAAGTGGTGCCCCAGCGCAACACCTGACGCAAGACGGTGTCCACCCAGGCGTCGCGGGCTTCGCGGTAGAGATCGAGGGCAGGCTCGTCGCTCTGTTTGTCCCAGTTCTCCCATGCCTTCTCGAAGGCGGGCTTGGAGTCCCTGAGCGCGGCGAGGGCGCGCGCGTCGGGCTGGTGAATGCCAGTCGACCAAGCACGTTTGAGGGCGGGGACTGCAAGGAACGGCCCGTCCGTGTCGACGAGTTCAAGCCATGAGCGATGCAGGTCCGCGACGGTCGGAGGAAGGTACGTGCGGCTCATGCCTGAATCATTCCGTTCTCGGCGTCCTCGGGGGTCAGCGCGAACACGACGGCAGCCGCCGACACGTACGGCTTGATGTCGCTGTACCGCTCGCGGATCGCGGCAACTTCTCGATCTTCCTCTTCGCCCAGACTCTCCAGCCGCTCCTCCATGGCTCGGAGGTCGCGGCGGCGCTGCCTCTGCTGATCGTCCGTGAAGAGCAGCTTGTCCTCCGCCTGGATCTTGCGCTCCAGGCGGTCTCGGGACTCATTCAAGTTAATTCGGAAGGCGGCGAAGATCTCGTGAGCGCGGGTGATGTCGGAGTCTCGGCGCGTCTGGAGCGCCTCGGTGACCTTCTCGCGTCGGCTCTCGCTCTTGCGAGTCATCGCGGTGAGCAAGCGGGTCCGCAGTCGGGCGTCATCGACGTTCCACAACTCGGCGAGCCAGGTGCGTACGTCGTCGTCGGCCAGGACGAGGTTCTCGGCGTCGAGCGCTTCATCCAAGACCTGCTCGGCCTTGGACTCGGCAAGCGCCTGACCCCGGAGCCGGACGCCGGTGAGGAACACCTCCTCGTGCAAGCGCAATCCGCCGCGCCCGACGAGCACAAGGCGCGAGACTGCAGCGACGCACGATTGCGGTAGTTCGGGCGCGACGACGGCGGATACTCGGTTGACCGGGGAGGCAATGCTGAACAGCGCGCTGCGCAGGGTGCGGGTGGAGCGCTGCATGAGGGCGTGGCCGAGGTGGATGTGAACGAGGTCGGTGCGGTTCTGCGCCGCCTCGTCGTCGAAGGTGATGGGGCGAAGCACTCCCGGCTCGAGGCGGGTGTCCAAGCCGCGCAGTGACCGTTGCCAAGACTGACCCAGCGTCGGGATCGCGAAGACCTGCGCCTCGGTACGGTCGTCGCCGATCTCCTCCAGCGGGGGCTGGTCGGTCAACGCCAGGGCAGTGTCCACCACACGGCGGGCATTGCCGGGTGTGAGGTGCATGCCGATCTTGGTGTCCTGGTAGTTTCGCGTCAGGTCGGTGAGCTGCCGATTCAGCTCGACGCCGCCGGCCAATGCCCGGTTGATGACCGCGCTGCCGGTGTCGGGCGTGATCAGCCTCGGGGCGCGTCCCGTCTTGAGCGGGCTGAAGTGCTCCTGAACGTCGGCGTCGATGACCGGGTTGATCGGGCCTAGGTCGCCTGCCGCGGTACTGACCTTCTTCGCGATCTTGCCCAGGAAGCCCAGGTCGGCCGCGTAGGTGGTGGACGTCTCGGCCGGCTTGAAGTGGTAGATCTCCGGGTTCTTCGTCTGGCCGTAGCGATCGATCCGACCGATCCGCTGCTCCAGGCGGGAGGGGTTGAAGGGGATATCGAAGTTGACCAACCGGTGGCAGTGGGTCTGGAGGTCGATGCCCTCGCCGGCAGAGTCAGTGGCGATGAGTACCCGCACCTTGTGCTTGGCAGGGTCCTCAGTAAAGCGGGCCCTGATTTCCTCGCGCTTTTCGGCGGGGGTCGAGCCCTGGATGGTCTCCAGGACGTCCTTGTAGCCGCGCTGCTGGAGTACGCCCGCGATCCAGTCCAGAGTGGCGGCATACTCGGTGAACACCACGACCCGGTTGTTGGTCCAGAGGTGTCCGTCCGGGCGGCAGACCGCGTTGAGATAGTTCAGCAGCGCTTCCAGGCGGGAATCCGGCTTGTGTTCGTAGCGCCGCCCCCACTCGATGAGCGAGGTGATTTCGTCGCTGGTCGCGGCCACCAGGGCATCTGAGCCCTTGCTCTGCCGCAACGCGGTGAACTCGGGCTGCTCGGCCTCCCCCTCCTCCTCGTCCGACTGCGCGCTGCCCAGGACCTCCGTGTAGTACTCCGCCTCATCGTCGATCTGGAGCTGACGGTCGTCGTCGGCGGCCTCCTCATACAGCTCCAGGGTGCGGGCAAAAGCCCATGGGCTGGACAGGAAGCGCTTCTTCAGGAGCATCGAGACGATGTCACCGGACCGGTTCTTCCCGTTCGACCGCGCGCTGTCGGCAAGCAGTCGCTCCAGCCGGGCGAACTGGCGCTGTTCCTCCTCGGCCGGGGTGAAGTCGAGCGTCTTGATCTGCCGGATCTTGAAGCCCTTCTCCGGCAGGTCTCGCTTGAGCCGGCGCACCGCCACCTCGCCGAGCGCGCGCTCGTCGATGTCCGCGCCGCGCTTGAACCGCCGGCCGTCAATCATTTCGAGGAGGGCGGTGAACGACTCGGAGTAGCCATTGTGCGGGGTAGCGCTGAGGAACAGACGGTGCTCGCAGACCTCCGCGAGCGCTTTGGTTGCTGTCGTGCGGTTGCTGTCGACGGCGTACCCGCGCTGACCCGGCGCCGAGGTGGGGCTCGCCGGGGCAACGTGGTGAGCTTCATCGACGACCAAGACGTCGAAGGCGTACCGCCGGGCCGTGGAGGTTCCTCGTACGTCGGCCATTACGTCGCGCAGCAGGCGCTGGGCACGGATCGAGGGCAGCCAGGCCATGCTGACGATCACGCGGGGGAAGAGACGGAACGGGTTCGCGTTCAGGCCGTGGGTGCGGCGGACCTTTGCCATCAACTCGCTGTTGACGATGACGAAGTCCAGGCCGAACTTTTCGCGCATCTCGTCCTGCCACTTGAGCGACAGGCTCGGCGGGCAGACGATGACAACCGAGCGGGCTCGGTGACGCAGCAGGAGTTCCTGAACGACCAGCCCTGCCTCAATAGTCTTGCCGAGGCCCACGTCGTCGGCGAGCAGCAGGTTCGTACGCGAGGACTGCAGCGCCCGGCGCAGCGGTTCCAGCTGATATGCCTCAACGTTCGCGCCACTACGGAACGGGGCCTGGTAAGAGTTGGCGTCCGCCGAGGTCACCGCACCCCAGCGGACGGCATCGACGAACGCGGCCAGCACGTTCGGATCGTCGAACCCCTCCGCCCGGATGGCCTCCGGAAGCCCCTGGTCGGGCGCGACGGTGTGGCCGACCTCCAGCTCCCAGACCACGGCAAGCTCCTGGCCCAGCCGATCCTCCTCCAGCGACTGCATGGTCACCACATGAGCGAGGCTGGCGGTACTTTCGTCAGCCGGGCTCCGGGGAAGGCCCTGCTGGCGCACTTCAGTAACCGCCCAGTGCGAGCCCCTGACATTGACCACCTGGCCCGGCTCCGGAACCGGCGGCAGAGGCCGAGTGTGCCCGGCACCTGTCGGTACCCCCTGCGGAAACTCCGTGGCAGTCGCCATCCGAGCAGACTCCTCCATCAACACCATGATCCCGATCGGGCCCCAGGTCCGCTGGCTCACGCTCAAGGTCACGGAAGGGCCGGAGAACCCAGTATTCCTGATCATCTACGAGGCGTTCGGGCCGATGGCCGAAGTGCTTCACACCGACCTGGGCATCACGCGAACACCGTGGGCATGAGATGCCGTCCCAGCCCCAGGATCGCAGGTTATGGAGTAGGGCCCTCCGCAACACAATTGATCAAAAACGCGACCACAGGCCGTATGACGCGGTCATCATGAGGACGGGAGCGGAGAGGTCGCCGTCTCACAGGCCAGCGGCCACGAAGGGGGAAGCGCATGTCAATCTCTGTGGTGACGGTGCCGGAGTCAGGGGGCAGGCTGCTCGACGCGGCGGTCCCTCTCTGACATCGTTGGGTGAGACGTCCCGGCGTGGTGAGTTAGCCTGGGTGGACAGAACGAGCAGGAGATCACCCGTATGACCAGCACCAGCGGTCCCGGCGCCGATCCGGCGCCGAAGCCGAAGCGCCGCACCTTCACGGCTGAGTACAAGTTGCGGATCGTTGCCGAGTACGACACCGCTCCGGCCGGTGAGAAGGGTGCCGTTTTGCGCCGCGAGCGCCTGTACCACTCGCACATCATCGAGTGGCGTGCCGCACGCGATACCGGCGCGCTCGCGCAGCTGACCGACCACCGCACCGGCCCTGCCCGCCCCAGGAAGCACCCGGCCGAGGCCGAGAACGCCAAGCTGCGGCGGGAGAACGAGCGGCTGCGCACGGAGGTGGACCAGAAGAACGCGGCACTGGAGGTGCTGGGAAAAACACACGCGCTCTTGCAGTCACTGTCCAGGAGCGCGGACTGAGCCACGTCCTGGACGGCCATCTGCACGCGGCGGTCGAGGAGTTGAGGCTGCTGGTGGGCATCGTGGATGCCTGCCGGATCACCGGACGTTCCCGGGCGACCCACCACCGGCGGCTGCATCCCAGGCCGCCGGCACCTGGGCGACCGCGTCCGGCCCCGGTCACCGCACTGTCGGCCGCAGAGCGGGCCACCGTGCTGGCGCTGGTGAACAGCGACGAGTACGCCGAACTTCCGCCGGCCCAGATCTACGCCCGCGAACTGGACGAGGGCCGCTACCACTGCTCCGAGCGCACGATGTACCGGATTCTGAAGGAGGCCGGGCAGGACGGCGAGCGGCGCCGGATCGCCACCCATGGTGCCAGGACCGTGCCCGAGCTGGTCGCCGACGCCCCTTCGCAGGTGTTCACCTGGGACATCACGAAGCTGGCGGGTCCGGACAAGGGCATCTGGTATCACGCCTACGTCATCATCGACATCTACAGCCGCTACATCGTCGGCTGGACAGTGGAGCGGGCCGAATCAGCCGACCGGGCCGAGGAGCTGATCCGCGAGACGATCCTGCGCAACGGCATCGTGCCCGAGACCGTGCACGCCGACCGGGGCACCTCCATGACCTCCAAGAAGGTCTCCCAGCTGCTGATTGACCTCGGTGTCACTCGCAGCCACTCACGCCCCAAAGTGAGCAACGACAACCCCTACAGCGAAAGCCACTTCAAGACCGCCAAGTACCAGCCCGACTTCCCGCGCAGGTTCGACTCGCTGACGCACGCCCGGGAGTGGATGGACGGCTTCATCAGCTACTACAACCACGTCCACCGGCACTCCGGGATCGGCTACCACACGCCGGCCAGCGTGCACTTCGGCACCGCGGAACTGGTACGTGAGCAACGAGCCACCACCCTCACAGCCGCCTACGAACGGCACCCGGAACGGTTCAACCGCCGCCCCGTCCCACCATCGATCCCCCGCCAGGCATGGATCAACGACCCC
>NZ_NEUF01000161.1 GCF_002910915.1 Streptomyces sp. SM10 | reverse complement strand
CTCTCCGCCGTCGGCCTCCAGTACGTCGCGCGCCCCCGCTCGACTCACCCGTCAAGGACCACTCACCGGAAGAGGCAAACGTGCCCGAGTGCTACTCCAGCATCGGCGAGGCCGTCGGTGCGGCCATGCAGCACAACATCCGGCTCGCCCACCGCAGCGCGGCACCGGGCTCCGACAAGCCGCTGCAGATCAGGCGCCTGCCCGGCGCTTCCGCCGATCCGTACTCGGTTCGCGGAATGATTTCTCGCCTCCACGAGGACGCCTCGCCCGATGAGGTGGCGGGCATCATCGAGGAGGTCAACGGCGCACTGGTCGGGGCTCTGCCCGAGCTGACCGAACTCGTCGCCTCTGCCGCCGACTGGACTCGCGCCCGTCTCGAATTCGACGACCCGCATCACAATCCGACTTTCGAGACGTGGACCCGACTGGCAGCCGCGTACGGGATGCTCCAGGACGTCCGTGAGCAGTTGGAAGTCGCCGAGGACGGTCTCGCTGCCTGTCCCGCAGAGCGCACGGACCCCCGGCACCACAGGGGCATTGCGCGATTGGGATTGGTCCGGTTCGTCGGTCTCGTCAGTGACGTGGCGTCATGTCCGTTGTGTGGCAAGGGACCCCGGAGAGCAGAGCAGGCACGGTGCTGGTGATCATGTGGTTGTCGAGACCCATGAGAACCGAGCGAGACCGTGCCTGCCCGAACATCATCGCCCATCCCTTCCGCGCTGGAGCAACTGGGCTCCCCGACTGATCCCCTCACCTCAAGCGATGTCGCTGACCTGCGGCGTTTCCTGATTCTGGTCGCCGATCCCCGCGATGCGCGAGGGCTGCGGTATCCGGCCCTCGCGTTGCTGTGCGCGGCCGTCTCGGCGGTGCTGACCGGGGCCCGGTCGCTCATCGCGATCAGCGAGTGGATCACGGATGCCCCGCAGCATGTGCTGGGTGTCCTCGGCTTCGCTGCCGATCCGCTTACCGGTCTGCGGCCGGTGCCGCACGCCGCAACCGTGCGCCGCCTGCTGCAGCGTGTGGACGGTGACGCGCTGGATGCGGCGATCAGCGCGTATCTGCAGGCCAGAACGCCGCCCCCGGTCGAGCCGGACGCGGAGGAGGGGCCGGTGCGACGGGTGATCGCGGTCGACGGCAAGGTGGTCCGCGGATCGCGAACCCAGACGGCCGCCGCGATCCAGCTGCTGGCGGCGATGGACCACCACGGCGTTGTCCTGGCCCAGCGGCAGGTCGCTTCCAAGAGCAACGAAATCCCCTCCTTCGCACCGTTGCTGGACGGACTCGAGCTGGCGAACACGGTGGTGACCGCCTGAGCCTGCTCCAAGACCTCCGTCCAGGACTCCAGCTCCTGCCTCGCCCGCGCCTCACGCAGTTCCATCAACCCCAGCACCGACGGCATCACAACCTCCTCGATCAACAACAAGCCGCCCGCTGCCTGCCCCTACTCCACAACGATCACGCCCCGCACACGAAGAAGCCCCCGCTCATCGAACAGGGACTCCCTTTGCCACAACGCACTGAGCCTTTTCCAACCTGACGGTGCTGGCCGCGTGTTGGACGGATCTGCGGAACGACGAAGCTCCTGGTAGACGGGTTCTCGACCAAGATCGCCCGTGGCCGCCAGGAGCTTCGTGTGCTTGTCTACCCGTCGTCGATCGACCAGTCCAGTCGCACCCTGCGGTACCCGACCGGACGGCTCGTTGCCCGGCGAGGGGAGATCGGGTCCCGGTGGCGGCGTCTGACCGCCGGCCGCCAGGCCCTCCTCGCCCTGCCCCATCTGCGGTGCGGTGACACCTACGCCCAGCTCGCCACTGGGTTCGGTATCGGCATCGCGACCGCATACCGCTACATACGCGAGGCCGTCGAGGTGCTGGCCGGCCTCGCGCCCACACTGGCCGAGGCGATGCACGTCGCCCGGACCAAGGCGTTCGTGATCCTGGACGGCACCCTCCTGCCGATCGACCGGATCGCCTCCGACACCCCGTACTGCTCGGGGAAACACAAACGCCACGGCATGAACGTCCAGGTCCTCACCGACCCGTTCGGCCGCCTGCTGTGGGCCTCGCCCGCGCTGCCCGGCTCCACCCACGACCTGACCGCCGCCCGCGTCCACGGGATCGTCGAAGCGCTCGCCGAGGGCGGCCTCAAGTGCTGCGCCGACAAGGCGTATCAGGGTGCCGGCCGTCCGGTCCGGGTTCCCTTTCGCGGCCGTCGCCTCAAGCGGTGGCAGCGCAGGCACAACAGCACACACGCCAAGATCCGCTGCCTCGGCGAGCAGGCCATGGCCACCCTGAAGGGCTGGCGCCTCCTGCGAAAGCTCCGTTGCAGCACCAACCGCATCACAGCGATCATCCAGGCCGTACTCGTCCTCCACCACGCGTCAGCATGAGGTTGGAAAGGGCTCATGGAGACCGGCGGCGAGATCCTGGGCGCAGTTCACCAGAACCTCTGCCGACTTCTGACGCTCCCATGAACGAGACGCCGGAGAAGGCTGCGTAGTCAGCGCTTGCGGCCGCTGCCGGTGCGTCGGTCGTCGGCCAGTCCGGTAAGCGGGCCGAACTCGCAGGCAAGCTGGTTCCACGTCAGGACCTCGCCGCAGCGGGCCGGGAATTCCTTCGGGTTGAATTCGGGCATGGTCCAGGTGCCGGTGCCCCGGTCCCGCAGCCACAGGTCCCCGTCAGCGTCGACCACAGTCGGCGGGACCGGTACGGGCTCGGCCTGATCGGTGGGCTCCCAGGTGACCCGGCCCGGGTGGGAAACGCGGCGCAGCTCGGTGGTGGCCAGCCGCGCGGCCAGGTCACGGGCGGACTCTTCGGCGTCCTTGACCGACGGGAGCCGGTATGCGTCGTCAAGTACGGGCAGGGCTGGATTCTTGCTGCGCTTTGAACTCATACGCTGAACTACCTCCGGTTGGGGGCGTCACATCCCGTATGGCACCCCGTAGAGGAACACGGTATCCGAGGCGGGAGCCGGGCCGGCTACGACCACTGTCCAGGTGGAGGTGCTGGCATGCCGGGCGGTGGTGCCAGGTGGTGAGCTGGTCCTGGACGTGGAACAACCCGTGGTGGTTGCGGTCAGATACGGCGTCTCGGGCGGCCTTCGTCATTGTCGTAGCCACCTGGCACCATGATCGGCATGAGTGAGACAACTGATCGTGAGGGCAATGAAGTTGCCGCCGTTCTGACTACGCCAGAAGCGTGGCGTGACTTTCTGCAGCGGTACAGCGTGCTGTACGTGAAAGTCTGTGCCGACGAGGAAGAGCTGGGCGACCTCCTGGACGAGGATCAGCTGGAGGCTCTGGACCAAGGCGGGAACGTCGAGCTGTGGCTGGGTGAAGCCCCTGCTCGCAAGGAGGCTCTGGCGGAAGCCGAGGAGCGGCTCGGTGTGCGGTTCCCGCCCAGCCTGAGGGGGTTCTTCCTGGCGAGCGATGGGTGGACGCGCCTCGACGACCATCTGGACCGCGTCCATCCGTGCGGCTCCGTCGAATGGATGCGGGACAGCGAGGCCGGCAGCCGCGTGACCGGGACCTACGCTTCCATACCCGGCAACGAGGAAGACGTCGAGTTGTTCCGCCGGTCCATCGAGATCGCCCGGGGAGAGGACTTCTGGCTACTCGACCCGACCGACGTCGGCCCGGACGGCGAGTGGGCCGCCTACGAGTTCGCACCGAAGTACGGCGACGCCACCCAGCACCCCAGCTTCTCCGCACTTTTCCGCTCCGGGTACGAGAGCATGGAAGAAGACGCGGACGAGGACATGGACTGAGTCGGGTCGTCAGCCGTCACGCTCACGCCCCGAGGTGAGACACGGGCGACGGCCGCTTCGTTGCACCGAGCGGTTCCGTCGCCCCGGGCGGCAATCCCTCGTGTGCGGAACGCCCCCGGCGGCGGAGCCGCGCGCACAGTGAGGTGTCCCCCGGGGTGTGGACACAGGGGCTCATGCCGCGATTGAGAGTTTAGCTACTCGCAGATGCTGCTGTTCGAACTCCACCGGTGAGAGGTAGTTGAGGGCACTGTGGCGTCTGCGGGCGTTGTAGCAGGTCAGCCACTGGAAGATTTCCAGCCTCGCCTGACGCATCGTCGAGAACAGCCTCTGGTGCATCGTCTCCCTCTTGAGCCCCTGCCAGAACGACTCGGCGAGGGCGTTGTCGTAACTCGAGCCGACCCGGCCCATGCTCCTGCGGATCCCGAAACCGTCGCAGACCTGTGCGAACGCGGCAGCGGTGTACTGCGAGCCCCTGTCCGCATGAAAGATCACGCCGTCCGCGTGGCCGCCGCGGGCCGCCACCTCCGTCTTGAGGGCTTCGATGACCAGCTCGGCCCGCATATGGGTGGCCATCGAGTAGCCGAGCACCCGGCGTGAGCAGATGTCCAGGACGCAGGCGAGATACAGCCACGACCCGCCGACCTGCACATACGTGATGTCACCGCACCACTTCTCGTCCAGCTGCCCGGCGGAGAAGTCACGTTGGACGAGGTCCGGGGCAGGGGGTGCGAAGCGGTCCGGGACCGTGGTGCGTTTACAGCGCCGCAGATGGAGGCCCTCCAGCCCGTGCCTGCGCATGAGCCGCTCGACGCGCTTACGGTTCACCGTGTGTCCGAGGCCCCGCAGCTCGGCATGGACACGCCGCACTCCGTACGTTCCTTTGTGGTCGGTGTGGATCTCGCGGATTTCCGCGGCCAGGGCATCATCGGCGGCCTGCCGCACCTCGCGGGCCTTCGCGCCGGCGATCCACCGGTAGAAGCCCGAGCGCGAGACCTGAAGCACCCGGCATATCCGCTGCACGCCGAAGTCGGCCCGGTTGTCGGAGATGAAGCCCCAGCGGAGGGTCATGCCCTCATCTCCTCCGCGAAATACTGGGCCGCCCGGCGCAGGATCTCCCGCTCGATTTCCCACTCCTTCTCAGCCCTGCGTAGCCGGCCGTTCTCCGCCCGCAGCCGGACCAGTTCCTCATCCCCGCCCTCCGCGACCGGCTCGTCACGGATACCGCGGCCCGCCTGCTCATCGGCCTGGCGTACCCAACTGCGCAGCGTCTCGCCGGTCACCCCAACATCCGCCGCCACCGCCGCATACGTGCGCTTCCCACCCGCCGCGCGATACAGCGCGACGGCATCGTTCCTGAACTCCGCCGGATACGGAGACTTCCGTCCCACCAGGACACCCTTCCTCGGATCTGCAAGATCCATTGCCAGAGTGTCCACACCACCGGGGTCGCCTCA
>NZ_NEUF01000160.1:171769-253770 GCF_002910915.1 Streptomyces sp. SM10 | reverse complement strand
CACGTCGCCCGACTGCCTGCGGTCCAACTGTCCGGGCGCGGTAACAGGACGGGGTGCCTCGTAGCGGACACCGTCACCCCGCGTCCCCTGCTCCGGCACGGACTCCTGCGGGATCTCGGCCAGCACGTCCGCCGGCAGCGTGACCTCGGCGATGGTTCCGGGACCGGAGGAGTCGCGGAGTTCGACAACGATGCCATGGCGCGCGGAGAGCCGGGCCACCACGTGCAGACCCATGGACCGGACGTCCCCGATACCCGTCTGCGGCTCGCGCAGCGCGGCATTGTGGGCGGCGCGGCGCTCGGCCGGGATGCCCACTCCCTCGTCGACGATCTGTACGACGGCGCGGTCCCACAGCCGCCATACGGCGACCCCGACCTGCACGTCGGGAGGCGAGTACCGCGTCGCGTTGTCGAGGAGTTCGGCCAGGATGTGCGCCACGTCGTGCACGGCGCGGGCGGTGATGCCGATGCCCGCCTCGACGACTCCGAGGGACACGCGGTCGAACCGTTCGATCTGCTGGGCCGCCGCCACGATGACCGTGGAACAGTCGATGTCGCCGGACCGCACCCGGGCGTTGCCGTAACCGCCGAGTACCAGGAGGTTGTTGGTGTTGCGCTCCATGCGGACGGCTAGATGGTCGAGGGCGAAGAGCGCCTGCATGCGCTCGGGGTCGGCCTCGTCGCGCTGCACCGTGTCGAGCTCGGAGACCATGACGCTGGTCAACTGGGCACCTCTGCGCGCCACACGGACCAGGGTCTCGGCGAACTGTTCGTGCACCAGCGCCTGTTGGGCGGCCAGTCGGACGGCCTCGTGATGGACGGCGTTGAACGCCTCGCCGACCTCGCCGATCTCGTCCCCGCCCGTGGTCCCGACCGGGTTGCCCGACCGCTCCGCGACCTGCTGGGGCGTCGAGCCGCTCAGCGCGCCCGGCCGGGACAGCTCGTTCATCACGGCGGGAAGACCGGTGTGGGCGACCTCGTGGGCGGCGTTGCGCAGATCGCGCAGCCGTCGGATCATGACGCGTCCCAGACGGACGGCGACGACCACGGCGCCCACGAGGGTCAGCAGCACCAGGACGACTTCGCCACCGGCGATCCACACGAGCCTGGTGCGCTCCCGGGAGACCGTCTCAAGGACCGACGCGTCGATCTTCTTCTCCACCGAACGCAGGAGCGCCTGGCGGTCCCCGGAAGCCTTCTGCCACGCCTCCGCGGTGACGCCGATGTCCTTCCCGGTGCCCGTGCGCCCGATCGCGTCCTCGAGGCGACGGGCCTCCAGCGCCTTCGGCCCGGAGAGCGTGCGCTCCAGCCAGGACCGCCACTCGCCGGGGCCGAGGTCGAAGAGGGTGCCGGTCGACTTCGTGTAGCCCAGCCGGCCGGCATCGAAGGTCCGCTGCGAGGCGACCGTGAAACCGCCCGCGGCCTGTGCCCTCATGACGGTGACCTGCTGCTGCGCCGTGTACTCGGCGGCCTCGGACAGGGCGGCGGCGGCACGGATGCGGTCCGCGGTGTCGGCCTGTACCCCGTCGGCCCCTGCGATGCCGTCGCGGTAGCCGTTGAGATCGGCGATGACGATCCGGTAGCGGAAGGCGAGCGCGGAGATGGTGCTGCTGCCCGAACGGACCTGGGCGCGCAGGGCGGGCAGGTCGACCATGAAGCGATCGATCCGGGCCAGCGCGGTCCGTGCGCCGCCCGGTAACCCGGACAGCCGGCCGGTCCTGCTGTGGAACGTGGTGATGCTCTTGTCGGTCGCGCGGGAGCTTGTCTGGAAGGCGTCCGGAGATCCCTGGCCGGAGACCAGTGCGGTGGCGGCGGCTCTCTCGCGTTGTAACTGGTGGGTCACCTCGCCCGCGACGGAGGCGACATCGGCCATCTCCGTCAACCGGCCGGCCTGGAGCGCCTGATCGGTCGCGGGTGCGAGGGCCAGAATCGAGAAGGTGACCGCCACGGTGAGCGGTGCGGTGACGAGGAGGACCAGACGGCGGTTGATTTTCACTACGCGGCTCCGTCGCCGGAACCGGTGCTGAGTATCGGTGACACGCAGATACCTGTTAACGGGGTGTGGGGGTGAGAGCAGGCTGGCCGGCACATCGTGTGCCTGGTGCGGATGAGACAAGTGGGGTGGGTGGGGTCCCAGTGACGCGGCCTGATCCTATGCCGTAGATCCGTCGCCCATGTGTACATCGTCGAAAATTTGCGATCACTCAGGTGGGCGGAAGGGTTCCAACTCGGTCAGAATTCTTCGGGGGAGTGAACCGTGTGAGACAAGCGGAATCCGAGCACTCCTCGATCGTCATTCTCTGACCAGCTGTCATATGCGCGAACGGGAGTGGCAGGAGTGCATTCGGAAGGCTCGGATCTGGCGACATGAACGGTGTTGACCATGGGTCAGTCGTGAGATCGATGGTGCGGAGCAATCGAATCCGATGGGCGATGGCGACCGTTCCCGACGGGCTCCCGCCGCTCGGTGCGCGTCGCGCCCCGACGGTCGTGCGCGGTTTCGGTGCGAATCGTGAGCGATGCAGAGCGATGCCTGAACTGACCCTGTTCGGCGGGTATACGGCCGGGCGCGCCGCGGGACGGTGCGTGGTTGAGGCCCGGTCGCTCAGCCCTCCGGGGCTGCAGGCGGGCCCGGCCGCCGTCGCCCGTACGACGACACCGCGCGTCCCGGCTCCCTTGTCCGGCCGGCAGCACGAACGTCGGACGGCGCGGTTTCGAGGGGGTGAGGCATTCGACGGGGAGATGTCGTCCTCGCCGTTCATCACCCCAGGGCGGCGGGACATCTCGGCGGGGCATTCTCGACGGTGCGCGCCTGGCGACTGCTTTCCCGCGGGGCTGTCGGTCGAGGCGCGGGCGCCTTCGACCGCCCCGCGCAGGCAAGGGTCAGCTGCCCGGTGGCCGGACGATCGTGAACACCGCGCCCTCCGGGTCCGACACCGTGGCCAGCCTGCCGCTGGAGGCCTCCCGGGGCGCCTGCAGCACATGGCCGCCGAGCTCCACCACGCGTGCCGCCGCCTCGTCGGTGTCGGAGACCTGGAAGTACGTCATCCAGTGGGGGCCGCGGTCGCGCGGCAGGGCGTGGCCCACGCCGTGCACGGCGGCCACGGGCCGGCCCTGGAGGTGCAGTGTCTGGTAGTCGAAGTCCGCCGAGACGACCGCCTCGGTCTCGAATCCGAAGACGGCCTGGTAGAACTTGGCGACCGACGCGGTCTCCCGGGTCACCAGCTCGTTCCACACCGGGGTGCCGGGAGTGCCGGCGAGAGCGGTGCCGAGGTGCTCGGCGGCCTGCCAGACGCCGAAGACGGCTCCGCTCGGATCGGACGCGAGCAGGAGGCGGCCGGCGTCCCCGGCCTCGATGGGGCCGACGGCCACCGTCCCGCCGCAGGAGCGGATCGCCTCCGCCGTGGCGTCCGCGTCCTCGGTGGCGAGATAGGTCGTCCAGGCGATCGGGAGGTGCCGGTCGGGAGGCAGTTGTCCGATGCCGGCCACCTCCTTGCCGGACAGAAGGGCCCGGACGTACGGCCCGAGCTGTTCGGGTCCGGGCCGGAACTCCCAGCCGAACAGGCGACTGTAGAAATCCTGGGTCGCGGTCAGGCCGTGCACGATCAGACTCACCCAGCACGGCGCTCCGGGCGTGCGCCGGGCGGCAGCCTCGGTCATCTTCTTCTCTCTCCTCGTACCATCGTGGTCGCCGTACGGGGGGACGGGGCCTGCACGGCGTCCAGCGGTACGGATACGGGTGCGTACGCTCCGTGCAGATGCTCGCACCACTGAGGCCCCCAGGCACCCCGGCCGCGCCGCGTTTCCCGGCTTACACCCACACCGAAGACCGTTTTGATCCGGTACATCCTTTTCCGTGCGGCGTCGCGGGGGTCGGCACCTGCGCGAAGATGGCACCCATGAAGCCCATCATCACCGCATCCGAATACGTGAGCGAGTCGGCTGGGGTGCGCCCGCCGGTGCTCCTGGACATCCGCTGGCAGCTCGGCGGACCGAACGGCCGCGCCGACTACGAAGCCGGGCACCTGCCGGGAGCCGTGTTCGTCGATCTCGACTCCGAACTCGCGGGCCCGGCCGGAGCGGGCGGCCGTCATCCCCTGCCGGACCCGGAGGCCTTCGGGGCGGTCATGCGGCGCGCGGGGGTCGGCCGCGAGACCCCGGTGGTGGTCTACGACGGAGGCCAGGGGTGGGCGGCTGCCCGTGCCTGGTGGCTGCTGCGCTGGACCGGGCACACCGATGTCCGTGTGCTGGACGGCGGCCTCGTCGCATGGACGGGAGAGCTCACCACCGACATCCCGGTACCGGCCGAGGGCGATTTCCGGCCCGAACCCGGCGCGCTCGGTCTCCTCGACGCGGACGCGGCCGCCGAACTGGCCCGCTCCGGTCTGCTGCTCGACGCGCGGGCCGCGGAGCGCTACCGGGGGGACGTCGAGCCGATCGACCGTGTCGGAGGCCACATCCCCGGTGCGGTGTCCGCCCCCACCACGCAGAACGTCGGCCAGGACGGGCGCTTCCTGCCCGCCGCCACGCTCGCCTCCCGGTTCGCGGCCCTGGGCGCCGACGGGGGGCCGGAGGTCGGTGTCTACTGCGGCTCCGGCGTCTCGGGCGCCCACGAGGTGCTGGCGCTCGAACTCGCCGGGCACCGGGCCGCCCTGTACGCGGGGTCCTGGTCGGAGTGGACCTCCGACGAGTCCCGTCCCGTCGCCACGGGGCCCGACCCCGTCTGACGCGGCCGGTCCCCGGGCGGAGCGAGGGCCCGTACGCACCTGCGTACGGGCCCTCCTCGCGCCACGGATGTCCGGGCCGGCCTCAGTCCTGCTTCTTCCGGCGCGTGCCGAAGACGATCTCGTCCCAGCTGGGCACGGCCGCACGGCGTCCCGGGCGGACCCCGTCGGCCTCGGCCTGGCGGTCCGTCGTCCCGGTCAGCCGGTCGCGGTGGCCCGCCACCGCGCGGGGCATCAGGACATCGGCGTAGGCGGAACCCGCACCGGCGGACGCCGCCGCGGCCGGAGGCTCGTCGGCCTCGGGCTCCTCCAGGGACGCGGGCTCGAGCGCGGGTGCTTCGGGCTGGGAGGGAAGCTCCGGGACGATCATGTCGCCCCGGAAGCTCGGAACCGCCTCCAGGAGGCTGGTCAGCGAATCACGCTCGCCCGCGGACACACCGCTGACGCGCTCCTCCGGCTCCGGGGCCGAGGGTGCGGGGCGCTCGATCTGCCGGTCCAGCGCACGGTCCAGCGGCCGGTCGCGCGGCAGCCGTGCGATCCGGGGCACGAACGGGAAGCTCGGCTCCGGAGCCGCGACGTCGTCGGTCTCCCCGATGAGCGAGCGCGCCTCTTCGTCCACGGCCTGCACGAGCCGGCGCGGGGGGTCGTACGTCCAGCTCGCGGAGTGCGGCTCACCCGCGACGCGGTAGACGAGGAGGACCTCCCAGGTGCCGTCGTCCCGGCGCCAGGAGTCCCACTGGACGGTCTCCCTGTCGGCGCCGCGCAGCAGCAGCCGCTCCTGCACCGCCTCGCCGAGCTGCGGTCCGGTGTTCTCGCCGGGGCGTCGCACCGGAGTCTTGCGGGCGCGCTCGGCCATGAACGCGCGCTCCGCGAGCACGGGGCCCTCGAAGCGGCGCACCCGGTCCACCGGGATGCCGGCGAACTGCGCGACCTCCTCCGCGGAGGCACCGGCGCGTATGCGCGCCTGGATGTCGCGCGGGCGGAGATGGCTCTCCACCTCGATCTCGATCTGGCCGAGCCGGGCGCGGTCATTGCGCACGGCGGCACGCAGCCGCTCATCGATCGGAAGCGTGTACTCCGTGCTGTCCGCAGCCTTGAGCACCAGTCGTGTGCCGTCGTTTGAGACGGCCACGACACGCAGTTCGGGCATGGGAACCTCCCGGGTGGTGCCTGCCGACGTCACGTGCGTCGCTGCTTCCGCTAGTCGAGTGTGACCTGCCCGGGTTCAGCCTGCCACAACCTTGCCAAGTTACCCGGCGTGTCGGGCCTCGGCCCTGGAACGCCACGATGGCACGGTCACCTGTTCACGACGCGGAGCGACCGGATGGTCGCTCCATGGTGGAGGCGCCCGTGCGATGCCGCGGCGCCGCCGGTTCGGGTGCCGGCTTTCGGCCCCCTCCCGTAGGTCCCGGATACCCGTGTGGGAGTCCGGCCCCAGGGCTCGCCACAGTACTCCATTCGGGCCACGTGGGTGGACCGGCGCGCCGCCGAAGTTCTCGCCGGGCACGGGAGTTGGACTACCCCGTGATGTGCGACATGCCCCCGATGCGTGTGCTGCTTCACAAAATCTCCAGAAATGGAACTATCTCATTCGCTCAAATGTCCCTTCCTGGTGCAAGGTGGGGTGGCTGTCGAGCAGGGGCTGATCATGGTTCAGAAGCCGCAGAGTGATGCGGAACGCAAGGAAAGGCGCATAGATCTGAGCCTGCCGCAGGTCGCCGGTAGCGCCGTCGCGGCGATCGCTGCGGCGGTGATGGCCTCGCAGCTCGGTGTGTACGGAACGATCGCCGGCGCGGGCGTGATGAGCGTGGTGGCCACCTGTGGGGGATCGGTCTTCCAGCACTTCTTCCGGCGCACCGGGGAGCAGATCCGGGAAGTCACCGTCCAGGTGAAGCATCCGGCAGGCCGTCAGGTGACCGTGCGGACCAGGGAGACCTGGCCCGGGCCGCCGCACCCGGAGGACGACGCGACGACGGTGCTGCGCACGGCGGATACCGGCGCGGAGCGCACCACGCTGCTCCGGCAGGTCCGGCCCGGCGAGGGGGAGCGCACCACGCTGCTCCGGCAGGTCCGGCCCGGCGAGGGGGAGCCAGGAGGCCCGGTCGCCGGCGGTTCTCCCACGGACGACTCCTATTCCGACGCACGTACGCACGGCACCCGTGTCCGGGGCTGGAAGCGGTCGGTCCTCGCGGCCACCGGGGTCTTCGTCCTGTCCATGGCCGGAATCACCGTGTACGAAACGGTCTCCGGCCACGACCTGGGCGGGAACGGGGGGACGACGATCGGCTCCGTCGTGAGCGGCGAGCGCCACGGAGGGACGACCTCGCCGTCACCCTCGGGCGGCACCGGCCGGGAGGGCGGCGGGGAGGACCAGGAGAACGACGGGGGGAGCCCGACGGCTCCCGGGGCCGGCCCGGACGACGGCCGGAGCGCGGTGCCCGACCCCTCCGGGGGAGACGGCGGCGGCGCGGCCACCGGTCCCACCCCCACGCCTTCGGCGTCGGGAAGCACCACCACCCCGGAGCCCACCGCCCCGACGACGCCGGACGCCACCGTGCCGGCCGCACAGGACCCCACCGGGGCGGACGAGGCGGCCCCGGACCAGCAGGACGGACCCGCCGCCGGGACGGACACCGGCCGGTGACCGGTGCCGCGGCGTCCGAGGGGCTCAGTCCCCGAGTACGCGGCGCAGGTAGTCGTTGGCGAACAGGCGGTCCGGATCGAGCCGGTCGCGCACGGCGGTGAACTCGCCGAACCGGGGGTAGGCCCCGGCGAGGTAGCCGGAGTCCCGGGTGTGGATCTTGCCCCAGTGCGGGCGGCCGTCGTATCCGGTCATGATCCGCTCGACGGCCGTGAAGTACGCCTGGTGCGGCGTGCCCCGGTACAGATGCACCGCGATGTACGCGCTCTCCCGGCCCGAGGCCGTGGAGAGCGCGATGTCGTCCGCCGGTGCCGTGCGGACCTCCACGGGGAAGCTGATCCGCAGCGGCGAGCGCTCCACCATGGCCTTGAGCTCACGCAGGGCATCGACGGCCGCCTCGCGCGGCACCGCGTACTCCATCTCCACGAAGCGCACCCGCCGGGGGCTGGTGAACACCTTGTACGGGATGTCGGTGTAGGTGCGGGCCGACAGGGCGCGGCTGGAGATCCTCGCGATCGAGGGGATCGCGCCCGGGACCGCTCGGCCGACCGAACAGGCGACCTGGAAGAGGCCGTTGGAGAGGAGCTCGTCCTCGATCCAGCCGCTGACCCGCCCGGGCGGAGCCGCGGGACCGGCGCTGCGGTTGTTGCGCTTGGTGTTGCAGTTGCCGGTGTGCGGGAACCAGTAGAACTCGAAGTGCTCGTTCTCGGCGACGAGCCGGTCGAAGTCGGCCGTGACCCGGTCGAAGGTCATCGGCTCCTCACGGGCGGTGAGGAGGAAGACCGGTTCCACCGCGAACGTGACGGCGGTGACCACGCCGAGCGCGCCGAGCCCGATCCGGGCCGCCGCGAAGACGTCCGGGTGCTCGTCGGCCGAGCAGCGCAGCACGGTGCCGTCGGCCGCGACCAGCTCCAGCGCGAGGATCTGCGCGGCGACCGACGCCGAGTCGCGGCCGGTGCCGTGGGTGCCCGTGGAGATGGCCCCGGCGACCGTCTGCTCCATGATGTCGCCCATGTTCGTGAGGGAGAGCCCCTCACGGGCGAGCGCCGCGTTCAGGCGCTTCAGCGGGGTGCCGGCCTCGACCGTCACGGTCATCGCCGTACGGTCGACGTCGCGGATGCCGGTGAGCAGGTCCGGGCGTATGAGTACCCCGTCCGTGGCGGCGGTCGCGGTGAACGAATGGCCGGTGCCGACGGGCTTGACCTTCAGGCCGTCCTCGGACGCCCGGCGGAGCACCCCGGCGAGCTCGTCGACCGAGGCGGGGGACGCCACACGGGCCGGCCGGGCGGTGACATTGCCCGCCCAGTTACGCCATGTGCCCGTCGTCCGTGCGTAGGTGTCGGTCATCTTCCCCGCGCCCTCCCGTAGGTACCGGCTCGGTGAGCCGGCGATACCCCAGGAACGCCACCGCGGCCGCGATCGCTCCCGCCACGGCGGGCACCGCGTACCCCGCCCGCGCCCCGGAGGCGTCGACGACCCAGCCCGCGGCCGAGGAACCGAGCGCCACCCCGACCGCGAGTCCGGTGCTGGTCCAGGTCATGCCCTCGGTCAGCCGGGTGCGAGGTACGTGCTGTTCGACGAGAGCCATCGTGGTGACCATCGTCGGTGCGATGGCGAGGCCCGCGACAAAGAGCGCCACGGCCAGGAACGGCAGGCTCCCGGCCAGTTGGAGGGGGATCATACTCACGGCCATCGCACACACTCCCACCAGCCATCTGCCGGACGGCTTCCCCCTCAGGTGCAGCAGGCCGAAGACCGCCCCGGCGAGGCACGAGCCGAGGGCGTAGACGGCGAGCACGAGGCTGGCCGCGGCCTTGTGGCCGCTCTCCTCGGCGAAGGCCACCGTCACCACGTCCACCGCCCCGAAGATCGCCCCGGTGGCGACGAAGGTGACCACCAGCACCTGGAGACCGGTCGAACGCAGGGCCGACCCGCCCGTGTGGTGCTCCTCGGGGTGGGGCACGGGCTCGGTCGCCCGCTGGGCCGTCAGCCAGAAGACGCCGGCCACCAGGAACGCGCCGGCGAGCAGCGGCCCGGCCTCGGGGAACCAGGCGGTGGACAGCCCGATGGAGACGATGGGGCCGAAGATGAAGCACACCTCGTCGACGATCGACTCCCAGGCGTACGCGGTGTGCAGCTGACGCCCCGTGCCCCGGTAGATCTCGGCCCAGCGGGCGCGGACCATCGACCCCACGCTCGGGACGCAGCCGGCGCCCGCGGCGAAGACGAACAGGGTCCAGTCGGGCAGCCGCTGCTGGGCGCAGACCAGCAGCCCGGCGACCGACGCGGCGGCGAACAGCGTGACGGGCCGCAGCACCCTGCGCTGCCCGTGGCGGTCCACCAGCCGCGACACCTGCGGTCCCATGACGGCGGCCGCCATGGCGAGTGTCGCGGAGAGCGCCCCGGCCAGCCCGTAGCGGCCGGTGAGCTGGGAGATCATCGTCACCACGCCGATCCCCATCATCGACAGCGGCATCCGGCCGAAGAATCCGGCCGCCGAGAACTCCCGGGTTCCCGGGGCGGCGAAGATGGCACGGTAGGGGCTGGGCAAGGGGTGCTCCGGGGAAGCCTGTCAGGAGTGCGGGGGCCGACACAGCTTACCGGCGGCCGCGTGACCCGGGACCCGCCGACGGCGGTTGCCGCGACGGCGGCGGCGGGTGGCAGGATCGGGTGCATGTCCGATCTGTGTGATCCCGCTCCCTACGACGCCCTGCTGCTGCTCTCCTTCGGCGGTCCCGAAGGCCCTGACGACGTGGTCCCGTTCCTCGCGAACGTGACACGCGGCCGGGGCATCCCCGAGGAACGGCTCAAGGAGGTCGGCAAGCACTACTTCCTCTTCGGGGGCGTGAGCCCGATCAACGCGCAGAACAGGGCGCTGCTGGACGCGTTGCGCGTGGACTTCGCGGACCACGGGCTCGAACTGCCGGTGTACTGGGGCAACCGCAACTGGGCCCCCTACCTCACCGACACGCTCCGCGAGATGGTCACGGACGGACACCGCCGGATCGCCGTGCTCGCCACCAGCGCCTACGCCTCCTACTCGGGCTGCCGCCAGTACCGCGAGAACCTGGCGGAGTCGCTGTCCGCGCTGGAGGCCGAAGGGCTCCCGGTGCCCCGCGTCGACAAGCTGCGGCACTACTTCAACCACCCCGGCTTCGTGCGGCCCATGGTGGACGGGGTGCTGGCCTCGCTGGCCGGCCTCCCCGAGGACGTCAGGGCCGGGGCGCACCTCGCCTTCACCACGCACTCCATCCCCACCGCTGCGGCCGACGCCTCCGGGCCGGTGACGACCCACGGCGAGGGCGGCGCGTACGTCGCCGAGCACCTGGACGTCGCCCGGCTGATCACCGAGGCCGTGCGTGAGGAGACCGGCGTCGAGCACCCGTGGCGGCTCGTCTACCAGTCGCGCAGCGGCGCCCCGCACATCCCGTGGCTCGAGCCCGACATCTGCGACCACCTGGAGGCGCTCCACGGCGACGGCGTCCCGGCCGTCGTCATGGCCCCCATCGGCTTCGTCTCGGACCACATGGAGGTGTTGTACGACCTCGACACGGAAGCCACCGCGAAGGCCGCCGAGCTGGGCCTGCCGGTCCGCAGGTCCTCGACGGTGGGCGCGGACCCCCGGTTCGCCGCCGCGGTGCGCGACCTGGTCCTGGAGCGCGCCGCCGCAGAGCGGGGCAGCCCCGTCACGCCGTGCGCGCTCGGCGCACTCGGCCCCTCCCACGACCTGTGTCCGGTCGGCTGCTGCCCCGCCAGGGCCCTCAAGCCGGCGGCCGCGGGGGCCGACAGCCCGTTCTGACCGCCCGGTTCCCCGCCGCGCGGGCACCACACGCCCGTACCGGCCCCGCGACACCACCTCTGGAGCGTTGTGACCGACCCCCTGCTCTCCGAACTGCTCGACCTCGCCCTGGAGGCGGCCCGCAGGGCCGGCGCGCTGCTGCGCGACGGCCGTCCCGCCGACCTCGGGGTGGCCGCGACGAAGTCCAGCCCGATCGACGTCGTCACCGAGATGGACATCCGGGCGGAGAAGCTGATCACCGGCTACCTCTCCGAGCACCGCCCCGCCGACGGCTTCCTCGGGGAGGAGGGCGCGAGCGCCGAGGGCACCAGTGGCATCCGGTGGGTCATCGACCCGCTCGACGGCACGGTGAACTACCTCTACGGTCTCCCGACCTGGTCCGTCTCCATCGCCGCCGAGCGTGACGGGGAGCGGGTGGCCGGTGTGGTCGAGGCCCCGATGCGCCGCGAGACCTTCCACGCGGTGCTCGGCCGCGGCGCGTACCTGAACGGTGACGCACTGCGCTGCCGCCCCCCGGCCCCCCTCGACCAGGCCCTGGTGGCGACCGGCTTCAACTACGTCACCGAGGTCCGCACCCACCAGGCGGACGTGGCCCGGCAGCTGATCCCGAGGCTGCGGGACATCCGGCGCGGGGGATCGGCCGCCATCGAGCTCTGCGACGTCGCGGCCGGCCGGCTGGACGGCTACTACGAGCGCGGGCTCCACCCGTGGGACGTCGCGGCGGGCGATCTCGTCGCGAGGGAGGCGGGCGCCCTCACCGGTGGCAGGCCCGGACTCCCCGCTGACGGGGACCTCACGGTCGCGGCGACCCCGGGCGTCTTCGGACCGTTGCAGGCCCTCCTCGAGGAACTGGGCGCCTGGCACGACTGACGTATGCCGTCCCCCGAGCCCGCCACGGCGCCCAGGGACGCGCACCGCACACGAGAGGGCCCCGGAGAGCCGTGACGGCTCCCGGGGCCCTCCCGTGGCGGCTCAGACGGTCGTGGTGCCGACTTCCACGCCGTGCTCGGCGGCGAGGCGGTGCAGGTCGTCGAGCTCTCCCTGCTCGACGTCCGCGAGGAAGTCGTCGCCCGTCTCGCGGGCCCTCGTGAGGTCGGACTCGGTGGTCTTGATTCGTTGCAGCAGACCTGCGGTGAAAGCGTCCATGAAGCGCCCCCTCGTCGTGGGTCGGTGGCACGGGGGTGTGCCCGGTGGTCCTCCGGTCCGCGGACGGCCGGAGTGCGGGTGATCACGCAGTCCCTCTGGAAGCAGGACGGGCTGTGGAACGCCACATGCATGGCGTGATCGCGGGTGTGAGAGCGTCCTCCCCGTCGGCGGCCCGCCAGAAACCTCAACTGGCGCGGGAATCCGATCAATTCCCTGGAGCGGTGATCCGTGCCGCGCCGTCTTACCGCCGGTTTATGCGCGTTACGGGCAGGATGGACGCGCACAGTCGGTGCCGCTGACGTGCGGCGGGCGGCCGGATCGAGGGCCGCTCGCCGTTTTTTCGGAGATCTAGGGAAGGACTGCGCCGTGCGCGTACTCGTCGTCGAGGACGAGCAGCTGCTCGCCGATGCGGTGGCCACCGGACTGCGCCGGGAGGCCATGGCCGTCGACGTCGTCTACGACGGAGGGGCTGCCCTCGAGCGCGTCGGGGTCAACGACTACGACGTCGTCGTGCTGGACCGGGACCTCCCGGTGGTGCACGGGGACGACGTCTGCCGCAAGATCGTCGAGCTCGGCATGCCCACCCGGGTCCTGATGCTCACGGCCTCCGGCGACGTCAGCGACCGCGTCGAGGGCCTGGAGCTCGGCGCGGACGACTACCTGCCCAAGCCCTTCGCCTTCAGCGAGCTGACCGCACGGGTGCGCGCCCTCGGGCGCCGCACCACGGTCGCGCTGCCGCCCGTGCTGGAGCGGGCCGGGATCAAGCTCGACCCCAATCGCCGGGAGGTCTTCCGGGACGACCAGGAGATCCAGCTCGCCCCGAAGGAGTTCGCCGTCCTGGAGGTCCTCATGCGCAGCGAGGGCGCGGTCGTCTCGGCCGAGCAGCTCCTGGAGAAGGCGTGGGACGAGAACACCGATCCGTTCACCAACGTGGTGCGGGTGACGGTCATGACCCTGCGGCGCAAGCTCGGCGAGCCACCCGTCATCGTCACCGTACCGGGCTCCGGATACCGGATCTGAGGACGTGATGGCAGCCTCCCCGGCGCCCATGAAGGCGCCGCCGAAACCGACCTGGGAACCCAAGGCGCAGGAGTCCCCGTACCCCTGGCTGCGCCCGACCATCCGGATACGGCTCACGCTCCTGTACGGCGGGATGTTCCTGATCGCGGGCATCCTGCTGCTCTCGATCATCTACATGCTGGCCGCCCAGGCCCTGAACGTGGGCAGCGACCTGCCGTTCCAGATCGAGAGCGGGCAGGTCACCAGCCATGTCTGCGACCTGCCGACCAAGGCGAGCCCCGACACCTTCAACGCGGCCATGAACGCCTGTGTCAACCGTCAGCGGGAACACGCGCTCGACTCCCTGCTCAACAGGTCGCTGCTCGCCCTCGTCGGCCTCAGCGTCATCGCGTTCGCCTTCGGGTACGCGATGGCGGGCCGTGTCCTGTCCCCGCTCGGCCGGATCACCCGCACCGCCCGCAGGGTGGTCGGCACCGACCTGACCAGGCGGATCGAGCTGGACGGCCCGGACGACGAGCTCAAGGAGCTCGCGGACACCTTCGACGAGATGCTGGACCGGCTGGAGCGGGCCTTCACCGCCCAGCAGCGGTTCGTGGGCAACGCCTCGCACGAGCTGCGCACGCCCCTCGCGATCAACCGCACGCTGCTCGAGGTCCATCTCTCCGACCCTGAGGCCCCGCCCGAGCTCCACCAGCTGGGCAGGACTCTCCTGGCCACCAACGAACGCAGCGAGCAACTGGTCGAAGGGCTGCTGCTGCTCGCCCGCAGCGACAACCAGATCATCGAACGCAAACCCGTGGACATGGCCGAGGTCGCCGACCGGGCGATCGACCAGACCAGGGCCGAGGCCGCCGGGAAGGGCGTGGAGGTCCGCGGCGAGCGTGCCTCCGCGGTCGTCCAGGGCAACGGGGTCCTCCTGGAGCGCATCGCGCTCAACCTCGTGCAGAACGCCGTGCGCTACAACGTGGCGGAGGCGGGCTGGGTGGAGGTCACCACGGAGTTCCAGCACGGGCAGGCGCTCCTGACCGTGTCGAACACCGGGCCCGTCGTGCCGGCGTACGAGATCGACAACCTCTTCGAGCCGTTCAGACGGCTGCGCACCGAGCGCACGGGCAGCGACAAGGGGGTCGGGCTCGGCCTGTCGATCGCCCGATCCGTCGCGCGGGCGCACGGAGGCCGTATCATCGCGGAGCCCCGCGAGGGCGGTGGTCTCGTGATGCGCGTCACCCTGCCGGTCTGAGAGGGTTCGCGGTGTGAAGTCGCATTGAATGACTCTGTTCGCTTTGGGCGGAATTTTATAACCCCATTTCCTTTCTGTCCCTGTGTGATCGATCACAGAAGCGAATTTCGGTCTCTCCACTCTCCGTGATCACATCTCCGCCGGAAAGCCTGGAAACGTCCCGGTTTCCGGGGGGTGTTATCACGGGAAGTACACGGGGTGGCGCCCGTGAACTGCAGCAATCGGACCGTGTACGGTCCCCTTCGCCACCCAAGCTGATCGCTCACGAGAGATCCGGTTGGGTGTCGATTGAGTAACAGACCTTGATGTGAGGCAAAATCTCCGCCTCAGGTCGGGCACAAGTCCGGCCTCTCACGCGTTACGTGCGCTGAGACACCGCAGACACCCAAGAGGGGGAGAGCGACATGGCAACGGATTACGACACCCCACGCAAGACCGACGACGACGTGGACCAGGACAGCCTCGAAGAGCTCAAGGCTCGTCGGAGCGACAAGACGGCATCGGCCGTCGACGTCGACGAGTTCGACGCGGCAGAGGGACTGGAGCTGCCCGGCGCGGACCTGTCCAACGAAGAGCTCGCCGTGCGGGTCCTGCCCAAGCAGGCCGACGAGTTCACCTGCATGAGCTGCTTCCTCGTGCACCACCGCAGCCAGCTGGCGCGCGAGAAGAACGGCCAGCCCATCTGCCGCGACTGCGACTGAGGCCGGCCGGCCGTGGCAGGCGACACACCGTTCCGGAAGCGGCGCTTGCGGCGCACGAAGTCGTCGGAGGCGCATCAGGGCGGTACAGGCCCGGTAGAGGGTGAGAGCCCCACTGCCGAGCACGGGGCCGCCCTGCCTGCCTCTCCCGGCACACCTGACGACGAGCGGGGCCGTCCGGCCTCGCTCGAAGCGGTAAGGGCGGCGGAGCCGCCCTCCGAGTCCGGGCAGGACGGTCCGGCCCCGAAGGGACCCGGCCGTCTGCACACACTGAAACGAGGCGTACGCAGGAGCCGGGAGAACGCAGCCGCCGCAGTCGGCGCGGTGACCGACCGCATCATCGACATCGCTCCCCGTGTCCCCGTGCGGGACCTCGCCACCCTGCGCAGGCAGTTCCCGGGGCTCGGCCCCGAAGAGCTCGCGGACAAGCTCGTCGCGGGCGCGTGCGGCGCCACCGCCGCCGTCGGCGCCGGTATCGGGGCCGCGGCGATGATGCCCGTACCCCCCGCCATGCTCGCGGAGCTGGCAGCCGAGATCACCGGGGTCGCCGCCGTCGAGATGAAGCTCGTCGCCGAGCTGCACGAGGTCTACGGCAGGCGTCCGCCGGGCAACATCGGCCAGCGCGGCACCGCGTATCTGACGTCCTGGACCGAGGAGCGCGGCATCGACGTCTCCCGCCCCACCACGCTCAACGCGGCGCTGGGCGGACAGATGAAGCGCGAACTGCGCCAGCAGATCATGAAGCGCACCGTGCGGGACCTGCCGAATCTCATCCCGTTCATGATCGGTGCCGCCGTCGGCGCGATGATGAACCGACGGGACACCAGAAAGCTCGCCGACCGGGTCAGGAGCGACCTGCGGCGCGATCAGGTCTCCTGGGACCGCCTCACGGAGCTCCCCGCCCTGGAACAGCCCGCGAGGCCCGCGGAGGAGCTTCCCGAAGGGCTGGAAGACCCCGGCCGCTAAGCCGCTACGGGCGCGAGCGCCGCCACCAGGGCCCCCGGCTCACGGGTCGACAGGTAGAGGTAGGGCGTCGGGTCGGCGGGATCGGTGACCTTCACCCGCACCGCGGTGGGGACATAGCTGCGCAGCAGCATGAACGCGCGGGGATCCGCCTTGTACGAGCGCCAGGCGCGCGCCTCCTCCCCGTCCAGCACCTCGGCGTCGCCGAGCGCCTCCAGGGGGATCCGGGCGTCGCCCGCGACCAGGGCGCCCGCCACGACCCGGATGCGCGCGGAGCCGTACGAACTCACGCCCGCGCACGCCGCCGCCGTGCCGCCGACGAGGCCGCCGAGCATGGGCAGGGTGCCGACCGGCAGGAGCATCAGCGCACAGGCGACGCCGATCCCGAAAGCGATGAGCCACCACGAACGGGGTGCGGTGAGGCGTTCGTCGAAGGGGGGTGCGGAAGGCTGCATGAAAGCAAGCTTGGCACGGCGCGACCCGCGGTCGGCAGCGCGGGTAAGGTCTGCGCCTGTGAGTGGAACATCTGCACGTCTGACACCCCCGGCCGACGCCGTGAAGCCCGTCCGGCATCCCGACGCCCCGGCGCCCGGTGAGATCCTCGGCTCCCACTACGAACACTGTTTCGGCTGCGGAGGCGGACAGCCGCACGGACTGCACCTCCGCGCGACGGCCGGCGAGGGTGTGAGCGTCACCGCCGAATTCACCGTGAAGCCGGCCCACCAGGGCGCCCCGGGACTGGCGCACGGTGGTGTACTGGCGACGGCGATGGACGAGACGCTCGGCGCCCTGAGCTGGCTGCTGCGGGTCATCGCGGTGACCGGACGGCTGGAGACCGACTACGTCCTGCCGGTCCCCGTGGACACCGTGCTGTTCCTGGAGGCCGAAGTCACCGCCGTCCACGGCCGGAAGATCTACTGCCGGGCGACGGGCCGGACCGCCGGCCCGGAGGGGCCCGTCGCGGTCCGCGCGGAAGCTCTCTTCATCGAGGTCAAGGTGGACCACTTCATCGACAACGGGCGGCCGGAGGAGATCCGGGCGGCCATGTCCGACCCGGACCAGGTCAGGCGCGCACGCGCCTTCGAGGTGAACCCCTGATGCGCCGGCCCGTCGACGTGCTCATCCGCCGGGTCGACCCGGACGTGCCGATTCCCGCCTACGGACACCCGGGCGACGCCGGTGCGGATCTGGTCACCACCGAGGCCGCCGAACTCGCCCCCGGCGAACGGGCGATGCTCCCCACCGGGGTGTCGATCGCCCTGCCCGACGGCTACGCGGCCTTCGTGCACCCCCGTTCGGGCCTCGCAGCCCGCTGCGGAGTGGCCCTCGTGAACGCCCCAGGGACGGTCGATGCCGGGTACCGTGGGGAGATCAAGGTCATCGTGGTCAATCTCGACCCACGCGAGACCGTCAGGTTCGAACGGTTCGACCGGATTGCCCAACTGGTCGTCCAGCAGGTCGAGAAGGTGCGTTTCCACGAGGTGACGGAGCTCCCCGGCTCGGCGCGGGCCGAGGGCGGCTTCGGATCCACCGGCGGTCATGCCGCAGTGGACGGCGTCACGGGCGGTAACACCCAGGGTGGGAACAGCTACGCTTCGGTCGTATCCGACCGGGAAGGACGTTGACGTGTTCGGACGTCGCAAGAACAGTGGTTCCGCCGAGGACACGGCGGACGAAGCGCGCGAGGCCGAGCAGGTCGCCGACGAGCTCGACGGCACCGGGGCCGAGAGCGGCTCGCGCCGCACGAACCTTCCGCCGGCCCCCCGGCCCGACGGGCCGTGGGACATCTCCGAGGTCTCCCAGCCCGGCGAGGGCAGGGTGGACCTGGGTGGCGTCTTCGTGCCCGGGGTCGAGGGCATGGAGCTCCGGGTCGAGGTCGCCGGCGACGCGATCGTCGCGGCCACCGTCGTGCTGCGTGACAGCGCGGTCCAGCTGCAGGCCTTCGCCGCTCCCAAGAAGGAGGGCATCTGGGGTGAGGTGCGCGACGAGATCGCCTCGGGCATCACCCAGCAGGGCGGGATCATCGACGAGGTCGAGGGCCCGCTGGGCTGGGAGCTGCGCGCCCAGGTCCCCGTACAGCTCCCGGACGGGAAGAACGGCGTACAGCTGGTGCGCTTCGTCGGGGTCGACGGACCGCGATGGTTCCTGCGCGGAGTGATCTCCGGCCAGGGCGCGGTGCAGCCGGAGGCCGCCGGGCTGCTGGAGACGATCTTCCGGGACACCGTCGTGGTCCGCGGTGACGGTCCGATGGCTCCGCGTGACCCGATCGTCCTCAAGCTTCCCAATGACGCCCAGATGGTGCCGGAGGGTGTGCAGCAGGAGGACCAGGAGAGCTCGAAGTTCTCCGGCGGCATGGGCCAGCTGCAGCGCGGTCCCGAGATCACCGAGGTGCGCTGACCGCACCCGGCTCGTTCGAGGCCGGTGGGCCGCGTCCCGGGGAGGGGACGCGGCCCACCGGCCTTTCCATTGCCTGACCGGGTGCCTCATGCACATACTGGCGGCTGCCGAGGGAGCGGTACGCACGGCGGCGTACGCACGGGGGAGAGCGATGACACGGAGCACCGAAGGACGGACCGGCACGGCCCTGGCCGAGGGCGGCCCGGCCGACGGACCGATGGTGCGGATCGAGGATCTGCACCGCTCGTACGGGACCGGTGCCGCGGCCGTGCACGCCCTGCGCGGCGTCTCCTTCGAGATCCCGCGCGGGGAGCTCGTCGCCCTCAAGGGCCGCTCCGGATCGGGCAAGACCACGCTGCTCAACCTCGTCGGCGGCCTCGACGCACCGGACGGCGGGCGCATCACCGTCGGCGGCACCGACCTCTCGGAGCTCGGCGAGGACGGGCTGCTGGAGCTGCGCAGGGACCGGATCGGATTCATCTTCCAGTCCTTCGGCCTGATCCCGATCCTGACCGCCGCGGAGAACGTCGGCGTACCCATGCGGCTGCGCAGGACGGACGCTCACGAGCGCGAGGAGCGGGTGGCGCTGCTGCTCTCCCTGGTCGGGCTCGGCGATCACGCCCAGCAGCGCCCCGGAGAGCTCTCCGGCGGCCAGCAGCAGCGTGTCGCCATCGCCCGGGCCCTCGCCAACCGGCCCGCCCTCCTGATCGCCGACGAGCCCACCGGGCAGCTCGACGCGGAGACGGGGCTCGCGGTCATGCACCTGCTGCGGGCCGTCGTGCGCAGCGAGGGCGTCACCGTCCTCGTCGCCACCCACGACCCCCAGTTGCTCGGCTTCGCCGACCGTGTCCTGGAGCTCAGCGACGGGCACATCGTCGAACACGGGTAGACGGCCGTGACGGCGGAGAGCGTGCCGACGGCCGCCTCCGCACACGTGCGGACCCCCACATCGGCGGAGCACGTGCGGACGGCCCCGCCGGGCGCGTCCTGCGCCGGGGCGGCGCCCGGCCGCATCAGAATCCCGTCAATACGGACCCCTCGCCCGGCCCCGGCCCCATATGCCGGAATTTCTCGGGGTAGGTTCGACAGCGGCTCCCGTATCGGCGGCAGCCGGTTTCGGAGAAGACAATGGGGCCATGGCACGCGGCAAGCTTCGGATCTACCTGGGTGCGGCACCCGGCGTCGGCAAGACGTACGCCATGCTGTCGGAGGCTCACCGCCGGGTGGAACGGGGCACGGACTGCGTCGTCGCGTTCGTGGAGCACCATGACCGGCCGCGCACCGAGGTGCTGCTGCACGGCCTGGAGCAGATCCGCCGGCGCGACATCGAACACCGCTCGGCCGTCTTCTCCGAGATGGACGTCGACGCCGTCCTGGAGCGGGCCCCGGCCGTGGCGCTCGTGGACGAGCTGGCCCACACCAATGTGCCGGGCTCCCGCAACGCCAAGCGCTGGCAGGACGTCGAGGAACTCCTCAAGGCCGGCATCGCCGTGGTGTCCACCGTCAACATCCAGCACCTGGAGTCCCTCGGCGACGTCGTCGAGTCGATAACCGGAGTGCGGCAGCAGGAGACCATCCCCGACGAGGTCGCCCGCCGGGCCGACCAGATCGAGCTCGTCGACATGTCGCCTCAGGCGCTGCGCCGACGCATGGCCCACGGGAACGTCTACCAGTCCGACAAGGTCGACGCGGCCCTGTCCAACTACTTCCGCCCCGGCAACCTCACCGCCCTGCGCGAACTTGCTCTCCTCTGGGTCGCCGACCGGGTCGACGAGTACCTCCAGCAGTACCGCGGTGAGCACGACATCAGCGCGCCCTGGCAGGCCCGCGAGCGCATCGTCGTCGGACTGACCGGCGGACCCGAGGGCCGTACGCTCATCCGCCGCGCCTCACGGATGAGCGCGAAGGGCTCGGGCAGCGAGATCCTCGCGGTCTACATCGCCCGCAGCGACGGACTGACCTCCGCCTCACCCAAGGAGCTCGCGGTGCAGCGCACCCTGGTCGAGGACCTCGGGGGCACCTTCCACCACGTCATCGGCGACGACATACCCTCCGCGCTCCTCGCGTTCGCCCGGGGCGTCAACGCCACCCAGATCGTCCTCGGGTCCAGCCGCCGCAAGACCTGGCAGTACATCTACGGCCCCGGGGTGGGGGCCACCGTCGCCCGGGAGTCCGGACCCGACCTCGACGTGCACATCGTCACGCACGAAGAGGTCGCCAAGGGACGCGGGCTGCCCATCGCGCGCGGTGCGCGGCTCAGCCGCACCCGGATCATCTCGGGCTGGCTGGCCGGCGTCGGGGGGCCGGCACTCCTGACCCTGCTCCTGCACGGCATGGAGAACGGACCCGGCCTCGCCAACGACGTCCTGCTCTTCCTCTTCCTGACGGTGGCCGCCGCACTGCTGGGCGGACTGGCGCCCGCACTGGCCTCGGCCGCAGCGGGCTGCCTGCTCCTGAACTACTGGTTCACCCCGCCCACCCACACCCTGACCGTGCAGGACCCGGAGAACTTCGTCGCCATCGTGATCTTCTTCGCGGTGGCGGTCGCGGTCGCCTCCGTCGTCGACCTGGCGGCGCGCCGCACCCACCAGGCCGCCCGGCTGCGCGCCGAGTCGGAGACCCTCTCCGCCCTCGCCGGGAGCGTCCTGCGGGGCGAGACGGCGCTGGATGCCCTGCTGGACCGGGTCCGCGAGACCTTCGGCATGGAATCCGTCGCCCTCCTGGAGCGGCAGAGCGACGTCGAGCCGTGGACCTGCGCCGGCTCCGTCGGCCCCGCGCCCGTGGACCGGCCCTACGACGCGGACGTGGACATGCCCGTCGGCGACCACATGGCGCTGGCGCTCTCCGGGCGCGTACTGCCGGCCGAGGACCGAAGGGTCCTCGGCGCCTTCGCCGCCCAGGCGGCCGTGGTGCTCGACCGGCAGCGTCTGGTCGGGGAGGCGGAGGCGTCCCGGCGGCTGGCCGAGGGCAACCGGATCAGGACCGCGCTGCTCGCCGCCGTCAGTCACGACCTGCGCACCCCGCTGGCGGCCATCAAGGCTGCCGTGAGCTCCCTGCGCGCCGATGACGTCTCCTGGTCCGACGCGGACGAGGCGGAGTTCCTCGCGGCCATCGAGGACGGCGCCGACCGCCTGGACCACCTGGTCGGCAACCTCCTCGACATGTCGCGCCTGCAGACCGGCACCGTCACCCCGCTGATCCGCGAGATCGACCTCGACGAGGTCGTCCCGATGGCGCTCGGCGGCGTCCCGGAGGGCAGCGTCGACCTGGACATCCCCGAGACGCTGCCCATGGTCGCCGTCGACCCCGGACTGCTGGAGCGGGCCGTCGCCAACATCGTCGAGAACGCCGTCAAGTACAGCCCCGGCCGGGAACGCGTCGCCGTCGCCGCCAGCACCCTCGGCGAGCGCGTGGAGCTCCGGGTCGCCGACCGCGGCCGCGGGGTCCCCGACGAGGCCAAGGAACGCATCTTCGAGCCCTTCCAGCGCTACGGTGACGCCCCGCGCGGCGCAGGGGTCGGCCTCGGGCTCGCCGTCGCCCGCGGTTTCGTCGAGTCCATGGGCGGCACCCTGGACGCCGAGGACACCCCCGGCGGCGGGCTCACCATGGTCCTCACCCTCACGGCCGCGCCGGGACAGGTGCGGGCCGGCCCGCGTCCTCCCGTACACGTCACCTCATGAGATCCCCGGGGCGCACCCCCGCCCCGTACACGTATTCCGGAAAGGCAGGTCCGCGATGACCCGGGTCCTCGTGGTCGACGACGAGCCGCAGATCGTGCGCGCCCTCGTGATCAACCTGAAGGCGCGCAGGTACGAGGTGGACTCGGCGCCCGACGGGGCCACCGCCCTGCAGCTGGCGGCGGCACGCCACCCTGACGTCGTCGTCCTCGACCTCGGCCTGCCGGACATGGACGGCGTCGAGGTGATCAGGGGACTGCGCGGCTGGACCCGGGTGCCGATCCTCGTGCTCTCCGCCCGTCAGACCTCGGACGAGAAGGTCGAGGCGCTCGACGCCGGGGCCGACGACTACGTCACCAAGCCGTTCGGCATGGACGAGCTGCTGGCGCGGCTGCGCGCCGCCGTGCGCCGGGCGGAACCGGTCGGCCAGGACGGCGGCGACGACCTGGTGGTCGTCGAGACCGAGGGCTTCACCGTCGACCTCGCCGCGAAGAAGGTCCACCGTGAGGGCCGCGACGTGCGGCTGACCCCCACCGAGTGGCACCTGCTCGAGGTCCTCGTCCGTAACGCAGGCCGGCTCGTCAGCCAGAAGCAGCTGCTCCAGGAGGTCTGGGGTCCCTCGTACGGCACCGAGACGAACTACCTGCGCGTCTACATGGCGCAGCTGCGCCGCAAGCTGGAGACGGACCCCTCGCACCCCCGGCACTTCGTGACCGAGCCCGGGATGGGATACCGCTTCGAGCGGGGACGAGCCGTCCCGGAGTGATCAGGAGTCACCCGTCCGGGTGATCTCTGTGCGGGCCCGCCCCTACCACAGGGGACCGGTACCCTTCGGGTATGAGCGCTGTTCCCCGATCCGAGAAGTCCGGCAGGGCGGAGAGGCCGTCCGGCCGCTTCCGCCGCATGCTCGACCGGCTGTCCAGCTCCCAGGAGGACCTCGAGTCCGAGGAGCTGCAGGAGGACACGCACGCCTCGGGCTGCACCCGGATCTCCGAGTGCTCGGACCGCCAGATCGTCAAGGTCACTGGTACCTTGCGGACCGTCACCCTGCGACCGCGTGCCGGAGTGCCCGCCCTGGAGGCGGAGCTCTTCGACGGCACCGCGCCCCTCGACGTGGTCTGGCTCGGCCGGCGTTCCATCGTCGGCATCGAACCGGGACGCAAGCTCATCGCGTCGGGCCGCGTTGCCATGAGCCACGGGCGCCGGGTGCTGTTCAACCCCAAATACGAACTCCGACCGCTCGGCAAGGAGTAGCCGGTGACGTCTCTCGACAAGCCGACGTCCGATACGGACCAGCCCCACCGCACCGACCAGCAGGACGCCGACGCGAAGGCGGTCACGGAAGCCGCGCTCTTCGAGGCCTTCGGCGGCGTGCGCGGCATGGTGGAGACAGTCCTGCCCGGGCTGCTCTTCGTCACGATCTTCACCATCAACAAGAACCTGACGGCCTCGGCGATCGCCGCCCTGGCGGTCTCCCTGCTGCTCGTCGTCGTGCGGCTGATCCGCAAGGACACCGTCAAGCACGCCTTCAGCGGCGTCTTCGGCGTGGCCTTCGGCGTGCTCTTCGCGAAGATGACGGGCAACGCCAAGGACTTCTACCTGCCGGGCATGATCTACACGCTCGGACTGGCCTTCGCCTACCTCGTCACCACGATGGCCGGGGTGCCGCTGATCGGGCTGATCCTCGGGCCGGTCTTCAAGGAGAACCTCTCCTGGCGCACCAGGAACCCGGGCCGTAAGAAGGCGTACGCCAAGGCCAGCTACGCCTGGGGCCTGATCCTGCTCGCCAAGTGCGCGATCCTCTTCCCGCTGTACTGGTGGGCCGACACCGCCCAGCTCGGCTGGGTCCTGGTCGCGCTCAAGATCCCGCCGTTCCTGCTCGCGGTCTATCTGACCTGGGTCTTCCTCGCCAAGGCGCCGCCGCCCATCGACGTCTTCGCCGAGATGGAGGCGGAGGAGCAGGCCGAGAAGGAGCGGAAGGCGGCGCAGAGCGCGCAGGCCGCGGAGGTCCGCAACCACGAGATCTGACGCACGACGACGCACACACGCGTGGGGCCCCGGACCGGAAAGGTCCGGGGCCCCACGCGTGCACGGACTCAGTCCTCGACCGGCTCCCGGCGGACCGACAGCAGGTCCTCCAGCTGTTCCTCGCGCGCCTGGGCGGCCACGAACAGCAGTTCGTCACCGGCTTCCAGGGTCTCCTCGAGACTCGGCGTCAGCACACGCGTACCGCGGATGATCGTGACCAGGGAGGTGTCCTCCGGCCAGTCCACGTCGCTCACCCGGATCCCGGCCAGCGCCGACTCCGGCGGCAGCGTGAGCTCGACCAGGTTGGCGTCGCCGTGGCTGAAGCGCAGCAGCCGGACCAGATCGCCGACGCTCACCGCCTCCTCGACCAGGGCGGACATCAGGCGCGGCGTGGAGACCGCGACGTCGACGCCCCAGGACTCGTTGAACAGCCACTCGTTCTTCGGGTTGTTCACCCGGGCCACGACCCTCGGGACGCCGTACTCCGTCTTCGCCAGCAGCGAGACGACGAGGTTGACCTTGTCGTCACCCGTCGAGGCGATCACGACGTTGCACCGCTGGAGCGCCGCCTCGTCGAGCGACGTGATCTCGCAGGCGTCCGCGAGGAGCCACTCGGCCATCGGGACCCGCTCCACCGAGATGGCGGTCGGCGCCTTGTCGATCAGCAGCACTTCGTGCCCGTTCTCCAGGAGCTCGGCCGCGATGGAACGGCCCACCGCGCCGGCCCCGGCAATAGCCACGCGCATCAGTGACCGCCCTCCTCGGGACCTTCGGCAAAGGCCTCCTCGACCTTCGCGATCTCGTCCGTACGCATCATCACGTGGACCAGGTCGCCCTCCTGCAGAACGGTCTGCGACGTGGGCAGTATGGCCTCACCCAACCGGGTGAGGAAGGCCACGCGGACGCCCGTCTCCTCCTGCAGTGTGCTGATCTTGTGCCCGATCCACGACGGCGTCGTGTGCACCTCGGCGAGCTGCACACCGCCGCTCGGGTCGCGCCACAGCGGCTCGGCGCCCGACGGCAGCAGCCGCCGCAGCATCTGGTCCGCAGTCCAGCGGACCGTGGCGACCGTGGGGATGCCCAGGCGCTGGTAGACCTCGGCCCGCCGGGGGTCGTAGATGCGCGCCGCGACGTTCTCGATGCCGAACATCTCGCGCGCCACCCGGGCCGCGATGATGTTGGAGTTGTCTCCGCTGCTGACGGCCGCGAAGGCTCCCGCCTCCTCGATCCCCGCCTCGCGCAGGGTGTCCTGGTCGAAACCGACCCCGCTGACCCGCCGGCCGCCGAACCCGGAACCGAGACGGCGGAACGCCGTGGGGTCCTGGTCGATCACGGCGACCGTGTGCCCCTGCTGCTCCAGGGTCTGCGCGAGAGCGGCTCCGACACGCCCGCAGCCCATGATGACGATGTGCACCGTGCGCCTACCTCGCCGTCCTGGTCGTCCGGATGACCTGCGAAAACACCCTGCTCACACTTCTCTCTCAGCCTGCGGGGCAAACAACGGGGCAACCACCTTCGGCGTTGCCCGGGGAAGAGCTTATGCGGCCGCTACCGCACCGCCTCATCCGAGTGTGCGTACGCCCCGGGCCGATGAGCAAAGCGACCGCCCGAGCGAGGGCCGGGCCGGCCCCCGCCACCCCGGAGGCCACCCCTCCGAAACGCAAGGATTTCGTTAAGGATTCCATGGACTTTTCCGGTGAGGGCGGGTGATTCAGAAGGTTCTCCGAACACCGAGGGGGTGGTGCTTCGGCGGCGTGTCCCGCCAGCGCTTACGATCCTCACCGTGTCCAAACTGACCGACGTGCCCAAACGGATCCTGATCGGCCGGGCGCTGCGCAGCGACAAGCTGGGGGAAACGCTCCTCCCCAAGCGCATCGCGCTCCCCGTCTTCGCATCCGACCCTCTGTCCTCCGTTGCGTACGCACCCGGAGAAGTCCTCCTCGTGCTGTCCATCGCGGGCGTGTCGGCGTACCACTTCAGCCCGTGGATCGCGGTCGCGGTCGTGGTCCTGATGTTCACCGTCGTCGCCTCGTACCGGCAGAACGTGCGCGCGTACCCGAGCGGCGGCGGCGACTACGAGGTCGCCACCACGAACCTGGGCCCCAAGGCCGGGCTGACCGTCGCCAGCGCGCTCCTCGTCGACTACGTCCTGACCGTCGCCGTGTCGATCGCCTCCGGAGTGGAGAACCTCGGCTCCGCCATTCCGTTCGTCGTCGAGCACAAGACTCCCTGCGCCATCGGCGCCATCGTGCTGCTGACGCTGATGAACCTGCGCGGCGTCAAGGAGTCCGGCAAGCTCTTCGCGATCCCGACGTACCTCTTCGTCGTCGGCGTCTTCGTGATGATCCTCTGGGGTGCCTTCCGCGGACTCGCCCTCGGCGACACCATGCACGCGCCCACCTCGGACTACGAGATCAAGCCCGAGCACCAGGGGCTCGCCGGCTTCGCCCTCGTCTTCCTGCTGCTGCGCGCCTTCTCCTCCGGCTGTGCGGCACTCACCGGCGTCGAGGCCATCAGCAACGGCGTCCCCGCGTTCCGGAAGCCGAAGAGCAAGAACGCCGCGACCACGCTCGCGGCCATGGGCCTGCTGGCCGTCACCATGTTCTGCGGCATCATCGGCCTCGCCATGGCCACCGACGTGAAGATGGCCGAGAACCCGGCGAAGGACCTCATCCACAACGGTGCGGCGGTCGGCGCGGGCTTCGTCCAGGACCCGGTGATCTCGCAGGTCGCCGCGGCGGTCTTCGGCGAGGGCACGTTCCTCTTCGTCTTCCTGGCCGCGGCCACCGCGCTCGTGCTCTTCCTCGCCGCCAACACCGCTTACAACGGCTTCCCGCTGCTCGGATCGATCCTCGCCCAGGACCGCTACCTGCCGCGTCAGCTGCACACCCGCGGCGACCGCCTGGCCTTCTCCAACGGCATCGTGCTGCTGGCCGGGGCCGCCATCCTGCTCGTCTGGATCTACGGGGCCGACTCGACCCGGCTCATCCAGCTCTACATCGTCGGCGTCTTCGTCTCCTTCACGCTCAGCCAGACCGGCATGGTGCGGCACTGGAACCGTCATCTGCGCACCGAGAAGGACCCGGTGGCACGGCGGCACATGGTCCGCTCACGGGCGATCAACACCTTCGGCGCGTTCTTCACCGGCCTGGTGCTCGTCGTGGTCCTCGCCACCAAATTCACCCACGGCGCCTGGGTCGCGCTGCTCGGCATGGTGATCTTCTTCGGCACGATGACCGCGATCCGCAAGCACTACGACCGGGTCGCGGAGGAGATCGCCGCGGCCGACACCCCCTCCGACGACTCCGTCCGCCCCTCGCGGGTCCACTCGATCGTCCTGGTCTCCAAGCTGCACCGGCCCACGCTGCGCGCCCTCGCGTACGCCAAGCTGGTGCGCTCCGACCAGCTTGAGGCGCTGTCCATCAGAGTCGACCCGGAGGAGACCAAGGCGCTCCGGGACGACTGGGAGCGGCGGGGCATCGACATCCCGCTGAAGATCCTCGACTCGCCCTACCGTGAGGTCACCCGGCCGGTCATCGAGTACGTCAAGGGCCTGCGCAAGGACCGCCCGCGCGACGTGATCAGCGTCTACATCCCCGAGTACGTGGTCGGCCACTGGTACGAGCACCTGCTGCACAACCAGAGCGCGCTGCGGCTCAAGGGCAGGCTTCTCTTCACCCCGGGCGTGATGGTGACCTCGGTGCCCTACCAGCTGGAGTCCTCCGAGGCCGCGAAGGTGCGCGCCAGGAGGCGCGCGGACTGGACCGCCCCGGGATCGGTCCGCCGCGGTCCGGTGGAACGGCGCCACCACAAGGATGCCGGCCACCGGACCGGCAACAAGCGCTGACTCCGCGCTGCGCCCGTGGTGAGCGGCCGGCTTCCGCCCACGTAGACTGGTGGGCTGTTGTCCGGCCGCCGCCGGGCCGCCATCCGGCCACCGTCCGGCTGCTTCCTCGTTTCCTGATCTCTGGAGCCACCCCCTCATGCAGAACGAATCCACGTCGTCGCAGGCCGGGGAGTCTCTGATCGGTCGGGAGTACGAGGTCGAGGTCGGCCCCGTCGCCCACGGGGGCCACTGCATCGCCCGTACGGACGAGGGACAGGTGCTCTTCGTGCGCCACACCCTCCCCGGCGAGAAGGTCGTGGCCCGGGTCACCGAGGGGGAGAGCGACTCGCGCTTCCTGCGGGCCGACGCGATCACCGTCATCGACGCGTCCAAGGACCGGGTCGAGGCGCCCTGCCCGTACGCCGGCCCCGGCAAGTGCGGCGGCTGTGACTGGCAGCACGCCAAGCCGGGCGCCCAGCGCCGTCTCAAGGGCGAAGTGATCGCCGAGCAGCTCCAGCGCCTCGCGGGCCTCACGCCCGAGGAGGCCGGCTGGGACGGCACGGTCATGCCCGCCGAGGGCGACAAGCTGCCGCCGGGCCAGGTGCCCGCCTGGCGCACCCGGGTCCAGTACGCCATCGACGCGGACGGCCTGGTCGGACTGCGCAAGCACCGCTCGCACGAGGTCCAGCCGATCGACCACTGCATGATCGCCGCCCCGGGCGTCTCGGAGCTCGGCGTCGAGAAGCAGGACTGGCCGCAGATGGCCACGGTGGAGGCGATCTCCGCCACCGGCTCCCACGACCGCCAGGTCATCCTCACGCCCCGTGAGGGTGGCCGGCTCCCGCTGGTCGAGCTGGACAAGCCGGTCTCGGTGCTCCGCGTCGAGGAGAAGGACGGCGGCGTCCACCGCGTCCACGGCCGCGCCTTCGTCCGCGAGCGCGCCGACGACCGGACGTACCGCGTCGGCTCGGGCGGCTTCTGGCAGGTCCACCCGCAGGCGGCGGACACGCTGGTCCGTGCCGTCATGCAGGGCCTGCTGCCCCGCAAGAACGACACCGCGCTCGACCTCTACTGCGGCGTCGGTCTGTTCGCCGGCGCCATCGGCCAGCGGATCGGCGAGAAGGGCGCGGTGCTGGGCATCGAGTCCGGCAAGCGCGCGGTCGAGGACGCCCGGCACAACCTCAAGGACCTGGAACGGGTCCGCATCGAACACGGCAAGGTCGACCAGGTCCTCCCGCGCACGGGCATCACCGAGTGCGACCTGATCGTCCTGGACCCGCCCCGCGCGGGCGCGGGCAAGGCCACGGTCAAGCAGCTCGTCGCGCTGGGCGCCCGCCGCATCGCGTACGTCGCCTGCGACCCGGCGGCGCTGGCCCGGGACATCGCGTACTTCGCGGAGGGCGGGTACAAGGTGCGGACGCTGCGGGCGTTCGACCTCTTCCCGATGACTGCGCACGTTGAGTGCGTGGCCATTCTGGAGCCTGCTGGCAAGGGCGCCTGACCTGCGGGTTCGTGGTTCGCGTGGGTCGCTCGACCTGTTTTCCTCCGTGCAGCGGGTCGAGTGGACGGATCGCCCCTTGAGGGGGCCTGACCTGCGAATTCATGGGGGAGGCGCTGGTATCGGCGACGCCTTCAGGGCCTCGTTCGGAAATTCTTGACGCTCGGATGACGCTCGAAGCGAGAGTCCTGACCTCCCGGACCTCCCCGGCTGGGGCCGTGCGGACCGGACTGTCGGCATGGAGGGCGAGGAACTCCTCATGGAAGCGGCGCGAGCTGCCGTCCCGGTCCCCGGCTCCCTGGAGCCCAGCGTGCGCCAGTCCAAGCGGCAGAACGTGGCGCCGTGATCCGAGGTCTTGAGCGGCTGGTATCACCTCGCCACCCAGATACCAGTCAGGTATCATGAGTGTATGGCGATGACACTCCGACTCCCCGACGATCTTGATGCGAAGCTCACTGAGCGTGCTCGTCGAGAGGGCCGAAGCAAGCAGGAAATCGCTGTCGAGGCCATCCGCGACGCCCAGGACCGGGCCGAGCTGAAGGTCGACGATGTCCTGGCCGAGCTCATGGACAGCGATGGGGAGATCCTGGACTACCTGAAGTGACCGAAGTGCGCTACGTCCAGCTCGACGAGATCCTTGCCATCGCTCGCACGGTCAACGGTACCGACCACAGCGTGCGTGACATGGGACTTCTGGTGTCAGCGATCGAACGGCCCCGGACCAACGTGTTCGGAGCCGAGCTGTATCCCACGCTGCACGAGAAGGCGGCGGCACTGCTGCACTCCGTTGCCCGAAATCACGCCCTGATCGACGGCAACAAGCGCACCGCCTGGCTCGCCATACGTGTCTTCCTGCGGTTCAACGGCGTCAGCGCCAGTACCGCCCCGCCACCCGTCTCCGTGGCCGGCCCGTTCGTCGAGGAAGTCGCGCAGGACAACATCGATGTACCGGCCATTGCCAAGCGCCTGTCGGCTTGGTTCCCCGTTTCCTGACGTACGACGACGGATGGGGTGGGCACGCGCGCGCCCGGCCCTCACGCGTAGTCCGGCTTGCTCGCATCAGGCCGGAATCGGCGCCGTGCACTGGATCGCGTGGTCCATGAACACGGCTAGCAGGCCGAGGGCGGCCGGAGGACTCCCACAACGGTATCCGGCCAAGACGGTGGACACCGAGGCCGGGCCGGTGGAGGTCACCGTTTCCCCGGGACCAGGCCGGCATGTTCGAGCCGATGCTGGCCGAGAAGCGGCAGCGGCGTCTGGGCGACATCGACGAGATGGTCTTGTAGCTGTCGGTGAAGGGCCCAGTATATGGCGTTATTGTTGCGTACCTGGCTGAAGTGTGTGGCGCCGAGGTCTCGAAGTCCATCATCCCGACCATCACCGACAGAGTGATTGGGGGGATGATCGAGTGGCAGAACCGGCTGCTTCAACGTCCGACCGCTGCCGCTGCTGCAAGCGAGCGGGCAGGCCGGAAGGGCCGACTCCACGGAGTCGGGCCCTTCTGCTGCAGGAGTCAGGCGCCGTAGGCCCCGACATCAACAGCTCTCCCTTGTCGATAGTGCAGACGCCGCGACGGTCGTCGACTCGCAGTCGACGGCGTTCTGGCTGCGAAACGGATGCGGTGGTGTCGCAACCGGTGCCTTTTGGTCAGTAACACAGTTCCTCGATGAGAGAGTGAAGCCGAGGGCTGTCGAGGGGGGCACGGTGGGCGAGGCGGTTGCGGGCGTGGGACTGTAAAGCTCGTTTGACAGACCCCGACGACACGGGCTCCTACCTGCATTCCTGGCCATGTCAGCATGGGCAGCGGAGGGTGCGGTGTGGCCGTGAACTGGCCGTTGCGCTGGAATTTGCTTGGGACGCAGGGGCAGGATCCTCCCTGCCGCGCGAATGTCCCAGCGTGAACAGTAGATTTTTGATGGAGGTCTGCGTGCCGAGTGACATAGGTGAGTCGTGGCAGCGTGTTGTGTCCTGGCTGCGTGAGTATGCCCCGGTCAGTCACCGTGCTCTGGGGGATGTGGCGGGCGAGGAGGAGATCGCCGCTGTCGAGGAGAAGACAGGGGTTCGGTTCCCGGAGGATCTGCGCGCCTATCTGAAGGTCAACAACGGGACCGTCACCCGGCTCGATGGGTCGAACGGCCTGACGGGTTCCTGCCCGGAAGGCGAGTTCCTCGTCGGCGGATGGGCGCTGCTGCCTCTGTCGAGTATCGAGCGGCTGCATCATCAGATGATGCCTGGTCCGAGCGAGGATGAGGGCTATTGGAGGAAGGAGTGGATTCCTTTCGCCGCCGAGCCTTATGCGTGTGGTGAGATGTATGGCTTCTTCGTCGACGCGGAGACCGGTTCGGTGGGGCAGTGGAGTGACGGCGACGTGGAGACCATGGATCTCTTCCCGGATCTTTCGGAATTCTTCGCATCGGTTCTCGAGGATCTGGAGCGAATCCTTGGTCCGGAGGAAACCAGTCAGCGGATCCAAGATGGCTGCGTCACTCTCCAATGAGGCACAAGGGGAAGGCCCCCACAGATGTTCTTTGGTTCTGACGGTCCTCGTGACACCCGTGATCTGTGGGAGTCGCGAGGGCCGTGGCCGTCGAACGTGATGATCTTGCGGGATCGGCGGAGTGCGACCCCGCCTCGCCCTGGCAACGCGCCTCGAACAAGAACACGAACGGACTCCTGCGCCGGTACTTCCCCAAGGGCACCGGCCTGAGGTCCCACAGTCCCGAAGACCTCGAGCACGTCGCCCGGGAACTCGACGGCCGCCCACGCAAGACGCTCGGCTGGGATACCCCAGCCGAGCGTCTACGTGTTCTCCTCACCACCTGAGACCAAGTGGTGTTGCGAGGACCCTTGAACCGAAGGTTCCCGTAGGGGCCTTCCCCGTGTGGGGTCTGTCAGGGGGTAAACCCGTCGAGGTCGACCCAGTAGTCGTCGTCTTCCATCAGCCGCTGTTCACGGATGAATCCGCCGAAGGGCTGCATGGATTGGGTGTTCTGCCACCTCGACATGCTGGACCGGCCGCAGGGCTCGTTCCAGACCGGGTCCGGGTAGTCAGGCCGCAGGTGAAGACTCATGGTGCCGTCGGAGTTGCGCTTGAGGTAAGTCTGCACACACTCGCTGCCATTGGTACTGACTGGATTCGGGCCAGTCATGTTGCCGCCGCTCTGGAAGGAGTTGGCGAAGGAGAACTCGTCGCAGGTGATGGAGTCCGTCTTCGCGGTTCCCGAATCGGCGGTCCACAGGTCACTGAAGAGCCCAGTGCCCTGGTAGGGGTCTCCCGGAACGTCGTATTCGATGAAGTTCGTGGAGCTTTTCGTGCAGAGCTTCTCCCGGTTGACGGTCTTCTGGAGGCGGGTACTGCCGGGTACCTTCTTGTTGCCGAGGTAGGTGAGCGGCTTGCCGCTGTTGCCGCTGTTGTGCTGACCCCACTTGATGTTGGTCTTGCGCCACATCAAGTCGATGTGTGCCGCGGCCCCGGGGAACTTTTTGGAGTTCATGACATACGTCGGCTTGTAGCCGGAGAACACACAGCCGGTACCCGCGTTGGAGACCTGGGAGTCGCAGCGGACGTCCAGCTTGGCGCTCTCGAATTCGGACGGGTTCACGACCGTAGTGGTGTTGATCTTACCGCCGAGATCGATGGACACCTTCGGATCGTCCGACGGATCCTTCGCACGGGACGCCGCCGTGCAGTGTTCCCTCTTCTACTTCTTGTCGACGAGGTGATCGAACTCGTCGACGTAGATCTTCGGAACCTTCGGAGGGGGACCCATGTCTTTCGAACCGATCACAGCGCCCTCCCGCCCGGTTTCTCCCGGAGGGACATCCTGAAGCCAGAAGTGGTTGTACGCGGTCCAGCCCTCACCGTCGGCGATGCTGATCTGCACCGAGTACGTCGCATCGCGCTCGTAGGTATTGGCTACCGCGATCTCGGTTCGTACCCCGTTGCTTTCCGGCGTGGCACGCACGACCAGATCTCCGTACTCCAGGACGCGCGTACGGCCCTCGGAGTGCACCGAAGCCACAGGCGATGGACGCACCTTCGGACTGCTCTCCTCCGCGCTCAAAGTCACCGGCCGCCGCGACTCGGAGGCCCTGTCAGCGGCATCGTCCGTACACCCGGCGGCCAGCACACACACCGCCATCAGGGACAGCGCCCGGACCATGAACGGTCCGGGCGCAACGCCATCAGTCTTCACCGGGAGGAGGCCGCCATCTGCTGACGCGCGGCAGCGATCTCGATGCCGCGCTGCTTCTTGATCCCGGTCAGCCGGCTCTTGTTGTCGGCGATCTGCTTGTCCTGGATCGCAGATTCCACGTCGGACCAGATCTTCACCAGATCCGTCTGCTCCTTGCAGTCGATGTCGTCGACCGCCAGAGCGATGGACTCCTGCGACGGCTTCCCATCGTTGGTGACACCCTGGTCCATCGCCTTGTACGGATCCGCAAGTCCCGCGTGTCCCTTGCCGTCCATGCACGAAGACCACGCAGCGATGACCTTGATGACTTCGTCATCCTTCATCGACTGCATCAGGCTGTCGCCGGAGAGCTGTGCCACGATGATCGGGTCGGCTTCCTTCACACCGAGTTGATCCTTGGACCAGCCGATACAGCCGCCCGTCTTCAACTTCTTCCCGTTGTGCTCGGCTCGAGCCGGCCTGGTTCCCTGGCCAGGGCCGGCGAACGGCTCTCCAGCCTTGACTCCCTGGGGGGCCTGCGGCGGTTCGGGCTTGGTGTGGCCGGTCAGGACCTCGACCTCGACACCGGACAGATCGCGCAGGGGCTGCTCGGTGTGCTCCTGCAGTGCCGGGGAGAGCTGGTAGCCGTACCTTTCGGCCTCGGCCCGGTCGGTGATGCCGTAACGGCGCTCGATGTTGGCGTCGTTGTCGCTGGGAGGCGGGTTGGCGCCCGCTCGTGGCAGCGTCAGGTCGATGCCGTAGTCCTTCATGCAGGACTGCTGGAGATCGTTGGCGGCCTGCTCGACGGCCACCTGGTCCTCGTAGGAGGCCATGTACGCCTCCAGCGGAAGGGTCAGATTCTTGGTCAGGCCACTGGTGGGGGTCTTCTCGGGCCAGTTCTCCTTGTTCACGATCGTTCTGCCGTCCGCCACGTTCTGCGTGGTGTCCGGGGCCGTGTCGGAGGAGCAGGCGCTGACCAGGAACATCGAAGCGGTCAGGGCTACTGCGGTGGCTATCCGCTTGGTGTGCTTCACGGAGGTCCCTTCTTACGCGAAGTGGGAGGAGGCGTTGTTGTTGTGCAGGGCGGAGATCAGGTCGGTGAGGTTGCAGTCTCCGTAGGGCCCGTTCTTCGCGAAGTACTGCGATGCGCCGCCGTAGCCGGAGTTGTAGTACACGCGGTAGTTGTCATCTCGGGCGCAGTTCTGCACGGACCCCACGTTGTTCTTCATGTACGCGCCGTTGCCGTTGCCACCGTTGCCGAAGACGTACCGATAGGTCGTCAGTGACGATCCCTGGTACTGGCTCGTACCCGAGTGGTCGGACACGTTGCTGTAGAAGGTCGTGAACGCCGACTTGATGTAGCCGTCCTGGACGGCGAATTGCTTCGTGTTGTAGAAGAGCCACAGATCACCGTACGAGCAAGTGATCCACGGCACGTCACAGTTGTCGGTGACCTTGAACTCCGCCGCATGCGCCGGACCGGCGGTCGCCATCACAGCCGCGACGGCCGCAAAGGACGTAGCGAAGGCGGCTGCCTTCTTCTTGAAGCGGATGCCCGTCATCGAATCTCCATCCAAAGATCATTTGTGCGAGAAGGATCTTCACACCCTGGCGGGTGCCCTGGCCAGGGATGTTGCGTGATCGAGACTCGTTCCGGGTTCGGTGGAGACTCCAAGTCGTGGCTGTGACCAGCGGGTTTGGCTGGTCCTGGAGATGGTGAACCCCTTACGGCCTGACGGGTGGTCAGGTTGGCGTCCCTGGTGACGGGCATGAGGAAGGCTCCTGGCGGACGGGTTCACGACCAAGATCACCAGTCCGCCAGGAGTCTTCGTGCTTGCCCACTCGTCCGCCATCGATCGGTTCAGCCGCACCCTGGAACACCTCTCCGGTCTTCTCGCAGGTCACCGCCGCCGCATTGGTTCCCGCTGGCGACGCCTCGCGTGCGGCCGGCAGGTCCCGCACGTCCTCGCTCACCCACGAGGCGCAGACGCGGTCCCAGCCGGGGAAGTCCACGGGCGGCGACCGCCAGGAGATCCCGCCCGCCACGAGAGAGTGGATCGCGTCCAACATCTGCCGGTGGCAGTACCCTTCGGGCTGCCCGGTCCGGCCCGGCCCTCCAGCCGGGCCGGAGTGGGCAACAGTGGCCGTACCACCATCCACTCCTCGCCGCTCATGTCCGAGGGGATACCGGCGCACCCGGTCCGGATGATCTGTCGCGTTGCCGTACACGTGTGCGAGGCGATCGCACGATACGACGGACGAGTCTGCGACAAGCGAACACGGACCGCCAGGAATGCGACAGCTCGTCAAGAAAGTTCGAGGCCAGGTTTGGAAGTGCCCTGAGGGAACAGACGGGATGCTAACGCAGGCTTTATCTTCGCTGGCAGGAGTACATCATGGGCGTCATCGCGTGGATCTTCATCGGGCTGTTCGCAGGGATCATCGCCAAAGTGCTGATGCCGGGCAAGGACCCGGGCGGCATCATCGTCACGATCCTCATCGGAATCGCGGGCGGTCTGCTCGGTGGATGGCTCGGCAAGGTCATCTTCGGCATCGACTCCATCGACGGCTTCTTCGAGATATCCACCTGGGTCGCGGCCGTCGTCGGCTCCATGATCTTGCTGGCCCTCTACCGACTGATCTCGGGCAACCGACGACACGCGTGATCTCCTCGCCCCTCGGATCAGCCCCGCAACATCGAGCAGGGAGCGGCTCCCCCTCTCCTGAGGGGGAGCCGCTCTGCGTAGGGCCGCGACCGCAACACTTCGCTCGGAGACCACGCGGATTCAGCGGACGCAGGCTGGGTCGGATCGGCTGACCCGGAGATCTGGCGCCCGCCTTCCCGGGGCATTCGAAAGTCGGTCCCGAGGCAGAGCGCGACCGGTTCCGGGGTCCCGCGCACCGCCGCAGCCTCCCGGGTGTCCAGGGAGACCTGGAGAGGGAGGCGCGGTTGCGCACCACCGGACAGAGGCCGCCAAGGCTGAACGCTGCACAGCGGACGACCACGCAGAATCCGAGGGTCTGCCGGCTCCCGTGACGAGGGGCTCACGGTCCGACGGTGTTCAGTCGCCGGTGGGCCCGCGTCGAGGCGTCTGGGCCGACTTCGCGGCTTCGGCTTCCGCCTTGGCGTCGCTCACCGCGGCGGCGGCCTGCTTCTCGGCTTCGACCGTGGCCCTGGCGGTATCGAGCGACACCGTGGAAGCCGCGCCGCGCTTCGGAGCACGGTCCTCGCCCGACGTGCCGAGAGCCTTGTCGGCTGCTTCTTCGGGCTGCGCAGAGGGGGCAGGATCCGCTGCCGACTGATCACCGAACGCGCTGGTGACGGTCCGGACCGCCTCGGTCAGCTCCCCGGGAATCACCCAGAACGTGTTGTTGTCGCTGCTCGCCAGGTGCGGGAGCGTCTCGAGGTACTTGTAGGCCAGGACCTTGGGGTCGGCGTTGTTGTGGTGGACGGCCTGGAAGACGAGCTCCACCGCCTTGGCCTCGCCGTCGGCCCGCAGGATCATGGCTTGCTGCGTGCCCTGAGCTTCCAGGATGTCCTTCTGCTTCGTGCCTTCCGCGGTGAGGATCTTGGCCTGTCGCTCCCCTTCGGCGTGCAGGATGGCCGCGCGCTTGTCACGCTCGGCCCGCATCTGCTTCTCCATCGCTTCCTTGATGGTGTGCGGTGGATCGATGGCCTTGATCTCGACACGGTTGACCCGGATGCCCCACTTGCCGGTGGCGTCGTCGAGGACAGCACGGAGCCGGGCGTTGATCTCCTCACGCGAGGTGAGCGTCCCCTCCAGATCCATGCTGCCGATGACGTTCCTCAGCGTGGTCACGGTGAGCTGGTCGATCGCGTGCAGATAGTCGGCGACCTCGTAGGCCGCCGATCGTGGGTCGGTGATCTGGTAGTAGAGCACGGTGTCGATGTTCACCACGAGGTTGTCCTCGGTGATCACCGGCTTGGGCTCGGAGGAGTAGACCTGCTCGCGTACGTCGAGTTTTGAGTTGATGCGGTCCGCCACCGGCACAACCAGGTTCAGGCCGGGTTGCATGGTTCTGCGGTACCGGCCGAACCGCTCGATGTTGTAGCGGCGCGCCTGCGGGACGATCCGCACGGTGGAGGCCACGAGGAAGACGACCACCACGGCCGCAACAAGAATGAGGATGACAATCGGATCCACAATGCCTCCGTTGCTGTGCGTTCAGCCGCTCACGGAAGGAGTTCGCGGGGGTAGACCACGGCCATGGCTCCGTCGATCTCCATCACGTCCACCAGCGCTCCCACCGGGATCACGAGGCTCTCGTCGAGGGCGCGGGCGGACCATTCCTCGCCGGAGAGCTTGATCAGCCCGTGGGTCGCGGTGACCTCCTGCATGACCTCGGCCCGCCTGCCGATCAGCGCGTCGCTGCCCTCGTGCGTGACGGGTTGCTGGGCCATCTGCCGCAGCGCGAGGGGGCGAACGAGGACGAGGCCCGCTGCTGTTGCCGCCGCGAGGGCTATGAGCTGGCCGAGAAGGCCGATGCCCACGCCCGCGACCACGGCGGCGACCAGTGCGGCACCGGCCAGCAGCCCCAGGACCAGGGTCAGGGTGAAGAATTCCGCGACGCCCAGTGCCGCGGCGGCGAGCAGCCATACGAACCACGGCATCGAATTGCCCTCCTTTGGGGGCTTTCCACCACCGTACCTCGCGGATCGCCGGGCAGGAGCGGGGACGTCGGGGCCAGTCACCGGTCACCAGGGTGTTTGCCCTGCTCGGAGGGGTGCCCTCCGGGGCCGAGGCGTCATCGTGATCGCTGAGGATCGGCTTCGTTCCTGCGCGGCGAGACGGCGGACGGTCTGTCGCTGCCGGTCTGCGCGGCCGTGGCGCTCGTAGGCGCGGATGGTCAGCTCGAGCTCGCCTCGTGGCGCCGGTAGCCAGTTCGATTCGTGCCGCCGACATCACCCTGTCCTCCGCGGTACTCGACGCCATCGACGGGATCGTCGCCCCGGGCTCGCGGTCAACCCGGTCGACAACAGCTACGGCGACGTCGGGTTGCGGGCCGATCGGCGGCGCCGCTGATGTGACCGCGGCGGCGTCCGGCGCGTCACCGGCGACGCTTCCGTCCCGTCCGGGGCCGTGGCATCGGAGCCTGCGCGATCGCCGGCGTACGCGCACCGCCCCCGACACCAGTGACTCCGGAAGACAGTGCTGACCTGCAGAAATAAGTGCCCGATGAATGAAAATGGGCGTCCGGATAACGGTCGCATCACGCTTGCTGGGACTTTCGTGCGTCACCGTACGTCATGTGAGGTGCGTCACTCGACGTGGCGGTGTCCCGTGGTAGGAATGCGCAACTCCGCAGGTGGCATGACCCCTTGCCTCCTGCGCGGTGGCCGGCACGACGCCGGCGAGTACGTCCGGTGTGATCACGGTCCGAGTCCACGGACCGGGAACACCACGGTTCGCCGATCGGACGACGGCGTTCGCTCCAAGACCGCACACCTACCGGCGCAGTCCCCGCGCCGGCCCTGCGTCACGAGGTATTCACCGTGTCACTCGACTCCATCACGCAGTCCGTCGACGAGGCCGTCAGCGGATTCTTCGAGCCCATAGCCACGTGGCTCGGAGAGATCGTCTTCTACGCCGTTCCCGTCGGCGGAACGGACCTGCCCCTCATCGTCGCCTGGCTCGTCGTCGCCGGACTGGTCTTCTCCGGCTGGTTCGGGCTCGTACAGATCCGCAAGTTCCGTCTCGCCGTCGCTGTCGTGAGAGGCAAGTACGACGAGAAGGGGTCGGCCGGTGAGGTCAACCACTTCCAGGCCCTGACCGCCGCGGTCTCCGGCACGGTCGGCCTCGGCAACATCGCCGGTGTGGCCGTCGCCGTGACGTTGGGCGGCCCGGGCGCGACGTTCTGGATGATCCTGTGCGGCCTGCTCGGCATGGCCACCAAGTTCGTCGAGGTCACGCTCGGTGTGAAGTACCGCGAGGTGCACGCCGACGGCACCGTTTCCGGCGGCCCGATGCACTACCTGCCCAAGGGGCTCGCCGAGCGCTTCGGCAAGAACGGCAAGACCCTCGGCAAGGTCCTCGCGGTCCTCGCCTCCTTCATGATCCTGTTCTTCGGGCTCTTCGGCGGCAACCTCTTCCAGGTCAACCAGTCCTACGCGCAGCTCGTCTCCGTCACCGGCGGCGAGGACGGCCTCATGGGCTCCTCCACGGGCGCCCTGTTCTTCGGCATCCTGATCGCCGCGATCGTCGGCATCGTGCTCCTCGGCGGCCTCCGCTCCATCGCCAACGTCACCAGCAGGCTCGTCCCCGCCATGGCGGGCATCTACATCGCCGCCTGCCTGACCGTCATCCTGGTGAACGTCACCGCCGTGCCCGCCGCCGTCTCCGAGATCATCGAGGGCGCCTTCAGCCCGCAGGGTGTCGCCGGCGGTGTGCTCGGCGCGCTGATCATCGGCTTCAAGCGGGCGGCGTTCTCCAACGAGGCGGGGCTCGGCTCCGCGCCGATCGCGCACTCCGCGGTCAAGACCAAGCAGCCCGCGAGCGAGGGCCTGGTCGCCCTGCTGGAGCCGTTCATCGACACCGTCGTCATCTGCACGATGACCGCGCTGACCATCGTCATCGCCAATCCGGCCAGCTTGACGGAGGCCCGCTCGGACACGTCCATCGGCGGTGTCACGATCACCTCCGACGCCTTCGCCACCGTGCTGCCCTGGTTCCCGTACGTCCTCACCGTCGCGGTGATGCTGTTCGCCATCTCCACCGTGCTCACCTGGGGCTACTACGGCCTCAAGGCGTGGACGTACCTCTTCGGCCGCAGCAGGTTGAGCGAGCTCGCCTACAAGGTCGTCTACACCGTCTTCGCGGTCGCCGGCTCGCTGCTCACGCTCCAGACGCTGATCGACATGGCCGACGCGGTGCTGTTCACCCTTGCCGTCATCAACATCATCGGCCTGTACCTCCTCGCCCCCGTCGTCAAGCGGGAGCTGAACACCTTCCTCGCCTACGTGAAGAAGCGCGACGCGGGTATCGCCCCGGAGGACGACACCGACCAGGAGCAGGTGAAGACCACCGCCTGACCACCACCTCTCCCGCGGCCGGCCCGCGGGGGAGGGCCCACGGGGGCCCGTTCCCACCTCACACCCGGGTGGGGACGGGCCCGATTCCGTGTTCCGGCAGGTGGGAAGCCTGCCCCTGCGATGGGAAGGCGGCAGGATCAGTAGGGTGTGATCGACGCGTCGAAGTGACGCCGGTGTGCCGGGAGGTCTGGTCGGCGTCCGAGGGACCGTACGCCCGTCCGCCCAACGCCCCGGAGGCCCATTCCCATGACACAGACCCGCCGGCGCGACCCCCTCCTCGGCGTCCTGCCGTGGCCGGAGCGGCAGGCCGTCTCCGAGGCGCTCCGGACCGAGACCGTCGGCGGTCTCGTCCTCCTCGCCGCCGCCGTCGTCGCGCTCGTCTGGGCGAACAGCCCCTGGAGCGAGACGTACGAGACCCTGCGCGACCTCCACTTCGGCATCCCTGCCCTGGGCCTCGACCTGTCCGTCGGGCACTGGACCGCCGACGGGCTGCTCGCCGTGTTCTTCCTCGTCGCCGGCATCGAGCTCAAGCGCGAACTGGTCGTCGGGGAACTGCGCACACCGGCCACCGCGGCCCTTCCCGTCATCGCCGCCGTCTGCGGCATGGCGGTACCGGCGGCGCTGTACCTCCTCACCGTCTCCGTGGGCGGCGGGAGGCTCGAAGGATGGGCCGTCCCGATGGCCACCGACATCGCCTTCGCGCTCGCGGTCCTCGCCGTCCTCAGCACCCATCTGCCGTCCGCACTGAGGGCGTTCCTGCTGACCCTGGCCGTCGTCGACGACCTCGGCGCCATCCTCATCATCGCGGTCTTCTTCACCTCCGGCCTCAACTTCTGGGCGCTCGGCGGCGCGTGCGCCGGGCTCGTCCTCTTCCACGTCCTCCAGCGCTTCCGCGTCCGCGGCTGGTGGTGGTACGTCCCCCTCGGGGTGGCGACCTGGGCGCTGATGTACAACTCCGGCGTCCACGCCACCGTCGCCGGCGTCGCCATGGGCCTCATCCTGCGGACCACCCGCGACGAGGGGGAGGACGTCTCTCCGGCGGCGCGGGTCGCCCACCGTGTCCACCCCTTCTCGGCGGGCGTCGCGGTGCCGCTGTTCGCCCTCTTCGCCGCAGGCGTCGGCATCTCCGGCGGCGCCCTGGTCCACGTCTTCAGCGACCCCGAGCCGCTCGCCGTGCTCGTCGGCCTCGTCGTGGGCAAGATCCTCGGCATCTTCATCGGCACCTACCTCGCCGCACGCTTCACCCGGGCGCAGCTCAACCCCGACCTCGCCTGGGCGGACGTGTTCGGCCTGGCCACCCTGGCCGGCATCGGCTTCACGGTCGCCCTGCTCATCGGCGAACTGGCCTTCCCGGACCCGGCGGAGGCCGAGCACGTCAAGGCCGCTGTACTCATCGGCTCCCTGACCGCCGCGACCCTGGCCGCCGTTCTCCTGCGCCGCCGCAACCGCGTCTACAAGCGCCTGTGCGAGGAGGAGGAACGGGACGACGACGCGGACGGCATCCCCGACATCTACCAGACCGGGCCGCGGGGCGACGGCACCGCACGGAGCTGAGGCTGCCGGGGGCCCGGGCGCACCCCGCACACCCGACGGCAGCCTGTTTCCGCGCGTCGGCGCCCAACGGGGCTGCCCGGTAAGGGAAGTGCGGTCGGCGGCCGTGATCCGTGCGGAACGGGCCCGCCCGGCTGGCGGTCAGTGGCCAGGCGACCAGCCGCCACCGTGCAGGGGCCGATCATCCGCCCACCAGGGCGCAAGATGCTCCGCATGACCTCCGAAGCCCAAAATTCCGGTTACGCCGGGACGACGCGCAGGTGGCGCGGCCAGCTGGCCGCCCTCACCTGCGCGGCTGCCATGGCCGGCGGCCTGCTCATACCCCTGCAGGCCGCTGCCGTCCAGCCCGACGTCTCCGGCGACCCCGCCCCGGCGAACGACACCCGCTCCTACGACGTCACCCTCATCACCGGTGACGTGGTCCACTACGCGGACGGGCCGGGCGCCCGCGACACCCTCACCGTCGACCGCGCGGACGGCTCCGCGGGCGGCGTCGAGGTGCGGCAGGTCGGGGACGACTACTACGTCATCCCCGACGAGGCCGCCCCGCTGATCGCCGCGGGCACCCTGGACCGCCGCCTGTTCGACGTCACCGGCCTGATCGGCATGGGCTACGACGACGCCCGCACCGACGGCCTTCCCGTGATCGCTACGTACGGCGCCGCGACCCGCTCCGTCCCCGCCGCCCTCAAGGGCAGCTCCCTGACGCACCGCCTGGACAGCATCCACGGTGCCGCCCTGGAGGTGAAGCGCTCCGGGCACGGGACGTTCTGGAACGAGGTCGTCGCCACCCCCGGCAAGAGCCGCACACTCTCCGCCGGAGTGAAGAAGATCTGGCTCGACGGGCGGGTCGAGGGCGCGCTGAAGGACTCGGTGCCGCAGATCGGCGCCCCCGAGGCGTGGGCCGAGGGCTTCGACGGCAAGGGTGTCAAGGTCGCGGTGCTCGACTCCGGCATCGATCCCGGCCATCCGGACGTGAAGGACCGGATCGTCGGCTCCAAGAGCTTCGTGCCGGGTGAGGAAGTGCTGGACGGGAACGGTCACGGCACCCATGTCGCCTCGACCGTCGCCGGCTCGGGCGCCGCCTCCGGCGGCGTCTACAAGGGCGTCGCCCCGGCTGCCGACCTGCTGGTCGGCAAGGTGCTCGGCGACAACGGCTACGGGCAGAACTCCGGGATCATCGAAGCCATGGAGTGGGCCAAGGACCAGGGCGCCTCGGTCGTCTCCATGAGTCTGGGCGACACCACGCCCGACGACGGCACCGATCCGATGGCCCAGGCGGTGGACGCGCTGTCGGCCGACGGCGGACCGCTGTTCGTCATCGCGGCGGGCAACGCCTACGACCCCGGGGCCATCGCCAGCCCCGGCTCCGCCGACAAGGCCCTGACCGTCGCCGCCGTGGACGGCAAGGACGAGCGGGCGCCGTTCTCCAGCCAGGGCCCGCTGACCGGCACCTCCGGTCTGAAGCCGGACATCTCCGCTCCCGGCGTGGACATCACCGCCGCCGCCTCGCAGGCGATCCCCGGCATCACCGGGATGTACCGCACACTGTCCGGAACCTCGATGGCCACCCCGCACATCGCCGGAGCGGCAGCGATCCTCAAGCAGCGGCACCCGGACTGGACCGGGCAGCAGCTCAAGGGCGCGCTGATGAGCACGTCCAAGCAGCTGCCGGACCACACCCCGTACGAGGTGGGCACCGGCCGTGTGGACGTCCCCGCGGCCGTCGACGCGCAGATCACCGCCACGGGTTCGGTCGCGGTGGCCTCGTACGCCTGGCCCCACAGCGCCGACGACCCGGTCACCGAGCGCACCGTGACCTACCGCAACCAGGGAGACGAGCCCGTCACCCTGGACCTGGCCACCGACACCTCGGCCGATGCGTACACCCTCTCGGCCGGCCAGGTCACCGTCCCGGCCGGAGGCAGCGCCGAGGCGGTCCTGTCGCTGGACCCGTCGAAGGCGGACGCGGGCACGACCTTCTCCGGACAGGTCGTCGCCGAGGACCACGCCTCCGGCACCGTCGTCGCCCACACCGGTTTCGCCCTGGCCAAGGAGCGCGAGCTCTACGACCTCACCATCGACCTGAAGGGCCAGGACGGGAAGCCCGTGTCGGGCCTCGTCCAGGTGATGGCCCTCGGAGCCACCACGGGCAGCGCGTACGACGTGAACGGCACCAAGACCCTGCGCATGCCGCCGGGCAACTACGTCGTGTGGTCGCATCTCGACGTGCCGGGCTCCGGCAAGGACACGAAGGCGCGGGCGTTCGTGGTCGATCCGGAGACCGAGCTGGCCGGTGACACCACGGTCACCCTGGACGCCTCGAAGGCCCGGCTGGTCAGTGCCAGGACGCCGAAGCCGACCGAGATGCGCGAGACGCGCTACGAGATGGTCCGCACCGCCGAGGACGGCACCCCGATCCGGAGCGTGTTCATCCTGCCGATCGCGTTCGACGAGCTGTGGGCCACTCCCACCGACAAGGTGAGTGAGGGGGGATTCGAGTTCCTCACCCGCTGGAACCTTCAGGAGCCCCGGTTCACCTACCGCTCGGGCAAGGAATGGCTGCAGACCCTGCCCCAGAACCGCAGTGCGGCCGTCACGGGTGACCTCCAGCTGCACACGGCCTACGTCCACACGGGAACCGGCGCCGACTACGCGGATCTGGACGTCAAGGGCAAGGCCGTGATCGTGGACCGGAGCGACGCGGTGCCGCCGCTCACCCGGGTGGCCAACGCCGAGGCTGCCGGCGCCAAGGCGCTCATCGTCCTCAGCGACAGCCCGGGCAGGCTCAACGAGACCTACGCGAAGGGCGGTCAGTCCGGCATCCCGGTGGTCTCGGTGCGCCGGTCGCAGGTGGCCGACCTGCTGGCCCAGGACGCGCGGGGCAAGGAGCTCGTGATCGACGCGGAGGCTGCCCCCAGCTACCTGTACGACCTGGTCTCGCGTCACCCCGACCGGATCCCGGACCGCTCGATGGCCTACGCGCCCGACCCGGACCGCGACCTGGCGAAGGTCGTCAACCGCTTCTACTCGGACCGTCCCACCACCGGATACGGCTTCCGCTACGACGTCTCCGCCAGTGGCGCAGGCGTGGGCCTCAGCCTGGACGAGAGCTACCCGATGGTCCGCACCGAATGGGTGGACCATCTGGAGGGTGGCGCCTCCTGGCTCGAGGACCACAACATGTCGGACGCGCGTGGTCTGCAGAGCATCACCGGTGGGCTGCAGAACCCCACGGCCGGCCGCAGCTACACCGCCGGTTGGTTCTCCCCGGTCCAGCGTCCCGCCGTCGGTACCGCCTTCGCGGGGCCCTACCGGGACAGCAACAACAACCTGGTGCTGTCCCTCACCCCGTACTCCGACGGCGGCGCCGCCGACCGCACCGGGCTGCTGAGCACGGACATCAGCAAGACGGCGCTCTACCAGGGCGACACCCTGGTCGCGCAGTCCGCGAGCCGCACGGTGCGTGCGCTGCGCCGACCCGCCGAAGTCCTGCCGTACCGGCTCGTGATGGACTCCGCACGCGACGCTGACGACTGGCACACCACGGTGCGCAGCCACTCCGAGTGGGGCTTCACCTCGGGGGCGACGGCCGCCGATGCCCCGAAGGAGCCGCTGAAGCTGCTCCAGCCGCACTTCGGGGTGGACACCGACCTGGCGGGCGACGTCAGGTCCGGCCACCGCGTCGAACTCACCCTGTCCGTCGCGACGCAGCAGTGGCTGGACTCGACCACGTACGCGGACTCCGCGACGCTGTCGGTGTCGTACGACGACGGTGCCACCTGGCAGGAGACCTCGCTGGACCGTACGGGGCGAGGCACCTGGTCGGCCGACGTGAAGCTCCCGAAGAAGCCCGGCGGTTCCGTGTCGCTCAAGGCCACCGCGAAGGCCGCGAACGGGCTGACCGTCGAGCAGGAGGTGATCCGCGCCTTCGGCCTGAAGTGACCACCAGGCCCCGCCGGCTGCCGGCCCGTATCCACGGGCCGGCAGCCGGCGACGTTGTGCCCGGCCCCCGTGCGCCGCAGCGCCGCCCCGGCCGCACCCGGCTCCGTACGGCCGAACCCTGCTCCGCCGGGTCCTGCGCGTCCTGCGCGGGGCCGGGCTGGCGGATTCACGCCATGGCAGCACTCGCCAGCTTGGATGTCACCGCCCGACACAGGAATTGGCGAGGCTGTCGCTCATCGGATTCCCCCCGCGCCATCCCCCGTCATCCCCCTGTCATCCCCGTCATCCATGGAGGACACCTGTGAGACGCAGCAGATCGTGGCGGCGAACCGCCACCGGATTCGCGGCCGTTGCCCTGCTGGGTATCGGCACCCCGGTGGCGACCGCCGACAACTCCGGTGACGGTGCGGCCCCCGTCACCGCGGACACCGTGGACCCCGGGCGGCCCGTCACCGTCACCCTGATCACCGGTGACATCGTCGACGCCCGTGTCGGCGCGGACGGCCGGGTCCAGTCGGCGGCCCCCCGCACCGCGGACGGTACCGACCATCCGGCAGCCGTCTGGCAGGATGGCACCCACACCTATGTGTTCCCGCAGGGCACCGAACAACTGGTGGACGCCGGCACGGTCGACGCCGCGCTGTTCGACATAGGCAGGCTGGTGTCCGACGGCTACGACGACGCGCACAGCGACACCGTCCCCGTCGTCGTCGCCTACGAGGGCGGGCGCACCCCCCGCAGCGCCGCCCCGGGCACCAGGACCACCGCCGACCTCGACTCCATCAAAGGCGCCGGTCTGGCCGTCACCAAGGCGTCCGCCGCCGACGCGTGGAAGACCCTCGCCCCGAAGGACGGACGGGCCAAGGCCACCGGCTCCATCAGCAAGATCTGGCTGGACGCCAAGGTGCGCGGCACGGCCGCCCCCACCCTCGGCACCCCGACCGTCCCGCTCACCGGCGCGACCGCCGCACACCGCAAGGGGCTGGACGGCTCCGGCGTGAAGGTCGCCGTGCTCGACACCGGGGTCGACGCGGCCCACCCCGACCTCGTCGGCCGCATCGCCGCGAGCAAGGTGTTCGTCACCGGCCAGGACGGAGAGGACCGTACCGGCCACGGCACACACACCGCCTCGACCGTGGCCGGCACCGGCGCCGCCTCGCACGGCGCGTACGCGGGCATGGCACCCAAGGCCGACCTGATCATCGGCAAGGTGCTGGGCGACGACGGCTCAGGCAGCATCAGCGGAATCATCAACGGCATGGAGTGGGCCGTCGACCAGGGCGCCGGGATCGTCTCCATGTCCCTGGGCGCGGACGGGGCCGCCAGCTGCAGCGGTCCCGACGTCGACGCGGTGCAGAAGCTCGGCGACAAGGCCCTGTTCGTCATCGCCGCGGGGAACACCTCGCTGCGCGGCACCGTGTCCACACCCGGCTGCGCCCCGAGTGCGCTGACGGTCGGTGCCCTCGACCGGAAGGACCGCACGGCGTCCTTCTCCAGCCGCGGTCCCTCCGCGGACGGTCTGAGCGCGAAGCCCGACATCGCCTCGCAGGGCGTCGACGTCGTAGCCGCACGGTCGGGCGGCCGGGGCGAGCAGGCGTACCAGTCGATGTCCGGGACCTCGATGGCCACTCCGCACGTCGCGGGCGGCGCCGCGCTGCTGCTCCAGCAGCACCCCGAGCTCACCCCGGCCCAGCTCAAGGGCGTGCTGACCGCCTCCGCCTCGGGCACCGACGTGTCCGTCCTGGACCAGGGCTCAGGTCCGATGGACGTCGCGCGGGCGATCACCCAGCCGGTGGTCGCCGGACCCGCCTCACTGCTGGGGGACTTCGCGTACCCGCAGGCAGGCCTCGAACCGGTCGAGAAGCCGGTCACCCTGACCAACATCACGGACAAGCCCGTCACCCTCGCCCTGACCGTGCAGGACGTGCGCGGTGACGACGGATCCCGGCTGTCCCGCTTCGCGGCACCGGCCGACCGGCTCGTCACGGTGCCCGCGCACGGAACCGCCGACGTCCCCGTCCGGATCGATCCGTCGGCCCGTCTGGACGCCGGCGACTACGGGACGGTCACCGGCCGCCTGGTCGGCCTCGGCGCCCATGGTGTCCGTGTCACGGTCCCGTTCGGCGTGCACATGGAGGAGCCGTCCGCCGACCTGACGGTCGAGGGCCTCGACCGGCACGGTGACCCGGCGGAGTCCCCGTCGACGTTCCAACTGTTCGACGACCACCGGGACACCGCGAAGCGGTACACCATCGGCTACCCGCAGGCGGGCAGCACCACGATCCGGGTGCCGCTCGGCACGTACGCGCTCGGCGGAGTGATCATGACGCGTGACGCGGCGGGCAACGTGGGCAGCGTCGCCTCCGTCTCGCAGCTGTACGACGCCGAGGTGAAGGTCACCGGTGACAGCGTCGTCACGCTCGACGCGCGCGATGCCCGACCGGTCACCTGGGACACCGACCGGCCGAGCAGGCCGGCCGGATTCGCCCTCGGCACCACCTTCGGTCTCGACACGAGCAGGAAGCTGCTGGCGGGCTACGTCGCGGCCGTACCGTCGTACGCGAAGGGCGTGTACGCCCAGCGGGTCTCCGGCGACGACCGGCTCACCTTCGTCGCGTCGGCGCGGCAGACCGCCCCGCCCGCCGAGCTGACCGCTCCCGACGGCCGTGTCCTGGACTCCCTGCCGCTGCAGAAGGGCACCGAGTTCGACGGGAAGGGCTCCGCCGAGGTCGTGGCCGTGGGCAAGGGCACGGACGAGAACTTCGCCGCCCACGACCTGAAGGGCAGGATCGCCCTGGTCGACGCGGGCACCGGCGGAGGCAACGGGTACGCGTGGTCGCTCGCCGCGGCGAAGGCCGGTGCGGTCGGCGTGCTGGCGGCGGTTCCCGACACCGAGGGCCGGTTCCAGCTGTCCGGCGTCGAAGGCGTGCCGCAGGCCACCATCACCTGGGCCGACTCGCTGGCGCTCAAGGAGCAGGCCGGCCAGGGCACGGTCACCGTGCGCTGGTCCGGTATCGCGACCGCGAAGAGCCCGTACGTCTACAACCTGGCGTACACCTCGCACGGCGCCATCCGCCCGGGCGAGCAGCGGGTGCACGACTCCGCCCTCGCCGTGCGGGACGCCCGGTACCACGTGCAGAACACGGCCGACGCGACCTACTGGTCGGACGTGCAGATGGCTCTGCCCGGCATGCCGTCGGTCTGGGCCGGCGGCACGACGCTGCCCCTGCGCGTACCTCAGGCCCGCACCGAGTTCTTCACACCGGCCGGCCCGGAGGGGCTGACCTGGACGACGCTGATGCGCCGGGACCTCGGACCGAACGGCGGCACCGCCTACGACGGCGCGCACACGGTGGAGAAGGGCCGTGCCACGGCCGACTGGTACAAGTCGCCCTACGGCCCGGTCCGCAACACCTTCGACCGGCCGCTGATGACCCGTGACAGCAACCGCCTCTCGTACGTCGTCGCACCGTTCGGTGACGCGGGCGGGCACGACTCGACCCTGGCGCAGAGGGATCTGGGCACCCGCCAGCTCCTGGTGAACGGCGTCCCGCAGGGGATGACCGCGGGCATGTTCACCCTTCCCCAGGAGAAGGCGGAGATCACGTTCCGTCAGACCTGGCGGCGTCCCGTGTCGGCGATCGACCGCACGGGGCTGGCCTACGGCACGGAGTGGACGTTCTCCTCGGGCGCCGCCGACCAGGGCGCCCAGCGCCTGCTCGTCCCGGTCATCGACGTGCCCAGCGACCTGCGCAACACGCGGCCCGCCGGCGAGGCGACCACGATCGGGATCGACGCCGTCGTCGACGGCTCCGACGCCCCTGTCGGACTGGACGGCGCGACGCTGGAGTACGCGTACGGCGATCAGAGCACCGCCGAGGCGGTCTCCGACTGGCACACGGTGCGACCGGTGCGCGCGCACGGAACCTGGCAGGCGACGCTCCCGGCGGACGCACCCGCGGGCAGCTTCGTGCACCTGCGGGTCACCCTCACGGACAGCCACGGGGCGCGGGTGAGCCAGACGGCGGTCCGCGCCTACGAGGTGCGCTGAGCTTAGCGTTCCCTCCCTTCCGCCCTGGCGCAGGGACCCGGTGCACCGGGTCCCTGCGCCAGGGCGTTTCGCGTGGGAGAGCCCGATGGCGAGGGCCGACGAGGCGCCCCCGGTGCGGACCGCCGCAGCGCGCGGTGCTTCTGGAGCGCCGGAAGCCGGCAGGCCGCGTACGCCGGTCCCCTTCCCGGCCCAGGAACACCGGAACGGAACGCCCCGCTTGTGGACGCTCCCGGCGGGGTCGCGCGTGGCAGGCCGGCGGCTCTGCGCCACACTGGCCCGCAGGGCCGCAAGGTCGCGGAGTTCGCGGAAGCGGAACCAGGAGGAGGCGAGAGGGCCATGCTGCGATCCATCGGTCTGCCGCAGGACGAGGAGCGGGTGTACCGGCTGCTGGTACGGCTGGGCAGCGCCACGGCCCTCGAGGTGGCCAGGAACCTGGGCCTGGACGTGACCGAGGCCGGCAGACTGCTCGCCGCTCTGGAGAACGGCAGCATGGTGTCACGCGATGCAGGCCGGTCCGGTGCCTATGTGGTGGCGCCGCCGCAGCTGGCCTTCGGGCCCGCCCTCGCTGCGGGACGCCACGCCCTGGAACAGGCGGAGTCCGCCGTGGCCGCGCTCGGCGAGGAGTACCGCCGGGGCATGGCCGGACAGGAACGGGCGGGGCTGCTGGAGGTGGTGACCGGGGCCGACGCCATCCGGCACCGCTTCGAACAGATGCAGTACGGTGCGCAGCACGAACTCCACGCCCTCGTCACGGCCGATCCCGCGGTGGTGCGCGAGGACGAGCACGAGGCTGAGGAGCATGCCACCGGCCGAGGCGTCCGGTACCAGGTCGTCCTGGAACAGGCTGCTCTCGAACGGCCCTCGACGGCGGCCGAGCTCTCCCTGGCGCTGGGGCGGACCCAGTTGGTGAGGGTCGTCGAGCGGGTGCCGTGCAAGCTGGTGGTGGCCGACCGCTCCACGGCCCTGATGCCCCTGCTGCCCCGGGACGGCGCGGTGGGCGCGGAGCCGACGTCCGTGGTGGTGCACGCGGCGGGCGTCGTGGATGCGCTGCTCACACTCTTCGACGCTGTCTGGAACTCGGCCCGCCCGCTGTTGCTCTCGGCATCCGGAGAAGTGGAGGCGGAGCCGCAGACCGAGGGCCCGGACGAGACCGACCTCCTCCTGCTGTCCCTGATGCTCACCGGCCTCACCGACCGCGCGGTGGCCGCCCGGCTGGGGCTGGGTCTGCGCACGGTCCAGCGCCGGGTGCAGCGGCTGATGGAGATCGCGGAGATCTCCACCCGGATGCAGCTCGGCTGGTACGCCTTCGAACGGGGCTGGGTGCGGCGCTGACCCACGAAGTCACCGACGACGCTGGTGGCCGGGAGCCGCCGACCCCAGGCCACGCGGTCCCAGGGTGGCGGCCAGGAGCCCCGCATACCGGCGTAAACCAGCCAAGTGCCTTCGCCCCTGACCGGGAGCGCTGCCGCCACGGCACAATGGACGGTGATGACCAGTACCACCGATCCGGGCCCTGGGCCGGACGGGTTCAGCCCCTTCGCCCACCTCACCGTGCAGAACACTGCCCTCTACCGTGAGGTGATGGGGGTGTTCGTCCTGGCCAAGGAACGCTTTGCCGTGCATCTGCGGCCCGAGGACGTGTATGCCGCACTGCCCGGGGAGGCGCGGCCCGGCGAACTCGACGGGGTCGTCAAAGCCCTGGACAAACTGGTCGAATGGGGGAATCTGCGGGCCGACCCCGACACCGGGCGGGTCAGCGCTGTCGAGGACTTCTATCGAAAACGCTTCATCTACCAGTTGACCCGGGCCGGGGAGGCGGCCGAGGAAGCCCTAGCCGGCTATGACGAGGCGCTCGGGCGACGGGGTGCCCTTCAGGCCATCGCTCTGCACGACATCGTCACGCAGCTACGAGCCCTTCTCGTGCTCACGGCCGACGAGCAGCCGGATCCCGGCAAGACGTACCTCGCGTTCGACGCGCTCGCGAGCCGGTTCGCCGCTCTCGCCGACAACGCGCGCGCGTTCATGAGTTCGTTGCAGCGGACCATTGATCTGCACGAGGTGGAGGAAGCAGTCTTCCTCGCGTACAAGGATCGCCTCATCCAGTATCTGGAGCGCTTCATCCAGGACCTGATCACCTTGGGCGGACGCATCGCCCAGCTCATCCTGCAGCTGGAGGACTCAGGCAGGATCGAGGTCCTGATCAAGACCGCCGCCGGGCGGGAGGCGGCTGACGCCACGCCCGAGGACGCGGCGCCGGCCGCACAGGAGGCATACGCCCACTGGGCCGGCCGCTGGGACGGACTCGCTGCGTGGTTCCTCAGCCGGAACGGACGCGAATCGCAGGCCGGACTGTTGCGTGGCCGTGCGCTGGGGGCCATTCCGCAGATGCTGGCCGTCGTCCGTGTGCTGGGGGAGCGCCGAGCCGGCCGGTCGGACCGTTCCGCCGATTTCCGTACACTCGCGCGCTGGTTCGCCGAGGCCCCTGACGACGCCTCGCGACACGAGCTGTGGCGGGCGGCCTTCGGGCTCCACCCCGCCCGGCACCTCACGATCGACGCGGACACTCTGGCCGCCCGCCTTGCCACACCGGTGCCCGCCGCCACGCCTTGGGCCGCCGCGGAGCCGCTACGGATCAGCCCTCAACTGCGCCGTACCGGAAGTTACGAGCGGCGGGGCAAGCCCCGTAGGGTCGAGGACCGCCAGGAGCGGCGCCGCCACCTCGCCGAAGTGGCCGCCAAGCAGGTGGCCGAGACCGCCGCCGCCCGGGACCGCCTCGTCACCGACGGAGCGGTCAGACTGTCCGACCTCGGCGAGCTCGACCCGGTGTCCTTCGGGTTGTTCCTCCAACTGCTCGGTGACGCGCTGGCCACCTGGCGGCCCGGTATGCGGCACACCGTGGCCACCAGTAACGACGGCTCGATGGAGATCAGGCTCAGCGCTCTGGCCGAGGGCCCGGCGGCGCAGATCCGTACACCGTCGGGGACGTTCCACGGGCCCGACCACCTCATCGAGATCGTCGACCTGACCGACGGTGACGGACCGGTGTACGGAGGAAGCGGACGATGACCGCGTCACTGGCCGAGGTACTCGACGGGCAGCACGCAGCCGAGCTCAGCAAGGCGGCCCGCGCGCTGCTGAAACAGCCGCTCCTCCTCTCCCACGGCAAGCACGCGGATGAGTTCCGGCTCGTGCGACGGCATGCCTCCGAGCTCCGCGAGTGGTTCGACCGCAACACCGGCTGGCCGCTCCACGTGGACGCCGGGACCGCCCGGCTGCGCAAGATCCCCGGCGTACTCCACGACTCCACACGCCCCGCACGCGAGGCGACCCGCGCCGCCGCGCCCTTCACCCGTCGCCGCTACGTCCTGCTCTGTCTGGCCCTGGCAGCCCTGGAGCGCGGCGAGTCCCAGATCGCACTCGGCCGTCTCGCCGACCAGGTCGTCCTCGATGCCACCGATCCCGGGCTGGTCGCGTCGGGCATCCAGTTCACCCTCGACCGCCGGGACGAGCGCCTCGACCTCGCGGCCGTCGTGCGGCTCCTGCTCGGTCTCGGCGTGCTCCGCCGGGTCGCCGGAGACGAGGACGCGTACGTGAACGGGGCGGGCGACGTGCTCTACGACGTCGAACGCCGGGTACTGGCGGGGCTCCTCGCGACACGTCGAGGGCCCTCCACCGTGCAGGCCGAGGCCACCGCCCACCGGATGGCGCAACTCGTCGCCGAAACCGCCCTCGACAGCGAGGAGCTCCGCTTCCGGGCGATGCGGCACTCACTCACCCGCAGACTTCTGGACGACCCGGTGCTCTACTACGACGAGCTGAGCGACGCCGAACTCAGCTATCTCACCAGGCAGCGGGGGTTCCTCACGGCCCGCGTCGCCGAGCTGACCGGTCTGGTGCCCGAGATCCGGGCCGAGGGCATCGCCATGGTCGACCCCGAGGACGACCTCACCGACGTACGGATGCCCGAGCAGGGCACTCACGGCCACATCACCCTGCTGCTCGCCGAGTACCTGGCGAGGGCGGGCCGGCCCGTCACCACCCATCAGCTCACCGAGCACGTACGGGAACTGGCCTTCGTGCACGGCACGTTCTGGTCCAAGACCGCGCGGGAACCGGGCACGGAGGCCGAACTCGTCGAGCAGGCCGTCGCCCGGCTCGCCGCCCTCGGCCTGGTCGCCCGGACCGCAGACGGGGCCGAGCCCCGCCCCGCGCTGGCCCGCTACGCGGTCGGCGAACCCGTCGTACTCGAACCAGGCACACCCGGCAGCACGCGCAGGCCGGCTCAGCGAAAGGCCGCTCAGGCGTGACCAACCCGCTACCCGAGCCCCTCCGGGTCCGCTGGCAGCCCCTGCGGATCGGGCTCGTCGACCTCTTCCACTACGACGTGGAGGAATTCCACTTCCGTGACGGACGGCTGCTGTTGCGTGGCAACAACGGCACCGGCAAGTCCAAGGTGCTCGCGCTCACGCTGCCCTTCCTGCTCGACGGCGACCTGAGCCCCAGACGGGTGGAGCCGGACGGTGACCCCGGCAAGCGGATGGAGTGGAACCTGCTCCTCGGCGGTGAGCACCCGCACACCGAGCGCCTCGGCTACACGTGGATCGAGTTCGGCAGACGCGACGCGAGCACCGGGGAGAGCCACTTCCGCACACTCCTGTGCGGACTGAAGGCGGTGAGCGGACGCGGGATCGCCCGGCACTGGTACGCCGTCACCGGCCGGCGCGTCCAGCACGGACCCGGTACGCCCGCAGAGGGCTTCCTCAGCCTGGTCGACGCCACCGGCACGGCCCTCTCCAGGGACCGTCTGGTCGAAGCCGTCGCTGGTCACGGCATGGTGTACGACCAGGCCAAGGCCTATCGAAGAGCCGTGGACGAGGCCCTCTTCGGGCTCGGCGAGCAACGGTACGGAGCCCTGGTCGACCTGCTCGTCCAGTTGCGCCAGCCGCAGCTGTCCAAGCGCCCCAACGAGGCAGCCCTCTCCCGCGCACTCACCGAGGCCCTGCCGCCGGTGGACCAGGCCGTGATCGCAGACGTGGCCGAGGCGTTCCGCTCACTCGACGAGGAGAAGACCGAACTGGCGGCCGCCTCCGCCGCGGAGCGCGCCGCGGCCGGCTTCCTGGAGCACTACCGGCGCTATGCGCGTATCGCGACCCGCCGCCGCGCCCGGCTGCCACGTTCCGAGCACTCCCGCTACGAGCAACGCCAGCGGGACCTCGCCGAGGCACAGGCGCAGCAGGCCGGGGCCGAGGAGGAACGAGAGGCGGCAGCCGAACTCGGCGCGATGCTGGAGGAGCAGCAGAACCGGCTCCGTGCCCAGGACGCGGCACTGCGGGAAAGCCCCGAGATGCGCAGCGCCAGAAACCTTGAGCAGGCACACCACGAGGTGGAGCGCACGGTGCGGGCGGCAGAGCGCGCGGCGAGTGACCGGGACCAGGCGGCGCGTCTGCATCACAAGGGCCTGGAGCGGCTCGGTGCCGCTGAGAACAGGCTGCGGGCGGCTGACGGGCGCGCCCAGGACACCTACCGGCAGGCTGCCGTGGCCGCGGCAGCCGCCCGGGTCGTCCTGCCGGGGAGTGACGTACCGGGGAGCGAACTGCCGGACGACGGACTCGCCCCGAGTGAACTACGCGGTGCCGTCGAGGAGTCGGTGGAGCGGGGCAGGCGTGCGCTCACCCATGTGACGGACCTCGCCCGGACTGCCGCCCGCTCTGCGGAGGAACGCCGTACACGGGCCGTGCGACTCGACGAGGCCGATGCCGACCGGTCCGCGGCCGTGTCGGAGCTGAGCCTGGCCGAGGAGGACGCCGCGCACGCCGGACGGGCGCTGCTGGACGAAGTCCGCACCCGTGCCCGCGGCTGGACCGAACTGGCCTACCCGGACGAGCCGGGCCTGTTGGACGAACTCCAGGAATGGGTGGGCCGTCTCCACGGCCCGTACCCGGCACGGGCCGAGGCCGCTCGCGCCCACAGTGCCGCATCCGCGCGGCTGGCCGAGCAGGTTGCCGCCGCCGACCGCCGCCGGGCCGAACTCACCCGGCAGGCCGAAGAGCTGCGGCAGGAACTGACCGCGCTGGAGGCCGGCGGGCGGCGTCCGCCGCAGCCGCCGCGCACCCGCGCCCCCGGTCTGCGCGAGCGTCTGACGGGCGCCCCCCTGTGGCGGCTGGTGGACTTCGAGGACGGTCTCGGTGAAGAGGAACGAGCCGGTCTCGAAGCCGCCCTGGAGGCATCCGGGATGCTGGACGCCTGGGTGCTCCCCGACGGCGCGGTTCTCGCCGCCGACAGCCACGAGGTCCTGCTCGCCCCGGCCGAGGATCCGGTACGAGGGATGTCGCTCGCGCACCTGCTGCGCCCGGCCGTGGACCACGGGGACGCCGGGGCCGCGGCGGTGGGCGAAGACACGGTGGCTCGGCTGCTCGCCGCGATCGGCGCCGGGCGGGAAGCCGGTGCGGTGGCCACCGAGGCGGATGGTGAGGCCGGAACCTGGGCCGCGGTGGACGGGCGCTTCCGGGTCGGCGCGCTGACCGGCCGGTGGGCCAAAGCGGGCGCCGAGTACATCGGTGAAGGTGCGCGGGAGGCTGCCCGGCGGACCCGGATCGACGTCATCCATCGCGCACTCGACGTCCTCCAGGGCGAACTGGAGGCACTCGTGGATCTGGCGGGCACCGTGGCCGCCCGCCGCGGAGTGCTGGACACGGAGGTGGCGGACGTACCGGACGAGACCGCCCTCACCCGCGCACACGCGCGAGTGGCGGCCGCCGCGGATTCGCTGCGCCGGGCCGGTGAACGGCGCGAGGAGCGGGCCGCCGCGCTCCTGGAGGCGGCTGAGCGGAGCGAGTCGGCGGCGGGGGATCTCACCCGGACCGCGGAGGACCTGAACATGCCGGCCGACGAGGAAGGACTGACGGCGGTGCGTGACGCACTCGGCTCCCTCGCCGCGGTACTGGCCGCCCTCTGGCCCGCCCTGCGTGAACGCGGCGAGGCCGGCGCTCAGGTCGCGGACGAGCGCACCGAGACCGGGCAGGCCGCCGAGCGGGCCGCGGAGTTCGCGGAGCGCGCGAAGGAGGCCGACAGCGAGGCGGCAGCGGCCGACGAACGCTTCAGCACCTTGCGCTCCACGGTCGGTGCCGCCGTCGACGAACTCCAGCGCCTGCTGGCTCAGACGGCGGAGTCGATCCGCCGTTGCGAGGGCGAGCAGCGGGTGGCTCACCGGCGTCATGCCGAAGCCGACCGGGCGGCGGGCAAGGCCGAAGGCCGTATCGAGCAGCTGCACGAAGGACTCAGAGAGGCGGCCGAGGCGCGTACGGAGGCCATTGCCGCACTTCAGCGGTTCACCGGTACCGGACTGGTGGCCGTGGCGGTGCCCGACATCGAGGTGCCCGCTGTGGACGCCGGCGCCTGGGCGGCCACCCCCGCGATCGTGCTGGCCCGCGCGATCGACGCGGGACTGTCCGCCACCGACGACTCCGACAGCGCCTGGGAACGGGTGCAACGCCGGCTCAGCGAGGAGTTCAAGGCGCTCCAGGACACCCTGTCCCGGCACGGTCACCGAGCCTCCGCCCGCATGGTGGAGGACGGCATGGTCGTCGACATCACCTACCAGGGCCGCGAACGAGCCGTACCGGACCTGGCCGCGGCACTGGCTGTCGAGGTCGGCGAACTGGCCCGCATCCTGTCCGCTCGCGAGCGGGAGATCCTGGAGACCCATCTGGTCACGGAGGTCGCGGGGACCCTCCAGGAGCTGATCGGCGCGGCCGAGCGGCAGGTACGGGACATGAACGCCGAGCTGGAGGAGCGGCCGACCTCCACCGGCATGCGGCTGAGGCTGGTATGGCGGTCATCCCGCAAGGCTCCGGCCGGGCTCGCACCGGCCAGGGAGCGGCTGCGCCGGTCGGCCGACGTCTGGACCGCCGAGGACCGTGCGGCCGTCGGCGAGTTCCTTCAGGAGCAGATCGCCCGCCAGCACACCGACGACGCCTCGGGCAGCTGGCTGGACCACCTCACCGCCGCACTCGACTACCGGACCTGGCACGAGTTCGGGGTCGAGCGGCACCAGCAGGGCCGTTGGGTCCCGGCCACGGGACCCGCTTCCGGCGGCGAGCGGGTGCTGGCCGTGTCGGTGCCGCTGTTCGCCGCCGCGTCCTCGCACTACGCGAGCGCGGGCAGCCCGTACGCACCGCGTCTGGTCACCCTCGACGAGGCGTTCGCCGGGGTGGACGACGACTCGCGCGCCAAGTGTCTGGGCCTGCTGCATGCTTTCGACCTCGACGTCGTGATGACGAGTGAGCGCGAGTGGGCCTGCTACCCGCAGGTTCCCGGCATCGCCATCGCCCAGCTGTCGCGGATCGACGAGGTCGCGGCGGTGCTCGTCACCCGGTGGGAGTGGGACGGCACGCGACGGCGGCGCGGTCCGGAACCGGTGAGACCCGAGCACGCGGTTCCCGCACCCCGGGCCGAGACGGCCGGTGCATCGGAGCCGCTGTGGAGCTGACCCCCGCGACGCCGGTGACGGTCGATGACGTACGGCTGCGCCGACTCCTCGGCGCCCCCGGACTTGGCTGGCTGGTCGACCGTGCGCGCCGACGGCTGGAGCGCGGGCAGCCGCTCACCGGCCCGGTTTCACTGAGCGCGCCCACCGCGGACCAACGGGACGCGTCCGAAAGGTTGTTGGGTCGCGCACCGGGCGGGGGGCGATCCCTGTCCGTGCGCCTCGACGTGGTGGACGACCTGCTGCGCCGCTCCGGGATCAGCCCGGCGGGACTGGCAGCGGCCGTGATCGCGCTCACCGGGCCGGTCACGCTCCTCGGCCAGGCACGGGCCGAGGAACAGCGGGCCTGGGCGACGGCGTACGGTCCGGCCGACGCCCTGGCGGACGAGATCCCCGCTCTCCGGGGCTGGACGGAGCGGCTCCGGAACGACGGGCTGGTACGGCGCCTCACCGGAACCCCCACCGCGGCGGCCGACCTGCTGGGCCGGACCGCCACCGTCATCCGGGCCCTGCCGGTCGAGCCGCCCGCGTCCCTCCCCGCGTTCTCCTCCCGACTCCTCGGCAGCGCGCACGCGCTGGACGACGGGACCCCGCTCTGCACCCTCGCCCTCTCAGGCGTCCGGGCGCTGACCGGGGTCCCCGACGCGGGCGGCGCGCAGGGGCGCCGCGAGGCGTGGGCATCGGTGGGCCTGCTGCGTGACGAGCTGTCCTCGACCGTGCTCGCCCTGAACCTGCGGGGCACTCCTGCCCTGGACTGGATGGCCGACGCGGGCGAGCCCGCCGTACTGACTCTGCGGCAGCTGACCCGATGCCCGCCCCGCTCGGCGCCGCCGACGGTCCGGGTCTGCGAGAACCCCGCCGTGCTCGCCGCGGCCGCCGACGCGTACGGCACGCAGGGCGCACCCCTGATCTGCCTCCAGGGGCAGCCGTCCGCCGCCGCCCTCGTCCTCCTTCGCCATCTCCACACGCACGGCAGCAGCTTCCGCTACCACGGCGACTTCGACTGGGGAGGCCTGCGCATTGCCGCCGCCCTGCTGCGGCGGGTCCCCTGGACCCCGTGGCGCTACACAGCGGCCGACTACCGTGCCGCGGTGCACGCGCTGCCCGCCGGCCCGCCCCTCACCGGGGTCCGGGCCGAGGCCCCGTGGGATCCCGGCCTGCCGGACGCGCTGGAGACGGCGGGTGTGCGGGTGGAGGAGGAAGCGGTGCTGAACGACCTGCTGGCCGACCTCGGATGAGACGAGGGGGACAGGCCGTCCGCCAAGTCCGGGCATGGCCGTGACGACGACCGCTGTCCGCGGCACGCCGTGTCGTCACCGCCGCGTCTCGGACGTCCCGCCCGGGCCGAGCGGTCTCGTGACGGTGTCAGGCCACGTTCGAACCCGAAGGCGGCCCGTCGTCCAGCAGCAGGGACGACGCGCGGCCGGCGTCGCGATCGGCATACCGGGGTAGGTGGCGGCTTGCCGTCCCGGCCGATCTCGCTCGCCGGGACCGAGAAGGGCGCCCCACACGTCGGGGGAGTCCAGCCGCGGCTTCGTCTGCGCGAGGAAGGCCGGATCCCGGACACCGGAGCGGATCTGCTCGGGAGCCCCGGCCGGCAGGTCGGCGTACGCGTCGAGCTTCCGCAGGGCGGCCTGCCTGCGGGCAGGGGAGCCGGTGGCCCACTCCTCGGTGAAGTCCCCAGCCACCCCCGTGCGGTGATGTCTGTCCCCAGGGCGGCGCCGGGGGTTCCCCTCATACGGACGCTGAGGGCTTGCCCCCGCCCCGGAACCGAACATGGGGACATGGCCCGCGGCCGGGGGCTAGCCGATGGTCACCACCCGAGCCCACGCGGGGGGTCCACCGGGGCGGTACTCGGGATCGGACTCGTCGTACGAGGAGCCCCCGTGTTGCCGGCCGAACAGCCCCACCACCGTCCGGCACGGCGGCCGGCGGGACGGCCACGGGGTCTGGCCGTCGGTCAGCATGACGACGACGTCAGGGCGGGGACGGGACTCCAGGGCGCGGGTGAAGCCCGTGCGCAGGTCCGTTCCCCCGCCGCCGAGCAGCTCGACGCCTTCCGTGCCCCCGCACAGGGGACGGACCCGGCCCGCCGCCGCGTCGCACGGCAGTACGCCGACGAGGGGTACGTCCCAGTCGTCCCGGCGCAGGGAGGCGAGCGTCGTCGCCGGGACGACCAGCAGATCGGGAGCGCCGGTCTCCGCCGCCTTCGCCAGCAGCGCCCACGCGGAGTCCCACCGGGCACGCTCGGGGCGCGCCCGGACCGCGGCGACCACCGCGTCCAGCGTCGCCTGCCGCAGGTCGCCGCGGTCCGGCAGCCGCGCGCCGTCGGGATCGGCCAGCAGGTCCTCCGGGTCCGGGAGGTCCATCCTGTCCAGGTAGGCCAGCAGCTCCAGCCCGGGACCGTCGCCCACCGTGCCTCGGACGAGCATCGACAGGACGTCGCGGGACGAGCCGGCGGCGGTGGCGAACGCGATCAGGGACAGCGCCATGTCCCAGCTGCGCGGCGAGGGCCAGGCGCCGCCCCGCCGGGTCTCGCCCGAGGGAAGCCGGTGCACCAGGGCGGGCCGCGCACCCAGCAGCCCGCACACCGCGCGGCGCGCGAAGACCACGGCCTCGGGCAGCCTGGCGGCGTCGAGCGCCGGCAGCGAGGCCCGGGGCCAGACGCCGCCGAGACCCCGGACCACGACCTCGGCGTCGTGGACCCACTGCAGGTGGACGAACCGGTTGGCGAGCGGCGGACTCAGCTCCCAGCCGTCGGCGGCGGAGGACCGGGGGTTGGCGGCGGCCACGATACGGACGTCGGGCGGCAGGCGCAGGGCGCCGACCCGGCGTTCCAGCACCAGCCGCAGCAGCGCCGCCTGCACCGCCGGCGGCGCGGTGGACAGCTCGTCGAGGAACAGCAGCCCGCGTCCCGCCCGCACGAGCCGCACCGCCCAGTCCGGTGGAGCCATGGGGATGCCGTTCTGCGCCGGATCGTCCCCGATGACGGGCAGGCCGGAGAAGTCCGACGGTTCGTGCACGCTCGCGATCACCGTGGTCAGCGGCAGGTCCAGGGTGTCGGCGAGCTGGGTGAGCGCGGCCGTCTTGCCGATGCCGGGCTCGCCCCAGAGCAGCACGGGAAGGTCGGCCGACACGGCCAGGGTCAGTGCCTCCAACTGGGCATCCGGGCGTGGGGCGGTGGTGGTGTCGCGCAGCAGCGCCAGCAGTTCACCCGACACGTCGAGACGGGAGGCCGGCAGGGAGGCGGCGGAGACGGGCGCGGAGGCTGCGGTGGAGGGGGCCGCCGGTCGCGGCACCTCGGAGAACGGGGTGTACGTGGGCATGAGGCATCACCTGTGGAGTGGTCGAGGACGGTCGCGTCCGCGGAGAGGGGCGCGCGAGGGGAGGCGAGGGGGCGGAACGGAGGTGGATCCACCGCCGGAACAGGTCAGGGAGAGGCTCGCCGGGGACGGGACCGGGAAGGGTGGGGGGTGAGGCGGTACGGCGTCCCACCGGGCGGCTCCTGCCGCCGGGGGCCGCCACCGGTCAGCCCGGACCTGAACAGGCCGTGCCCGACCCGCCGTCGGGCGGCCTGGTGGAGTGCGTCGCGCAGCTCGCCGTCGCGCAGGAGCGCACCGGCCCCGAGCGTGCTCTCGATCCGGGCCAGCGCGCCGGCGGAATCCCCGTGCGCGAGCCGGTCGCAGACGTCGGTGAGCCACTCAGGACTGCGGTGCGCCGCGTCGATGACCTGGAGACAGGGGAGCGGTGTGCCGGTGAGCGCGGCGAGGAGTTCCTCCCGCCGGACCTCGGCGGGGTCGTGGTCCAGTGGGGCCAGCACCCCGTCGACCAGGCCGATCCGGTGCCTGGAGCCGCGGCACTCCACGGTGCGCGGCACGACAGTGGTGTCCGTGTCGGCGCCGGGGCCGCCCGAACACGCCCCGGGTGCCAGGGCCGACGCGACCAGGGGGTGCAGCCGGTCGGCCGCGATCCAACCGCCGCGCAGCAGCTCCAGATCGGGCAGGACCCAGGTGGCGGCGTCGGGCAGGACGGGGAGCCCGGCACAGGCGCCCGCCCGCACGACGCGGGCCGACCGCACCTCCGGCGTCCCGTCACCTTCCCCTGGGGCCACCGGAGAAGGGCGTACGTCCAGCAGGACACGGCGCCGGGCGCCGAGCCGGACCGTGACCGGGCCCTTGTCGGCACGCCCCTGCGCCGTCAGCAGCAGCGCCGCCTCGGCGGCCCATCTGCCGAGGGCGAAGCGCTCCTGGTCCGGTACCGGAGACGCCCACGCGGGGGCGGGCAAGGCGGGGGCGCCGGCCCCCGAACGCCCGCGCAGTTCGTCGCTGCGGCCGGCGTCCCACAGATGGCGGTGCAGGTCCAGGCGGAATCGCCGGTCGGGGGCGCGGTAGCCGCGCGGTCCGGACCCCCGGCCGGGCGGAACCGGACCGTCCCACACGGCGAGGCTGATCCGCTGCCCGGCGTCCGCCCACGCCGGGGCGGTGCGGGCCACGAGGTCCACCGGGCGTGAGCGGCCGGGTTCCTCGTACCGGGCGAGGACGAGTGTCGTGCCCGGCCGCAGGAAGCCGTCGGGTGCGGTCCTCGGCAGGTGCCACCGCAGCAGGTCGGGTGCGAGCCGGCGCAGGTCCGACCGGAGGCGGGCCGCTGTGTCACGGCCGTGGACCCGCGAGACGTGACGCAGGTCGAGGTCGACGTCGAATCCGGCGGCGGCACACGCCCCCGCCCAGTCACCGACGGTGCGCCGGGCCGTCGCCGTCCGGATCATGAGGGGCGGCACGGCGACGTCGCGCACGTGCAGCCAGAGGGAAATGCGGGAATCTCCGCACGCGGTTCCGGTGAGCATCAGCACTCACCTTGCGCGGACGGGACCCCCAATCTGCGAACACGTCGAGTAGTCATCGGCGGGAGCCTAGCCGGGGCCGTCCGTGGGATCCACACCTTTTCCGGGGCGCGTCCGGGGCGCGTCCGGGGGCGGGGAAGGGCCCGCGCACCGGCCCCGGAGCCCGCGCACCGGCCTCGGAGCCCGCGCACCGGCCTCGGACGACCCCGCCCACCGCCACGCGCAGGCCGTGTCGGCGCCGTCCGGGGCCCGTTCCTCCTCCGTGAGCAGGGAGCCGGCCGTCACCCCCCGGTGTCCACGGCCTGCCCCAGGATCCTCCGTGCGCGTTCCAGCACCGGCCTGTCGACCCTGTGGCCGTCGACCGTCGTCACCGCCTCCCCGGCCTCCAGGACCGACCGCGCCCAGCGCGGGCCGCCGTCCGTCGGGGCGAAGCCGGCGGCGACCGTGGCGATCTGGGCCGGATGGACGCAGAGCTTGCCCGAGAATCCCGGCCGACGTGCGTGGGCCGTGTCCGCGGCCAGAGTCTCCGGGCCCCGGACGGTGGCCATGACGCCGTCCACCGGGGGGCTGATCCCGGCCGCCGCCGAGGCGAGGACGACGCGTGAACGTGCGTGCGCCAGGGCCAGGGTGTCGTCGTGGGCGACTCCGAGCTGCGCGGCGAGGTCCACGCAACTGGAGTGGAAACCGCGCCGCCCCGCGGGGCGATCTCCGAGAGGTAGGAGGCGCTGGAGCCGAATGCGCCGCCCACGGAGAGGCCTGGGCCAGCCACGCCAGGACCAGCAGGGCCGGGGCCCGGAGGCCGATGACGTCGTGGCCGGGGGGTGGACGATGGTCAGGGAGCCCGCGCTCATCAGTGTGACCGACAGGGTCAGGGCCCGGCGCCGGTCGATTGCCTTCACATGAATGCACATGATGGTACTCCCGCTCGGCTCACCGACATCTCCGGAGGACAACGCATGGCAGAGAACGCAGCGCCCGCCGATGACCTGCCGCTCTCAGGCATCACGGTCGTGAGCGTCGAGCAGGCGGTGGCCGCCCCCTTCGCCACCCGTCAGCTCGCCGACCTCGGCGCGCGGGTGATCAAGGTGGAGCGCCCGGGCGGCGGAGACTTCGCCCGGGCGTACGACACCACGGTGCACGGCCAGTCCAGCTACTTCGTGTGGCTGAACCGGTCCAAGGAGTCGGTGACCCTGGACCTGAAGTCGACGGAGGGGCGGCAGGTCCTGGAGGAACTCCTCGGCCAGGCCGACGTGTTCGTGCAGAACCTCGCGCCCGGCGCCGCCGCGCGCATGGGTTTGGGAGCCGACGACCTCGCGAAGCGCTTCCCCTCACTGATCCCCTGTTCCGTCACCGGATACGGATCGACCGGGCCGTGGGCGGATCGCAAGGCCTACGACCTCCTGGTGCAGTGCCAGACCGGCCTCGTCTCCCTGACCGGCAGCGCTCAGGAGGCCGCCCGGGCCGGGGTGTCGGTCGCCGACATCGCCGCGGGCATGTACGCCTACAGCGGCATCCTCACCGCCCTGTTCACGCGCGCCACCCGCGGATCCGTGCGCGCCGTCGAGGTCTCGCTGTTCGAGGCGCTGGCGGAATGGATGGGCCAGCCCGCGTACTACACGGCGTACAGCGGCACCCAGCCGCCCAGGGTCGGCACCCGGCACGCCACCATCGCCCCGTACGGCACGTACACCGCGGCCGACGACAAGGACGTCCTGCTCTCCGTGCAGAACGAGCGCGAATGGGCCGCCCTGTGCGAGCGGTTCCTCGGCGCCCCCGGCCTCGCCGACGACCCGCGCTTCGCCACCGGGTCCGCCCGGGTGAGCCACCGCGACGAGGTCGACGCGCTGGTGGCCGGGCGGATCGGCCTGTCGGACAGCACCGAGGTGATGGAGCTGCTCGACTCCATCGGCATCGCCAACGCCCCGGTCAACGACGTCAAGCAGTTCCTCGAGCACCCCGTGCTGGCAGCCCGGGACCGCTGGCGGGAGGTGACCGTACCCGGCGGCGGGACGGTGACGGCCCTGGTGCCGCCCGTCGACCTGGCCGGCACGCCCCCGCGCATGGACGCCGTGCCCGCGCTCGGCGAGCACACCGACCGGATCCTGGCCCACCTGGGCTACACGCCCGCCCGGATCGGCGAACTGCGTGCCCACGGCGCCATCTGACCACCAGGCACACCAGCAGGACCTGCGGCAAGGAGGCCGCATCACAGGAGCACCCTCGACATCCTGTCCGAGGACGAGCAGTTCATCGTCAGCACAGTGCGAAGGCGAAAGGGCTGAGACCGGCCGCCTCCTGGTCGCGGCCCGTGCCCTGGGCGTCGGACGCGCCGCACTGGAGGACTCCCTCGCCTACGCCCAGGAGCGGGAGACCTTCGGGAAGCCGATCTGGCAGCACCACTCCGTCGGCAGCTACCTCGCCGACATGGCCACCTCGCTCACAGCGGCCCGTCAACTCACCCTGTGCGCCGCCCAGGAGGCGGACGCGGGGCGCCGGGTGGACACGGAGGCCGGCATGGCCAAGCTGTTCGCCTCGGAGACGGCCATGCAGATCGCTTTCGACGCCGCACGCATCCACGGCGGCTACGGCTACCCGACCGAGTTCGACGTGGAGCGCTACTTCCGGGACGCACCGCTGATGATCGTGGGGGAGGGGACCAACGAGATCCAGCGCAACGTCATCGCGAGCCGGCTCGGCAAACGGGGAGGTCTCGACGCGTGAACACGCGGGGTGCGTGACGCGGGCGCCCGGCGGACGGGCGGCTCGTGAGGTGCGGTGTACGCACCCGGCGGACGGCACTCGGCGGTCGGGCAGACGGCGGGTGTCCCGTCGGGGGGAGCGTTCCCCGGACCCACCTGTGCGCCGGCCGACCGGCCCGTCCGCGCGGGTGGCCGCTGCTCTCCGTGACAGACCGGCTCGCTCGCACATCCGGCCGAGCTGATCTGCGTACCAAGTCGCCTCACCAGCACAAGAGTTGGGCGGTCCATGCCCTTCGTGGCGGTCTGTGGCCCCCGGGGGGTGCGGGTGGCCGGGCGAGGCATGCGGAAGCAGCGATTCACAAGTGTCATGAACCTTGTCAGTCGGAACCGGGCCGCTCTATTGTCACGGACAGAAAGCGCTTTCCCCTTCTGGGCGCCGTTCCGGTGGAAGCGTCCGTCGCGACGGCCTTCGCGACGTACGTGCACGAGCCGCCACCGGAACGGCAACGGCCTGCCCAGGGTCCGGGACACGGCTGAACGGCCGTCCCGGACGCATCGAAAGGTACCTGCACAACCAGCCTGTGAGGCTGCCCCTCGACCGGGCCGGCAGCCCCGGAGGTACGCCGTTGCGACCGCGGCACGAAGCAGCTGATCACCTCAGCATGCGAAGACGAATGGGGACACGAACATGAGACGATCAGTCGCACGGCGACTGTATGCGGCAGTGGCCACGATGGCGGTCGCGGGCGCGACCGGCGTGGTCCTGACGATGCCCGAGGCGTCGGCCGCGGTAGCGGGTGGCGCCACCGGCTACGCGACTCAGAACGGCGGAACCACCGGCGGGGCCGGAGGACAGACGGTGCGGGCCACCACCGGTACCGCGATCCACACGGCCCTGTGCAACCGGGCCAGCGACAGCACCCCGATCATCATCGAGGTCGAGGGGACGATCAACCACGGCAACACCGCGAAGGTGTCGGGCGACAGCTGCAACACCGCCGCCGGGGTGATCGAGCTCAAGCAGATCAGCAACGTCACGATCGTCGGTGTCGGCAGCGGTGCCGTCTTCGACCAGCTGGGCATCCACATCCGTGAGTCCAGCAACATCATCATCCAGAACGTGACGGTCAAGAACGTCAAGAAGTCCGGCTCGCCCACGTCCAACGGCGGTGACGCCATCGGCATGGAGAGCGACGTCCGCAACGTCTGGGTCGACCACACCACGCTCGAGGCGTCGGGCGGCGAGTCGGAAGGCTACGACGGGCTCTTCGACATGAAGGACAACACGCGGTACGTCACGCTGTCCTACAGCACCCTGCGCAACTCCGGCCGCGGCGGCCTCGTCGGGTCCAGCGAGACCGAGCTCTCCAACGGGTTCATCACGTACCACCACAACCTGTACGAGAACATCGACTCGCGCGCTCCCCTGCTGCGCGGCGGCATCGCCCACATGTACAACAACTACTACGTGAACCTCACCAAGTCCGGCATCAACTCCCGGGCCGGGGCGAAGGCGAAGGTCGACAACAACTACTTCAAGGACTCCAAGGACGTCCTGGGCACCTTCTACACCGACGCGGCCGGGTACTGGCAGGTCAGCAACAACATCTTCGACAACGTGACCTGGTCCGAGCACGCCGACGACAACAACCCGGCGGGTCCGGACCCGACGTCCAACACCACGGTCAGCATTCCCTACGCGTTCAGCCTGGACGACGCGAGCTGCGTACCGAGCGTCGTGGGCCAGACGGCGGGCGCCGGCAAGGGCCTGAAGGTGTCGGACGGCAGCTGCTCGCCGACGACGCCGACGCCGACCCCGGACCCGACGGACCCCACGCCCGACCCCACCCAGCCGAGCGGGACCAACCTCAGCCTCACGGCCGGGGCCGACGGCTCCAGCAAGGCGTCCGGGACGAGCTACGGCAACGTCCGGGACGGCAACCTGAGCACCTACTGGTCACCGGTCGGCTCGACCGGTTCCGTCTCGGTCAAGTGGTCCACCGCCACCTCCGTGTCCAAGGTCGCCATCAAGGAGGCGTCGGGTTCCGCGATCGGCTCCTGGAGGCTCCTGAACGGTGACACCGGTGCCGTCCTGACCTCCGGCAGCGGGGCGGGTGCGATCACCATCCCCACGACCTCGCTGAAGAAGCTCACGTTCGAGATCACCGGCTCGACGGGGACCCCGAGGGTCGCCGAGTTCGAGACGTACGCCGGATAGCGGCGAGGCCCCGGAAGGTTCCGGGGGCCCGGCCGCCCCGGAACCTTCCGGGGCGGCCGGGCGCAGGGGCCAGTGGTGCCGGGGCGACGGCCTGCCGCCCGCTCGCCCGGAACGGGGGGCCGTCGGAGGCGACGGTCTCCCGCTCCGCTGTGTCCGGGGGCCGGAGTCCTCCGTACGCGCCGTCCTCCACGTGCGCCGGGGAGCCGAGGAGCGCGGGGCGGTGGACGCCCCCGCCGCGGCCTCCCGCGAGGGCGAGGGTCCGCGAGCCCTGTGGTGCAATCGCAGGACCGGGCCGCCCGAGCTCCCCACCGGCCGAACCGCACCCGACTGCCCCCAAGGACTCTCATGACCAGCACAGACTCCGCCTCCGCGGCATCCGGGCCGAGCTGGTCGGCGAAGATCTTCGACGGCTCCTGGCGTGCCGCGGGCGGCGGCGGCAGGGCGAGTCCGGACACCTTCTTCGAGATGCAGTGGGTCACCGCTCTGGCCGCCATCGAGCGCTGTCCCTTCTGACGTGCCGTAGGCAGCCGAGCCGTTCCGCCGCCCCGCGCCGTTCCACCAGTCCGCCCCTTCCCCTCCCGGAGTCCCCCTTGAACAGCGAGACCGGCCACACCCTCGACGTGGAGGCGATCCGCGCCTGCTTCCCTGCGTTGAAGGCGGGAACCGCCCGCTTCGACGCACCCGGTGGCACCCAGACGCCCCAGCAGGTCGTCGACGCGATCACCGGGGCCCTCACCCGCCCGCTGGCCAACCGCGGCGTGCTCACGGAAGGAGGGCGCAACGCCGAGGCGATCGTGGCCGGCGCGCGCGGGGCCCTGGCCGATCTGCTCGGCTCGGAGGCCGACACGGTGGTGTTCGGGCGCAGCGCCACACAGCTCGTCTACGACCTGGCGCGCACCCTGGCCAAGGAGTGGGGTCCGGGGGACGAGGTCGTGGTGTCCCGGCTGGACCATGACTCGAACATCCGGCCCTGGGTCCAAGCCGCCGAGGCGGTGGGGGCGACGGTCCGCCGGGCCGACTTCGACCCCGCGACGGGTGAGCTGGACGCCGGACACGTCGAGGCCGTGCTGTCGTCCCGCACCCGGCTCGTCGCCGTCACCGCCGCCTCCAACCTCATCGGCACCTGCCCCGACGTTCCGGCCCTCGCTGCGCTGGTGCACGGGGCGGGCGCCCTGTTCCACGTCGACGCGGTGCACTACGCCTCGCACGTCACGGTCGATCTGGCCGCACTCGGCGCCGACACCCTGGTCTGCTCGCCGTACAAGTTCCTCGGACCGCATCTCGGCGTCCTGACCGGGCGGCGCGAACTGCTGGAGAGGCTGAGGCCGGACAAGCTGCTGCCCTCCTCCGACGCCGTGCCCGAGCGCTTCGAGCTCGGCACGCTCCCCTACGAACTGCTGGCGGGTGCGACGGCGGCCGTGGACTTCCTCGCCGGCCTCGCCCCCGGCGCCGGAAGCCGGCGCGAAGGTCTGGAGCGCGCGTTCACGGCGCTCGCCTCGCACGAGGACCGGCTGCGCGGCCGCATCGAGGAGGGGCTGGCGAGGCTGGACGGCGTCACGGTGCACTCGCGCGCGTCACGGCGCACCCCGACCACCCTGTTCACGGTGGCGGGCAGGGCCCCGGGGGATGTGTCCCGGCAGCTGGCCGAGCGCGGTGTGGACGCACCGGCGGGATCGTTCTACGCGCTGGAGGCGTCCCGGCGGCTCGGGCTGGGCGACGAGGGCGGCGTACGGGTCGGTCTCGCGCCCTACACGTGCGACGACGACGTCGACCGGCTCCTGAACGCACTCGACGCGCCCTGCGGCTGACACCGGGGAGGACGCCTGCCGGGTGTTCCGGACGTGCGCGGATCAGCGCCAGTCGGGAGCGCCCGACGCGGGGGACAGGACGCTCTCGATCTTCGTCCTGATCTCCCGCATGACCGCCACGACCCGGGTCTCGTGCTCCTCGTCGAGCCGTGTCAGCGGGACCGAGCAGCTGATGGCATCGACGGCCGGTGCGTCGTACCGCAGAGCGAACCCGAACCCCGCGATGCCCGTCACCGTCTCCTCGCGCTCGATGGAGTACCCCCGCTCGCGCACCCCGTCGAGGTCCGCGAGCAGGGCGGCGCGGTCGGTGTGCGTGTGCTCCGTCCGGGGCGTCAGAGGCCCCTCGGGCAGGGGGAGTTCGTCATCCGGGCGCTCGGCGAGCAGCGCCTTGCCGAGGGCTCCGGCGTGGGCCGGGATCCTGCGGCCGACCCGGCTGAGGGTGCGCCGGTACTCGTGGGACTCGCGTGTCGCGAGATAGACCACGCTGGGCCCGTCGAGCCGGGCCAGGTGGATCGTCTCGCCGAGCGCGTCCGAGGCCTCGTCCAGATAGGGGCGGGCCGCGCGGACGTGCGGGTCGCTGTCCAGATAGCTCGTCCCCGTGTGCAGGGCGCGGATGCCGATGCCGTAGAGGGACCCCGTCGTGTCGGTGCGCACCCAGCCGCAGTCGATCAGGGTCCGCAGCAGCTGGTACATGCTGCTGCGCGGTACGCCCAGTTCCTCGGCGAGTTCGTCGAGGCGGGCCGGCCGGTCCCCCCGTGCCGCGAGGAGTTCGAGCAGCGCGACGGTGCGGGACGCCGACTTCACCCCACGCACTCCGCTGTTCTCCGGCATCCGCACATCCTAGGTCCGGGCCGCCGCACCCATTGACCCCGTCGCGTTCACCCGCCTAACCTCCGTTCTCATACATGCACGCCATCTGCATATGAGGATGAGGATTGTGGAGCGGTTCAGCGCGGAGACCGAAGGCCTCGCCCAGCGGCTGCGGGACGGCATGGCGGGCGGGGCGCACTCCTTCCCCCTCGCCGTCGGCCCCGTGCGCGCCCCGCTCACCGACCCGGGCCCGGCCGACCTCGCCGGCCTGGCGAAGATCCTCGACGCCGGGCCGGACCTGGTCGGCGCCCCGCGGCACCGCACCGCCTGAGCCCCCACCCCACCCCACCGCGCCGGCCTGTCGCCCCCGGCCGGTGCTCCCACAGTCCGACAGTTCGAAGGGGAACCGACATGCCGCTCCTCGTGGTCGGGATCAGCGTTCTCGTGCTGCTGCTCCTGATGACCCGTATGAAGCTCAACGGCTTCGCCGCGCTCCTCCTCGTGGCGGTCGGCGTCGCGTTGGTCCAGGGGATCCCCGCCGTCGAGATCCCGGACGTCCTCTCCGCCGGCATCGGGGGCCAGATCGGCGACACCATGCTCACCATCGGACTCGGCGCCATGGTCGGCCGGGTGATGGGCGACTCCGGAGCGGCCCAGCGGATCGCGGGCAAGCTGCTCGACGCCTTCGGGCCGCGCGGGGTGCAGTTGGCCATGGTGGTCACGTCCATGCTCATCGGCGTGACCATGTTCTACGAGGTCGCCTTCATCATCATCGTGCCCATCGCCTTCACCCTCGTCAGGGCCACCGGCGTGAACCTGCTCTGGGTGGGCCTGCCGATGTCGATCTCGCTCTCGACCATGCACAGCTTCCTGCCGCCGCACCCCGGACCCACCGCCGTCGCCGCGACCTTCCACGCCTCCGTCGGACACACCCTCGTCTACGGCCTGTTCATCGCGGTGCCCGCCGGTGCGCTGGTCGCGCTCGTGTGGCCGCGCCTGCCGTTCGTCAGGGCGATGAACCCCTCCATACCCAAGGGCCTCGTCAGTGAGCGCGAGTTCACCGACGAGGAGATGCCCGGCATGGGCTGGTCGCTGTTCGTCGCCCTCTTCCCGGTGGTGCTGATCGCCGGTGCGGCCGTGACCGACATGCTCACGACCGGCGAGAGCCCCTTCCTCCACGGGGTCGCCTTCATCGGCTCCGCGCCCATAGCCCTCCTGCTCGCCCTGATCCTGGCGGCCTGGGCCCTCGGACCACGGATCGGCCGCAGCCTGGCCGACGTCAGCGCCTCCTGCGCCTCCGCGGCCCGGGCGATGGCGATGATCCTGCTGGTCATCGGCGCGGGCGGCGCCTTCAAGAACGTCCTCGTCGAAGGCGGGACATCCGACTACATCAAGGACATCACCGAGCACTGGTCGATCTCGCCGATCATCCTCGCCTGGCTCATCGCGGCCATCCTGCGCATCGCGCTCGGCTCGGCGACCGTCGCCGTGGTCACCGCCTCCGGCGTGGTGCTGCCGCTCCTGGCGGGCAGCGGCACCCACCCCGAGATGATGGTGCTCGCCGTCTCGTGCGGGTCGATCGCCTTCTCCCACGTCAACGACCCGGGATTCTGGCTCTTCAAGGAGTACTTCAACCTCTCGGTCGTCCAGGCGATCAAGGTCCGTACCGGCTACACGACCGTCCTCGCCGTCCTCGGACTCGGCGGAGTCCTGGCGGCGGAGCGGGCGCTCGACACCCTCGGTCTCTGAACTCCCATCCCCGGCCCGCCCCACTCGTACCCAAGGAGTCCGACCCGCATGAACCAGCCGACCGTCACCCACTTCGCCGTCTATCCCGTCGCCGGCCGTGACTGCATGGAGCTGAACCTCTCCGGCGCCCACGGCCCCTTCTTCACCCGCAACATCGTCGTCCTCAAGGACTCCGAGGGCCGTACGGGACTGGGGGAGGTGCCCGGGGGCGAGAAGATCACCCGGACCCTGCGGGACGCCGGGCCGCTGGTCGTCGGCGCGAAGGTGGGTGACTACAAGCGCCTCCTGCGGGAGATCGGGAGCCGCTTCGCCGGCCGGGACTCGGGCGGACGGGGCGCCCAGACCTTCGACCTGCGGACCACCGTGCACGCCGTCACGGCCGTGGAGTCGGCGCTGCTCGACCTGCTCGGCCGGCACCTCGACGTCCCGGTCGCCGCGCTGCTGGGAGACGGGCGGCAGCGCGACTCCGTACGGGTGCTGGGCTACCTCTTCTACGTCGGCGACCCCGACCGCACCGGCCTCGACTACGTCCGCGAGCCCTCCTCCGACGTCGACTGGTACCGCATCCGGCACGAGGAGGCCCTCACTCCCGAGGCGATCGTCCGCCAGGCCGAGGCCGTCCACGACCTCTACGGATTCCAGGACTTCAAGCTCAAGGGCGGCGTCATCGAGGGCGCGGAGGAGGCCGCGGCCGTACGCGCGCTGAAGGCCCGCTTCCCCGCCGCGCGCATCACCCTGGACCCCAACGGTGCCTGGTCGCTGCGGGAAGCGATCGAGCTGTGCTCCCCGCTGGTGGACACCCTGGCCTACGCCGAGGACCCCTGCGGGGCGGAGGACGGCTACTCGGGGCGCGAGATCCTCGCCGAATTCCGCCGCGCCACGGGGCTTCCGACCGCGACCAACATGATCGCCACCGACTGGCGGCAGCTCACCCACGCCCTGGCCCTGCAGTCCGTGTCCATCCCGCTGGCCGACCCGCACTTCTGGACCATGCAGGGCTCGGTGCGCGTGGCGCAGCTCTGCAACGCGATGGGGCTGACCTGGGGCTGCCACTCCAACAACCACTTCGACATCTCCCTCGCCATGATCACCCACTGCGGAGCCGCCGCCCCGGGTGCGTACAACGCCCTGGACACGCACTGGATCTGGCAGGAGGGTCTGGAGCGGCTCACGGTGAACCCGCCCCGGATCACCGGCGGCGAGATCGCCGTCCCCGACGCCCCCGGCCTGGGTGTCGAGCTCGACATGGACCGCCTGCTCGCGGCCCACGAGCTGTACAGGAAGGAGGCGCTGGGGGCGCGCGACGACGCCGACGCCATGCAGTACCTCATCCCCGGCTGGACGTTCGACGCCAAGCGGCCCTGCCTGGTGCGGTAGTCGCGCGCCGGGGCGGGGAAGCCGGTCCGGGAGAGCGAGCGGACCGGCCAGGGCGCGGTGCTGGTGCCAGGACGTGCCCGATCGGGCTCACTTCATGTCGGCGGAGCACACTCGGCTCAAGGCTGAGGACCACCGCGAGTTCATCCGCCGACCGGGCCGGAAGTCGCGAGCCGACAACACGGCGAGTCGGTACCGGCAGCCGGTAGGCGCGCCGGCTTCCCACGCGAGAGGCGTCATGTCCGCCCCTCCGACCGCCCGTCAGGACGCACTGCCGGCCGTCGCCATGAGCCTGGCCGTCCAGGTGCGTACGGCCGCGGTGAGCTCGGGGGTGACGAACGCCAGGAGCGTCTCGTCCACGGTCCCGGCGGGTCCGACGACCAGTCCGGTGCGCCCCTCCAGGGCCGGATCGGTGGCCGCGGCCAGGGGACCCGTCGCGGCGGAGGTGACGTGTGCCGAGACAGCCTGCTGGATCTGCTCCCAGTGCGGCCGCAGGGCCGGCGGCAGGATGTCGATGGTCATGTGCGAGGCGTTGTCGGTGGCGGCGGCGCCGGGATCGGCGGCGAGGACCGCGATGCCCCGGGGCTCCAGCCGCCCGGCGAGCTCCATCGAGTACGCGAGATGGGCCGGCTCGGCCCGCCCGGTGACGGCCAGGCCGTAGTGGGGGCCCGGCGGTTCGGCGTCGTCGAAGACGGTCTGCGCCGCGGCGATCGCGCTCGACGTGACGTTCACGATGCGGCTCGGCGCCGCGGAGGCGAGTGCGTCGATCAGTGCCTCGGTCAGGACGTACGGGGAATGATCGAGTCCATACCCTACAGGGGTATGCCCAAGGGTCCCGGGGTGACTTGCCAAGGATACCGATGGGGGGTATATCTGGAGAGGAAATGGATACCCGGCAGGGGTATACCGGTCCCGTTCGGACGAGGAGCAGGACATGACTCCCAGGACTTCCGGCGCCGCCCGGGTCGAGCTCGCCGTCGGCGGCATGACCTGCGCCTCGTGCGCGGCGCGCATCGAGAAGAAGCTCAACCGCATGGAGGGGGTCGAGGCCACCGTCAACTACGCCACGGAGAAGGCCGGGGTCACCTACGCCGAGGGCGTCTCGGTGGACGACCTGATCGCCACGGTCGAGGCCACGGGCTACACCGCCCGGCGGCCGGACCCGCCCCGGGCCGAGGGCGCCGCGACGACGTCCGCCGACCCGGGCGAGGACGAACCCGGCGGCGAGCTGCTCTCGCTGCGCCGGAGGCTCGCCACCGCGTCCCTCCTCGCCGCTCCGGTCATCGCGATGGCGATGGTCCCGGCCCTCCAGTTCGACTACTGGCAGTGGCTCTCCCTGACGCTCGCCGCCCCCGTCGTCACCTACGCGGCCTGGCCCTTCCACCGCGCCGCCTGGACCAATGCCAGGCACGGTACGGCCACGATGGACACCCTGATCTCCGTCGGTACGTCGGCCGCGTTCCTGTGGTCCCTCTGGGCGCTGTTCCTCGGGACCGCCGGAGAGCCCGGCATGACACATCCGTTCGAGTTCACGATCGGCCGCAGCGACGGTGCGGGGAACATCTACCTGGAGGCCGCGGCCGGGGTCACGGCCTTCATCCTGGCCGGCCGCTACTTCGAGGCCCGCTCGAAGCGCAAGGCGGGAGCCGCGCTCAAGGCGCTCATGGAGATGGGCGCCAAGGAGGTCACCGTGGTGCGCGAGGGCCGCGAGACCACCGTGCCCACCTCTGCCCTGCGGGCCGGAGACCGATTCCTCGTCCGCCCGGGCGAGAAGATCGCCACGGACGGGACGGTCGTCGAGGGTTCCTCGGCCGTGGACGCCTCGATGCTCACCGGTGAGTCGGTGCCGGTCGAGGTCTCCGTGGGCGACCCCGTCACCGGTGCCACGCTGAACGCCGGCGGCCGCCTGGTCGTCGAGGCGACCAGGGTCGGATCCGACACCCAGCTGGCCCGGATGGCCGCCCTCGTCGAGGAGGCCCAGAGCGGCAAGGCCGCCGCCCAGCGCCTGGCCGACCGGATCTCCGCCGTGTTCGTGCCGGTCGTCATCGGGCTGGCCCTCGCCACGCTCGGCTTCTGGCTCGGTTCGGGAGCCGGACTCACCACGGCCTTCACCGCCGCCGTCGCCGTGCTGATCATCGCCTGCCCGTGCGCCCTCGGGCTGGCCACGCCCACCGCCCTGCTCGTCGGTACCGGACGCGGGGCGCAGCTGGGCATCCTGATCAAGGGGCCGGAGGTCCTGGAGACCACCCGCAGGGCCGACACGATCCTCCTCGACAAGACGGGCACCGTCACCACGGGCCGCATGACGCTGCTGAAGGTCCACACCACCGGGTCCACGGACGAGTCCGAAGTGCTCCGCCTCGCCGGTGCGTTGGAGCACTCCTCCGAGCACCCGATCGCCCGTGCGGTCGCCGAGGGCGCGGCCGGACGGGTGGGCGAACTGCCCGTGCCCGACGACTTCGCGGGGATCCCCGGCCTCGGTGTCCAGGGTGTGGTGGAGGGCCACGCCGTCCTGGTGGGCCGCGAGCAGCTGCTGACCGAATGGACCGTCGTGCTTCCCGAAGAGCTCAGGAACGCCAAGGACCTGGCCGAGAAGGCCGGGAGGACCGTGATCGCCGTGGCCTGGGACGGCGAGGCGCGTGCGGTCATCGAGGTCGCGGACGCGGTCAAGGAGACCAGCGCCGAGGCGGTGCGGCGGCTGCGCGCGCTGGGACTGACGCCCGTCCTGCTGACCGGCGACAACAGGGCGGTCGCCGAATCCGTCGCGGCCGAGGTCGGCATAGGCGAGGTCATCGCCGAGGTCATGCCGCAGGACAAGGCCGACGTCGTCAGGAAGCTCCAGGCCGAGGGGCGCAGCGTCGCCATGGTCGGCGACGGGGTCAACGACGCGGCCGCGCTCGCCCAGGCGGACCTGGGCCTGTCCATGGGGACGGGCACGGACGCCGCCATCGAGGCCGGCGACCTGACCCTCGTACGCGGGGACCTGCGGGTGGCGGCCGACGCGATCCGGCTCTCGCGCAGGACGCTGTGCACGATCCGCACGAATCTGTTCTGGGCCTTCGCGTACAACGTGGCGGCCCTCCCGCTCGCCGCGGCCGGCCTGCTCAACCCCATGATCGCCGGAGCGGCCATGGCCTTCTCGTCGGTCTTCGTCGTCGGCAACAGCCTCCGCCTGCGCGGCTTCCGCGCGGCCGGCTGAGACGCATGTCCCCCGGGGCGCGTGGCGACACGCGCCCCGGGGTTTGCGTCCGGCGGGCCGGAGCGGCAGGGTCTGGAGGTGTGGCCACTCTGCTGATCGTGCATCACACGCCCTCGCCCAACTGCCAGGCGCTGTTCGAGGCGGTGGTCTCCGGCGCGACGACGGACGACATCGAAGGCGTACGCCTCGTGCGGCGGGCCGCGCTCGCCGCCACGGCGTCCGACGTGCTCGCCGCCGACGGCTACCTGCTCGGTACCCCGGCGAACCTCGGATACATGTCGGGCGCCCTGAAGCACTTCTTCGACCAGGTCTACTACCCGTGTCTGGACGCGACGAAGGGCCGGCCCTTCGGCTACTACGTCCACGGCGGCAACGACGTCACCGGCGCCGTCCGGGGCATCGAGGCGATCACCACGGGTCTCGGATGGCGCCGTACGGCCGACGCCGTGACCCTCACCGGCGAGCCGGGCAGGGCCGACACCGAGGCGTGCTGGGAGCTGGGGGCGACCGTCGCCGCCGGACTGATGGAGTGAGGTCCTGACAGGTACGGGGTGTGCGCGAAAGCCGTCGGGCCACCGCGAGGAGGCGCCTGCGCGAACGCGTTCAGGACGTTGCCGCAGGAGGCCTGAGCGAAAGCGGTCAGGACGCCACGCGGTCCTGGCGCGCCCTTCGGATTTGCGCCAATTCCCCACGGGCATGAGGGGCTCCACTCACCGGGCCGTGCCGGGCGCGGGGCGTGGTGCGCGGCGGCGGACGTCACCCGGGCGACCGGCACCCGCGGACCGGTCGTGGCAGGTGGGACGGGCGAAGCGGAGGTCCGGAGACCCTCCCGCGGCAGGTGTGTGACCATCTCGGCCATCTTTAAGTCAGCTGCTTGACCGACGTGGCCGGGCCGGATTGCCTGGATGCCCCGAACGCCTCGACCGAGGAGACGGCGCATGGAACGGACGGCGCAGGCCGAGCAGGCCGAGGGGACCAGGGAGCTCATCCTGCACGCGGCGGAGCGGCTCTTCGCCGAGCGCGGCGTCTACGGGGTGTCCAACCGCGGGGTCAGCGAAGCCGCGCAGCAGGGCAACAACGCCGCCGTCGGCTACCACTTCGGGACCAAGGCCGACCTCGTGCGTGCGATCACCCGGAAGCACAGCCGGCAGATCGAGGAGGCCCGTGCGCGCCTGCTGGCCGGAATCGAGGATCCCACGGACATAGGGGAGTGGGTTGCCTGCCTGGTGCGCCCCACCACCGAGCACCTGGCCGCCCTGGGCAGTCCCACCTGGTTCGCGCGGTTCTGCGCCCAGGTCATGACCGACCCCGCACTGCAGGACATCATGGCCGAGGAGTCGCTCGCCTGCCCGCCGACGCTGCGCACCCTCGAAGGGCTCAACAGGTGCCTGCCCGACCTGCCGGCCGACGTCCACGTCGAGCGTGCGGCGATGTCCCGCAACCTGATCCTCCACACCTGCGCGGAACGTGAACGCGCGCTCGCCGCGAACACCGCCACGCCCCGCACGAACTGGCACGAGGCCGCCACCGGCCTCATCGACGCCGTCGTCGGACTCTGGACGGCCCCGGTCACGCGCTGCCGCTGACGGCCCTGCGTCTCCCCCTCCCCTCACTCCTCCCCCCCATCCGCGCACCAGCGGGTCCCTGCGGGCTGCCGGTGCCGAGAACAGAGGCCCCATGACCCCCTCCCACGTTCTCGTGGTCGGCGCGTCCGCCGCCGGGCTGGCCACCGCGGAGGCACTGCGCCGCAAGGGCTACCGCGGCCGGCTGACGCTGCTCGGAGGCGAGCTCCACCCGCCCTACGACCGCCCTCCCCTGTCCAAACAGGTGCTGGCCGGCACCAGATCCCCCGACACGACCCGGCTGCGCACCGCCGAGGTCCTGGCGGCCCTGGACGCGGAACTCCTGCTCGGCGATCCGGCGGCCGGCCTCGATCCAGGGACGCGCACGGTCCGCACCGCGTCGGGCCGCGAACTGAAGCCCGACACCGTCGTCGTGGCCACCGGGCTCCGGCCGAGATCCCTGCCGGGCGCCCGGGGCGCCGAGGGCGTGCATGTGCTGAGGACACTCGACGACGCGCTCGCACTGCGGTCGGACCTCCTTGCCTCGCGGCGGCTCGTCGTGGTCGGGGAGGGGGTGCTCGGCTCCGAGATCGCCGCCACCGCACGCTCCATGGGCCTGGACGTCACCCTCGCCGGTCCTCGGCCGGCGCCCATGCTGGCCCAGTTCGGACCCCTGGTGTCCGGCCGGCTCGCCGCCCTGCACACCGGGCACGGCGTGCGGCTGCGCCTCGGCGAGGCGGTCGGCGGACTGACGGCTGCCCGGGGCCGGGTGAGCGGAGTGCGCCTGGACACCGGGGAGGTGCTCCCGGCCGAGGTGGTCGTGGTCGCCATCGGCGCGGATCCCGCCACCGGATGGCTGGCGGGCAGCGGGCTGAGCATCGACGACGGCCTCCTCTGCGACTCCCGTTGCCGGGCGGCGGAGGGAATCTACGCCGTCGGCGACGTGGCGGCCTGGCACCACGAACTCTTCGGTGCCCCGATCCGCCTGGAGAACCGTACGAACGCCACCGAGCAGGCCCTCGCCGTCGCGGACAACATCCTGGGCGCCGACCGGCCGTACGTCCCGGTGCCCTATTTCTGGACCGACCAGTTCGACGCCCGGATCCAGGCCCACGGCCGGCTCGGTCCGGATGCCGAGGCCACCGTCGTGGAGGGGGACCCCGCGACCGGGCGCTTCGTGGTCCGCTACCAGCGCGACGGCCGGGTCGCCGGCGTCCTCGGCTGGAACATGCCCAGACAGGCACGGCTGCGCCGTCCCGAGATCGGCCGCCCTGTCCTGTCCCCCGAGCCGTCCGCGCCGTGAGCGCGGTCGACGCAACGTCAGCCACCGCACGACGAAGTGAGGAAGCGATGACCAGCTCGGTACGTCCGCCCGAGGCCCACGAGCCCGGGGCCGCGGAGTTCCCGATGCCCCGGACGACGGGGTGCCCGTTCGACCCGCCACCCGCCCTGAAGGCCGAGCAGGAACAGGGGCCGCTCAGGAAGGTCCGCCTGTGGGACGGGACCACGCCCTGGCTGGTGACCCGCTACACCGACCAGCGCACCCTCCTCGCCGACCCGAGGATCAGCGCCGACGTCACCCGGCCCGGCTATCCCAGCCCCGCGCCGCTGAGGGGGTCGGGCTTCAGCTTCATCCTGATGGACGACCCCGAACACGCCCGTCAGCGGCGGATGGTGACGGCTCCGTTCACGATCAGGCGGGTCGAGGCCCTGCGGCCCGCCGTCCAGAAGATCGTGGACGGACTCATCGACGAGATGCTGTCCGGCCCCGCCCGGACCGACCTCGTCCAGGCGTTCGCCCTCCCGGTCCCCTCCCTCGTGATCTGCGCACTGCTCGGCGTGCCGTACGCCGACCACGACTTCTTCCAGGAGAACAGCAGGGCCCTCATCAGCCGCAGCGCGGCGCCCGAGGAGCGGGCCGCTGCCCACGGCAGACTGACCGGGTACCTGGACGAGCTGATGGGCGACAAGATCGCCCGCCCCGCCGACGACCTCCTGTCGGGACTCGGCACGCGCGTCGAGGCGGGGGAGCTGACCCGCCTCGAGGCCGCGGAGATGGGCGTACTCCTGCTGCTCGCCGGACACGAGACCACCGCCAACATGATCGCCCTGGGCACCCTCGCCCTCCTCGAACACCCGGATCAGCTCGCCCTGCTCCGCGACACGGACGACCCGAAGACGGTCGCCGGCGCCGTCGAGGAGCTGCTGCGCTACCTCAACATCACCCATGGCGGCCGGCGGCGTGTGGCTCGGGAGGACATCGAGATCGCAGGCGAGGTCATCCGGGCGGGGGAGGGGATCATCGTGCCCAACGACATCGGCAACCGTGACCCCGAGGTCTTCTCCGACCCCGACCGGCTCGACCTCCGGCGCGACGCCCGGCGCCACGTCGCCTTCGGGTTCGGCGTGCACCAGTGCCTCGGCCAGCCGCTGGCCCGCATGGAGCTGCAGGTCGTCTACAGCACTCTCTACCGGCGCATCCCCACCCTGCGTCTGGACACCGGCCTGGAGCAGCTGTCGTTCAAGCACGACGGAGCCGTCTACGGCGTCCACGAACTGCCCGTGGCCTGGTGACCCCCTCATCCCGTATCCACACCAAGCGACACCGACGACGAAGGAGTGCTCATGAAGGTGACCCTCGACCAGGACAGGTGCGTGGCGTCAGGGCAGTGCGTGGTCGCCGCCGCCGACGTGTTCGACCAGGACGACGACGGCATCGCGGTACTGCTCGACCCCGCGCCGCCGTCGGAGCGGGCCGACGACGTCCAGCAGGCCGCGGCGGTCTGCCCGGCCCTGGCCATCACGGTCCAGGACTGACACGACGGCGG